>JAFZWA010000051.1 GCA_017617525.1 Clostridiales bacterium
TTCATCAGCATGCACGATCATCGGGAACATGGCTACGAGCATAGCTACGCTCACGATTAGTGATACTATCTTCTTTTTCTTTCCCATTTAAGTCCCTCCTTATAGCATCCCCTTACAAGGTTGCGGGTAATGAGTATTAGAGGATTTTGGCGTATACCACAATAGCACCATACAACCAACCGCCATTTGGGCGCACTGGTCTATGATGAATCATTGACTACCATCCTCCATGGTAGTCCTTGTCGCCATTTTAGCACGGATTGTCAATGAATTTGTTACGGAACTGTTTCCATTCTCGTCCTTTTCCTTGTCAGGTTCGTTTCCGTTTAGGTTCTTTTACGTCTCTTATTTATTTATTCTTATTCAATTGTTTTTCGAAAAACAGCGGTATAGAATACACTTGCGGTTCGTATCTGTCGGGCCTGCAAAGCTAGAAATAATGGATTTCACAGGAGAAATACACATGCCGGAAGACAAGAAATACAAACTGTTGATCATCAACCCGGGCTCTACTTCGACGAAGGTAAGCCTTTTTGAAAACGAAACTTCGCTCTTTGAAAAGAGCCTTTTTCACGACGCAGACGTGCTTCTTTCCTTCCCGCACGTTAACGATCAGATGCCTTTCCGCTACGAAGTCATCCTGAATATGCTTAAAGACGAGGGCGTTCCTCCGGAAGAGATCGACGTTTTCGTCGGCCGTGGCGGTTCTGCCTGCACGCAGCCGGGTGGTATCACGAAGATCGACCAGAAGCTCTATGACGATACGGTCGCTGCTGTCGGCGGCAGTGAGCACCCCGCGAAACTGGGCGTTATGCTCGCCTGGAAGTTCGCTCAGGAGTTCAATAAGCCGGCTTTCACACTGAACCCGACAAACGTTGACGAGTACTGCGATTACGCAAGACTCACCGGTATCAAGGGCATTTACCGCGTTTCCCACTCCCACGTTCTTAACCAGAAGGCGGTCGCGGATTATCACGCGGAGCATGTCATGAAAAAGAAATACGAAGACTGTAATTTTGTTGTCGCTCACATCGATGGCGGCATCACAGTCAGCGCTCACGACCACGGCAAGATGGTTGACGGTAACATGGGCGCCGACGGCGAAGGCGCTTTTACACCGACAAGAATCGGCTCTGTACCGGTGCTTTCCCTGCTGGATTATATCGAAGAACACTCCGTCGCGGACGTTCGTCTCCGCTGCTCGAGAGCCGGCGGTTTCGTTGACCTCTTCGGGACGGCAAACGCGGACACGATCCACGATCTGGTCGACAAGGGCGACGCGAAGGCTTCTCTTGTCTGGAACACAATGCTGTATCAGATCTGCAAGATGATCGGTGAGATGAGCTGCGTTCTCTGCGGCAAGGTCGACGGCATCCTTCTGACGGGCGGACTTCTCCGTTTCGCTGATGTTAAGGCAACGATCGAAAAGCGCTGTGGCTGGATCGCTCCGATCGCCGACTACCCGGGTGAGATGGAGCAGGAAGCTCTGGCTCTTCCGGCACTGAAGGTCATGCAGGGCAAGATCACACCACTCACATATACAGGCAAACCGGTCTGGGACGGATTCCCGGGAATGGATCTCTAAGGAGGAATTGACTTATGAGTTTAATTGAAAAGATCAGAGCTAAAGCACAGGCAAATGTAAAGCGCATCGTTCTTCCGGAAGGTGACGAGCCGCGTACCGTAAAGGCAGCCGAGCTGATCAAGAGAGACGGTCTCGCTGAGCCGGTACTTCTCGGTGATCCTTCTGCGATCGCGAAAGTTGCTTCCGAGCAGGGCGCGGATATCACGGGAATCGAGATCGTTGATCCGTGTAACAGTGTGAAATTCGATGAGTACGCGAATACTTTCTACGAGCTTCGTAAGGCGAAGGGCGTAACTGAGGAAGACGCGAAGAAGATCGTCAAAGATCCGATGTACTACGGCATCATGATGGTCAAGCTCGGTGACGCGGACGGACTTGTTTCCGGTGCCGTTCACACCACAGGCGATATGCTTCGTCCGGCACTTCAGATCATTAAGGCAAAGCCGGGCATGTCGATCGTTTCGAGCAGCTTCCTTATGGAGTGCCCGAACAAGGAACTCGGCGAGGATGGCCTTCTGGTCTATGCCGACTGCGTAGTCAATCCGTGCCCGAACGCACAGGAACTCGCTCAGATCGCCGTTTCCGCGGCTGAGACAGCGAAGGTCCTCTGCGGTATCGAAGAACCGAGAGTCGCTCTTCTTTCCTTCTCTACAAAGGGCAGCGCAAAGCACGATCTCGTTACTAAAGTTCAGGAAGCAACTGCAATGGCGCACGAACTCGCACCGGATCTTCTTCTGGACGGTGAGATGCAGTTTGACGCGGCACTCGTTCCTGCTATCGGCGCTTCCAAGGCTCCGAGTTCTCCGGTCGCCGGCCGAGCGAACGTCCTGATCTTCCCGGATCTTCAGGCTGGCAATATCGGATATAAGATCACACAGCGTATCGGTAACGCGGACTGCTTCGCCGTTCTTCAGGGTCTGGCAAAGCCGTGTAACGACCTTTCCCGCGGATGCTCCGTTGAGGATATCGTAAATACCGTCGCGATGACTGCCGTTCAGGCTCAGTAATATGGCCAAGTACTTCGTCTGTTCGGATATTCACGGCGCCGAATCCAGATTGGAAAGTGCCCTTTCCAAACACAGCGATGTGGATACCGTCGTTGTGTGTGGCGACCTGGAGATGGAAGTCTATGACGTCGAGGAGATCATCCGAAGATGCACTTCCCGCTCCATCGATATCCGTATGGTCAGAGGTAACTGCGACTCGTGGTTTTCTTCCTCTTCGCGCATTCCGGATCAGATCACACTGACCTTTAATTCCGTTCATAAAGCACTGGTCATGCACAGTCATCTGTACCGAGCAAGTTCGGAGCTCATGGCCTATGCCGCGAAGGAAAATGCCTGCGATACCATCATCTACGGGCACACCCACAGACAGATCGATAAGGAAGTCTACGGCATCCGATTCTTAAATCCGGGCGCGATGAAAAACGGAAACTACCTGACGATCGAGACAAACGGAAACGGAGATCTGGAAGTCACACTTTACTGAAAAATTATCCCATACAAGTGCTTTTCAAGCGGAATCCCAAAAGGGCTTCCGCTTTTATATCATGTCGAAAACTTTCGGGATTTTGCCGACATGCTTCCGCTCGGTTGAATCGCCCTTTTAAAGAAAGTATAATTACGATGTGAAAGTATTCGGGAGATATCTCATTTTTTACCTTCCCGAAGTTTTAAGGAGGCTAGGTTTATGGCTTGTTTTTTAGTACCTACAACTGAAGCGATCATCACAACGATCGCACAGAAAGCTCTTGCAAAGAAAGAAGCGAATATGGAGATCCATCACGAGGGTTCTTCCGAGATCGTAGAAAAGACTAGTTTTTCCCGTAAGCTGAAATGGCTCAACAATATGCTCTGGGGCGGTTCCGCTCTTCTGGCGCTCGAGCACGTTTGGCATGGTGAAGTAGTACCGTGGTTTCCGTTCCTGACAGCGGCTTCGGATTCCTCTTCCCGTTCGGAAATGTTCCACGAGATGGCAACCGTCGGCGTAACGATGGCACTTCTCGTAACAGCTGTATGGGCAGGCATGGTCATCGTTTCTTCCCGTCTGGAAAAGCGCGCCGGCAAGCTCGCAGAGGTCGTTGTTGAAGAATCCAACGAAGAAAAGAAGTGAGGTGATCGCATGACTTTGTTACTGACTGTTTTTGCTGCGATCATCTCAACTATCGTATGGTATAAAAATGCTCCGAAGGACGACTGGAAAGTCGGCACACTCGCTCTGATCTACTGGGGCGCTTCCCTGATGTGGATGTGCGATGCCATCTTCGAGTACGCTGAGCTGAAGGACGAGTTCTTCCAGCCGGCAACCGCTGACATGATCAACGATGCATTCCTCGGACTCACCGTTATTGCTCTGGGTCTGATCATCTGGCTGGTCGTTCTTCTGGCAAAAGATCCGAAGGGTGCTCTTAAGGCAAAGCTCCTTTCGAAAAAGAACTGATAATGAACACGAGCATTAAACAAATACTCGAATCACTTGAGCGCGGCGATATCACTTCGGAGGAAGCTCTTCTGAAGTTGAAGGCCGCGCCTTTTGATGACCTCGGATACGCGAAAGTGGATAATCACAGAAGTATCCGCCAGGGCGTTGCCGAGGTGATCTATGGCGCGGGAAAAACACCCTCTCAGATCATCGGAATCATAGAGTCCATGATCAAAAACGGGCAGGATCGCATCCTGATCACCCGCCTTTCCGAAGAGTCTGCAAACGAGGTCAAAGCCGCGCACGACATCACCTACTACAAAGAAGCACGCATCGGCTTTTACGGTGCTTTTCCGGAAGCAGACGGCATAGGTAAGATCGTCGTCGCGACCGGCGGCACAAGCGATATTCCCGTCGCGGAAGAAGCCGCGATCACCGCGGAAAGCTACGGTAACGAAGTCGTTCGTCTTTACGACGTCGGTGTTGCCGGACTTCATCGTCTTCTTTCGCATAAAGAAGAGATCATGTCCGCAAGCGTCATCATCGCGATCGCCGGTATGGAAGGAGCGCTCGCGAGCGTCATCGGCGGACTTGCCGACTGCCCGGTCATCGCCGTTCCGACATCCGTCGGTTATGGTGCTTCTTTCGAAGGATTATCCGCACTGCTCTCGATGCTTAATTCCTGCGCCAGCGGCGTGTCTGTCGTCAATATCGACAACGGATTCGGCGCCGGTTATCTGGCCAGCATGATCAACCATATGGAGGCGAAAAAATGAAGGTTCTGTATATCGACTGTTCCATGGGCGCCGCGGGCGACATGCTGAGCGCAGCGCTTTTCGAGCTTCTTCCGAAAGAAGAGCGTGAAGCATTTGTTGAGAAACTGAATTCGCGCGGGATCCCGGGCGTTAAGTACGTAGCAGAACCTGCCGTCAAATGTGGCATCACCGGCACGCACATGTCGGTACTCGTCAACGGCGAGGAAGAGGGCTGCGGATGCGATCACCATCACGACCATGAGCACTCACACGACCATGAGCATCACCATGATCATGACCACCATGAACATGAGCATGAGCATAGTCACGAGCACTCCCATGAGCATGATCATGAGCATCACCACGATCATGAACACGAGCATGAACATTCGCATGAGCATGGTCATTCGCACCATCACAGCAGCATGCACGATATCGAGCATATCATCGGCGATCACATGAAGCTTCCGACGTCTGTGGCGCTGGATGTGCTGGCTGTTTATCAGGAGATCGCCGAGGCTGAAAGCCACGTACACGGTCAGCCTGTTGATCAGATCCATTTCCATGAAGTCGGCTCGATGGATGCCGTCGCGGATATCACAGCAGTATGCCTTCTCATGAAAAAACTTGCTCCGGACGAAGTGATCGTTTCTCCGATCCACGTTGGTTCCGGCACTGTGAAATGCGCACACGGGATCCTTCCGGTTCCCGCTCCGGCAACAGCAAGAATCCTTCAGGGGATCCCGACTTACAGCGCGGATATCAACGGCGAACTCTGCACACCGACAGGCGCCGCACTTCTTAAGCACTTCGCAACGGGCTTCGGAAAACAGCCCATGATGAAGACTTCTGCCATCGGCTACGGCATGGGTAAAAAAGACTTCCCGAGAGCCAACTGCGTTCGTGTCATGATCGGTGAGACGATCGACGAAGAGATCCCCGCTCCGGTAACGGAAAGCGCGCCGGCAGCATCTTTTGCATCCAACGGCGAAATCATCGAACTTTCCTGCAACGTCGACGACATGACCGGCGAAGCGATCGGATTTGCGATGGACCGTCTTTTCGAAGCAGGCGCAAACGAAGTATTTACCGTTCCCTGCGGCATGAAGAAATCCCGTCCGGGCATCCTTCTGCGCGTGCTCTGTAAGCCCGAAGATAAAGAGAAATTCGTCAAGCTGCTTTTCAAGCATACGACGACGATCGGCGTACGCGAGACACAGATGCAGCGCTATACTCTGGATCGGAAGATATATGAGGTCGACACGTCTCTGGGCTCTGTCAGAGTGAAGATCTCTTCCGGCTACGGCGTCACAAGAAAGAAAGTCGAGTACGAAGATCTCGCGCGCCTCGCAAAAGAAAAGGGAATTCCGCTTTCTGAAGCGGAGGAGATTATCCACAAAGATCTGGACGTCTGATATCCAGTTTTTCAACGGCTTCCGACAAAACCATGGAGTGTTTTCTGCAATAACTGTTCTAGGTTTTGTTCTAAAAACGTGTGAAAAATAGAACGAAACATAGAACAAACAAGAATGTTCTAGGTTTTGTTCTAAAAATGCGCGAAAAATAGAACGAAACATAGAACAAACAAGAATGTTCTAGGTTTTGTTCTAAAAACGTGTGAAAAATAGAACGAAACATAGAACAAACAAGAATGTTCTAGGTTTTGTTCTAAAAATGCGCGAAAAATAGAACGAAACATAGAACAAGCAGAAAATTCTATGTTTCGTTCTAAAAATTCCAAAAAAGTAGAACAGAATGTAGAACAGTTCCCGTCATAAGATAGCTCGCGGAACTGTGCTCCCGAGCATGAGTTAACCCTGTATGAGCTTATCGAATCTTTCTTTAAAGATCTTCGTGTTGTTCTCGAAGAGGTTATTTCCCTCTGTGTCGATAGATACGACCAGCGGACCGAATTCCTTTACTTTCATGATCCACAGAGCCTCCGGCATGCCGAGGTCCATCCACTCTACGCCCTGAAGCTCTTCAACTTCCTGCGCAGCAACTACGGCACATCCGCCCGGATACGCGCAATGGATCGCGCCGAACTTCTTGCAGGCTTCTGTCGTCTTTTCGAGCATACCGCCTTTACCGATGATCAGGCGAAGACCTGTCTGCTCGATGAAATCTGCCTCAGCAGCTTCCATACGACGGCTCGTCGTAGGTCCGATGGAAACCATATACTGCTTGCCATTCTCGTCTGTTCCGACGATCGGACCGGCGTGGATGATCGCGCCGTCTTTGAATTCAAAATTCTCCGGCATGACCTTTTCCTGTACGACACGGCGGTGGCCGCTGTCACGGCAGGTTGCGAGCATACCTGTGAGGTAAACGGTATCTCCGATGCGGAGATCCTTGATCTGATCGTATGTGATAGGAGTGGTCAAAACTTTCTTCATGTTCTTACACCTCCTCTTTCTTCAGTGAGTTCTTGTGAGAGATGATCTCGGAAGTGAGATCCTTGTGGATGATGATCTCGCCTCTTCTTGTGGCCCAGCAGCCTGTGGAAATACCGACACCGAGTGTTGCCGGGTGATGCGCTGCCGCCTCGATATTTACGGAGAGGACAGTGTGGCTTCCGCCGAATCCCAAAGGAGCGATACCCAGGGAATCCAGGCCCTGCTGAAGTTCATCTTCGAGCTTGGCAACTTCCGGATACTGGCTTCTCGTGCCGATCGGACGGAGAAGTGCCTTCTTGGAAAGAACCGCGGATGTTGCGGCACAGGTGCCGAGACCGATACCGATGCAGAGCGGCGGGCAGGCATTTGCGCCCCAATCGAGGATCGTCTGATAAACGAACTTCTTGATCCCCTCGACGCCCTCGAGCGGCATCAGGACCTTGCTTCTGCCCGGAAGCGAGCATCCGCCGCCGGCCATATACATGCGAAGTCGCAGGTCGGAAGATCCCGGAACCAGTTCGTATTCAATATAAGGAGCACCGTAGCCGGTGTTGTCGCCGGTATTGTGCTCGCCGAGCGGCTCAACGACATTCGGACGAAGCGGCGTCTGGAGCGTCGCATTTCGAGCGGCCTCAACAAGGACACTCTCGATCTCCGCCTGGTACGGGAACTCGGTTCCTACCTCGACAAAATACTGAAGAACACCTGTGTCCTGGCACAAAGGACGGTGCAGCTTCTTTGCGAGGGAAAGGTCCTCGATCATGCAGTCATACATGGTCTTCGCGTTGTCGATCGACTCGGTCTCACGAAGCTCGCGAAGTCTCTTCTCAACATCATCCGGCAGGTAAATGCCCGTCATTGCAGTGAAATCCTGCACGGTCTTAACAAACTGATTTCTTAATGCTTCTTCCATACTGCCTCCTTGTGGTTACGTCATATGCGAAATAAGCAAAGAAAAGTATCCCACAAAAAGCGCTTTTATTCAAGTTTTCGAGCGTTTCTCCCGCTTCCTCCTGAAAAGCTCTTCCGCGGCGATTCGGGTCTTGGCGACGACGTCTTTTTTCTTCGGGAAACAGTAGTAGAGGATATCCTTTTTGCCGATACAGATCACATCGCCGATCTCATACCAGAAGTAGTCGGAATAAAGGCTGTAGTTTTCCTTCGGCGACTGCGTGTAGTGAAGCCGTCCGTCGCATCCGTCGAGCACGAATCCTTCTTCGTCGTGCGTGAGGTGTCCGGACCCGACCATGTAGAGCGATTTAAAATCCACGATGATGCCGATATCCACATCCGTGTCGAGCTTGTACGTTCCATCCTCGATCTCTTTTTTCACGCACTCTCTTTCCCACGCGTACCAGTCCGGAATATGCGAAAAGCACTCGCCCACGAGCTGTCCATACTCATCCAGCTCCCACGTTTTTCCGCACGCGTGACACGTCAGCGTCGTTCCTTTTCCTTCCATCTTCCCTTCTTCTTTACAGCACGCGCACTTATACAAAATCCGGTGCAATCCGTCCGCGCGGAAAGGCTCGTCGATCTTGACCTGATTCTCTTTCTGCCAAGTAAAATAGTCGAAGGAAAATGCCTTGTCGAGGATCTCGTCGATCTCCTCGACAGACTTACTCTTCACCTCTTCTTTTGACAGAAGACACTCGAGCTGTGCGGTGACTTTCACCTTTCGTTTCTGAAGGTTATTGTAGAGCGGATCTCTCGCGAAAGATCCATATGTGGTGATCATGAGAACAGGAGCGTGAAGCGCCTTGAAAAGCACTCCCATCCTGCGTGGAAGCGGCGTCGCCGTACCGTCGAAAGAGTAGCTCGCTTCGGGGTACATCAGCACCGAAGTCTTATTCATTCCGATCGCGTAGCGCATGTCAGTGATGAGCGAAATATCCGACACGAATTTCTGCGTCGGGATGCATCCGAGATTTCGCATCAGACCTTCTTTTCCGACGAAGCCGTCCGACGTGCAGATGATGTTGTATCTTTTCGGGAACATGATCTTCGATGCGATCTCCAGATCGAGGAAACTGCTGTGATTCATGAGGATCAGGAAAGGTCCTTTTCCCGCCTTATCCATATTCTTTTTCGTGTAGGAAAACTTCACGGAACAAAGGTCCGGGATCGCCGCCGTTCGCATGACGAGGCTTAAGACGCGGCTCGGTTTTTTCGGTTTTTTGTGATCCGGGCGCGGCAGCTTCATGACCTGATCAAAGTCCATCTCACACTTTTTGATCTTCATCCGCCGTTCCCCCTTGACGTCGTGATCTCTCGCTCTCAAAAATATCGAACCTGAATTCATTATATCATGTAAGTTTTTGCGCTCGAATCTGTTAATATGTACGAAGGAGGTAGCAAGGGATGGACGACGCAGCTATCGTGCAGCTGTTTTGGGATCGAAGCGAAAAGGCGATCGAAGCCGTAACGAAAAAGTACGGCCGGTTCTGCCATGCGATCGCAATGAACATCCTCGGCAGCGCGCAGGACGCCGAAGAATGCGTCAACGACACATACCTTGCCACCTGGAATTCCATTCCGCCGAAGAGACCCTCCATCCTTCCGCCATTTCTCGGCAGGATCACGAGGAACCTCTCGATCAATCTTTACAAGAAGACCCACGCGGAAAAACGCGGCGGCGGAAACCTTCCACTTGTACTCGACGAATTAGGCGAAGTCATCGCGGGCGAAGAATCCGCTGACAGCGAGCTTTTCCGAAAAGAACTGCTCGAACAGATCAACGAATTCCTTTCGGAACTTCCTTCCGACAAGCGAAAGATCTTCGTATGCCGCTACTGGTACGCGGACAGCGTCAAAGACATCGCCGAGCGCATGAACATGACGGAGAATAACGTCTCCGTCTCGCTGAATCGTATGAGGAATCAGCTTCGTACGAAACTTCTGGAAGGAGGACTGATCTCATGACCGGAAAAGATCTTTTCGAGATCATCTCGGATATCGACGACAATTACATCAATGAAGCACACGAAGAAGACTATTCGGCTCTCGATGCTTCCTCTTCAAAAGCACCTGTCTCGGCCGCTTCCGTGAAGCGCGCGAAACTGATCCGTTTCGTGCTTCCGACAGTAGCCGGTATCGCCGCGATCGCGATCGCTGTTTTCGGACTTTGGAAAGCAGGGATCATCGGCGGAAAGAAGGATCTGATCAAACAGCAGTGTGATAGCGCCATCGTCGTCACCGGCGCGATCGATCCGGATCCGACCACGCCTGCCACAACTATGCCCATGAGTACGGGAGATATTACGACGACAACTGAAGGCATAGAACCACATGCCAGTGCGCAATGCAGTACCATCGCCGACTTCATCGAACCGACCGGAAACGAAACGGACACCAACGGAGATCCGATCGTTATCATCGACACGGATGTCAGCTCTCTTGTCAACCTGACAGTTTCGTATCCGCCCGATGTCTCGTTCTACGAAGATGGCAGTAGTGACGTTACCGAATTAGATGTAGTTCTCACGAACGTTGGTGATCATCCGCTTTATTACGAGAATGAATTCACTCTCTGCGTCAAAAACGAAAATGGAGACGTCGTGCCTGTCGCCGCGTTTGTCAATGAGGGCGAAAACCGCTTGAACTGTTATGTCGGTCCGTCGGAATCCATTTCTATAATCCTGGATATTCACGATACTTATTCGCTTGATCCGGGAACGTATCTGCTCGTCGTTAACGTGCAGTATTTCGACGGAGAGATCGGCGACATCGATTCCGCAACGCTTCTCGAAAAATACACTATCGCGGGTGAGTTCAACATCTGATAGAATGAAGAAAAACGACGAAAGGGGCGCTGCTCATGAATAAGAAAAAGATGCTGATCTTTGTGCTCGCGGCGCTTGTTCTCCTCTTCGCGCTTTACGCGGTATATCTCAAATTCTGGAAAAAGCCGTCTTTTTCCACTGTATCGCCTTACGTGATCACAGACACAGAAAAGCTGTCACTTGAGGTTTCCGTGGAGTTGCTCTCTGACGACAGAGCCGAGCTCACGATCACAAACAACCACAGCTCCAACACTCTCGAGATTCCGGCACCTTACAGCCTCGAGTATCTGGATGACGGTGTCTGGTATGACGTCCCGTTTTATGAACACGATGGCATTACACAGATCTTCAGCCACGACATCTCCTCGATCAATCCCGGCGGATCGTTCACTCAGGTCGTTTTTCTGGACGGGTACGTGAAACATCCTTCCGGACACTATCGCATCACAAAATCAGTCACCATCGTCGGAGAGATCCTAAGTGATCCCGACCAGGGCGACGGGATCAGAACAGATTATCGCATCGCAGCGGAATTCGATCTGTAACGATCACGCGCCGACTCTTGCGCCTTAAAACCTTTAAACGCGAAACGTCTCCTGCGGACCGAGATACGAGTCTGAAGGCGCTTTTCCCTTCTCGAAAAGCACCAGTTTCGTCAGCACAAAGTTCGGGCTGATCGCGGAGATCTCGATCGTGTTCTTTCCTTCTTTCAGATCCAGATCGACTTCGGTAACGCGAAGGTTATCGAGTACGCCTTTTTTCCAGAGTTCCTGTTCATCTCCGATCGCGAATCCGTCGGGGATCATGTTGACCTTTTTCAGTCTTCCGCCGTTACTTCCTACACCGACGAAAAGCTCCATCAGACGTGTATTCGGATTGCTCGGATTCGTCATCAGACGAAGCGTGTATTTTCCATCCTTCGGAACGCTCACCTGATACATCAGAGTCGGTGCGTCTCCTGCCTTTTTAAACGTCACATCCTGCGGGTAGGCCTTCATTGCGGAAAGCCCTCTGTTGTAGTCCGGGATCACTTCGAATCTGCCGACTTTTCCCGGGATGTTTTCGGTATAGTTTTCCGCGTCGATCGCGATGAATTCCGGCGCGATTCTCTCAAGAGATTTCATCACATCTGCGCTCTTTTTCAGCGGTACTCTTACCTCGATAAAAGCATCTGCTCCGAAGCGCACGATGATCTTTACTTCCGTGTTTTTCTTCGGCATTTTCGTTCTGTCGATCTTTACTTTCAAAGTCTTTTTCGAACGCGGTGATACCGTACCTGATGCAGGTGTGATCGTAAGACAGTTCGAGTCGCACTCGATCGTGTAGGAGATCTTCTTATCGCATCCGGTACTCAGCTCGATCTTTCCTTCTGTTGCGCAAGGATCGAGGAAAGAAGGAAGGACAAGTGCTTTTCGCGTCCAGAAATAACCTTCCGAGAATTGTTCCGTGCCCGGGATCGTCACGATCAGGCGGTCCTTGTTTCCGGGCATAAATGTATGCACGACCGGATACTGGCAGCCTTCTTCACACCAGTTCTTAAAGCCGATGTGCTCCGAAAGGCCCATCCCGTACCACATGCCGCCGTGGATCATGTGAAGCTCGTCCACCAGAGCCTGATCGAATTCCAGGCACGCGTTGATCTTCTCCGCGAGTGCCATCGCGTATGTGCTTCCGATCTTCGCGTAAGCGTGATTCTGCGTAGTATAAAGCCACATCTTCTGCACGTTGAGATTCGCCATCAGCGGCAGATAAACGAGCTCGTAGAAACGGTACGACACGTTTCCGGAAAGCTTGGAGTAAAGACTTTCCGTCGTGCTCATCAGCTTCTCGATCATCGCGAGCATCTCTTCGGTTTCTTCAAACGCGAACGGCACATATACTTCGTCGTTCATGGCCTCGGTGCGGCGCGCAGACGTGATCCTGGTATATCCGAGCAGAAGATCCTTGACCTGCTTTTTCTGAGAGGCCGAAAGTGTTGTTCCGAAGTATTTCTCGACGAAAAGCTTCGTGTATTCGTGCGCGGCATTCTTATTGGAAGTGCCCCATTTATCGAAATCGTAAGCGAGATCGAGGAAGAACGAAAGCGGATATTCGGTGCTGAAAATGTCACCGACATTTACGATCCAGAGCTCTCTGATGCCGCAGTCATACGCGGTCGTCATCTGCTCCCAGACCTTCGGAAGATGTGAAGTGTTGAACCACTCGTAAGAGATCGGATAGCCGTGATAATCGAAGTGGTAGTACATGCCGTAACCGCCCTTGTGATCGCGCATTTCCCGGGTCGGCACAGTACGGAGATTTCCGTAGTTATCGTCGCAGAGCATGAGCGTCACGCCCTCAAGTTCCGGATCACCCTGAAGTCCCGGCGTCTTCTCGTCACCGTAGAAATACGGCTCGACTTCCTTATAGAGCGCGAGCATTCTCGGCACCTCGTCGAGGTCCTTGTTGACGTACTTTTTGATCAGGCGGTTCTGCGTCTTTAAGACTTTTCTCAGAAGATCAATGTTGTCCTTAAGCGTCGCTTCCTTGCCCATGATGGCCGTGTCCGCCTCGCCGCGCATGCCGACGGTGATGACGTTTTCAAACTTGCCGCTTCGGATCAAGCCGTCTTCCCAGAACTTCGTGATGCCCTTCTCGTTGCTGAGGAAATTCCAGGCATCGCCGTAGATCGATCCCGGTCCGCGCAGATATCTGTACTCCTCGCCCTGACGCAGGCACGGCTCGTGATGGGACATGCCCATGACGACACCAAGCTCGTCAGCGAGTTCCGCGCTCGCAAGTCCCGGACCGTCGTTCGGGAAGATCGCCGACCACATCGCCGGCCACATGTAGTTGCCCTTGAGGCGCAAAAGCAGCTCGAAAACATGCTCGTAGCATTTACTGTTAAACCCGCCGAAGCGCTTGTTGCACCAGTTTCCGAATGCCGGCCACTCGTCGTTGATGAAGAATCCGCGGAACCTTACCGAAGGCTCCTTGGAGATGAATTCGTATTTTCCGGGGATCGTAAACTCCGTTTTTCTTTCGGGCTTAACGTCCAGCCAGTCGATGAACGGCGATACCCCGAGCTTTTCCGACAGCGCGAAGAGTCCGTAGATCGTGCCTCTTTTATCCGATCCCGCGATCAGAAGCGCCGCCTTATTCTTCGGCAAAAGCACTTTTCCCGGGAGTTTTTCGATGACTTTATGAAGATATACTTCACGCTTCCCGGAGATCACAGAAAGGTCGATCAGACCTGATCTTTCAAGATTTGTAAGAATGTTACTCGATTTGGCGGACTTCTTTTCAGCTCTGTTTTTGTCCATCAGGACGATGATCGGATACTCGATCTTAGATGATGCCTTTTCGGGAAGCTCGTTTATATCGTAGACCTCCGGCGATGCGCCGAAGACTGCTTTCATGTCGCTTTGGATCTTTTCCGCGATCCTATAAATACCGGAAGGCAGCCCTCCGTCGATCAGGAGCGCTGCCTTTCCGTCTTTAATGATCTTTGTTGATAATTGAAACTGCATGGGAAGCACCGGTCCTTTTCATACTTCCATACAAGTATATCACATTACTGCCACCTTCTGGAAAGCCCCGGCCCTCTTTCGATCGCCATATTTTGAATGTCCGGCGCGGGGTCGAGTTTGGTCAGTTCATTGTAAAGGAGAGAGATCTTCTTTCTTACCGAAACCGCGTCCGCCTCATGGCCGAGGATCTGATCCGCTGTCGTGGATGCCTGATCACGATAGACCCGGATCGTGTTTTCGATCTTGTAGATCTCGTTGAGCTTCCTCTTCAGATAGATGCAGTAGCCCACAACTCCAAGTCCCGGAAGAACGATCAGCGCGATGAGAAATCCCCAAAGTCCCGACTTGTTTTCTTTTTTCTTCGTGGTCGCGTCGTCATCCTTACTTGACTTCGAGGACTTCTTCGATGACTTCTTCGTGGAAGTATCATCGTCTGTCACTTCATGCACGATCGATCCCCATGCATCCGCGGTAAACCTGTCTACTTCCTGACTCGCGGAATTCAGTTCGATCTGCTGATCGGAAGTAAGTTCGTAATTCTGGTACAAGTAACCGTACAGCGCGTCATCGTACTTCGGGGGAGCGTAATTGTAGTTATAATCAAGGGTGTTTTTATTCTTTGTCGCCGTCGCTTTTGTCGTCGAGTTGCCGCTCGTCAGTGAAAGCGCCATGATCCCCACAAGAATGCACCATACGATGTAGATCACGATCGCCGCGACCATCATATCCTTCGGATGTACGGACACTTCCGTCTTCTTGTCGCCGATATCCACATAAGAGTTCGTCTGCGCGTTTTTAAACTGCTGGATCTTCTTGACCTGAAGCTTCCTCTGGTTTCTGCTTTTCGTGATGCTCATGATCACTTCTTTGTACTCTTTACCCGCGGCGACAAGTTCTCTCAGCTTGGAAAAATAGTCTATGCCTTTGCTTTCGGAAGCAACGATCGCCTTGTCGATCTCCTGATCGATCTTGGAAAAATTCAATGTGCGAAGACGGTTCGGATCACGGAATTCCTGCATGCTCTTGGCATTGGCGGCGATCATGACCTTACCGCGAAGCGCGACAAAATTGTGCGGCTCTTTCGCGAGCATGAAATCATAAGCCTCAGCGGCAGATTTGTATTCACCGGCCTTCATCGAACGTTCGGCGCGCTCGAGTACGTCATCCTCACGGAAGTATTCGTAGTCGTATGTCACGCCGCAGAACGGGCACTCGTAGATCTGCAGCTCGGTATTGATCCGAAGCTGTCCTGCGCATGTCGGGCATGTATGTTTTTTCATGTTTTGGATGTTGTTGGTCACGATGACATCCTCCTTATGACAATATACTAATTTCACGGGCTCTTTTCAACAAGAGCGTGCCTTCGGAATTACTGTTTTCTATTTGCGCTTCCGTCTGCAATTAGAGGCTGTACGAGCTTTTTGGAAGCGGTTTCCGCGCGAAAAGCACCTGTCGATTTTCGCATGGTATAATGAGTTCAGATCAATGGCGCAGAAATTCATGCGCGTGGGGTGACAAGGAGATAGTATGCCGGACATCATCATTTGCGAAGACAATAAGGAGATCGGGGAACTCCTGAGTGCTTTTCTGAAGAAAGAAAACTATACCGTCGCGATTGCGCCGACAGGTGAACGCGCGCTGGAACTTTTCGAGAAGTATGGGGCAAAACTCGTCGTTCTGGACATCATGCTTCCGGGCATCGACGGATTCTCCGTGTGCAGCAAGATCCGTGAATCTTCCAATGCCCACATCATCATCGCGAGCGCCAGAGGCGACAAGGAAAGTAAGCTCGAGGGACTGTCTCTCGGCGCGGACGACTATGTCGAAAAGCCCTACGATATCGACATCCTGCTGGCAAAGATCCGCGGGATCTTTAAGCGCAAATACGCGATCGAGGAAGTCATCGACGGCGACCTGCGGCTGAATACCGTGCAGCGTACCGTCACTCTCGGCGGAAAACCTCTCACCATGACGGAGAAGGAATTCGCTCTTTTACAGCTTCTGATCGAAAACAAAAACACGACTTTGAAAAAGGAATATATCTTCAACAACATCTGGGGATCCGACAGTGATTCGGAGATCCAGACGCTGACCGTGCACATCAAGTGGCTGCGCGAGAAGATCGAAGAGGATCCGAAGAATCCGAAGCACATCATCACAGTCTGGGGCACGGGGTACCGCTATGAGTAAGTACTGGCGGTTCACGGCTTTCATCCTGGCCATATATGTCCTGCTGATCGTCATCTGCAACGGCTACATGCTCGGCAGTCTCCGAAACAGAGCGGAAAGACAGTACATGGTCGATATCAACCGCGCCGTGGAAGACATCAAGGGCGGCGCTTCCGTCGAATCGGTCTCCGAAAAATACGATTCCATCACCCGAGCGGCGCTTTTCGATCCGAAAGCAGTCATCAATTCCGAATTCGTCGTAAAAGAGATCGACCATGATCTTTATATTTTCGAGTACCGTGAAAAAGCAGATATCCGTCCCCTGATCTACATGAATATCGGACTCGGGATCGCGATCATTTCCGCGTCCTGTGTTCTGATCTACATCGGCAGAAAGATCCTGCGTCCGTTCCACAAGATGAGCGATTATTCCGTGGAACTCGCGCGCGGAAATCTTTCCGCTCCGGTCAAGGAAGATAAGAACAAATTCTTCGGTAAATTCCTCTGGGGCATCAACATGCTGCGCGATAATCTGGAGAGCAACAAAGAGCGTGAGCTCGAACTTCAGAAGGACAAGAAGACGCTGATCCTGTCGCTTTCACACGATATCAAGACGCCGCTTTCGGCGATCAAGCTTTATTCCAGAGCTCTCGATGAGAATATCTACGAGACGGATGAAGAGCGTAAAAACGCTATTTCAGGAATCGGCCACAACGCGGAAGAGATCGAGAAATATGTCTCGGATATCGTCGCCGCATCTAAAGAAGATTTCCTTAATCTCGAAGCCGAGATGAAAGAGTTTTATCTGGCCGAAGTCATGGACCGCATCCGTACTCTTTATGCCGAAAAGTTCAAATCTCTTCGCACGGATTTTACCATCGGTGAATACTCAAATGTACTTCTCTCCGGCGACCCTGTACGACTTGAAGAAGTGCTTCAGAATCTACTGGAAAACGCGATCAAATACGGTAGTGGACGCTACGTCAGGATCGAATTTTCTGATGAGGAAGACTGCCGTCTGATCACGGTAAGAAACAGCGGATGCTCGGTAAAAGAGGAAGAGATCCCGCACCTTTTCGAGTCCTTTTACAGAGGCAGCAATTCCGAGAACGTCAAAGGTTCCGGCCTCGGTCTTTTTATCGCCCGATCTCTCATGCGCATGATGAACGGAGAGATCTTCGCTAAGATCGTTCCTTCGGATGAAGGTTCCGACAAAGAAAACGCCGGAGACTTCGCCATCACCGTTGTGGTGAGAAAGGCTTGATCTCCGGCGCCTCTATTCAGTTTCCTTTTCCTTTTCAGGTATTATTCTGTTTTCTCTTCAGAAGGTGTATCCGGATCTTCTACTGAAGGTTCCTCTGCCTTCGGTGCTTCCGCCTGCGGAACTTCAACTTGCGAAGCTACTGCCTGTGCCTGGGCCTGCTCAGCGGCTCTCTGTGCTGCGATACGTGCCTGGATCTGTGCCTGGTTCTCTGCAGCTCGCGCCTGATTCTCCGCGTTTGCCCTCTGCCTTGCAGCTTCATAAGCTGCCAAACGCTCACGCTGCTGCGCCTCGAGTGCTTTTGTACGGGCCTCGGCTTTTTCATTCGACTTTTGAATGCCTCTCTTCGTAAAGAAGACGACCAGACCGATGAGAATGAGAAGCAGGAGAATGACCCACCAGCTCGCGACGAAGAACAGGACGATTCCCTGCAGGAAACCGAGAAGTTTATTCCAGGATCCTTTTGCCGTCCTGGAAAGTCTCGCGCCGAAAGAATTATCTTCTTCCTCCTCTTCTTCCACTTTCTCTACGATTTCTTTTTCGGAAACCTTATGGATCGTGATCGTGACATAGGAATAGGCGACATCACTTTCGAGTATGCTCATCTCCGTCTTGATGTCGGAGATCGTGATCGCGAGGTCACGAAGTTCTCTCTGGATCTGAAGCGCGATGGTCTCATCTTCCGTTTCGTTATACTGCTTAAGGTAGCGGTCATATTCCGCCTCGTAGATCTCAAGATCGCTCTTCAATGTACCGTAACGGGTGGCTACATTATCGACCGAGCTGTTCTTAGAACGAAGAGTACCGATGCCGGACGCCGCGCTTACGAAAGACTCGTAGTATTCCGACGGGATACGGATCGTTGCGGTATAGTAGTAATCTTTATCTTCTTCATCAAGAACATATCTGCCGGTGCTGTCATTTCCGTCCGACTGGTTCTCTCTCTCAACAAATCCGTGATACTCTGCGATCTTCGTCTTCAGCGCAGTTACAGACTCTTCGAAATTCAGCGTATCCAGAGAAATGGTACAACGGAAAACCAGCATCTCCTTCTTCGCGTCAGCGACCGAATCTACAGTTCCGGTATTCGCTACCGGCACGGCGTCACCATCTTTCGCTTCATAGGAAAGATCCAGATCATCCGACAACTCACCCGCATTTGCGGCCGTTTCATTTGTGATTTCAGCGGCAACTTCGTTTTTATCGGCACTGCGATTCTTGACTCTCGAGCCCGAATCGCTTGAGGATTTACATCCGGCTAAAAATGCGGTACCCAGCACACAGGCAATGAGTAGCGATGCAATCTTCTTTTTCATATACTTCCTCCTGCTTTCAGCGGATTTTTCCTTCCCGCTTTATTTCCGTTTTTCGGAACGGTTTCTGATAATTAGACGAAGCAGATAGTTATTCTGTTGCATCTTAACGAAATATTACTGATAAATACTAAGGTGAAAGCTTTGTCCTGATCGCGGCATGATGACTGATTCGTCTTAACTGCATTATATCATGGAGGATCATTTAATGATTGTTTAATAATCTCCGCGGTAAGATGTAGTCACAACATGAGAAACCCGGGTCGGCGGCACCCTCCTAAATTAACCCCGCCGGCCCCGCTCTCAAAAACAGACACAAAACAAAAACACAGAATTGAAAGGTATGACAAAATGTTTTTCCGCATACTGAAAAAAGAACTGAAAAAAAAGAAGGCCATGAACATCATCGTGTTCCTGTTCATCACACTGGCCGCTCTGTTCGTAGGCGCCGGCCTCAACAACGTCATCAGCGTCGCAAACGGCACGGGCTACTACCTCGAGCAGGCAGGCGTCGGAGACTATGTCATGATCACGATGGGTCCCAATTCCGTCGGAGAACTCGACGAGATGCTTGAAACCGAACCCGCCATCGAATCCTATCGTCTGGACACCGTTATCTACGGTTCTCAGGACTCGCTGAAAAAGGGCGACGGAAGTAGAATCGAGACCAAGAACGTCATGCTGATGCAGGACTATTCAAAGACCACTTTCAACTTCTTCGATACAGATAATAATACGCCAAAAGCACTTGAGCCCGGCCATTGCTATGTCACTGGCAACTTCATGAAAAATAACGACCTGAAAGTCGGAGACATCCTTGAGATCGGTCAGTGTGATGTCACTGCCCGCCTGATCATTGACGGCAAGGTCAAGGATGCCCTCCTCGGATCTGACTTTATGGGAAACACGCGTATCCTGCTTCACACAGAAGACTACGAGAAGTTCGCCGCAAGCGAAGAGATCCGGGAAAACTATTGTGGTCAGGTCTGCTGCATCGACACCAATGACGTCGACGCGGTCAAGGACGCAGCCGCTAAACACAACGCCGCGTTCTCACAGCCGGCTTCCGTCGTGTCTATCTGCTACGTCATGGACATGATCGTTGCCTTCATCGTCCTGATCCTTTCGGTCTGCCTGATCATCCTTTCCTTCGTTGTCCTGAAGGTCTCTCTTTCCTTCACGATCTCCAGAGAGTACCGCGAGATCGGCGTTATGAAAGCCATCGGCATCAAGAACAGAAAGATCCGTATTCTTTATCTGACCAAGTATCTGGGAATGGCTATCGTCGGTTCCGTTCTGGGCTTCTTCCTGAGCATCCCGGTCAACAATCTCCTGATGGCATCCGTTACTGAGAACATGATGCTCGGAAACAGCCTGGGCATCTGGATCAACGCCATCGGTGCATTCATCGTCGTCATTGTCATCGTATTCCTGGCATGGCTCGCAACAGGAAAAGTCAAGAAGGCCACTCCGGTCGACGCGATCCGCACAGGTCAGAGCGGCGAGCGCTACAACAAGAAGAGCAAGCTCCACTTAAGCCGTTCGAATAGATCTTCAGCCTCCTTCCTGGCGATCAACGATACGATCAGCAGCCCGAAGAGATATATTTCCATCATCATCGCGTTCACACTCTGTATGCTCTTTGTCCTGATGATGGTCAACACCACCAACACCATGCAGAGCGACAGATTGATCGAGACTTTCGCTCCGAAGAGCGATCTGTACCTTGACAGTGTTTCCGAAGCCATGAAGATCATGGGGCACGATGCGGAATACATGGAAAAGTACTTCGACGAAAAAGACGCGAAACTTGCTGAGCTTGGTATCCCGGGACACTTCTCCCAGCAGGGACAGTACACCTACCAGGTAGAAGTCAACGGCAAGCTCCATCGTGTGATCTGCGAATACGGCTTCCGCACAGATTTCGACAGTCTCACTTACGAAGAGGGAACGGCTCCGAGAAACAAAAACGAGATCGCGATCTCAACGCACATGATCGATACGCTCGACGCGCACATCGGCGACACCGTCATCATCAACTTCGGTTCCGAAAAACTCGAGTGCACCATCACCGCCTACTACGAGTCATTCAACCAGATCGGTCAGGTCATCCGCCTGCATCCGGATGCCCCGGTCGATAACAAGTACTCCTCTTCCAGAATGGCTTTCCAGATCGACTTTGATGATCACCCGAGCGCAAAAGTCATCGAAGAAAGAAAGGAGATCATCAAGGAGAACTTCATCAACGATAAGGTCGAGAACGCCGCCGAGTACGTCGCTTCCTGCATCAGCGTAGTACCCACGATGCTCGCCGTACAGTATCTCCTTCTGGGCATCACGATCCTCGTTGTCGTCCTGGTCACGATCCTCATGGAGATCTCCTTCATCGCCGACGAGAAGAGCCAGATCGCGCTTCTTAAAGCCATCGGCTTTAGAAACAGAAAGATCTACATCTGGCACGTCCTGAGATTTCTGATCGTCGCACTCTTCGCCATGATCCTGGCCGCGGCGCTTTCGATCCCGATGACCAAGCTCTGCATCAGCCCGATCTTCGGCATGATGGGTACCAGCAAGATCGACTACGCGATCGATCCCTTGCAGATCTTCCTGATCTACCCGGCAATCATCGTCATCACGACCCTGTTCACCGCCTTCCTGACATCACTCACGAGCCGGTCCATCAAGTCCAGCGACACAGCAAACATCGAATAATACTAAAGCAAAAGCACCTGCCAAAGAAGCACATAATACGGAGGAAAACAAAATGAAAAAGTTAATGGAAGTAAAAGATCTCTGCAAGACATACGTCATCGAAAAGCGTCAGAACAATGTCCTCAAGAATGTCACCTTCGACGTTGAGGAAGGCGAGATGGTCGGCATCATGGGACCGTCCGGCTCCGGTAAGAGCACGCTCCTTTATTCGATCTCGGGTATGGACAAGGCCACATCCGGTCAGGTCAAGCTCGATGGAAAAGAGATCACGACTCTTTCGGAAAAAGAACTCTCCTCCGTCCGTCTGAATGACATGGGATTCATCTTCCAGCAGATGTTCATGATGAAGAATCTCACGATCCTGGATAACATCCTTCTTCCCGCCATCGAGTGCGACAAGAACGGTGAATCGAGAAAAGACAAGGTCGCCCGCTGCGAAGACCTGATGAGAAAACTCGGCATCATCGAGATCGCCGGTAATGACATCAACGAAGTATCCGGTGGACAGCTCCAGCGCGCCTGCATCGCGAGAAGCATGGTCAACAACCCGAAGATCCTCTTTGCCGACGAACCGACAGGCGCACTGAACCGTCAGTCCTCTGCCGAAGTCATCAACGAGATCAAGAAACTCAACGCTGAAGGCACGACTGTTCTCATGGTCACCCACGACGCGAAGGTCGCTTCCAACTGCTCCCGTGTCCTTTACATCGCAGACGGCAACATCAAGAGCGAGTACAGAATGCCGGAAGGCCTGTCCGAGAGAGACAGAGAGCGCTCCCTCAACAACTGGCTGCTCGAATTAGGTTGGTAAAGAAAGAAAAGAAGTTTTCTCGCGCTGGTCCTCCGCGCTTCGCTTGTGCGGAGGCGCGTCGAAAACTTCTTTTCTTTCACGTGGGCGGAGGCTTCCTCCGGAAGATTCTCTTTCTCGGGATCCGCTCGCCACGGCCGGCGCCGCTATTTGCAGGCGGCTCTGCAATTAAGCATGAATAATCCGCGGGGTTATATGTATAAACCTCGCGGATTTTTTATATAATATCTATAGTCGTTGGTTTGGCGCGGTGCTTTTCAAGAAGATAAAGCACCCGATAACGACGAAGAACAGCCCGACATCATGACGGACAGAATGGAGAAATGAAAAATGGCAACACTTTGCAAGAACTGCGGTCATGCTCTGGTATTCGATCCCTCGATCCAGAAGGTGCGCTGCTATCAGTGCGGAAGCACATTCTTCGCAGAAGAAGTCGAAAGCGAAAGCAAGAAATACGTACAGGATAAAAAAGCTATTTCCATGGCGCAGGTCTACGGACAGGACGTAGCCGGTGCCGCGAAAGAATATCTCGACTGCTACATCTACACATGCAGCGAGTGCGGCGGCGAGGTCATGATCACCGGAACCGAAGTTTCGACGAAGTGCGTTTACTGCGGAAACCCGACAGTTGTATTCAGCCGAATCAGCAAGGAGGAATGCCCGGAGTTCATTATTCCCTTCGCGATCACAAAAGAGCAGGCTCTCGCGTGCATCAACAAGGAGATCGGACACGGACTCTTCGTTCCGGACGCGGTCAAGCACTTCACTCCGGAAAGCGTTCACGGTATCTACATTCCGTACTGGATCGTTGACGCGGACAGATCCGAAGCCGCGATCATAAGAAAGAAGACATCTAACGGAAAGAACACGACCATCACTTTCCACGGCCGCGCAGGCAGGATGCATCTGAAGAATCTTCCGGTCGATGCCTGCACGATGCTTTCGGACGAGAGCAGCACGAGACTGGAACCGTATGACTTCTCAAAGATGGTGCTTTTCGATGAGGATTATCTTCTGGGATTCTATTCCAACTCATCGGATGTGACCTACGGTAATCTCGCTCAGGCCGTTGATAAAAGAGCGTGCCAGATGTTCGATGAGACGGTCATTAAATCGGTTAACGGTGGCGGAACAAAAACGATCGTCAACTTCAGAGGCAGCACGTCCATCGATCCGGATGTCAAATACGCTTTGCTTCCGGTATGGTTCGTCACCTTTGATTACGAGGGCAAGCACAACACGATCCTCGTAAACGGCCAGACCGGCAAAGTCGTTTGTGGTCTTCCGATCCGAAAAGCACTGTTCTACACGCTTCTGATCATCACCAGCATCCTGCTCGTGATCCTCTTCTCGTTCATCCTGTATCATCTCACCGACGCGATGATGGGTTCATATGCGAACAGGAGAGCAAGAAAGACATCAAGCAGCAGCAACAACAGCAGCGGTAAGATAGTCGTCGGACTGATCGTCGGCGGTGTCCTCATGGCGATCGCCGGTGTGAAAAAGATCAAGAACGTAATCGCGAAGCTGAAACTGACACAGTCTTCGCAGACATTTAACTTTACGAAAAAGAGACAGGAGTAATCAACATGAATGGCGTAGCATTATTTTTCGGTATCCTGATGGGCGGATCCCTGGGAGTCGGTGTCGCGTTTCTCATCTTCGGTTCTCTTTTAAACCGCTCCAATAACCACGGAGACTCCGTTGGAGAGAACAGCAGATACACGGGCGGCATCGCCTACTCGGCTCAGATCGACAAGAAACTGAACAAAGCGGAGAACCAGTCCGAGTTCCTGAATACCTACTACGTGCCGCTCCAGATGGATCCTGTGTTCAGGACTCCTGCGGCACGTGTGGTAAGAAAGCTCCCGAAACCGCAGGCTCCGGTCGCACAGCCGGCAGCGAAGGCCTCACCTGTCGCGGTAGCGGCAGCGGCGACGGGATTCCCGTCTTCCACGGCTTTCCCGACAGCCCCGGCATCACAGGCAGTTCAGGCCACACAGGTCGCAACGGTACAGGCAGCACAGAATTACCAGGCAGCCCCGAGTTATCCGACAGCTCCGATGGGCTATCAGCAGGCTCCTGCCGCACCAAACTATCAGGCCCCCGCAGCCCCGACGCAGCAGGACTATGAGAACTATCAGCACCTGTCTGATTAAACACTGTTACAGAAGAAAAGATCGTCTTTTCGACGACCTTCTGAACAGGATGCTGTAGAAAAAGCATAAGAAAAGAACTCTTCCGGAAGATGCCTCCGCACAAGCGTTAGCGCGGAGGACCAGCATCAGAGGAAGAGTTCTTTTTCTTCGTCTTTTAGATTATTACAGCATCGTGTTCTTCAGAATGTTGAGAAGATCTGTGCCGTCGATTCCTGTCTTGGCGTCCTTGTCATCGGAGTCCTTCATGAAGTTCTTGAGGAATCCGCCGAGGAAAGAACTGCCTTTCTCTTCTTTGGCCTTCTTCTCGGCTTTTTCTTTCGCGATACTCTCTTCTGTATCCGGCTTAGCGGCAGCGGAGATGGAAGAAAGGAGAGACGGAGCGATATTGCTCAGGATCGCGTTGGACTGGTCGAAATTGATGCCGGCTTTTTTCGCGATGGAGGAGATGAAATCATCCTTGTCATCGCCCATGATCTTGCCGATGATCTTATTACCGTCAGCAGCGTCTGCGTTTGCGATCTGGGAAGTTACGTCACTATTGTCTTCGTGCTGCGCGAGAGCACCCATGAGAGCCTGAGCGCCTTTGGTCGAAGAAGCGTTCTTGGTCATTGATCCGATCAGAGAAGGAACGGCCGAGAACAGTGCTTTTTCAATAGAATCAGCGGATACGCCGGCCTTTTCCGTCAACGCTTCAAGGGACGGAACGGAGGTCATATTCTTAAGAATCGATTTAACAAGATCCATGTACTACACCTGCCTTATTTCTAGGATTAATATATCTTGATTTTACCACAGCCATGGAAAAAGGGGAGCATCCTCGTTTCGGACACTCCCCCATTCGAAGGTTTATGGGTAAGGTATATTTATGGCGTTGTTATCGTTTCAGCGCGGCCGGGAGCGTCAGCCCTCGATCGCTATGGTGTTATTGCCC
Source organism: Clostridiales bacterium (assembly GCA_017617525.1). Taxonomy (GTDB): domain Bacteria; phylum Bacillota; class Clostridia; order Saccharofermentanales; family Saccharofermentanaceae; genus Scatonaster. Next base: position 25,805 of record JAFZWA010000051.1, read on the forward strand.
GGAAGGTTCAGTTCCTTCTTCGGGATATCGAGCTTCAGGACACCGTCCTCATACTTGGCTTTGACGTCTTCCGTTCTGACGCCGTCACCAACGTAGAAGCTCCTCTGCATCGCGCCGGCGTATCTTTCCTGACGGATGATCTTGCCGTGCTTGTCTTTCTTCTCGGTATCGAGGCCCTTCGTCGCGCTGATGGTCATGTAGCCGTCTTCCAGTTTGACGTTGATCTCGTCCTTCTTAAAGCCCGGAAGATCGACCTCCAGCTCGTAAGTACCATCGGTCTCCTTAACATCAGTCTTCATGATATGGCTTGCGTTCTTGCCGTACAGACGTCTGTCGACATTCGCCAGTTCCCTCATCGGGAAGCCCATCCAATCATCAAACAAGTTCTCTCCAAAAATACCAGACATCAACATACTTCATTCCTCCTTTTTATGTTGTTATCTCGCATCGGGGCGGAGGTCTTATCATCTATTTGGATCTTCGTTCCTTTGTTTCGCCTACATTATAGTTCCGAAATTAGCACTGTCAAGGTGAGAGTGCTAATAAAAACTGCACAACTTTCAGATCCGAAAATTGTGCAGATTTTATTCATTCATTCTTCGCGAAAAGCACTATAATTCGAGGGGGACGTGCTTCTACTCGGGGCGCGTTTTTTGTGCCCGTTACTCTTCCGGAGCGGCCTCTGTGGTCTCGGCGGTCGCGCCCTTTTCCTGAAAGTTTACGCGCAGGATGTAGGAGATCGCTTTTCTCAGTCTGGAAGCGCCCTTCTTCTGCTTCTCCAGGTTGTGTTCTCCGAAGCGGAGGATGTAGGACAGTTCTTTTTCCGAAATAGTAGCGCGGCTGTACTCGGCCTTATCCACGATCTTCTTGACGGCGCGCGAACCCTTTCCTTCCAGGATATAAAGATGCATCTTGTAGTACGAGTTATAGACGCTCGCCTTCTCATTGGTCGTCTTGTTTCTCAGGCGCAGCTTCCAGAACAGGACATATCCCAGACGCAGAGCGCCGATCACCAGAAGGATACTTAAGATCGCGACAAGGACTCGGATGACACCGGAGTTGGCGGAACCGCTCTCTTCTTCGATCTCCTCAGGAACCGGTGTTACCGTGCGCGTAGGCTTCGGTGAAGGTGTCGGCGTGCACTGGAAGTCATAGACCATGTCGCCGTATTCCTTCGCGATCGCGTACGCGTTGAAATAGCTCGCGACAACGTTATTACCCGGAGTCGGATCGTCGAGGACCCAGCCGTAATCCGGATCGAAGAACTCAAACCAGGCATGTGCGTTCGTCATGGAGACCTGGCTCGGCTTTCCGCCCGGATCCGTGTCCGCGTAGTAGCCGGAAACATAGCGAGTCGGAACATCGATCATGCGAAGGAGAACGGCGGCGGTCGTCGCGTAATGCACGCAGAAACCGGAGCGGCTCTCGCTGATGAACCATGTAACGAAATCCGCGCCCTCCGGCGGATACGGGGTATCCTTACTGTACGGATGCAGGTTTCTTACATAATCGACCACTCTCGCGACCTTCTCGGCATTGGTCATCTTGTCCGGATCCTCGAGGAGCTCGAGATACCATTCAGGAAGCTTGCCGCACTCGAGAAGACTCTTTCTGGTCTCCTCCGGAACGTAAAGACACGTTTCGTAGACCTCTTTGAGATACGAATCCGTCCAGTCTGCATCGCGCTTTCTCGGGACCATGTTATAGGCATAGGAATAGCTGGTCGCGCCGTTACTGTACATGATCTCCTGAAGATTCCATGTTGAGCTTTCGGGAAGATCCATCTCGCTGTATTTGCTGTCGGAGCCGATATAGAAGTTATCGACATATTCCGGAATAAGCTTCGCGTCGATCGGGCAAAGCGTGTTGATCGTGATCACGAAGTCCGCTTCTTTCGGCTCGGTCCGGTCTTCGGTAATGAAGTGGGAATCCGGAACCGTTACTTTCGGATCATTGTTTGTGTCATATGTGCTCCAGCTGCCGTTGTCGAGGACCTCGAGGCTGGCGCAACGCAGGTAGACGATACGTCCCTGCAGGAGAATGATATGGTTGTCGTTTACGTTTCGGGAGACCTCGAAGATCTTAACATCCGGCGGGTTAAAGAATCCGACCTTCGAAAAGTCTTCGGAGAAACTGGTGGTCGCGAGGCCCTGACCTTCGCCGTTTCCGGCAACGATACTTCCCATGTAGCCTTCGTACTCATGCTTGACTTCGTCTTCCGGCTCCTCATGTTTATTCTGGAGTTTGACATGCAGTTCATGCAGGAGATTCTGGAGACCGTCGTAATACTTCGTAGCAAGCTTGTTATAGCTGTATTCGTTTGACGGGAACATACCCGCGACGAGCATACAGAAAGCAATGACCGGGGCAGCCAGAATGAGCATGCGTTTATCTGTGCTTCCGTCACCGAGGCGCTTGACGAATCCGAAGAGGAGCAGGAGCAGGATGCCCGCGACCGCGAGCTGGCAGGGCCAAGCCGCAGGTGTCAGATAGGTGATCCTGGTCGTCGCGAAGAAGAACGGGATATACCATACAAGCGAAAGCAGCACCGACAGGCGCTTTTCGACCATGAGTGTCGTAAAGTAGGCCGGCAGGATGTTGATGAGAAGCATCAGGCAGGTGACATCGGTCTGCGCTTCTTTCAGTGCCGCCGCGCCGCGGATCATGGGTCTTAATTCCTGAAAAGCTCTCTGCTGGAGGATCGAGTACGCGTACTCGGCCGAGGCTCGAATGTAGAAGATATCGAACATCACGATCATGAGAGACGCGAACGCGAAGAAGATCAGGACGATGATCGACGTCGCTTTGCCTTTTTCGAAATGGCAGTACGCGCAAAGAGCGCTGATCGCGATCAGGATCGGTGTGAATACGACATAGTTGATCGGGAGCATGAACGTGGAAGCGAGCATGCCCGTAAATCCGAGGCCGAGAAGCGACGCGAGGAAGATCGCGAAAATGACCGTCAGGCGGGTTGCCTCGACCGGTTTTTTCACTGCGTGGATGACGGTTTCCGGATTCTTATTTCTCATCGTCTACGTCCTCCGGAATCGGCAGGCGAAGGATCGAAACGATCGCCTTCTCGAGATCGTCCTTCGACGCGACGTCAAAAGCGACCTCCTTTTTCATAGGCGGCAGAACACGGATCTTGTGCTCGACCTCGTGGTCAAGAAAATACTTCGACGTAAACATGACTTCGCCGAGCATCCTGTCCATCACTTCTCTGTCACGGGTCATCGGAAGATATACACGCGAACGGCCCCAGGTCGCTTCCTGGGATTCCTTGATCATGAGGGTGTCCTTCTTCGCGGAGATCTTCCAGTGGATCTGCTTGATCGGATCGCCCGGCATGTACGTACGGATATCGTAGATCTCCGAATTCGGATTGCTCGACTTCTTCAGGCCCTTCGCCTTAAAACCGTCCATGTTCGAGATCTCGGCCGGAATACACGGGATCGGCATGACGACGATCTCACCGGAAACGTCGACTGTTTTCGGGATAAAGACCAGACCGAAAAGATCGTATACACGGACCTTCGCGGTCGTTAAGCGGTAGGTGCCGCAGTGTTTCGTGTCGATGATCACGCTGTCCGTCGTCTCACTCTGCGAAAAGAGCTTGATGTAGGAAACCGCGCCCGTCATCATTTCCTTGAGCGGTGCTTTTACCGAATAAAGAGCGAACGGGAACATCTCGAGACCGTAAGAGGTAAAGGAGATCTGCGTCGAGTCGCCTTTGATTACTTTTCGAAAAGCATCTGCCTCGAGCTGGAAAAAGAGTGACGCGGCAAAGCTGACCACCAGCGCGATCGGTAAGATCGATATCACGATGATCAGGATAAACCAGGACAGCCACATCTTATAAAACAGAAAGAATGTGATCGCGCCCAGCAGAGCCAGAATGTAGATCACCCAACTTCGAAGCATAACTTATTCCTTGGGGATCAGTGTGGTCTTGATGATCTCTTTTGCGATGTCTTCTGTCTTGACTTCCTTGAACTCGGCTTCCGGAGTCAGGAGCATTCTGTGGCAGAGGACTGCCGGGAATACGGCCTGGACATCGTCCGGGATGACATAGTCACGGTCCGTCATGTAGGCGTGTGCTTTTGCCATAGCGGTAAGAGCCAGCGTACAACGCGGGCTGCCGCCTCTTGCCAGCATCTTGTGATTTCTGGAACGGTCCATCAGGGCCACGATGTATTTCATGACTCTGTATTTGACGTACATCTTGCTCGTCTCTTCCTGCATCTGAAGGATGTCTTCGATCGAGCAGATCGGCTTGAGCTCGGAAAGCGGGTTTGCGCCGTTTTGACGGTTCGTCAGCATCTCGATCTCGTTGTCGAGTGACGGGTAACCCATGGAAACGCGGATCGCGAAACGGTCCATCTGGGAGTCCGGAAGGAGTGTCGTACCGGAAGCGCCGGAAGGGTTCTGTGTCGCGATGACGACGAACGGCTTCGGCAGCGGATATGTCTTATCGTCTACTGTGACCTGACCTTCTTCCATGGCTTCGAGGAGAGCGGACTGCGTACGGGAAGACGCACGGTTTAACTCATCCGCGAGGAAGAGGTTGTGGAAAACGGCACCCTTCTGATACTTCATGGTGCGTGTTTCCGGGTCTAAAAGTGAAAAGCCCGTGATATCGGAAGGCAGGACGTCCGGAGTGAACTGGACACGTCCGTAATCCAGGCCCATCGTCTTGGCAAAGGAAAGCGCCATCGTCGTTTTACCTACGCCGGGAACGTCCTCCATGAGAACGTGGCCTCCTGCCAGAATGCTCTGAAGGATCAGTCTGATGACTTCGTCCTTACCGCAAATAACCTTTTTGATCTCATCTACGATCTCTGTCGTTTTTTCGCGCATATAGTTGTCCTCTTATCTTCCTTTGTCGTTATTTGATCCGATAACCCAGATCGGCAAGCATAGCATTCATGCTGTCGATGTTGTTGCTGTCCGTATCTGTTACCGCCAGGATCTCCATATCGTCAATGATAATGACTACCGTGTACTCATTATCCATTTCGGAATAGCTGACCATGGTATTGTCTGTGATATAGAACTGGTAGTCTTTGTCCTGGAAATCCTTGGTAAAGCCGATGGCCTGATCATAAGCGGCTTTTGCGTCGCTTGCGTTCATGTACTGGTAATAAATGAACGTGATCTTGTAGGTCGGATCAAACGCCATGAGAAGTGCTTTTGCTTTGACGTCGGTATCGGTACCCATGCTCATAGCGTCCATAACGGTATATCCTTCCGCTTCTACGCCGGATGTAAATGCATCCGCAGAGATCGCCTTATATCCGTCCGTATTCGGAGCCGGCATATCGAATGTTCCCTGCGAACCGGATGTCTGTGCCGAGTCGGACGTTCCCGCCGGTGTAGTATCGGAAGAAGCCGTTGTGCTCTCAGTAGTTGTAGTTGTCGTGATCTCCGTCGTTTCCGAGGTCGTAGTCGTCGCTTCCGTTGTCTCGGAAGGCGCTTCTGTTTCTTCCGTTTCTTCGGTATCTTTCGTCTTCTTTGTCTTCTTTGTTTTCTTTGTCTCGTCGTCGGTAGCTTCTACCTTCGTCTTCTTCGTTTTCTTCGTAGAAGACTTCTTCGACGAACATGCCGCGCCAAATACCGATACAGCTAAAAGCAGCGAAAGGAACACTGCCATTTTTGATCTCTTCATACCCTTTACCTTCCTTGTCTAGACTCCCTTGGCTTGTCTGCGCTTATTTTACCATATATCTAACATATATCGACAATAATAGCTTTAGGGTATAAAATGTTGCGTGAATTGACTTTAGAAACGGGGTATTCAACATGATCCAATCAAGGACACATAACTGCGGCGAGCTCCGTCTTCCCGATATCGGAAAGACCGTTACCCTCGTCGGATGGATGGAAAATATGCGTGAGGTCGGAGCCAATCTCGGTTTCGTAGTATTGCGCGACTTCTACGGAACGACACAGATCGTTCTGGAGACCGAAGACAAGGTAAAAGAACTGAAGGCGATCAATAAGGAGTCCACGATCCAGGTCACCGGTGTGGTAAGAGAGAGATCTTCCAAGAACCCGAACCAGGATACAGGAAGCATCGAGGTCGTTCCTTCCGAGATCAAGGTCCTCGGCCGCTGCCGTTATAACGAGCTGCCGTTTGAGATCAACCACTCTCGTGAGGCGGATGAGAACGCACGTCTCAAGTATCGTTATCTCGACCTTCGTAATCCGGAAGTCAAGAAGAACATCATCCTCCGCTGCAACGTTGTTGCCGCTCTTCGTAAGGCCATGATGGAGCACGACTTCCTCGAGATCACCACACCTATCCTCACCGCTTCTTCTCCGGAAGGCGCGCGTGACTATCTTGTACCGGCCAGAAAGCACCCGGGCAAGTTCTATGCTCTTCCGCAGGCTCCTCAACAGTTCAAGCAGCTCCTGATGACCTCCGGTTTCGACAGATATTTCCAGGTAGCTCCTTGTTTCCGTGATGAGGATGCTCGTGGAGACAGATCTCCGGGAGAATTCTACCAGCTCGATATGGAAATGGCTTTTGCCACACAGGAAGATGTCTTCTCCGTTATCGAAGACGTACTTCCTCCGATCTTTGCCGAGTACGGCACATATAACCGCGCTTCCGGCGCACCGTTCGCACGTATTCCGTTCCTTGAGGCAATGGAAAAGTACGGTACCGATAAGCCGGACCTTCGTATCGACCTGACTGTTCAGGACGCGACCGAAGTGCTTAAGGACTGCGGTTTCCCCCCGTTTGCAACTAAAACGGAAGACGGATCGGACACAGACGTCCGCATCAAGGCTGTCGTCATTTCCGACTTTAAGGAGTCCAGAAAGTTCATCGACAAGAACCTGGGCGATATCGAAGTTCAGTCCGGTAATAAGGCCTGCTGGTTCAGAATGGATGAAAACGGTGAGATCGTCGGCGGTATCGCGAAGTTCGTTACCCCGATCAAGGACGCTGTCGTTTCCGCTCTCGGCGTAAAGCCGAACGATCTGGTCGTTCTTTCCTGCGGTAAGCTCCTTGCCGCTCAGAAGACAGCCGGCGTGATCGTAAAGACATTCGGTGCTACGGTCCCGGGCCACATGGATAAAGAACAGTACGCATTCTGCTGGATCGTTGACTTCCCGATGTACGAGATCGGCGAGGAATCCGGCGAACTCGAGTTCTGCCACAATCCTTTCTCCATGCCGAGCGGCGGTCTGGAAACACTTCTTAAGGCAGAGCGCGGCGAGATCGATCCGCTCTCCATCACAGCTGACCAGTACGACCTCGTCGTAAACGGCGTCGAGCTTTCTTCCGGCGCGGTTCGAAACCACGATCCGGAGATCATGATCAAGGCCTTCGAGATGGTACGTCTCGGTGAAGAAGACGTTAAGGCAAAGTTCCCGGCTATGTACAATGCCTTCTGCTACGGCGCTCCGCCGCACGCTGGTATCGCTCCTGGTGTTGACCGTATGGTCATGCTCCTTGCAGGTGAAGAATCCATCCGTGAGATCATCCCGTTCCCGATGAACAAGAACGCGCAGGACATCATGATGGACGCTCCGGGCTATGTCACAGACAAGCAGCTTGACGAGCTTCACATTAAGACGGTTTCGGTAGAAGAGTAATTACAAAGAGAACAGAAAAAGTTTCTTGTGCTGGTCCTCGGGCTTTGCCCTGCAGAGGCACGTCGAAATCTTTTTCTGTTCTTTTTTTGTGCCTTTTTCCGAAACTCTGAGCGTGTATCTTCTAAGGCATGAGAAAGGATTTATTCTGCGCGTTTATTTGTTTGAAGAGATTACTTCTTCTGCGCGAAACGTTTCTCGCTGTCTCCGTCCGCCACGATCCCGACTGTTTCGGAGTTATGGATTGAAAATTTTTTCATTTTTAACGTAAAACACTTGCACAAATTCGAAAAAAGAGTGTTAAGATGGATTTAGAGGTAAAAATTCTCACGTTTCTCGCACTGCAAACATTTGAGTATTAGGAGGGTGTCATGAAGAATAGATTGAGAAGTGCTCTTGCCTGCTTTATATTGTCGTTTTTTGCGTATTTCCGCTATCTGCTGGCTGTTTCCGCCATCCTCTTTATCGGAAGCATCTTTTTCCGTCCGCTTCTTTACGCAGGAATACTCGCTCTCGTCTTAGACGCCATCTTCTCTATCGGCATAACCGTGCAGGTCACAATGGTCGGTCCCGAATTCAAACAGGATTTCATCTTCCAGAAAGACCCTTGACTTTTCAAAAAGAAGCTTAAACTGATTTAGATCATGCCGCCTTGGCTGCGTGATCAGTTTTCTGACGCTCGATCTCCTTTTCCCAAGTGGTCTTCTCCGGCCAGTTTTCCGAATCAAACGCCTCTCTGATGCACTCGCTTAAGTACTCTGCTTTTTCCAGACACGCGTCACTGATCTCCGTATTCTCAAGAAGTGCCTTCATGAGGAGGATCCTGTCTCTTCTCGGCATTCTCATCGAATCAAAACATACGACATATTCTTTGAAGCGTCCGTAGTCGCACTCTTCATCTTCTTCGTGCTGATATCCGAAATAACGGAATCCGTCCGTGTTCATGGACATCCACTTTTCTTCCGTAAAGGAAGGATTCTCGAAGTTCTCGTAGTAGTTACGAAGGCGCATTTCCGTCGCGGAAAAGATCGCGTCCAGAAGCTTCGCGTTGATCTGTTCCTCCGGGTCATCACCGTTTGCTTCCAGGATGATGCTGAAAAGATAGCCATCCTCCTGCGCGGTGCAGCAAAGCTCCGTATATGACTGCGGACGTCTTACCAGATCGATCTCAAAACCCGTGAAATAGCCATAGCAGAAGTCATCGAAATACCCCGTCGGGAACATGTCGAGGATCGCTTCGACACGGTCGAGTGCTTCGTTCATTGTCTTGACCTTACAGGATCCTAAGTCAGACTGGTCGATCGAAGCAGGAAGTGTCTCTTCAAGACGGATAAATACGCCGTATTTGTTGCCGATCGCAGCCGCGCGGTCATAAATTTCCTGCATCTCTTTCGACTTACAGGAATATGCTTCCTGCGAGTGAAGTGCCGTCGTGTCGCGCTTTAAGGATTCCAGACGCTCGTCGAGTTCTTTTCCCGCGGGAAGAGCACCCGGAATGGCACTCGGGTACGAATGCACCAGATACTGATACGAAAGCACTTTCTCTTCGTCAAAATCGTAGTCGATGATGATCGCCGTCGCCGCGCTGTGATCGATGTTTTCCGGGCGCTGCAGGATCGTCGTCAGGTACGGCTTTCCGTCCAGATAGATCACCGAAAAGAAGCTCAGGACCGACGGATTGGAACCCTGATCAAGCTGAGACAGGATATTCTCCGTGATCTCCCACATATCCGAAGACGTCGCCATGTAATTCAGGAGCGCCTTGTGATCGCATCCGACATAATCGAAGAACTGCGAATTGATCTGACGAAGGATATATCCGAACACCTTATCGTCCTGCCAGGAAGGACCCTTGACATGCTCGTAAAGGTCGATCAGAACGTCCTCCAGACGCACATAGGAACTCGGCAAGTCGCCTCTTCCGTAGGTGTAGTAATTGAAGGACTTGATGACTTCATAGATCTTCGGATCGTCATAGCCGGCCTCGCGCAGAAGCTCGACAAACAGCATGTCCGAATCGGAACGGAAGAACAGACTGTCGAGCGTCTCCGAACCGTAGATATGCTCCAGGCCCGTGAGGAAAGCGGTCTGGCAGGGGTAGGAGATCGGCGTCTTCGAATAGTACTTCGCCTGATAAAGCTCCGCGCCACCTTCGGTAATGAAGCTCGTGGAAACAATGCCCACGATCTCTTCCCATTCCTTCGGCGTGAGATCTTCCTCTTTAGCGATCCTCTCGCCCGTATAGTAGAGATTGCAGCGGTTTTCGCCGTCGATAAACGCATCCGTAAAGTGAAGAAGCTCGTGAAACACCGTGGTGTAGCATTCTTCGTTTTCGAAGATCCCGCCTTGTCCGTTGATCCAGGCTCTGTTATCGAGATCGTAGAATTCACCGCTTGCCCCTTTGAGCGGCATGTTCTCGATCGTAAGATCGGACAGCTTCCCGAGAAAATAGTCGAGCGTCTCTTCGTTATAGTTATCCGCGACGACAGGGAACAGATGCAGCGCGTATGCCCTGTAATCGTTGAGCTTCGGGTTATTCATAACGATGTTCGCGTATCGGATGAAAAGCTCGTGCTCGCCATGGATCTCATCCATGCTGACGCCGAGCTGTTCGGCTAAGTCCAGCGCCTCTTTTTCGGTCGGCGTCAGAGCGACTGTATTGTTCATTTCAACGACCGGGGCCTCGTCCTCGAGGACCACTTCTTCGGTCGTTTCAGTAGTTGTCGCAGTAGTGCTTTCTTCTGTTGTCTTACTTTCCTTCCGGCAACCGCAAAAAGAGAGTGCCGAAACCGTCAATGCGCCTGCCATCAGGGCACTTAACGTCTTATGAAATTTCTTCATGTCATTACCTCGTCTAAATTATGAACCGATTATACGAGGTAATCTTTCGGGGCAAGTGACAGTATAGAAATAATCAGGGAAGCCGTATCTTCCTCGGGAAAAGCACCGCTCAGGCGCCTAAACGCAAGTATTACTCGGTCTCGGGGAGAAACTCCAGGATCTCATCATCAGGATCTGAACTAACCGTTTTGTCATCTTCGGAAATTACCTTCCCGATCGCTTCCAGAACGATGTCGTATTCCTTCAGGAAAGCATCCTGGTTCTCCGAAACGAAATCCTTATCGTCATTATTCGCGGCAACCTCAAGTTCCTTCGCAAGCTTCGAAGGAGCCATCGCGCCGATCGTCGCGGAAGTGCTTTTCAAGGAGTGGATCAGTATCGCGTAATCCTTGAGGTTTCCGTCCTCGAGGAATCCTTTGAGTTTTGTCTTCTTCTCTTCCGCGTCCTTGCTGTATTCCTTCAGGATCGAAAGGTAGAAGTCCTTATCTCCCGCACAGTTCGCCGTACCCTTTTCGGTGTCGATGCCGCATTCGGTAAGAGCAGCAAATTCCGACGATTCAGAAGTCTCAGGCGCAACTGCTGCCGGAGCCTCCGGCGCTTTCTCTTCTTTTGCGACGATCTCGACCTTCTCGGCCGGGATATATTTCTTCAGCATCTTTTCGAGAGACGTGCTGTCGATCGGCTTGGTCAGATAATCGTCGAATCCTTTGGACAGGTATCTTTCGCGGGCACCGACTACCGCATCGGCCGTCAGGCAGATCACAGGAGTTTTGATGTTCGGACCTTCCTCATGGCTCTTAATGGCATGAAGCGTTTCTTCACCGTCCATCTCGGGCATTCTCTGGTCCATGAGGATGACATCGTACTTATTCTGAAGCGCGAGCTCGAGCGCTTCTTTTCCGCTTCCCGCGGTATCGATATTGACCTTCGTATCTTTCAGGAATTCCGTCGCGACAACAAGATTCATCTTCGTATCGTCAACGATCAGGATCTTCGCGTTCGGCGCGCGGAAGCTCTCGTGGTATTCCTTCTTACCGCCGAGTTCCTTTTCAAATTTCTCCGTGAAGTTTCCGACTGGCTCTTCGGATAAAACCAGCTGCGGAATATTGATGGTGAATGTGGATCCGGAACCATAGGTGCTCTCGACTTTAATGTCACCGTGCATCATCTGAAGAAGCATCTTCGTGATCGCAAGACCGAGACCCGTTCCTTCCTTTGTGCTGTTCTTTTCCAGGTCGACTCTTTCGAATTTTCCAAACAGCTTGGCGATGTTTTCCTCACTGATTCCGATACCCGTATCGCTAACGGAAATAATCAGTTCCATAAGCGGTTTTCCGGAAGCGGTAATGTTTAATCTTCTTCCCGTGATCTTCAGGGAAACGCTTCCTTTTTCCGTGTACTTGACGGCGTTATTGAGGATGTTCGTAATGACCTGTCTGATACGAACGACATCGCCGAAAAGGTGATCCGGGATGCGCTCGTCCACATCCGTGACGAACGACAGGTTCTTTTCCTTGGCCTTGAAATAGATCATGTTGCTGACATCGTTGATCACGGAACTAAGCTGGTATTCGACCTCCACGATCTTCATCTTGCCTTCCTCGATCTTCGTAAAATCGAGGATGTCGTTGATGATGGCCAGAAGGTTGTTACCCGCGCTGTCGACGTTTCCGGAATAGTGCCTGATCTTCTTAAAGGCTTCCTGGTAATCGGAAGGTTTTGCGTCAGTAAGCTTTTCTGCTTTCGCGGACTCTCGAAGGATCATCTCGTTCATGCCGAGAACGGCGTTGATCGGGGTTCGGATCTCATGGCTCGTGTTCGCCAGAAAGTCCGTCTTCGCCTCACTTGCGCGTCTTGCCTCTTCCAGTGCTTTTTCCTGCTTGATCTTCGCTTTGATGGTCTCATACTGCGCGATACCGCACATGACGACATTGACGAGATACATCATCGGGAGACGTGAATAATACGCCTCCGGGAACTGGTATCCCGTATCGCGGAGAGGCGTGAAGATATAAACAAGCATGATCAGGAAAAAGACCATGTTGAAGTAAAGTCCGTAGAACAGGTTGAAGAAGAAGAAAACGACCGGGACCGCGAGGAAGAACAGGAAGATACTCGTACCGCTCGTACCGCCCGTGTAGAGGAAAAAGTAGAATGTGCCCCAGTAGACGATGCACTGGATATTGATCGCAAGATGCATCAGCCATCTGCGTCTCTTCTTTCCGAATTTGCATATCGCGAAACAGATGGTGGCAATGGCCGTCATGGTGGCGCACATAAACGCGTATCTGGCGACCCGGATATCTCCGCGGATGAGGTTATCCACAGCCAGGTAGATGCAGAACGGAACGACCATCGAATACAGGATGATGGAAAGCGTCAGGTTGACCGTGACGTAGCGCTCATCGATATGAAATCTTCTGTTTTTCCTGATTCGTTCCATACCTTACTCGTTTTCCTTCTTCGCGCGTTTCTGCTCTTCTTTGATGCCTTTCTTGACCTTCGTCTTATAATCCGAAAGGATCTCCTTTTCTTCCTCGTTGATCTTCTTCAGGATCTCTCCCTGCGCCAGCTGTATCTCGTAGATCTCGTGCCAGCCGGCATCGATCTCAAGTTCCAGATTGTCGATCGCGGAACAAAGGTCTTGTCCGATGATCTCTCTCTTTTTCTCTTCTCGTTCTCTTTCACGCTCCGGCGCCCTGCCTTCGGCCGTAAACACATACACAAACCCGGCAAAAAAGATCAGGCCGAGGATCAGCATCACCCACCCCGACATAAAGCGGGAAAATACGTAGAACAGAAGTCCGAAGATAAATAGTGCGAACATCGCCGGTTTCCCGGAAAATGTATCGGCAGAAATTTTCGGTTTCTTGTCGATCTCCGATTTATCGATAAGGTCCTGTGCTTTTCGCTTTTTCCAGCGAAGATCGGTAGATTTCTCGACGATCTCATCCTGCTTATTAAGGACCACAAGCTCCTTCTCGCAATAGGCCTCCACGTTTTCTTTCAGCTCGCTCTCCGGGAGGAGTTCCTTCAATCTCTGAAGGGCCGGATGCACGGCCACGAGCTCGATATACTCCTTGCTTTCCATCTTTTTCGACTTGAAAAGCACTTCTCCCGCACTGCTGCAGTAGAAGCTTCGAAAGAAAGCACGAAGCACCGTCTGCGGATCGTCGTCGCGTGTAATGGGAACGTTCGTATAAAAGCCCTTTTCCGGCTTGTCGTTACTTGAAAATGAACCAGATTCAATATCGCTCATAAATCCCCATTTCCCATTTCCTATTACCCATCAGACCATCCTTTTCAATTATACAGCAAAAGCACCGCGATTTAATTATTTTGCTATGCAGTTCTCATTCGGTATAATGAAATTACGATCCGCTTGAACAAAGTAAGGAGGATAAAACTATGAAAAAGTGTCCGGTATGTGGTTTGATGCTGAAAGATGAAGCGCTCCGCTGCACCATGTGCAACAACGTTTTCGAAGTCAACATGACGCAGGAAGAACTCGATGCTCTGAATGCCGCTGAGCAGAAAGACCCGCTGGAAGATGAGTTTGAAGCCTTCTTTAAAGATCAGCCGGCCTTAGATCCGAAATCCGCTTTTGCCCCGGTAAAAGACAACAATCTCTGGGAGCCGGAAAAGTACTGATCTTCGGATCAATGATCCTCAAAGGGATCAGCTTTCAAAACTGAACGAATTAAAGTCCGCCGCTCCATTTCCTTCGTATGTGAAATAGAGCGCATGTTTTCCGCTGTCGATGGAAAGCTCAGCGGAATAACTTGCCCATTCTTTCGAAGGAGCGATCTTGATACGTGAAACGACAGGACCATTTCTGCCATCCCTTACAACGAATTCTCCATCTGCGGTACCTCTGACCTCAACCGAGATCTTCGACGCGGTTTTAAAGTCGAAATAACGGTATCCTGCGGTAGCTCCGTCCACCATGTTGTTGATGTACTGATTCGGGTTATCCTCCCTGTCCTCGCCCTCCTGGGTAAATGCAGGGTGGTTGCTGTCCTGCTGCTCGGCAAGGCTCTCGGTCGTACCGTTCTTGCTAAAGAGGTGGCACGCGATCCTTGCTTCGTAACTGCCCTCATCCTTCAGCGGGCCGCCGTTCAGACCACAGGATGTGATCTCCGCCTGATGGAATGCTTCGCCGTCGAACCAGATCTCCTCGGCACAAGCCTGACGGGAGAAGAAATGACGGTTGGTCTGACGGTGGTAGAACACATACCATTTTCCATTTACGAAAGCTACACTTCCGTGCGTGTTTCCGCGATAGTTGAGTGCCTCTGTATTTCCGTTCGCGCCAATGTCCGCATTTGAAACAAGAACACCGCCGTAGTGGTATTCGCCAAGCGGAGAATCCGCGACTGCCCAGCAGAGCTCATGCATCCAGCAGGACGAATAGATGAAGTAATACTTTCCGTTGATCTTTCTTACGGAACTTGCCTCGAAGAAAGGATGTGCTTCGTACTCCGTGCCGTCCGCGTCGTTAATGATCGGCAGATTATGGAAAGGACCGTCCTTTACGGTGATCATGTCCTGCTCCAGTTCCATCTTCAGACTGTCTTTATCGACCGGTGTCTGCTTATATCTCGGACTGTTTCCGGAGAACAGATAGATCCTCTTATCGTCATCGATGAAGATACCCGGATCGAACTGACGGATCTCATCCGGACGAGAACCCAGAATATCCCCGTTCTTATAGCGGACGAAATCCAGAAATTCATACGGACCGACCGGATTATCCGCGACCGCGACACCGATCTCCTTAAGAAAATCCAGGCAGTAGTAGAGATAGTATTTTCCGTCATTTCCACGGCAGACATCCGGTGCCCAAAGCGCATGAGAACCATCCGCGTTTCTCGGGTCCTGCGTCTTTTTGAAGATCACGCCTTCGTAGCGCCAGTCCGAAAGATCGTCCTCCGGCGCCGACCAGCACACATAGTCATTCGCGCAGTATACTTCGCCGTTAAAACGGTCGTGGCTTCCGTAAATATACAGGCGTCCGTCAAACACACGCGGCTCGCCGTCCGGGATATATTCGTAGCTGGGAAGATAAGGGTTAAATACTTGCTTCTTCATAGATGTCACTCCTTATGTCTGCGTCAGGAAATCATGCGTTGGTTTCTTCCTTGAAAAAAGCTCTCAACGCATCCTTCATCTCATCCAGATGCTTCGTGAAGCAGTGGTCGTCTCCGTGGATCGGGACCAGCTTGGCATTCTTGTAGAGCTTCAGTGCTTTTTCCGCATACTCGAAAGGCACTGTCTCGTCCGCGTCTCCGTGGATGATAAAGACAGGGCCTTCATATCTTTCGATCTCGTCTTCCACATGGATCGTCTGCGCCACACGCACATAATCACCGGAAAGCACCACTCCCCTGTTTTCCAAAGTATTCGGGATATGCTTCGGATCGAAATTCATACCCAGAAGGTTTCCTTCTCTCGCGCCGTCCGGAATCATCCATGCAGGAGAAAGTGGAACGATCGCTTTAAAAGTGTCGGGGCACATGCCGCCGATCAGCATTGTCAGAAGACCGCCCTGGGAATGACCGCACAGATAAAGATCCGTCACGAAATCCAGGGTCTTCGCGTAATTGACTACCGAAAGCGCGTTGGTCACCCACTTATAAAGCGTATGGTCTTTAAACTCACCGTCGCTTTTGCCGTGGCCGTACATCTCTGCGCGAAGAACGGCTACGCCTGCATCATTCATGGCCTTTTGCGCCCCGATGATATGATCTTCTTCCATATGTCCCGTGATACCGTGGATCAGGATACACAGCGGCCCCTTTTCCATGCCCTCCGGCATGTCCAGTTTTGCGTGAAGACGGATCCCGTCACTATCGATATAAAACTCTTTCATTTTTTCAACCTCTTCATCAGAAAATAAAGATCTTTGCTATTCCGATGATGATCATGGTCACACCGCAGGCACCAAGAACACTTCCGTTCGACTTGGTCTTCGCCAAGGCTCTTGAATCCTGCTGAAGTTCTTTCTTTGTACAAGCCTTCGGATTAATGGACATGAACAGACCCAGTCCGAAAACAACAGCGCCTAAAATGATCGGAATAAAATCGTACATACATAAACCTCCACAGATTTCAGAGTTCTTATTTTCTTGCCAGTTCCAGATCCATTATATCCTTTATCGTGATCGTTCCGCCATGACGATCGATCGCTTCTTCAATTCTACTGAAAAACTCATTTCTGATCTTTTCTTCGATCGCGATGTGATCCGAATATGTTCCCAGAAGCTGCGTGTATTCTTTTGCCGTGAACACTCTTTCCCGATAGAAAAGATAACACTTGATATCCTTGAAACCGTACTTTTCCGGGATCTCGGAAATGCTCTTCGCGTCCTCTTCCGTGAATTGTTTTCTCGAACCGGATTTGATCCCGTAATGCTTGTTGTAGTACTCTTCGTAAAGCGCGTTGATCTCGCTCACGAGTTCAGGCATATCCGAACTGATACACGGTCTGTTCGCGAATCTGGCAAAAGCACCGCCCTCTTTCAGGATCGAGTGCACTTTCGGATATCCGATCTCCTCCGGTACCCAGTGAAAAGCTGTCGCAGAAAAGACGAGATCGTACTTGTCTTTTTCAAGTTCAACGTCTTCAAACTTACCTGTAAGCACGCTGAACGTATAGTCCTTAAACTTCTCTTTCAGAAGCTCGGAAAAGTTCTCGCCGTACTCGACTGCCGTGACTTCGCATCCGGTCTTAAGCACTGGAAGTGTCGCCTGACCACTGCCGCTTCCGACCTCGACAACACGGCTGTTTTCATCGATCTTTACATAATCGAAGATCGCCTTATAAAGGTCATCCACATAGCCCGGACGCATCTTTTCATAAAGAGATACTTTGGTATCAAAAGTGGCTCCCAGTTCTTTTCGGTTATCCATGTTTCCTCCGATAATTCAGTCTGCATGCCGCAGATCGTTCAAAGTTTCTTCCGTCTCGACCGGGATCCAGTGACCTTCCACACAGATCTTCGGACCGAGCTCACGGATCTTATCCGCAAGCTTCATGCTGCGTGCTTTATCTTTCGGTCCATCCGGGAATTCACTGCATGCCGAATCCCCGAGGAAAAGCACTTTGTCGTCACAGATATAAACAAGTGTCGCGTCATCGGTATGCGGGGAAACGCTTTCCAGTATCTTCACTGTACACCCGCCGAGATCAAGTGTCATCTCTCCCTCAAAAACCATATCCGAAGGTACGACGATCACTTCCTTGTTTCCCGCATATTCTTCTCGAATACTCTCTGTGATCGAAAGAAATTCCGCGGGTCCGTTTGTCTCGATCTTATTCTTCCATTCGACGAGATATTCATTCGTTCTTTTATTTGAAAGGCACAGCCCGTGCACCGCGTGCATCGCAAACGTGTGGTCCCAGTGCCAGTGCGTAAGGACCGTAAGATCCGGAAGCGGAAGTCCTTCTTTTTCCAGAAGCTCGTAGAACTCATTTACATGAAGATCAGAGTGTCCCGC
Organism: Clostridiales bacterium; assembly: GCA_017617525.1. Taxonomy (GTDB): domain Bacteria; phylum Bacillota; class Clostridia; order Saccharofermentanales; family Saccharofermentanaceae; genus Scatonaster. Next base: position 43,745 of record JAFZWA010000051.1, read on the forward strand.
GTCGATCGCAAGGCTCCAGTTCTCGCCCTTTACGTAACCGATATTCGGGCGGTCTCTTCTTTCTTCATGGGTCATGTACCATATATGTTCAGACAGTTTTTTCAGTTCCATATTTTCTCTCCTGCAGCCAAGGTTCACACGATCGAGTATCCCTCTTCTGCCAATACGTTTAATGCTTTTTCAAAGTTCTCTTCTTTCACGAGAATGTAGTCCGTGTTATATGTCGACACGGCGAAGATCCCGATCTTGTGCTCGGCCAGGATCCCCGAAATCTTGGACAGGATCCCGATCAGCGAGAAGTCAAGAACTCCCGAGATGCGAAATCCTTTCCAGCCGTCATCGCGTTCAATCGTTTCTTGCGGAGTGTCTTCTGTCTTACATACCAGCGATAATTCTTCGTCCGTTTTTCCGATGAAAAAGAACTCCGATTGCATATCAATATCCGATACATTTTTTACTTTGCATACGGTCAGTTTGTAAGGCAGTTTTTTCAATTCCAAGTTGCTCATATTTCACTCCGATCCGATCCATCACGCGTGTGAAAGATCCGGGAAATAAAGTTTCTCACTTTCGATAGCTTTCAGATCTTCTCCCATGTAGAAAAGTCTGTAGTCATCCGCGCCGTCGTACAGTTCAGAATCACATATCTTCTTATCTTCATCAAGAGGGGTGAATCCGAGTTTGCAGCACTCGATATCCAAACGCTTAAGAACATCAGTAAGAGCGATCTTTTCCTTGCACAAAACAGACTGCAGAGTCGCGCAATCTTCCTCCATCTCAAGCACGATAAAACAATCGATATCTTCAGCATAGAAGACATTATCGAACCACATCGTATAGAACATCTGAAGTCCGTACTTGTTGATCTGCTCGAAAGAAGAATTCGGCGCGCTTTCACGGACAAGATCCATGTACTGCTGCTTTTTCTCTTCGCCAAAATCGCTGATCGGCTTAAATCTCGTATCCGCTTTTTCGCCTTTACAGAACTCGTCTTTCACGAAGTATCTGTACTCATTTATCATCTGAAAACCCATCTTCTGATAGAAGCCCAAAGCATCCAGATTTCCGAACAGATAGATGCCGTCGCATTTGCCTTCATACTCTGCGATCACGCTCTTGATGATCTTTCCTGCAAGGCCCTGTTTTCGGTAATTTTCATCCGTCATGACAGTACCGAACTGGATGTAGTTTTTCACGACACCGTTCTGCATGAACTGCATCCGGTTCGCGGAAACATTGGAGATGATCTTCCCATCTTCCACGATGGAATAGGGGATGTAATCACCTTCGAAATGTCCCTTCGTGACCCAGGGTTCAAAATCGAATCCGAAGGTCTTTTGTGTTAGATCATTTAGCATATGACGGGACGCATCGTCCCGCATGTAATTACTTATTCGTTCCATATTTTCTCCTATGAACGGAACTAAATCTTGTTCCGTTATCTTTTCTTAAATCTCATTACCACATACTGTTCCGAGAAACCCAAGCTCTTCCAGAACGCAACACCTGCCTCGTTCCACGGCAGAACATCCAGTTCGATCGTGTCTGTTCCCAGATACTCAAGCAACGCCTGAAAAGCACTCTTCCCATAGTGTTTTCTACGCTGTTCCCGGTCGATGTAAAACTGCCTCAGATAAAGTGGTTCCGCGGTTCTGTCGACCAGCGCGTATCCGACGATCTCGTCCTCTTCCTTGAAAAAGTACGTGTCATAATCGCCCTCGAGAAAACCTTTCATCCGCTCCGTAAGCTGTGAAAGATCCATCGGGTTGCTGCTTCTTTCATCCTCGATCAGACACTTATTCATGCGTGCCAGAACTGAAACATCTTCAATTGTGCATTTCTCGATTTTCATACTTTCTCCGTGACCTTGATCCTGCATTCCTTATCGCCCATTTTCACTGACTTGATCAGCTCAACTTCGACTTCTTTTCCTAAGACATACTCGAACATTCTCTTCGAATATCCAAGTGTGCAGTAGCACCATGCCTTCGGAAGCGTGTCCTCGACCTGATTTACGAAATCGCAGTAGCACTGCGGATACATCAGATAGTAAGAGGTGCCGTCAAATTCGAGCCAGTAACCCAGCTCCAGCGCGTTTGTTTTCTCAACAAAATCCTCTGGTGACGTCGAGGCATCGTACGCGTCTTTCACGCTCTGGATCCACTCGTATTGCGGTCCGCAAGCGCAGTCCATACGGATCGCTTTTATGGTATCGTCATCGAAGTTTTCCTCGAGAATAGCACATGTCTTCTTTGCCCATGCAAACTTCTCCTTGATATCCGCGGTTGCCTCGAGAGGATTCTCATTAGAAAACTTTTCTCCTGCTTCTTTCTGACTATGTTTTTCCATGCTTTCCAAAAGACGGATCGCATTCGGTTCATCGTTATTTGCCATTGGTTATTCCCCCTTTAATACTTTCAGTGAATCTGCGAACTCCGTAAAATACTTCTTTATCGGTTCAAACAGATCCTGTTCCATCTCTAGCCTTTACCCGTAATCTCAAAACCGGTCTTCTTATACAGTTCGATCGCCTTCTTATTCCAGTCCGCAACGTGAAGAATCACGCGCTCTGTATTCATGTGTTCCAGTGCCCACAGAAGGATCTGTCGTCCATATCCCTTTCCCTGAAACTTCCGGTTCACGATCAGATCATCGATCTCATCATTCTTCAGCGCCACGCTTCCGATGATTTCGTCATTTTCCAGAAGGAGATACACATTCTCCATCCCCTCTTCAAAGAAAGAATCATCCTGGATAAAGTCGTAGGGCTGAATGTCCAGCGCTTCCCTCATCTCATGATAGCTATCATTGTACATGGTCCTGTACTGTTCCTGATACGCAGAAGAATACGGGACCAACTCAACCGAAGATCTCTCATCAACAGGATGCTTATATTCCATTTCATATGCCAGGACCATAAGACTCACATCCATCCTTCATCAGTTCACGAACCGCAGCAGATACCCGTCCGGATCCTGTACGAGGAACTCTTTCTGTACGACGACCTCATCGTTACTTCTATAGTTACTGACCTGCATTTCACGGAACGGTTTGATCCCCGCATCCAGAACTCTCTTGTAGATAGCGTCCACGTCAGAGACCGTCATCTCAAAGTTGATGCCTCTTCCGAAAGGATACTCAAGTTCTCCGACACTCCAGTGTCCGTTTTCCTGTTCGAGCATCATCTGGTTACCTTCCAGCGAGACAAAGATGAACTTGTTTTCCGGTCTTTCATACTCGATCGTAAAGCCCAGGATATTCAAGTAGAAATCCTTCGTACGCTCGATATCCGTTACCGCTAATTCCGGAATTAAAGAATTGAACTTCATTCGTGCTTCTCCTTATTCGACTGTCCACTCCGTCCAGTCAATATGATTGTACTTCATGACTTCATCCGCATGCTTCATGCCCAGCTTCTCATAGAAAGGAATGGCCTCCTCATTTGCGATCAGATACACGGCGATATCCTTCTCGCCGCCGGCCAGCTCATGCGCCATTTTCATCATCTTCGTCGCGATCCCCTGGCGCTCATACGCTCTATCTACACCCAGGTCCGTGATGTAGAGCCAATAGCAATAATCCGTCAACCCGAAAAGCACTCCTACGACGAGCCCTTCTTCGTTTCTCGCCACCAGGCTGATCGTCACCGTGTTCACAAGCTTCGGGATCCTTTCGTAGAAACGCTCCTTCGGATACTGTGATCCCAGATCCGTCCTCTTCAGAAACTCGATGTATTCTTCTGCCGAGATGCGTTCCTCGCAGATTTTTATCTCTTCGTTTTTCATACTAACCACACTTCATTCTTTTTCCAGATCTATTATCTCAAATAATCTGTCCGTTGAAACAATATTGTACGTCGACCATCCGCTCTCATCACGCTCGTTTTTCTTGTTGAGCCACGCAGACTTTATTCCGGCGTTATACGCTCCGACCACATCGGTCTCGTAGATATCTCCGACAAAAACGATGTTCTCTCTGACCTCATTCGGGTTTTCCTGAAGCGCTGTTTCTATCGCTAGTTCGAAGAATTCCCTGCTGGGTTTGATCTTGCCGAAATCCGCGCTGGACCAGAGGTGATGGAAGTAGTTCCCGATCCCGAATCTGTTCAGCACTTCCAGAAGTGCTTCCGCGCGAAAACCACTGTTCGACAGTACATACATCGGTATATTCTTCCGGCTGCATGTTTGAAGGAATCTCTCGATCTCCGGATCCAGTTCGAATTCATTACAGCGCATCAGAAAATCCGCTTCTTCCTCTGCACTCATATCCACTTTTTCTCCGCCGAACTTCTTTGCGAAAAGCGGCAGTTCCACTTTTACGAAAGGATATTCTTCCCCGCTTCTATGCTTCTCAAGCAGCACCTGAAAAAGATCCTCGCCGTATTTCTTCATGTCCTCAAACGGACATTTATCCTGGTAGTAGTTCTCCCAGAACACATAAAGACCACGGTTAAAATCCATGCTCCTTGTGTTCAGAAGCGTCTCAAAATAATCGAATATCAGAACCATTACTATACCACCAACTACTTCTCCAGCCAGTACACCGCGTAATCCGTTTCCGGAACAAATCCGTGTCCGATCGCCATCTTCGATGACATCGGATTCTGCGCGTCCCAATGCACGGTAAATCCTTTATCGTGGCTCTGTCTGAGCATCTCGAAAACACAGTGATCAGCAAGTCCTTTTCCCCTGTGTTCCTCATCCGTAAAAACATCCAGTTCCACGTGATCTTCTAAAGTCAGAAAACTCGATGACGCAGATACGACCTGTCCGTCAAACAGTACGACCGCGCCGGCCGCTCTATTAGAAAAGTCCTGATAATCCGCGTATCCTCTTCCGTGATCGAAAGGGTGCTTTTCAAAGATTTCTTCCGTAAAAGCACTGATGCTGTACCCCTCCGGAAGTGGTTTCAAATTCTTATCAGACGCAGCACAAAGTGGCTTCATCAGTTCTCTTCGAAGGATGAACTTGATCGGAAGTTTACGGATGTATTCTTCCCATTCCGAACTCATGCACACCAGTCTCGAATTATAGATCAGTTCCGGGTTTTCCGAGATGATCTTCTCGTCCGGTTTTCCGCACAGATACGTAAATACCGTCTTATAGATCGCACCACCTGGATACGAAAATACCGACCCGAGTTTTCCTTCTTTACATGCTGTAAGGATCAGCGGCTCAACCGAAAGAACACCGCTTCCATCCTTTTTCCAGACCTCATAAATACCCTGTGTTTCCATAACAACTCCTATCGGTTCAAATTCTCCCACTCGGATTTCAGCAATCTGTATTCCAGACGATCCTTCATTTTTCCGTCGTGCCACTCATAATCTTTGTGCTCGGCTTCTTTGATCAATCCGTTCTTCTGCATGACACGCTCCGAGCCTTTGTTTTCCGAAAGGCAGCCCGTCATCACGCGATATACATCATCCTTTGTGAATGCATATTCAAGTACGCTTCTTAACGCTTCGGAAGTGTATCCGTTTCCCCAGTATTTCGGGTAAGTAAAGTAGCCCAGATGCACAATCTTCCCGACCGGCGTTCTGTCCACAACGGTGTATCCGATGCTTCCCACCTGCTCATGCGTATCTTTCAGCTCCATGTGAAGGAAGTAGAACTTGCGGTCTTCCTTTGCCATGTCTGCCAGCACGTCCGCCAACTCTTCTTTCGCCGCATCGAAGGAATCAAGCTTGATATCCTGCATATAATACATCGTCTGCTCGTCCGTCTTCAGACGGTAGTATGCGTCAATATCATCCGCAGAATAATCTCTCAATATCAGTCTGTCTGTTTCCAAA
>JAFZWA010000052.1 GCA_017617525.1 Clostridiales bacterium
CGAAATGGCTATGAAACTGGCATTTTCCACACTGGCATGCCCCGAGTGGTCCTGGAAGGACATCTATCCGATGGCCCATGACCTTGGCTACGCAGGCATTGAGATCCGTGGACTGGGTGAAGAGATCACTGCGTCCCACGCAAAGCCGTTCCTTCCGTCGGAAGTGGACCGCACCATGGAAAACCTTAGAAAGCTTGGTTTGGAGATTCCATGCTTCTCCTCTAACTGTGTACTGGCTTACGAAGACGGCGCTAAGATCGCGCCGACTGAGATCGGTGAATATGTAGCACTGGCAAATAAGTGCGGTGCTTCCTACGTTCGTATCCTCGCTGACGCGCATCCGGCACCGGAAGGCGAAGTCGATGACGAAAAGATCGTTTCTATCCTCAAGGATCTGGCTCCGCTCTGCGAAGGCAAGAACGTTACTCTCCTCGTTGAGACCAACGGTGTGTATGCAGATACAGCCCGTCTGAGAAAACTCATCGAGGCAGTTGATTCTCCTTATGTAAAAGTACTGTGGGACGTTCATCACCCGTTCCGTTATTTCGGCGAGTCCGTCGAGACAACATGGGCAAACGTCGGTGAGTATGTCTGCTACATCCACGTAAAGGATTCCATTAAGGAAGAAGACGGCTCCATCGCATACCGTCTGCCGGGTCACGGTGATCTTCCGCTGGAAGCGCTTTTCGAGCTTCTTGATAAGAACGGCTACGACGGATTCGTATCCCTCGAGTGGGTAAAGAGATGGGCAAAGGAGATCGAGAGCGCAGCGATCGTATTCCCGCAGTTCATCAACTTCGTAAGAACATGGGAAAAGACCAAGGGCACAAAGAAGGTCATTGAACCTTCTAAGAAGGAGACAAAGGCACAGGTTCGTCCTGAGGCTCCGATCGAGGTCGTTCCTTCCAACATCAAGTACGTTGAAAAAGGCAAGGGCCAGAGAATGTTCGAGAAGGACGTTCTTGTTGAGATGACATTCGGTCAGATGCTCGACAAGGTCGCTACCGAGTTCCCGGACCAGACCGCTTTTGCATACACGATGCGTGACTACACAAGAACATACAGCGAGTTCAGAGATGACGTTGACCGCGTTTCCAAGATGCTCATGGCTATGGGCGTTAAGAAGGATTCCCACGTCGCTCTCTGGGCAACCAACCGTCCGCAGTGGTTCCTGACATTCTGGGCCTGCGTTCGTATCGGTGCTGTTCTGGTTACTGTTAATACTGCTTATAAGATCCACGAGATCGAGTACCTGCTGCGTCAGTCCGATTCCGACACGCTCGTCATGATGGACGGCTACAAGGACATCAACTACGTAGAGATCGTTAACGAGATCTGCCCTGAACTTGCCAAGTCCAAGCCGGGTGAGATGGTCTCCGAGAGACTGCCGTTCTTAAAGAACGTCATCACGATCGACAACCGTTACGACGGATGCTTCTTCTGGGATGATGAGTTCGAGACAGCTGATTCCAAGGTAACAGATGCTGATCTCCGTGCCCTGATCGACGCGACTCAGCCGGACGAAGTCTGCAACATGCAGTACACATCCGGTACGACAGGTTTCCCGAAGGGCGTTATGCTCACACACAGAAACGTTCTCAACAACGGTAAGTGCATCGGTGACTGCATGAACCTTTCCACAGAGGACCGTCTCCTGATCCAGGTGCCGATGTTCCACTGCTTCGGTATGGTACTTGCCATGACTGCTTCCGTCACACACGGCGTTACGATGGTTCCGCTCGATTACTTCTCTCCCAGAAAAGTACTTGCATCCATCACGGCTCGTCGTGTTACTGCGATGCACGGTGTTCCGACAATGTTTATCGCACTTCTCGAGAACCCTGACTTTGAGAAGACTGACTTCTCCTACATGAGAACAGGTATCATGGCCGGTTCTCCGTGTCCGATCCCGGTCATGGAAGACGTTGTAAATAAGATGAACATGAAGGAGATCACGATCGTTTACGGTCAGACAGAGGCTGCTCCGGGCTGCACCCAGAGCCGTGTTGATGACTCCATCGAAGTTCGTGTTCAGACTGTAGGTAAAGAGCTTCCGGGTGTTGAGTGCCGTATCGTAGATCCGGCGACAAACGAAGTTCTGCCGGATAACGTAGACGGTGAGTTCTGCGCTCGTGGTTACAACATCATGAAGGGCTACTACAAGATGCCTGAGGCAACGAAGGCCGCGATCGATGAGGACGGCTGGCTGCATACAGGTGACCTTGCCCGTCGTACACCTGAGGGCTACTACAAGATCACCGGCCGTATCAAGGACATGATCATCCGTGGTGGTGAGAACATCTACCCGAAGGAGATCGAAGAGTTCATCTATACACATCCTGATGTATCTGACGTTCAGGTCATCGGTGTTCCGGACGAACAGTACGGTGAAGAGATCATGGCATGCATCATCAAGAAGGAAGGTTCTACACTGACCGAGGATGATGTTAAGAAGTACGTTAAGGATCACATGGCCAAGCACAAGACACCGCGCTATGTCGCATTCGTTGACGCATTCCCGATGAACGCCGCAGGTAAGATCCTGAAGTTCAAGATGAGAGAAGACGCGGTCAAGATGCTCGGACTGGAGAAGGCTTCGAAGATCGAGACAGCCTAATATTGGCAGAAATAATATCTCCCTCACGGCTCAAACAGTTTGCTGAAGCAAAACTCGCCGTTTGGGAGATTTTTTCTGCCGATTTAATGATTTCCGATTCATCGAAAACCTCCAAGCGTAAACTCGCTCTGAGGTTTTTTGTTACTCTTTTTTGTGCTGTCTCGATCTTCATCATCCTTTCAGGGGAGCTGTTTGCTCTCCTTTTTGCTGTTAATTTTCTTGTCTGGTAAAATTGTTTGTAACACTCCGGAGTCTTTTGTTGATTATAGATTTAAGGAGCTATTAGCGGGAGTTCGTCGTTTTGCGAGCTTCGCAAGTGGTTTTCTGGCAGTTACTTGACTGCGTCTATGGAATGAAATTAAACTATCGACAGGGTCATTTTATGAGGTGGATTTTATGAATACGGGTATCTTGGGTGTCGATGATCCTTCGGCAAAGAAGAAAGGAATGCGGAAGATCATCCTTTTAGCGGTGACTGTACTTCTCTCAGTAAGCGTTGTTTCGTGTGGGCTTTATCCGAATCTGTCAGGAAAGAAAAGAAACAGTTCAGATAACGATCCTGACTCGGAGCCGGTGAATCTTAAAGCTTACGATGCGTATATGTCGGATGTTCTGAGAGTCGTATTTTCTGATGCGGGGGATGAAAACTACGCATTCTCCCCGCTCAACCTATATTTGGCATTGAGTATGACAGCAGAGACCACAGATGGCGACAGTCTTCAGCAGATCCTGGATGTCCTTCATCAACCGGATCTGGATTCTCTGCGCTCTTCTTCCGAGGATCTCTTACGCTCCTGTTTACTGGAAGAAACGAATGAAAAATTACTGCTCGGAAATTCTCTCTGGATGAATTCGGATTGGGATTTCAATCAGGCGGTGATAGATTCTATGTCCGAATATTATCAAGCTTCCGCTTTTAGCGGTGACCCGAGCTCGGAAGAGTTTAACCGAAAGTTGCAAGAGTGGTTACATACACAGACCGAGGGTCTCATTGACACTTCAACTTATCGCATGGATCCCGGCATGGTTCTGGGACTGTATTCGACCGTGGATTATGCAGGAAAATGGAGTCGCCCGTTCGAAAGTGAAGGTGTCCCGGGCTACATTTTCCATGCGCCTTCCGGCGATATAAGCAGCGATTTTCTTCAACTTGAAAACATTACTCTGCGTGAGTACTACGGCGATCACTTTTCCTGCGTGGTGAAAGACATGAATAAAAACGGCTCCGTACGATTTGTTCTTCCGGAAGAGGGAATGACCCCGAAAGAACTCCTTCAAGATGAAGAACTGCTCCATTTCATGAGCGCGAATCCCGAGAAATGGGAAAAAACGACATTACATAAAAATGCAAAGATGATGATGCCGCAGATCGATTTCACTTCCCGTCTGGAGATGACAGATATGCTGGAAAAACTCGGAGTCAAAGATATCTTTCAATCTTCGGACGCGGATTTCAGTCGGGTATCGGAAAACCCTCAAGGCTTGGAGATCTCTTCGATTGAACAGGAGAATCGGATCGTCATGGATAGAGATGGTGTCAAAGCAGCCTCAATTACTTCTTCTGTTGAGATATGTTGGGGCATAAGCGAGGAGCCGGAGATGGACTGGAAATTTATCCTTGACCGGCCGTTCCTGTTTGAGATCGTAAGCGAGTCCGGAGTCCCTCTTTTCGTCGGTATCGTGAATGTCCCATGGAAGTACATCTGGTAATTTGCTTCGACTATCAATCGGAAAAGGCGCCAAGTCGCCTTTTTTCTTTGTTGTTTTTTCTTCTTCTGTGCATCACTATTCTCATTTTGGTAAAATTGTTTGTGACACTCCGGAGTCTTTTGTTGATACTCATAGTGAAAGCTATTTGCGGAGAGGTATTGGGATGAAAGATGGCGATATCGTAAACTTGTTTTTGGCGCGTGATGAGAAGGCGCTTCGTGTCGTAGCTGATCAGTACGGCACGAGATTGAATGGTGTCTCGTTTCGGATCACGAGGAATATGGAGACAGCGGAAGAATGCGTGAATGACACGTATCTGGAAGCGTGGTACCGTATCCCGCCGAGTGAGCCGAGGAATTACCTTCAGGCCTTTCTTTACAAGATCGTCCGTGCCAAATCATTAAATCGCATCATACATGACCACAGACTGAAAAGACAGGCGTATGTTGACGAACTTACGACGGAACTTGAGCAGTGCATCCCATCGAAGAGCAACATCGAAGAAGAGATGGACGGCAAGGTGTTTGCCGATGCGGTAAACCGCTTTATTCTGACGCAGTCAGATGAAAAACGAAAGGTATTTATCAGACGATATTTCTACATGGATACTTCCTCTCAGATAGCTGAAAGATTCGGATATAGCGACAACAAAGTTCGAACGATGCTGTACCGGATGAGACAAGAACTGAAGAGCTTTCTTGAAAAGGAGGAGATACTATGAACGGAAAAGACATGCTGGAATGGATGAATGACTTAGACGATAAAGCAGTAGTAGATGCTGACATCACACCGATCAGAGTGAAGAAAAGAAACGGATGGAAGATCGGTATTTCCGTCGCGGCAGGTGTGCTGGCCGTGGCACTTCTGACTTACGTTTTATATCCGTACATAAAAGGAAAGAATAACAGCAAACCGGATGTCACGACAGGCGATGGTTCATCCGCCATCGAGACACAGGTCCTGAAAGTGTTTGAAATGGCAGCACCTGTCTATCCTGCCAGCCAGAGCATCAAAACAACCGGCGAGAAATACGATGAATACCTTGCGTATTACACAGACATCACCCGAACGGTGCTTTCCGATAAGGTGGGGGAGAACAAGGTTTTTTCACCGCTTTGTATGTACATGTCGCTTTCTATGATCGCTGAAACCTCAGCCGGAGACACCCGACAGCAGATCCTGAATATTCTGCATCAGCCGGATATCGAATCTTCCCGCGAAAGCGCGAAATCCATCTGGTTGTCCAATTATATGGATAATGGCGAAGATAAGCTTCTTCTGGCGAATTCTCTCTGGACGAATTCGGGATGGACATACGAACAAGGCCTGATGGATCTTCTGGCTTCCGAATACTTTGCCTCCTCTTTCAGCGGAGATCCGTCTGATCCGGATTACAGCAGCGCGTACAGAGAATGGCTTCACGACCAGACGGATGGGCTGCTGGACGAGTTTTTAGGCGACGCGCAACTGGATCCTGGGATGGTAATGACTCTTGTTTCGTCTGTGAACTTCAGCGGGAAGTGGGAAGGACGTTTCAGCTATCCGGAAGAAGGAGTCTTTCACGGGACTTCGGGCGATGTTACAACTCCCTTTTATAAATCAGATGCCGGAATCAGAACATACACGGGAGAGCACTTTATCAGCGCTGACGCGAAACTCGAAGGAAACGGAAGCGTCCGATTTATCCTTCCTGAAGAAGGAATGACGCCGGAGCAGCTTCTGGAAGATGAAGAACTGTTTACGTTTATGAACGACAGGGTTCCGGAATGGGACGCGCTCGAGCCGACAAGAAGAGATCCGACGGTCATGAAAAATCCGACTCTTGTGATGCCGCTGGTCGACTTTTCGAGCGGTTTCGATATGAAGAAATATCTCCGAAAAATGGGGGTCACGGACGCATTTGACAATTCGCGTTCCGATTTCACTCCTCTGTCTAAAGACGGACAGGGAGGCCTGTTCATCAGTGCGATCGAACATGATGCGCGAATCATGATCGATGAAGACGGATGCAGGGCTGTTGCCGCAACTATAGGTACAATTGGCTATGGAGAACCGAATTTTTACGACCAGATCGTTTTGGACAGACCGTATATCGTTGAGATCGTCAGCGAGTCGGGGCTCCCGATCTTCGTCGGTATCGTGAATAACGTAGAGTAAAGATGAATACCATCTTGAAATAATCCTCTTAAAGACCTCTCGGTGATTCTTTCGCCGAGAGGTTTTTCTTTTGCAAAAGCACCGCTCCGAAATTTCATATATCTCTTTCTGCAACTCATGTATCCCTTTTGGCAACTCGTGTAAAGCCATATTGTGCAGGCATTCCGGGGTTGGTATGCTTCGTTTTGAAAGAAGGGCGCGGCAAGTGCTTCGGCGCGAACCGCAAGAAAAAACAGGAGGACAAAACGATGATTTCGGTAACGGGAATTTCGAAAAGTTTCGGAGACAAGAAAGTGCTCGATGATATTTCTTTCTCGGTAGAGGACGGGGAGATCTTCGGATTGCTCGGACCTTCGGGCGCGGGTAAGACGACTCTGATCCGAGTGCTCACCGGTCAGCTTCGATTTGAAGAAGGTGAAGCGATGGTCATGGGAAAAAGAGTGACCCAGCTTACCGGGAGTGATAAGAAACAGTTTGGTGTCATGATGGATGACTTCGGTCTTTACGAGAGGCTGTCCTGCTACCAGAACCTTCGTGTGTTCGCGGATATCTTCGGTGTTAGCGATGCGGCGATCAGAGAAGTCCTCTCGGAAGTAAAGCTTCAGGACGCTGAGAAGAAAGCAGTAAGTAAGCTCAGTAAAGGTATGAAGGAGCGCCTCCGCCTGGCACGCGCGCTTCTGTCCCGTCCGAAGGTGCTTTTCCTGGATGAGCCGACGAGCGGACTTGACCCGCAGACCAGTAGCGAGATCCACGAGATCATTAAAAAGCGAAAAGACGCGGGCACGATCATTTTCCTGACGACACATAACATGACGGAAGCGGAGAAGCTCTGCGACCATCTGGTACTCCTGAACGAAGGGCATATCGTGGAGTCCGGCGCGCCGAAGGAACTGTGCCTGAGATACGATCACCAGAAGCGGATCGAGGTCGAAAAGAAAGACGGAGAAGTGATCTCTATGGAGGTCGATCCGAAAAGTGTAGATACGACGGCGGAAAAGATCGCGGATCTTCTTCGAAGCGGACACCTTGAAACGATCCATTCGAAGGAACCGAATCTTGAGACGGTATTCATGGAGTTAACGGGAAGAGAATTGGAGGTATGAACATGAAAGAGGCAACGGCTATTTTCAGAAAACAGGTCCTGGACACCAGGAAGAATAAAACGGTACTGATCCAGTTCGTGCTTTTTCCGATCATGACGATCGTGATGAGCCACGCGGTAAAGGTCGATGACATGCCGGAATTTTTCTACCTGAAACTTTTCAGCATCATGTACATGGCGATGGCGCCGATCACTTCGATGAGCGCGATCATCTCAGAAGAAAAAGAAAAGGGCACGCTCCGCGCGCTCATGATGAGTAACGTCCGTCCGCTTTCCTACCTTCTCGGTGTGGGCGTCTACGACTTCCTCGCGTGCTTTATCGGCACGACGGTAATGAGCAATTTCTGCGGACTCGACGGGGGGCCCTGGTACAAATACCTTCTCGTGATCTCTTCGGGACTTGTCATCTCGATCGTTCTCGGAGCCGCGATCGGCGTTCTCGCGAAAGACCAGATGTCGGCAACGAGCCTTTCGGTTCCGGTGATGTGCCTTTTCACATTCCTTCCCATGATGGCGCAGTTCAACGACACGATCGCCTCCGTCGCAAAGTTTTTCTACACACAGCAGCTCTATCTTGCACTCGAGGACATAAATAATGTTAAGATAGGAACAGAAGGGTTGATCATTGTCCTGGTAAATGCCCTGGTCATCATCGGATTCTTTGTAGTTGCTTTTCGAAAGGAAGGACTTACAAAGGAATAATTGAAAGATAAGTAGAAGTGAAGATTTCGATCAACATCAATCCGGATAATCCGGAAACAGAGATCAGCGTGACCTGCCCGCAGTTAACTCCGGAGGTCGAAAAACTCATATCCATGATCCGCGTCATGGACAGTAAGCTCACGGTCAAAAAAGACGGTGAAGTCTTCCTTCTGGACATCGGCGAGATCCTTTATCTCGAGACGATGGAGAGAAAGTGCTTTGTTTATACCGACAAGGCAGTATATGAAACGGACGCGAAAATGTACGAGCTCGAGCAGCAGCTTGCTGCCTCGGGCTTTTTCCGTGTAAGTAAATCCACGCTTCTGCAGTTGAAGCATATAAAGTCCCTGCGCGCGGACATCAACCACAGGATCCGCATCACCATGCAAAACGGAGAACAGCTGATCGCGTCACGCATGTATGCGGACGATCTCCGTGAGAGACTGGGACTTCGATAGGAAGAGGACACGAAAATGGGAAAGAAAAACAGCATCATCGATAATAAAAGCGCAACGGATTTTCTGAACTGCACGTGCCTGGCATTCACCATGCAGGTCGTTGTGGCGACGATCGTCATGTTCACTTCTTCGGCAACGGTTTCCGCCGAGCAGAGCAAATTGTCCTCGATCTACGAGACTCCCGGCTACCTCTCGAAAAGCACCCTTCTGCAGTTCCTGATCGTCTCTCTTCTGACTGCTCTCTTCCGCCACATCTTTTTCTCGGGGAAGATCGTGAAAGTACCGTCCATCGCGCTTCGTGTCACGTTGATGTTCACATGCGAGATTGCCATGCTCGCGGTCGTCATCTGGACATGCGGCTGGTTCCACTCCGTTTCCGTTGCCGGCTGGGCAGGCTTTGTGTGCGGTGCGCTCCCATGTCTCATCGCCGGAATCTACCTCGCCTTCAAGAGCGAATGCAAAGAAAACGAAGAAATGAACGCCGCCCTGAAAAAGAAACAAGAAGAAGAAAAACAGCCATAATCCGCCCCCCCCGCCGCAAACGAGAAACTATCACAGGATTTCGCCTATCCTTGTTTTCGAGCGGCGAATTAAGGAGCGATTCTCGCAGGCGCAACGCGCCGAGGACCAGCGACGTATTCGACCGCTCGAAAATAAAGCATAAAGAAATCCTCACGTTGAACTACCATTGGGGATGATATGGCCAAAGCGTGAGGATGAGGATAATAGTATTGCCATCGATATTGAAGCTACGGTGACGAAATAATTGTAGTGTACAGAACGCTTCTTTTCAATTAGAATAGTTCTTGAAACTATAACAAAATTTCGCGAGGATGGTATTGGGGTAAATGTTAAATTCTCTTGAAAAATCGCTGGGAGTCGAGTTTGACGAGGTCGAGTATCCTGTAACGATCCGCCGCGACCTGCTTTCGATGTTCCCGAACTACGAAATGGAGAGCCACTGGCACGACGACGTGGAGCTGCTTTATATAACGCGTGGACAGATGACATGCACCGTGAACGGGGAGCAGATGGAGCTCGCACAGGATGAGGGTATATTCATTAACGCGCGTCAGGTGCACGGAGTCATGTCTTCGGATCATCGTGAATGCGAATATGTCATCATCCGCTTTCATCCGATGATCCTTTGCGCGACAAGGGAGATCGAGAACCGGTTCGTTACTCCCGTGATCGCAAACGAGAACTATCCGTTCCAGGTTTTAAAGCAGGATATCGATTGGGAGAGAAGTGTTCTGGATGCTATTCTTCGTATATACTATATGCGACATGAAACGACGATGGAGATCTCCGCGCTCGGCCAGCTCTTCGTGATCTGGGAACAGATCTTTACGCACTCCGGAAGAGTTCCGGCGAAGGTTCGTGAGAGCACGCCGCAGCTGACGCAGCTGAAGAAAATGATCTCCTACATCGCCGAGAATTATCAGCGGAAGATCACGCTTGACGACATCTGCCTTTCCGGCAATATGGGAAAGACGAGCTGCTGCCAGATCTTCCAGAAATATCTGAACCAGACACCGAACAACTACCTGACGGTATTCCGTCTGAGAAAAGGCGCGGAGCTTCTGGTCTCGACAGACATGCCGATCGTGGATATCTCGTACGAAGTCGGATTCTCCGGCGCGAGTTATTTTTCCGAGGCATTTAAAAAGCACATGGGCGGGATGCCGAGCGAGTATCGAAGGAAGCACAGACCCATGGGCGAGGAGCGATAATGAGCGATTGCGAAAGATGTTCAAACTACATATTTGATGACGAAAGCGGCGAGTATTTCTGCGAGGCCCCGATCGACCAGGATGCCTGGGAGCGCATGATCGAGGGCGGTCAGAAATCGTGCCCGTATTACATTGAGGACGGAGAATATAAGACGGTCAGAAAGCAGATCTGATCCTTAGGGAAAAGCACCTGCCGTCGACAAAAGAGATTAGACATGAAGAAGTACAAGCACATCTTAAAAGAATGCCGTCCCTACAGACTGGAGTTTATCCTGGGACCTGCCGCGAAGCTTTTCGAGGCGATCCTGGAGCTGTTCCTTCCGATCCTTATGGGAAAGATCGTCGACACCGGCTTTTCTTCGGACAGCAGAAGCTTTATCGTACGGACCGCACTTCTGATGTTCGGTATGGCGGCGATGGGGCTTGCCGCGGCAACGGTCTGCCAGTACTGTGCCGCAAGAGCAAGTTCGGGAGTCGGCGCGCGACTTCGTGACCGCCTTCTGACACAGGTCAATTCTCTTTCCGTAGCCCAGCAGGAAAAGTGCGGTGTTTCGTTTCTGAATGTCGCGATGACGTCTGACGTCAACCAGGTCTGCACGGGCGTCTCGATGTTTATCCGACTGGTATTTCGAGCACCGTTTATCACGCTCGGCGGTATCGTCGCGGCGATCATTCTGGACGCGCCGATGTCCGTGGTCATCGCCGTCGGATCGACGCTGTTTTTGATCACGCTCCTTTCCATTATCCGCGTGACTTTCCTTCGTTATAAGATCGTTCAGAAGAAACTCGACGGCATCAGCGGAGTCGTCAATGAAAGGCTTTCCGGCATCCGTGTCGTCCGTGCTTTTTCCCGTGAAAAGCACCATCAGGATCTGACCGATGAGGCCAGTGAAGC
>JAFZWA010000053.1 GCA_017617525.1 Clostridiales bacterium
CGGGGCAAGCACCCTTGCGGCACATGCGAGTGACCGCTTACTGCTGCTTCCTTCCGGACCTGACAGGGTTCACAGGCTCGCATCGCACAAGACCCACCGCCAACTGTAGACCACCCGGGACGAAAATACGAAGAAATTATATCATAAAATGCTCACGCGTGACAGTAACTGATGAAATTATATACCAGTGCTCCGAGCGCCGCCTGGATCTCCTTGGCTTCCGCCGGAGTTGCCGCTTCTACGGTCACGCAGACGACGACAGGTTCGGCGCCGAGCATGATGCCGACGTCCGATTCACTGTGGAAATCGGTGTTGGTTCCGCTTCGATGCAGGAAAAGCACATCAGACGGGATCCCGCTTCCGATGCCGGTAGTTCTGTCCGCGTTTCCGAGCGCGTCGATAAGATCCTGGTAATCATCCGGATAGGACATATAACGCCAGTAAAGATCTTCCGCGAAATTGGCCAGATCGTAGGCCGAGGATCTGTGATCGCCGGACTGCTGTTTACCGGAATAGTCGGAGTAGTTCTGAACGGATGTGTAGTCGATGCAGGAGCACATCCGGGCGAGACGTTCCATCAGTTCCTCTGAGTCGCCCATCTGACCGAGGACCATGTTCATCGCGGCACTGTCACCGTCGCAGAGTGCGAGGTAGGCGAGCTGGTAGAGGAAGAACTGCTTTCCGTCCGGAACTTCCTTCATCTTGCTCGAGGTCTCACTGCTGAGATTCGACTTTTGGAACGCCAGAGCGACGTCAAGGGATCTCGTTCCGGCTCTTACGTCGTCATAGAGCATCATCGTCAGCGGAAGATAGATCGACGAACCGACTACGAACGGCTGCGATTCGTTATATCCGAAAGCTTCCTTCGTGTTGAGGTTGATGTAGTAGAATCCGATCCTCGCGTTTTCGTGCTCCTGGATATACTGCTTTACTGCGTGCTTCAGGCTTGTGTAGGACTGGTCACGTTCCGAGTGAGTGACTGTCTGAAGCGGATATTTCGTCGGCAAAAGCACTGACGGGCGGTCGCTCCAGTCATCGGGAAGAAGATTGACGGTAGTGGTCGTCGTGGTATCTTCGCCCGTGCCTTCGGATCCTTCCGATCCTTCAGGAGCAGTAGTCGCTTCAGGATCCTGCGTTTCAGTCGTAGTGCCCGGATCCGTATCCGTGCTCGGGTCGCTCGGCGGGAGCGTTTCCGTATTCGAAGCAGGTGTTTCCGAAGGGTCAGTTACATCGGAAGTCGGTTCCGTGCTTTCGGAAGAAGGACGGACCGTGGTGGCCGAAGTCCCCGTAAATTCGGAATCGATGTCCTTTTTCAGAGAAAGGATATATCTGAAGAAGATGGCGAAACCCACGATGAGAAGCACGACACCGGCTACGATGCCGCGGATGATCATGCGGTTCCTTTTGATTCGCCGCGCTTCACCGATGTAATTACTTTTCGGATTCTTCATAAAGTATCAGAACAGTCCTTCGATCACGCCGTTTGCGTCGATATCGATGTCCATGGCGGCCGGATGCTTCGGCAGGCCCGGCATGGTAACGATCGCGCCCGTCAGGGCAACGAGGAAGCCGGCACCGGCAGAAAGCCAGATGTCACGAACAGTAAGAGTAAAGCCTTCCGGACGTCCGAGGACTTTGAGGTTATCGGACAGGGAATACTGTGTCTTCGCGATACAAACAGGTGTATTGCCAAATCCTGCTTTTGTGAAGTCTTCGATCTTCTTCATGGCTTCCGGCAGGATCTCTACGTTAGCGGCGCCATAGATGTTCTTGGCGATCGCTTCGATCTTCTTTTCGACCGGCATATCCAGATCGTACATGTAGTGCGGTCCGTCAGCAGGTGTATCGATAGCCGCGAGGACTTTATCGGCGAGTTCCTGTCCGCCGTCGCCGCCCTTGGCGAAGATCTGTGCGGGAGCGAAGGTCGCGCCCTTTTCTTCGCAGAGACGACGCAGTGTCTCGAGCTCTTCTTCAGTATCTGTGAGGAACTGGTTGCTGGCAACGACACACGGAATGCCGTAGCTCAGGATGTTTTCGATGTGCTTAGCGAGGTTCGGGAAGCCTGCGGCAACAGCCTCTGCGTTCGGCTTATTGAGCTCTTCCTTCGGGATGCCGGCATTGTACTTGAGGGAACGTACGGTTGCGACGATGACTACGGCGTTCGGCCAGATGCCTGCGGTTCTGCACTTGATGTCCAAGAACTTCTCGGCACCGAGGTCAGCACCGAAGCCTGCTTCGGTAACAACGATATCCGCGAGCTTCAGAGCCATCTTTGTGGCGATGATGCTGTTGCAGCCGTGAGCGATGTTCGCGAACGGTCCGCCGTGGATGAGTGCCGGTGTGTGCTCGAGGGACTGAACGAGGTTCGGGCAGATCGCGTCTTTGAGAAGAACGCTCATCGCGCCTTCTGCCTTCAGAGCGGAAGCACGTACGATGTTGCCGTCCATGTCGTAAGCGATCGCGATGTTCGCGAGACGCTTCTTAAGGTCTTCCATATCGGAAGCGAGGCACAGGATCGCCATGATCTCAGATGCCGCCGTGATGGAGAATACTTCGTTTCTCGGAACGCCGTTGACGCCGCCGCCTACACCGAGGTTGAGGCTACGAAGAGCACGGTCGTTCATGTCGAGGCAGCGCTTCCAGAGGATGCGGTCCTTATCGAGGTTCAGTTCATTTCCCTGATAGAGGTGATTGTCGATCATGGCAGCCAGAAGGTTATTGGCAGAAGTGATGGCGTGGAGGTCACCTGTGAAATGCAGGTTGATGTCATCCATCGGAACGACCTGGGAATATCCGCCGCCCGCGGCACCGCCCTTGATACCGAATACCGGTCCGAGGGAAGGCTCGCGAAGCGCGAGCATCGCGTTCTTGTTCTGCTTGTTCAAGGCCTGCGCAAGTCCGATACTTACGGTCGTCTTACCTTCTCCTGCCGGAGTCGGGTTCATGGCCGTTACGAGAACGAGCTTGCCGTCCTTCTTATCTTTTCTGTCCGTGAGGAGACGAAGCGGCAGCTTCGCCTTGTATTTTCCGTAGAATTCCAGGTCATCTCTTTCGATCCCCAGCTTCTCCGCGATCTTTTCAATAGGCAGCATTTCAGCGTTACGTGCGATCTCAATGTCACTAAGCATAATCGTCCCTCACTTCATATTATTAATCTTTCATTCCCGTTTTGCTCTGGCACAAAGACAAGTGCTTTTCGCAAAAAACTACGAATATCATTATATGCTTTCCCTTATGTAATTCCAACCTAAAATGACAGATGTGTTACAAAAATCCGCTTTTTTCGGAAAGGGAATGTAGAAAGATAAAACACTATATTTTGGATTTTTGTGCAAACTCACCACAACAAGTTGTGTTTTTCATTGACAACTTTTGTTGACCCTGTTATAATTTCGTAACAGTAGGTATTCTTTTTACAAGCAAATGGGGAGGGAAGACCAGTGATCATTAAATCAGATGTTGAAGCGTGCAAGAAAAATCTTGAGTCTTATATCGGACGCACAGTCCGCCTGACTTCCAACGGCGGAAGAAAGAGAATCATCGTACACGAAGGAATTCTCGATCACTGCTATCCGAACATGTTCACCGTTAAGTGCGACAGAAAGCCGACAAATGCGGCACAGGAAACCGTTTCCTACAGCTACATCGACGTTCTGACGAAGACGGTCCACATCGCTACAGTTGCGGAGACACAGGCAAGCTGAGCTTCTTTACAACAACAAACTAAGACACAACAGCCGTCTATGGAAGTCACACGTTTCGTGTGGACATAGCGGCTTTTGCTTTTTAGATCGATAAGAGGTCAATATGGAAACTACGGTAAAAGCACCGGCAAAGATCAATCTTTATCTTCGGATGGACGGGACAAGGGAAGACGGATACCACCTTCTTTACAGCGTTTTTCAGACGCTTTCCCTTTACGATGAGCTCCGTGTGAGCGTCCTTCCGCGCGAAAAGAACTCGTCAGGATCTCCGATCGTGATCCGTTCAGCGAGCGCTGCCCTTCCGGAGGATATCACGAAAAACACCGTCTATAAGGCGGCCAAGCGCTATCTCGACGCCATCTCCAAAGACGACGTCGAGGTCGTGATCGATCTGGATAAGCATATCCCGTCCCAGGCGGGACTCGGCGGCGGAAGCTCCGACGCGGCCGCGGTGCTTCTTGCTATGGATAAGCTGTTTGACGGAGCCGTTTCCAGAGATGAACTTTCGAAGATCGCCGTTTCGATCGGCGCGGATGTCCCGTTCTTTTTGACCGGAGGCACGGTGCTCTGCGAAGGGATCGGCGAGATCTTAACGCCGCTTCCCGATCTTTCCGGACTTCATGTCCTTCTCATGAAACCGCCGAAAGGCGTTTCTACTCCCGCCTGCTACGCGGCTTTTGACGAGATAGGCGCGGTGCCGATGACTATGGAAGAAAAGAAGACCCTGAAAGAAACTCTTTTAGGAGAAGGATCTTCCGAAGAGCGTTTCCGCAGCGCCTTTAAATACTGGGCCAATGATCTTGAGCCGGCGGCGATCGAGGCGGTGCCCGAGATCGAAACCGGCATCCGACTCATGAAAGAACACGGTTCTTCCTTTGCCGCCATGACCGGTTCCGGAAGCTGCGTTTTCGGATTCTTTGAAAAAGAAGAGAAGATGGACGAAGTCCTCTCCGATCAGGCGTTTCAGGCACTTCAAGAAGAGGGCTGGTGGGCGGAAAAAGTCCGCACGATCTGAGTTTTCAGTAAAGGTACGACCTTTTCGACTGCACCAGTACGCCGTGAATACGGAAACTTCCGCTATCGATCTCAGACTTATGGAAGACTCTGCATTGGACCGGGTCGTTATCCATGATCGCGACGATGCCGGACTCTCCCTTGGTAAGCCTTGTGAAGACCGCGTCATTTCCGTCGATGCTCACCAGATGTATATGCGTCTCGTAAAGATTGTCCGTCCGGTAAATGATGTTCACGGATCTCGGAAGGACCTGATTGTTCAGGGCGGGGGACTCACTGTAAAGTCCGAAAAACCACGAAGGATCGACCTTGACCTTGCTTTCGGGAGAAAGTCCACGCCGCTTTATTTCTTCGCGCGGCAGAAGCATTTCCAATTCCTGTTCCGCTACCTTAAGAAGAGATCCTTCCTTTGTACTGAGGATGCATTCTCCCGTACATCGGATGACTGAATAGACCGGAAGATCGAAAAATCCTTCCCGTGACTGACAGTCATATATCTGCTCAAAAGGCATATTCAGAACATCGGAGATCTTTTTAGCCGTGTTGATCTCGGGGTACGCATATCCGCGTTCCCACTGTGACACGGCAGATTGCTTGACGCTGATCTTCTCAGCCAGCTGTCCTTGACTTAAGTTAGCGCGAATCCTGTATTCTTTGATCTTTTTCATGATGTCATCCCGCTGACCTTTTTATTCTATTGTATTAGAAATCCGCGAATATTCGAGCATTTGGGGAATGATTATTCGCGGTTATTAATTTGAATGATAAGAAAACGAACGTAGGGTAATAAACATAAGCTGAACTTATATTTCGCAACAAAACAAAAGCCGCCTCATCCGGGAGACGGCTTTTTTATCATCTTTTTTATATACAGGTGCTTTTCGAAAAGCACTTGGGGTCTTCAGCGCGGGATCATGCGGATCTTCTTGCCGAAAAGCCCTCTTCGATAGCCGCGGCTCGTGTCTTCGGAAAGAAGGTCGAAGCCTCTCGATTGATAGTATTCGACCATGTTCTCGTTGCTGAGTGCCGTGTGAAGAAGCATGTGAGAGCAGAGCGAAAGCCCCGCGACACGTTCACAGAAAGAGAACAGGTAGTTGCCGATGCCCTGATTTCTCCATTCGTCCCACACGGAAAAACGCGCGAAATAGGCGATACGGGTGGAGACTCCGGGGACCACGTTCTTGATCTCGTCATCCAGGTCTCTTCTCGGGCGGATATAAAGACGGCAGGTGCCGAGGATCTCTTCCTCTTCGCTGAGCGCGACGAAAACGACACCGGAAGCGATGGCGTTCTCGATGGTCTCGACAGTCTCGGAAGTCGCTTCGATATAAGAATCCGGAATGCCGGAATCACGACAATAGGACTTCATCGACTCGTGAACCAGACGAAGGATCGTCTCCGCCTCGGTCATGCGTGCTTTTCGAACGTGAATATCAGCCATGCTGCTCACTCATGAGGTGAACGAGGATCGCCTTGTGGGCGTGCAGTCTGTTCTCCGCCTCATCAAAGACAACGGAGCGCGGTCCGTCGATGATGTCTTCGGTGACTTCGTATCCGCGGTAAGCCGGCAGGCAGTGCAGGAAGATCGCGTCCTTATCAGCTACGGAGAAGAGGTCGGAATTGACCTGATAGTCCTTGAAGATCTTGGCGCGCATCGCCTTTTCGGATTCCTGACCCATGCTGGCCCATGTATCTGTGTAGATGACGTCCGCGTCCTTGCAGGCCTCGTACGGATCTTCTGTCATGACGATCTTGGAGCCTGTGATCTTGGCGTCTTCCTGAGCCTGAAGTACATACTTTTCAGGACATGTATAGTCTTTCGGGGAAGCAACGGAAATGTCCATGCCTGCCTTCGCGCAAGCGTGTAGCAGGGAGTTGGCCATGTTGTTGCCGTCACCGACGTAAGCCATCTTCAGACCCTTAAGTTCACCTTTGTGCTCCTTGATGGTCAGAAGGTCAGCTAAGACCTGAGTCGGGTGCTGGTCATCGGAAAGACCGTTGATGATCGGGATGGAACCGTATTTTGCCAGGTCAACGATGTCCTGGTGAGCGAAGGTTCTGATCATGATGCAGTCGACCATTCTCGAAAGAACGTTAGCTGTATCGTGGATGGTCTCGCCACGGCCGATCTGGATATCGTCGCTGGAAAGGAACAGCGCGTGACCGCCGAGCTGGTACATACCGACCTCGAAGGAAACACGTGTACGTGTGGAAGACTTGGAGAAGATCATGCCGAGAGTCTTGCCGGCAAGGATGTGGTGCGGGATACCCGCTTTTGTCTTCGCCTTCAGGTCGATGGCGGTGTCAAGGAGAGCGTCGAGCTCCTGGATCGTTACGTCCTCGTGAAAATCAATGTAGTGCTTCATGTGTTTTTACTCCTTTCCTTCAAGAACGTCCTGCAGTGCAGAACAAAATTTTCCTGCTTCTGATTTAGAGATGATCAGCGGCGGCGCGATACGGATCACGTTGGATCCGATGGAACTGACGAGGAAGCCCTTATTGAAAAGCTTCATCTTGATGTCAGCGGAGGAATCGGAAGTAAGCTCGATTCCGATCAGGGCGCCTTTGCCACGAACATCAGAGATCTTATTTGTCTTTTTTGCTACGGCGTTGAGTTTCTTAAAGAGGAACTCACTTACCTTTCTTACGTTGCCGAGGAGATTCTTGGATTCGATCTCTTCAACGACAGCCAGACCTGCGGCACAAGCGAGCGGGTTACCGCCGAATGTGGAACCGTGATCACCGGGACCGAAGCCGGATGTCGCGTTGTCCGTCGCGAGAACGGCTCCGATCGGAACGCCGCCGGCAAGTCCTTTTGCCAATGTCGCGATATCCGGGATGATGCCGTACTGCTCATACGCGAAGAAGGTTCCGGTTCTGCCGACGCCGGTCTGGACCTCGTCAACGATCAAGAGGATATTGTTCTCTTTGCAGAACTTTCTGACGTTCTGGACATAATCGAAATCTGCCGGGTGCACGCCGCTCTCGCCCTGGACGAGCTCGAGCATAACAGCGCCGGTAGTCGCGTCGCAGGCATTCTTCAGTGCTTCGAAATCATTGTACTCGACGTACTCGAAGCCCGGCATTACCGGAGCAAACGGTGCGGAGAACTTCTCCTGACCTGTTGCGGCGACAGTTGCCAGAGTACGTCCGTGGAAAGACATCTTTGCCGTGATGATCTTCGGCTTCGGGGTGCCCTTCTTGGACCAGTACCCGCGAGCGAGCTTGATGGCACCTTCGTTGGCCTCCGCGCCGGAATTGGCGAAGAATACCTTGTCCGCGAAGCTCATCTCACAGAGCTTTTTTGCCAGGAGTGCCTGCGGCTCATTGTAGTAATAGTTGCAGCAGTGGATGACCTTCTTGGCCTGGGATGAGATGGCCTTAACGAGTTTACTGTTGTTGTGGCCGAGAGTGTTTACGGCGATACCGCCGATCATATCCATGTATTTCTTGCCGTCGGTGCCGTAAAGGTAAACGCCCTTGCCGTGGTCAGCGACCAGCGGGACACGCTTGCCGAACACCGGCATAAAGTAGTCTTCATCGTACTTGATGATCTGGTTGAGTTTTGTATCTTGAATGTTTTCCATATAAATACCTCTTTGTATAAAGCGGGAAAAGCACTTTCTCGCGGATGATCAGATCTTTTCTCCCTCGAAGTAGGGTTTCTTCTCCTGAACGATCATCGTTCCGATACCTTTTCCGGTGAAGATCTCGAGGAGGATACTGTGAGGGATACGTCCATCGATGATGTGGGCACGGCCGACGCCTCGTCGGATCGTATCCAGGCATCCGTTGACCTTCGGGATCATACCGCCGGTGATGACACCGGACTCGATCATCTCGTGGATATCGGATTCCGTAAGAACGGGAAGTACTTTTTCCGTACCGTCGGGAAGAACGGCCTTAACGCCCTCGACATCCGTTAATGTCATGAGCTTTTCTGCTTTCAGGGCGACCGCGATCTCAGCGGCAACGGTATCTGCGTTGATATTATAGCTTTCGCCGTCGGAGCCGACACCGATCGGAGCGACGACCGGGATGTACTCGTCATTGGCGAGAGTGGAGATGACTTTGGTATTGATGCTCTTGATCTTGCCTACGAATCCGACGTCGATCGGGTTGCCGTTGGCATCCTCGGTGAGCTTTTCACACTCGATCAGGTGACCGTCGATACCGCTGATACCGATGGCTTTTACACCTTTCTGGCCGAGGTAGGATACGATCTCTTTATTGGTCTTACCGACCAGGACCATCTGAGCGACACTCATGACCTTGGCGTCAGTGACACGCAGGCCGTTCTCGAAACGGGACTCTACGTTTAATGTCTTGAGCATGTTGCTGATGTCCGGTCCGCCGCCGTGAACGAGAACGGGGTTGATGCCTACGGATTTCAGAAGAGCGATATCGTCCATAACGGAAGACTTCAGCTCATCGTTGACCATGGCGTTACCGCCGTATTTGATGACTACGGTCTTTCCCGCGAGACTCTGGATGTACGGGAGCGCCTCGATCAGGGTCGCTGCCTTGTTGATCAGTGTCTGCATGTCCCTTCCGACGGTAGGAAGTGTCGTATCCTTTTCCATAACAAATCTCCAATTAAGTATTATTACTTTTTTATATATAGTCTCGGCAGGCAATCCGGAAAGAGGAAAAACCCCGCCGATTTTGACCATTAATATTTATACAGAATACTGAATAAACTTGCATAAAGCAATACCGAGGGGTAAAAATCAGGAAAATTGTACATTCTGCACAAGGTGCCTGTATGAACTCTTGTCAAGTTGCAACAATCGATGTTGAATTAGTGTCAAAAAAGGCCTCGGATTTTTGGGGATTTTTACGAGTAGTAAGGAAAGTTGGGGCGTGTTATAGTAGTTCCATAAAGAAAAAGTGCCCCGAATTTCGGCGCACCATTTGGAGGTAAAAAATGGCAAGTTTATCACTTCAGCATGTTTACAAGAAGTATGAAGGCGGCGTAGTAGCTGTTTCTGACTTCAACCTTGAGATTTCCGATAAGGAGTTCATCATCCTGGTAGGACCTTCCGGCTGCGGTAAGTCCACAACACTCCGTATGATCGCTGGTCTCGAAGATATCTCCGAGGGTGAGATCTACATCGAAGATCGTCTGATCAACGACGTACTCCCGAAGGATCGTGATATCGCGATGGTTTTCCAGAACTACGCTCTCTATCCGCACATGACAGTATTCGATAACATGGCATTCGGTCTTAAGCTCCGTAAGGTAGCTCGTGATGAGATCAAGCGCCGCGTTCAGGAAGCTGCTAAGATCCTCGAGATCGAGCACCTCCTCGACAGAAAGCCGAAGGCTCTCTCCGGTGGTCAGCGTCAGCGTGTTGCTCTCGGCCGTGCTATCGTTCGTGACCCGAAGGTCTTCCTCATGGACGAGCCGCTGTCCAACCTCGACGCTAAGCTCCGTGTTCAGATGCGTGTTGAGATCACAAAGCTCCACCAGAGACTGCAGACAACAATCATCTACGTTACACACGACCAGACAGAGGCTATGACCATGGGTACTCGTATCGTAGTTATGAAGGATGGCTTCATCCAGCAGGTTGACTCCCCGACGGAGCTCTACGACAACCCGGTTAACACATTCGTAGCTGGATTTATCGGTATGCCGCCGATGAACTTCATCAACGCAATGATCCAGGTTGAAGGCGACGACGTTTACGTTGCATTCGAGAACACAAGCATTAAGCTCGCTGAGCGTTACTGCGTACCGGAAGTTATCGAGCGTGACGGAACAGAAGTTATCTTCGGTGTTCGTCCTGAGGCTCTCACAGATGACGGTACTTACGTATCCATGCATCCGGAATCTGCATTCTCCGCAGACGTCGACGTTGTCGAGATGCTCGGTGCAGAAACATATCTCTACGTAACAGTTAACGGTTCTCTCCCGCTGACAGCAAGAGTAGACCCGACAACATCCGAATCCCGTGTAGGTGAGGTTGTTGACATCGCTGTTGACGCTAACCGTATCCACCTCTTCGATAAGGATACTGAGCAGAGCATTATTTCCTAATTGGGAACAAGTGAGATAACATATGCGAAGAACCGCCCCGATTCGTCGGGGCGGTTCTTTTTTGTGTGAAAGATCAAAAACAGGTGCGAATGTTGCAAGATTTTCGTGAAAAGTTTAAGATAAGTAAGATAGCGACAACTATGGGGCGTTTGAAGTCCGATACCGCATAACAATTGACGAAAGAGAAAAGGTGAAGCGTATGGAAGAATTGAAGAAATGTATGCGCGAAGCAAAGAAGATCCTCGATCTTACTGTTGGTGTCATGGATACCTCGGGAATGGTCGTAGCCTGCACCGATCCGGCATGGGAAGGTATTGAAGATTCCAGTGCCAGAGCTGTTCTCCTTTCGGATGAGTTATTTTCGAGTACGGCAGGAAAGACCTACATGAAGATCGTGATCGGTGACGCGACCCAGTACATTGCTTTCATCAGCGGTGTCGACGCTGTCGCAAGAACCTATCTCGAACTCGTCACACAGTGGATCAAAGCCGCTATGCGTGAGAGAAACACAGACGTTGAACGCGAAACATTCATCAAGAATGTTCTTCTCGATAACGAACTTCCGGGTGATATCCCGCTGAAGGCAAGAGAGTACAAGATCCCGTTCGCTACCCGCCGTATCGTCTTCATGGTACAGGTCAGCAAGAATGACGGCGTCGAGTGCCTGGAGATCCTGCAGAACCTTTTCCCGGATACGAAGTCTCAGATGGTCGTTGCCATGGATGAAGAGACGATCGTACTCGTTATGGATCTCGGCGAGAACCTCGACAGCTATCTTAAAGAAGTAAGTAACACGATCCTGGATAACCTCAACGCGGAATCCATGATCCGCGCGCATGTCGGTATCGGTATGCCGGCGCAGACATTGCGTGATATCGCGAAGTCCTACCGTGAAGCTACTCTGGCGCTTCACGTCGGCAGCATCTTCGAGAGCGACCAGTTCATCATGCGCTATGATAAGCTCGGCCTCGGACGTCTGATCTATCAGCTCCCGTCCACGCTCTGCAACATGTTCTTAAATGAAGTATTCCCGAAGGGTGCTTACGAGTCCCTCGATTCGGATACACTGGTGACGATCCAGAGCTTCTTCGAAAACAACCTCAACGGTTCCGAGACTTCAAGAAAACTCTTCGTTCACCGTAATACTCTCGTATATCGTCTGGATAAGGTTCAGAAGATCACAGGTCTCGACCTTAGAAGTTTCGACGACGCAGTTCTGTTTAAACTGGCCGCGATGGTACGTGCTTACCTCGAAAAAGTTGAGAAGAACGGCGAGGGTGGAAATCTCAACTGGTAACGTAAGGAAAGAAACACTTTGATTCGTTTTGAAAATGTACACAAGACATACAAGACCGGCACGGATGCCCTCCGCGGAGTGACATTCAGTATCCGTGACGGCGAGTTTGTGTTTGTCATCGGAAAAAGCGGCTCCGGAAAGTCTACCCTGATGAAGTGCATCACCCGTGAGGAGAAGCCGACAGAGGGTATGGTCATCATCGACAAATACTGTATTTCCAAGATGCCGCGCGCACTGGTCCCGATCCTGAGAAGACAGATCGGCATCATCTATCAGGATTTCCGCCTGATCGAAACCAAGACAGTAAGAGAGAATATCGCGTTTGCCGGTGAGATCATCGGTGTTCCGAGGAAAAAGCTCATGCAGATGGTCGACATCGTGCTGGGTGCCGTCGGACTACGCGATAAAGCAGATTCACTCCCGCAGGAACTTTCCGGTGGTGAGCAGCAGCGTGTCGCGATCGCGAGAGCCATGCTCAACAGCCCGAAGCTGATCGTCGCCGACGAGCCGACGGGAAACCTCGACCCGGAAACCTCCGAATCCATCATGGCACTTCTCAGTGAGATCAACAGAACAGGCACGACCGTTATCGTATGTACCCACGACAGCAACCTCGTCGACCGTATGAAAAAGCGCGTTATCGAAGTCGATGACGGCCTGATCATCCGTGACGAGAAGGGTTCCGGATATACCGCGGAAGAAAAGCATTCACTCCCGCAGTCCATGATCGACGAGTTCGTGCCGGAAGTCGTATCGCTTTCCGAGATCACCGGCGTACAGGAACCTGCCAAGGAAGAAAAGAAAGAAGAACCGCTTCCGGAATTCCCGTCTGAAGAGACAGAGGTAAAAGAAGAGAAGAAGCCGGCCAAGGTCGAAGAAAAGATCACCGTGGTCGCGACTCCTTCGCCCAAGAAAGAGAAAAAAGCAGAGAAAAAGGAAGCTAAGAAGGAAGAAAAGAAAGACGAGAAGAAAGACGAGAAGCTTCCGCCGAAGAAAAATGAGGATCCGGACTTTCCGTCTGACGAGGACCCTGATTTTCCGTCGGAGATCAAGGAGGATAAGGACAAATGAGTATCCGCGCGTTTTGGAATTCTTTAAAAGAAGGCGTTCAGGGTATCATCCGTCACCCTCTGGTCACGGTCGCCTCGATTTCCACGATCCTTCTGATGCTTCTTCTGATGTCGGTATTTTTCATCTTCTCGGCGAATGCCAGATATCTGATGAAGAAGGTCGGTCAGCAGCCGCCGATCGAAGTATATATGAAGCTCGGCTGCACACAGGAACAGATGGACATGCTCGTTGAGTACCTGCAGGGAAACCCGCAGCAGATCAAGGGTTATCAGGGTCTTTCTCCGGAACAGAACTATGAGCGTTTCAGAAAAGATCTCGGTGACAGCGCGTCCATCCTTGATGATTTTGATTACAATACCTATCTTCCGTACACGGTCACGGTTCAGCTGACAGATCCTGCGTACGCGGATGAAGTCGTCATGCGACTTCAGGCGATCCCCGGCATCGAAAAGGTCATGCAGGAAAGCCACGTCATGAAATTCCTGACAAGCGCGACGAAAACGGTAAATGTAGCGACGGTCGTTTCGTTTATCGTTCTTTTCGTGATCTCGCTTTTCATCATCTCCAACATGGTTCGTATTTCTGTTTATTCACGAGCCACGGAGATCGCGATCATGAAATTCGTAGGTGCCACGAACGGATACATCCGTCTGCCGTACGTTGTTGAAGGAGCGCTTGTCGGTATGGTCAGTGCTTTTTGCGCGTGGGGAATCACTCATGCCGCTTATAGCGCGATCTATGAGCGCGCGATGAGAAATGTTGATCCTTCGAGCATCTACTCGATCCTGACGATGAAGTCCCTGTCGATTTCTGTTCTGGTCCTTTGCCTGGCAAGCGGCGTGATCATCGGTTCCATCGGAAGTGGCATCGCCGTACGAAAGTACGTAAAGGTCTGATGAGGTAACTGCCATGGTTTTCAGAAACAGCAGAATCAAAACAGTTATAGCTTTAGCTTTATGTTCCTCGATCATCTTCGGCACGGTGTCTTTCCTTTCCAAAGTTCCGGTCAAGGCGGTCGACAGAGGCTTTTTGTCCTACACGCCTTCCCAGCAGGATATCGATGACGCGAAGAAGAAGCGCGCCGAAGCAAAGCAGAAAGCAGATGAAGCTTCGAACCGAGTCAGTGAACTTCAGCAGGAAAAGAGCCAGCTTTCCGGAGAACTTGCGGAACTTAAGGGTTTAAGTGACGAGCAGATGGCGCAGTACAGAGAGATCTCCGAGGAATACGCGGCCGCGCTGATCGCCAAGCAGGAAGCGCTTGACGCGTATATCGATTCTCAGGAAAACCTTCTCAATAAGAGACAGGAGTATGCCGAGAGGATCGGTATCATGTTCGCTTATGAGAATAAGTCCACACTGGAGATCCTTCTGTCTTCCGACTCTCTCGCGGGTTTCTTTACGAACCTCGAACTGATCTCCCTGATCGGTGATGCCGATCTTCAGATGATCGACCAGCTCACGATCGCGATGGATGACGCTGAACTGAAAAATGAACTGGCGCTCCAGGAAGCGGAAGACATGCAGGCGATCGCCGACCAGAAGATGGCGGAACTGAAAGAACTTGAAGGCCGTATCGGTGTGACCGAAGCGGCTTTGGAAGACACATCATCTTCTCTTTCCAGATGGCAGCAGAAGGAAGACGAATTCCAGGCAGAGGCCGATCGTCTTGACGATGAGATCCGTGAACTGCAAAGACAAAGAGAAGAAGAGGAGAGAAGACAGGCTTCTCTGACCGCGACAGCGGCGGCAAAGAGAGCGGCTGAAACGAAGACGGCGACTCCGACTACGAAACCGAGCGGTTCCGGAAATTCCGGAGGCGGCAACAGCGGTGGTGGCAACAGCGGCGGCGGATCGGCACCGGTCGGAGCCAAGATGACATGGCCCTATCCGGGCGATTATACCGTTTACTCTCCGTATGGTATGCGTTACCATCCGGTATATCACTATGACAAGATGCACTGGGGAGTTGACCTCGGCGGTTCTTACGGCAACCCGATCGTAGCCGCGGCTGATGGTACGGTCATCAAAGTCGATGAACCGGTCGAAGGACAGAACACCGGATCGGTCAACTACGGAAACTATTGCGTTATCGATCACGGAAACGGTATCACGACATGCTATGCTCACTGCCGTGATGTCTATGTTTCCGTCGGCGACAAGGTATCGGCCGGTCAGACGATCGCGGAATGCGGCAGTACCGGTACTTCCACAGGCCCGCACCTCCACTTTGAAGTCAGAGTCAACGGCCAGAAAGTCGACCCGGTTCCTTATATCAAAGGATAAGAATATGTCAGCCTACGATTTTTTAGCGGTATATTATGACGCGTTCCAGAAGGATCTCGATCCGGCCGAATGGGCGGATTTTGTAGATCAGATCGCGCGACGCTACGGAAAAAAGACCGGCGACGGCGAAAAAGGAAAACTCCTTCTTTGTGACCTCGGATGCGGTACCGGCCTTGTGACCTCCGAGTTATCCAAGCGTGGCTATGACACGATCGGTGTCGACAATTCTCCCTGCATGCTCGATCAGGCCAGAAGCAACGCCGGCCCGAGATCGAAGATCCTGTGGCTTTTGCAGGATATGACCAAGCTCGATCTTTTCGGATCCGCGGACATTTTCGTTTGCCTTCTGGATACCGTAAACCATATTACCGATCGAAAAGCACTGGAGAAGCTTTTCGGTTCTTTCTCGAATTTTCTCAATCCCGGCGGCCTTTTCATTTTCGATGTCGCCACGAAGAAGCATTTCGAGGAGACGCTTTCCGATAATTTCTTCTATCTGATAGAAGATGATTTTACGATCCTGTGGGAAAATGACTACGATCCGAAAACGAAGCTCAATACGGCTTCTCTTACGATGTTCGGGACTGAAGACGGAGAAATCTATTCCCGCTGCGACGAAGATATCGTCGAGCGTTACTATTCAGATGAAGAGATCCGCGAGATCGTTTCTAAATACGGTCTGGAAGTCGCGGGTGTCTTCGGCGACTTAAAGAAGAGAAAGCCGAACGATAAAGACGAGAGGATCTTCTATTGCGTCAGAAGACCTATGGATGTATTATCTTCCTCTGAGAAAGAAAGTAAGAAACGGAGATAACTAAGATGGATGATTTCTATCTGGCACCGGGTTCTCCGATGGATGACTCGGATTATATCGTGACTGCCACGGCGCTTTCCGGAAAGGTAAGGGCGCTTGCGATCCGTTCCACGAATCTGGTAAAAGAAGCGCTTCGGATCCATAACACATCCCCTGTCGCGACGGCTGCTCTCGGAAGATTTCTGACGGGAACGCTTTTCCTTGCCGATACGCTGAAGGGTGACGGCGACTCTCTTACGACCAATATCCGTTCCGACGGTCCTTTGCAGGGAATGACCGCGGTCGCGGATTCTCACGGAAACGTCAGAGGCTACTGTCTGGAGCCTGTAGTCGAGACCACATATCACCGCCCCGGAAAACTCAATGTCGGAGCCGCTGTCGGAAACGGCAAACTTACCGTCGTCAAGGATTTCGGTCTGAAAGAACCATATGTCGGACAGGTCGAACTGGTCTCCGGCGAGATCGCCGAGGATTTCACCTATTATCTTGCGTCTTCCGAGCAGACACCTTCGATCGTATCTTTGGGTGTCGGCATTGACGCCAACGGCGTAACATGCGCCGGAGGTTTCATGGTGCAGCTCCTTCCCGGTGCGGATGAGGAAACGATCGAGTATCTCGAAAACCGCGTAAGCGGAGGTTTTCCGGATGTGACTTTCCTTCTTACCGAGGGGATGAATCCCGAAAAGATCCTCGATATGTTCCTGGGCGATAAGGACATCTGCTTCCTTCAGGGAAGAAAAGTGGCCTATAAATGCAACTGCAGCAGGGACAGAATGGAAAGAAACCTCATGGCGATCGGCAAGAAAGACCTTACCGAATTGTCCGAGGATCCGAACGGCATCGATCTGGAATGTCATTTCTGTGATCAGAAGTATCACTTTTCGCAGGAAGATGTTCTCGGCATGCTCGGGGAATAAAAAAGAAGAAGGCTCCGAAATGCCGTTAAAATGCCCGTTTTCGGCGACGGGATTTCGGAAAAGTCCTTTTTTAGGCAAAAAAATCACAATTTTTGAAAATAGTGCTTGCAAACACTTGATATGCGCTGTATAATCTTTCCTGCGCGACTTTGTACGCGCAAGCGTTGAAGCTTGAGATTGCCGCAGGATAAAGCGGGCTGTGCTTTAGAGAGCGGGTAACTTAGGCGGAGCAGTCGAAGGCATGGATCTTCGGCGAGGAACCCGGACGTACAGCGTGTGTTTTGAAGAACACATGCCCAGGCCCAAAGTGCCGCACGAGGCGGTAACTGGTCTCCTGGGTTTTATGATGGGATCAGAAGAAACGCTGGACAGGGTGAAGAAAAAATAACAGCAAAGTATTGGAGGAAAAACAAATGGCAGCAAACCAGAAGATCAGAATTAAGCTCAAGGCTTACGATCACGAGCTCCTTGACCAGAGCGCAGCAAGAATCGTCGAGACGGTCACCAGAACAGGCGCAAGCTTCTCCGGCCCGATCCCGCTCCCGACAGAGAAAGAGATCACAACGATCCTGCGTTCTCCTCATAAGTATAAGGATTCCCGTGAGCAGTTTGAGCTTAGAACTCATAAGCGTCTCATCGACATCTTCGCACCGAACCAGAAGACGATCGACGCACTGACAAAGCTTGACATGCCTGCAGGCGTGAGCATTGAGCTCAAGGCCTAATGGCTTTTTCCGCGTTCTGCCGGTCGTCCAAGCGGCAGGATATGCGGAGGTCATGTTCGCGGACTAAAACAAAACGCGAACCAATAACCTAAATAGGAGGAAGAAAGAAATGACAAAGTTCGTACTTGGCAAAAAAGCCGGCATGACACAGCTCTTCGATGAGAGCGGTCTGGCAGTACCGGCAACCGTTATTGAATGCAACCCTATGTTTGTTATTCAGAATAAGACGGTAGAAAAAGACGGCTACAAGGCTGTGAAGGTCGCAACAGGCGACATTCGTGAAAAGCTTGTTAACAAGCCGGACAAGGGACAGTTCGCAAAGGCTGAGGTCAGCGTTAAGCGTACTATCCGTGAGTTTAAGACAGAGGAAGATTACAGCCTCGGTCAGGAGATCAAAGTCTCCGACATGCTCGCAGTTGGCGATCATGTAGATGTAAGTGGTGTATCCAAGGGTAAAGGTT
The DNA here is from genome assembly GCA_017617525.1 of Clostridiales bacterium. Taxonomy (GTDB): domain Bacteria; phylum Bacillota; class Clostridia; order Saccharofermentanales; family Saccharofermentanaceae; genus Scatonaster. The sequence goes on from JAFZWA010000053.1 coordinate 18,330, forward strand.
ACCAGGGTAACATCAAGCGTCACGGTCAGAAGGGTGGTCCGGACGGACACGGTTCTATGTACCACAGACGTGTTGGTTCCATGGGCGCTAACTCCACACCGGCTCGTGTTCTCCCGGGTAAGAAGATGCCTGGTCACATGGGCGCAGTAAACTGCACAGTACAGAATCTGACGGTCGTCAGTGTTGACGGCGAGAGAGGAATCCTCGTTCTTAAGGGCGCGGTTCCGGGTCCTAAGGGCGGCATCGTAACAATCACGTCGTCTGTAAAGGCTAAATAATTCGACGACAAGGAGGAACTAAGAAATGGCTAAAATTGATATTTTGAATCTTAGTGGAGCCGTTGTCGGATCGATGGATCTTTCTGACGCGATCTTCGGTATTGAGCCGAACGCCGCTGCAATGCGTACAGTAGTACTCAACATTCTGGCTAATCGTCGTCAGGGCACACATTCCACAAAAACAAGAAGCGAAGTTCGCGGTGGCGGTAAGCGTCCTTATCGTCAGAAGGGTACAGGTCGTGCTCGTCACGGTTCTACACGTTCTGCACAGTATGTTGGCGGCGGCATCATCTTTGGGCCTAAGCCGAGATCTTACAGCTACACAGTACCGAAGAAGATCAGACGTCTGGCTATGAAGTCCGCTTTCTCCACAAAGCTGGCTGACAGCAAGATCTACGTTATCGACGCACTCGACTTCGATACCATGAAGACAAAGAACATGGTTGATTTCATGAAGGCAATCAAGGTTGAAGATTCTGCTCTCGTCGTACTCGGCGGTAAGAATGAGAACGTTGAAAAGGCTTCTAGAAACCTTCCGACAGTCAAGACAGCTTTCGTTAATACGATCAACGTATTCGATATCCTTAAGTATGATTCCTTTATCATGACTAAGGAAGCTGCTGAGAAGATTATGGAGGTGTATGTATGAGCAAGGCACCGCAGGACATCATCATTAAGCCGATCATCACAGAGAAGAGCTCTTATGATGCAGCAGAAGGCAAGTATACTTTCCAGGTAGCTAGAACAGCTACAAAGACAGACGTTAGAAAGGCTGTTGAGCAGCTCTTCGAGGTCAAGGTAGTTGCTGTTAACACAGTAAACTATGATGGAAAGAAAAAGAGACAGCGCTATGTAGAGGGTACTACACCGGCTTTCAAGAAGGCTGTAGTTACTATCGATACAGAGGGCAAGGAAGTGTCTTATCTCGGTAAGGGCGGCAAGGCTGCTAAGTCCGATAAGAAGTATAAGACAGCTATTGAAGAATATGGAATCGGCCAGTAATGGGCCTGATGGAAAAGGAGTGAAGAGAGAATGGCAGTAAAGACTTTTAATCCAACTTCTCCTGCAAGACGCAACATGACCGTTGCGGACTATTCTTCCCTGACGAAGAAGAAGCCCGAGAAGAGTCTGTTGGCATCCGGCAGCAATTCAGGCGGACGCAACTCTTATGGACGTATCACAGTTCGTCACATCGGTGGCGCTAACCGTCGTAAGATCCGTGTCATCGACTGGAAGAGAACAAAAGATGGTATCCCGGCAACAGTAGTTGCACTTGAGTATGATCCGAACCGCACAGCGTTCATCGCGCTGATCCAGTATGCAGACGGTGTTAAGGCTTACATCCTGGCTCCGCAGGGTCTCAAGGTTGGCGATAAGGTAGTATCCGGCGCTGATGCTGATATCGTAGCAGGTAACGCACTTCCGATCGCAAACATCCCGGTTGGTACCATGATCCACAATATCGAGCTGAAGCCCGGCAAGGGTGCTCAGATGGTTCGTACAGCAGGTGCAGGCGCACAGCTGATGGCTAAAGAGGGCGAGTTCGCTCAGGTACGTCTCCCGTCCGGTGAGGTTCGTATGGTTTCCATCAAGTGCAGAGCGACCATCGGTGTTGTTGGTAACAACGAGCACGAGAACGTATCCATCGGTAAGGCAGGACGTCATCGTCACATGGGCGTTAGACCTGCAGTCCGTGGTGTCGTTATGAACCCGAACGATCACCCGCACGGTGGTGGTGAAGGTAAGTCCCCGATCGGTCTTCCGGGTCCTGTTACACCTTGGGGTGTTCCGACTCTCGGTAAGAAGACAAGAAACAAGAAGAAGCAGTCTAACAAGTACATTGTTAAGGGTAGAAAGTAAGCGAAGGGAGGAACCAAAATGAGTAGATCAACCAAAAAGGGTTATTTTGTACAAGATGCCCTGATGAAGAAAATCAATGCGATGAACGCAGCGAATGAGAAAAAGGTTGTACAGACTTGGTCTCGCGCTTCGACGATCTATCCGGAAATGGTCGGACACACGATCGCTGTTTATGACGGCAGAAGACATGTTCCGGTTTATGTAGTCGAGGAAATGATCGGCCATAAGCTGGGTGAGTTCGCTCCGACGAGAACATTCAGAGGCCATGCCGGTGAGAAATCATCCGGTGGTAAATAATCGTAAGCTTTGAAGGGAGGAAAACATAGTGGAAAAAGTTAAGTTGACTAAAGACTATATCGAATCTAATCGCGCTGAAATCCTCGAAGCTTACGGTAAGCAGCAGAAGAAGAACGCGAAGAAGCCGGCACTTACAAAGAAGCAGAAGAAGCTTCTCGGTATCGGCAAAGATCAGGGTAAGGCAGTTGCTAAGTATGTCCGCATCACACCCCGTAAGGTAAAGGTCGTTGCTGACCTCATCAAGGGTAAGGATCTTGACGAAGCATACGCTATCCTGGATTACACACCGAAGGCTGCATCTCCGGTACTGAAGAAGGCTGTTAAGTCCGCTGAGGCTAACGCTGTTAACAACAACGGTCTTTCCAGATCCAGCCTGTACGTTGCAGATGCATATTCCAGCCAGGGTCCGATCCTGAAGCGCTTCATTCCGAGAGCAAGAGGATCTGCATCCAGAATCAACAAGAGAACAAGTCACGTTACAGTTGTTCTCAAAGAAAGAGTATAAGGAGGAATAAAGAATGGGCCAGAAGGTTAATCCCCATGGATTGCGCGTCGGTGTCATCAAAGAGTGGGACACACGTTGGTATGCCGACAAGAAGACATTCAGCGATTTCCTCGTTGAGGACAAGCAAATCCGTGATTTTGTAAAGAAAGAGTGCTTCGCTGCAGGCGTATCCACAATCGAGATCGAGCGTAAGGGCGCTGACAAGACAAGCATCATCATCAATACAGCTAAGCCGGGTATCATCATTGGTCGCCAGGGCGCAGGTATTGAAGAGTTCAAGAAGAAGCTTCAGAAGAAGTTCAAGAAGAATTTCTTCGTAGACGTTCGTGAGATCAAGAACGTTGATGCAAACGCTCAGCTCGTTGCTGAGAGCATCGCTTCCCAGCTGGAAAGACGTGTTTCTTTCCGTCGTGCCATGAAGATGGCTATGTCCCGTACAATGAAGTCCGGTGCTAAGGGTATCAAGACATCCTGCTCCGGTCGTCTGGGCGGCGCTGAAATCGCTCGTTCCGAGACATATCACGAAGGTACAATCCCGCTGCAGACACTGCGTGCTGACATCGACTATGGTTTTGCTGAGGCAAACACACAGTACGGCCGCATCGGTGTTAAGGTATGGATCTACCGCGGTGAGATCCTGACAGCTAAGAAGACTGTCAAAGTTGTGGAAGGAGGCGAAGCGTAATGTTACTTCCTAAGAGAGTAAAGCACAGAAAGCAGCAGCGCGGCCGCCTTACAGGTAAGGCTTCCAGAGGTAACTTTGTTGCTTACGGTGATTTCGGTATCTACTCCACAGAGCCTTGCTGGATCACTTCCAATCAGATCGAGGCAGCTCGTATCGCGATCAACCGTTACGTAAAAAGAGGCGGTAAGGTCTGGATCAAGATCTTCCCGGACAAGCCGATCACAAAGCACCCTGCTGAGGCTCGAATGGGTTCCGGTAAAGGTTCCCCGGAGTACTGGGTAGCAGTAGTTAAGCCGGGCAGAGTTCTTTTCGAGATCGCAGGTGTATCCGAAGAAGTAGCTCGTGAGGCTATGCGTCTTGCCGGACATAAGCTCCCTTGCAAGACTAAGTTCATTAAGAAAGGCGAGGAGGTATCTTGAAATGACAACTAAAGAATTGCGTTCAAAATCCGCTGAAGAACTTCAGCAGGAACTGGTTGCATTGAAGGATGAACTCTTCAAGCTCCGTTTCCAGCATGCGACCAACCAGCTCGAGAATCCGCAGCGCCTCGGTGCTGTAAAGCGTGACATCGCTCGTGTTAACACGATTCTTCGTGAGATCGAGCTTAAGGCTAATTAATGAAGGGAGAAGTAGCAATGAGCGATCGTAACCTCAGAAAAACTCGTGTCGGTATCGTAAGTTCCGACAAGATGGACAAAACAATCGTTGTTTCCGTAGTTGAGCACGTAAAGCACCCGCTGTACGGCAAGATTATGAAGAGAACATATAAGCTGAAGGCGCATGACGAAGAAAACAAGTGCGGCATCGGCGACAAGGTAAAGGTAATGGAGACCCGCCCGCTGTCTAAGGACAAGCGTTGGAGACTGGTCGAGATTATTGAGAAGGCGAAGTAATACGTAAGGGAATTACGTAAAGGAGGAAATCAACATGATTCAAGTAGAATCCAGATTAAGATCTGCGGATAATACTGGCGCAAAAGAACTTGCCTGCATCAAAGTGCTCGGCGGTTCCTGGCGTAAGTATGCGAATATCGGTGATGTAATCGTCTGCTCTGTTAAGACTGCTACTCCTGGTGGCGTGGTTAAGAAGGGCGATGTTGTCCGTGCAGTAGTTGTCCGCACAAAGAAGGGCGTAAGAAGAGCTGATGGTTCTTACATCAAGTTCGACGAGAATGCTGCCGTTATCATTAAGGAAGACAAGAACCCGCGTGGAACCCGTATCTTTGGGCCTATCGCAAGAGAGCTCCGTGACAAGGATTACATGAAGATCCTTTCTCTGGCTCCAGAAGTTCTGTAAGGAGGATGACAAATGGCTAGCAAGATTCACGTTAAAAAGGACGATAAAGTCGTTGTTATCTCCGGTAAGGACGCCGGTTCTCAGGGTCAGGTCATCAAGACTGAGCCGAAGAGCGGTAGAGTAATCGTTTCCGGAGTCAACATGGTCAAGAAGCACCAGAAGGCTATGAGCCAGACAAAGCCGGCCGGCATCATCGAGAAGGAAGGATCCATCGATGCTTCCAACGTAATGCTGGTTTGCCCGAAGTGCGGCAAGGCTACTCGTGTTGGCAAGAGAGTTGCTGAAGACGGTGCAAAGTATCGTGTCTGCAAGAAGTGCGGCGCTGATATCGACCAGATCAAGAAGGCAAAGGAGGAGTAATTAAATGTCTAGACTTAAGGACAAGTATGTAAATGAAGTTGCGCCTGCTTTGCAGGAAGAATTCAAGTATAAGTCTGTCATGCAGATCCCGAAGCTTGAGAAGATCGTTCTCAACATGGGTGTCGGTGAAGTCAAGGATAACCCGAAGGCTCTCGAGAACGCTATGCGTGACATGGGTATCATCTGCGGCCAGAAGCCGATCGCTACTGTAGCTACAAAGTCCGTAGCGGCTTTCAAGCTCAGAGAAGGCATGAAGATCGGTTGTAAGGTAACACTCCGTGGCGAGAATATGTACAACTTCCTCGATAAGTTGATCAGCATCTCCCTGCCGCGTGTACGTGACTTCCGTGGTGTAAATCCGAACTCTTTCGATGGTCACGGTAACTATGCTATGGGTATCAAGGAGCAGCTCATGTTCCCTGAAATCGAGTTCGATAAGATCGATAAGGTCCGTGGTATGGATATCATCATCGTAACAACGGCTAAGACGGATGAAGAAGCAAGATCTCTTCTCGCTAACATCGGTATGCCGTTCAGAAAGTAATAGGAGGATATAAGTAATATGGCTAAAACGTCAATGAAACTCAAGGCGCAGCGTGCACCGAAGTTCAAAGTTCAGCAGCACAACCGTTGCAAGCTCTGTGGTAGACCTCACGCTTATATCCGTAAGTATGGTATCTGCCGTCTGTGCTTCCGTGACCTGGCTTACAAGGGCCAGATCCCGGGTGTTCGTAAGGCAAGCTGGTAAACGATAGCGACAAGGAGGAAAGATTTATGCAGATTACAGATGCAATTGCAGATATGCTGACAAGAATCCGTAATGCAGGCACAGCCGGTCATCCGACAGTAATGGTTCCTGCTTCCAATTTGAAGAAGGCTATCGCACAGATTTTAGTAGATGAAGGTTATATCGCTTCTTTTGAAACGATTGAAGATGACAAGCAGGGAATGATCAAGATCACACTGAAGTACGCTGCTAAGAAGCACGTTATCTCCGGTATCCAGAGAATTTCCAAGCCGGGTCTCCGTGTTTACGCGGACAAGGAGAATCTCCCGAAGGTTCTCGGTGGTCTCGGTATCGCTATCATCTCTACGTCCAAGGGCGTTATGACTGATAAGGCAGCCAGAAAACTCGGCGTTGGCGGCGAGGTTATGGCTTACGTTTGGTAATAGAAAACCATTAACACTCTGAAATGGAACCGCAAGGTTCCGCAATCTAAAGAGCAGGAGGTAAGATTGTATGTCTAGAATTGGTAATATGCCAATCACGATCCCGGCAGGGCTCGAAGTAAAGCAGGATGGTCAGACCATTACTGTAAAAGGCAAGGACGCTACACTTTCTCTGAATGTGCATCCGTCCATCATTGTTGAAGTAAATGACAATGTAATCACGGTTAAGAGACCGAACGATGAAAAGCAGGTGAAGGCTCTTCATGGTTTGACACGTTCTCTGATCAACAACATGGTTATCGGTTGTTCCGAAGGTTTCAAGAAGGAACTCGAGATCCAGGGCGTTGGTTACAAGGCCGCAAAGCAGGGTAAGAAGGTTGTATTCAACCTTGGTTACTCCCACCCGATCGAGATGGAAGAGCCGGAAGGAATCACAATTGATGTTCCGGCACAGAACCAGATCATCGTTAAGGGTGCTGATAAGCAGTTAGTTGGCGAAACAGCCGCTAAGATCCGTTCGTTCAGACTTCCGGATGCATATAAGGGCAAGGGCATCAGATATGTTGGTGAATATGTCCGCATCAAGGAAGGTAAGACTGGCGCTAAGAAGTAAGTGAAGGGGTGAACAAGCATGATTAATAAAGTTGACAAGAACGCTATTCGCCGTAGAAAGCATGTCCGTGTAAGAAAAAAGATTGCCGGTACCTCTTCTCGTCCGCGTCTTTGCGTTTTCAGAAGTAACACAAACATCTATGCCCAGATCATCGATGATGAAGCAGGCAAGACTCTCGTAAGTGCCTCCACATTGGATAAAGAAGTGAAAGCTTCTATCGAAAACGGAAGCAACAAGGAAGGTGCAGCTGCAGTTGGTAAGAAGATTGCAGAGCGCGCTCTGGCTGCGAATATCAACGAGGTTGTATTCGACAGAGGCGGTTACATTTTCCACGGTCGTGTAGCAGCTTTAGCAGAGGCAGCTCGTGAAGCTGGCCTGAAATTCTGATTAGGAGGGAAACAAGATGGGTTTTGAACCAAATTCAACCGAATTAAAAGAGAAAGTCATCCATATCGGACGTGTTTCCAAAACGGTTAAGGGTGGTAGAAATTTCCGTTTCGCAGCCCTCGTAATTGTAGGTGACGAGAATGGTCACGTTGGTAAGGGCCTCGGTAAAGCAGCCGAGATCCCGGACGCGATCAGAAAAGGCATCGAGGATGCTAAGAAGAACATGATCACTGTTCCGCTCGACGGCAACACGATCCCGCACGAAGCATTTGGTGTTTTCGGCGCAGGTAAGATCGTTATGAAGCCGGCTGCAAGTGGTACAGGTATCATCGCAGGTGGCCCGGTTCGTGCGGTATGCGAACTTTGCGGCATCAAGGATATCCGTACAAAGTCTCTGGGTACTAACAACCCGAACAATGTTGTTAACGCAACAATGGAAGGCTTGAAGAGCATGCGTTCTCTTGAAGAGGTCGCACGTCTGCGCGGAAAGTCTGCTGAAGAAATTAGGTAATGGAGGTGTGCTAACATGGCAAACTTGAAGATTACATTGGTCAAGAGCACCAACAAATCCAAGAAAAACCAGGCTGCTACAGTTAAGGCTCTCGGTCTTCACAAGATCGGTCAGTCTGTTGAGAAGGCTGATAACGAGGCAATTCGCGGTATGGTTCGCACAGTAGCACATCTTGTTACTTGCGAAGAAGTGTAATGGAGGTATAGGAAACATGAAACTTAATGAAATGTCTTCCTGCGGCAACGAGAAAGCATATCGTAAGGGCCGTGGTGCAGGATCCGGAAACGGTAAGACTTCCGGTCGTGGTCACAAGGGTCAGAATGCTCGTTCCGGTGGCGGTGTCCGTCCTGGTTTCGAGGGTGGTCAGATGCCTCTTTACAGACGTCTGCCGAAGCGTGGTTTCAACCACAAGCGTTTCGCTGCAGAGTATGTTGAAATCAACGTCTCCGATCTGGAGAAGTTTGATAACGGTGCAGAGGTCGATGCAACGATCCTCGCTGATGCCGGTATCATCACACTTGCTAAGGTCAACGACGGTATCAAGGTCCTCGGTAACGGCGATCTGACAAAGAAGCTGACTGTTAAGGCAAAGAAGTTCTCTGCTTCTGCAAAAGAGAAAATCGAAAAGGCTGGTGGAACGGCTCAGGAGGTATAACATGAAGGGCGTATTTGACACCTTAGTTAATGCATTCCGTCTGCCGGATCTTCGTAAGAAGCTTCTTTTTACGATGTTTATTCTCGGCCTTTACATGGTAGGCGGCTTGATCCCGTGCCCGGGTATCAACCGTACTGAATTTACAAGTGTCGTTCAGAACTGGGGTCAGATCGGTAGCTTGATGGATATTATCGCAGGTGGTGGTCTTTATGCGGCAACCATCTTCGCGATGGGTATTACTCCCTACATCAACTCCTCGATCATCATCCAGCTCCTGACAGTTGCTATCCCTGCTTTGGAGAATCTTGCCAAAGAAGGTGAAGAGGGACAGAAGAAGATCCAGAAGATCACTCGTTATCTGACAGTCGGTCTGGCTCTTATGCAGGCATCTTTCTTCTGCTACGCTACAAGATCTGCTATGACAGGTTACCTGCCGAAGCCGCTGTGTGCAGCACTGATCATCCTGACATTTACTGCAGGTACATGCTTTGTTGTATTCCTCGGTGAGCGCATCAACGAGAAGGGCATCGGCAACGGTGTATCCCTGATCATCTTTGCCGGTATCGTTACGCGTATCCCGCAGATGATCCAGACTCTCTACTACGATGCACTCAACATCGCAGGCAGCTTCTCGAACGCAGCTCTCGGCAACACTCTGGGAATCACGGCTTTCGTTTTCGTATCCCTGATCTCCCTGGCAACGATCATCTTCTGCGTATACGTTCAGAATGCAGAAAGAAGAATTCCGGTTCAGTACTCTAAGAAGGTCATCGGAAGAAAAGTCTATGGCGGACAGAACACATACATCCCGTTGAAGGTTAATGCATCCAGCGTTATGCCGGTTATCTTCACGATGTCTTTCCTGTCGCTTCCGTCGACGATCGTGACATTCTTCTTCCCGAACAGCAACAACATCATCGTAAAATGGTTCCGCGACTTCGGTGGCAGCCCGTTCTACTATGTTGCTTACTTCATCTGCATCTTCGCTTTCGTATTCTTCTATTCTCTGATCCAGTTCAACCCGATCGAGATCTCGCAGAACCTGCAGAAGAATGGTGGATTCATTCCGGGTGTTCGTCCGGGTCGTCCGACTTCGGAGTTCATCGCGAAAGTGGCTAACCGCCTTAACTGGTGTGATGCATGCTTCCTTTGCATCGTCGTTCTCGTACCGACACTGCTTGGTAAGCTGACAGGTATGGAAGGCGTATGGTTCGCAGGTACATCCGTTCTCATCATGACAGGTGTTGCCAACGACCTGGTCGACCAGATCGAATCGCAGATGGTTACCCACAACTACAAGGGATTCCTTGTATGACGAATAAGCAGGGTACGCGTTATGCTGCTTAACGGTAATGCACAAATCATAAGATAATGCTATGCAGCCTCGCGTGTTTACACGTGGGGCTGCTTGCGCGTATAAAATTGAAAGTTAGAGAAGAGGGTTTTCTTATGAAACTGATCCTTTTAGGCGCACCGGGTTCCGGTAAGGGAACCATGGCAGCGGTTCTGAAAAACGAATACAAGATCACACATATCTCCACAGGAGATATTTTCCGTGCGAACATCAAGGAACAGACACCTCTGGGCATCGAAGCCAAGAAGTATATCGATGCCGGCAAACTGGTTCCGGACGAAGTAACCATCTCTATGGTTGAAGATCGTCTTGCCCAGGATGACTGCAAGAACGGTTACCTTCTCGACGGTTTCCCGAGAACGATCGCTCAGGCTGAAAAGCTTGACGAGATGCTTGCTAAGAGCAATTCTCAGATCGACGCCGTTATCAAGGTAGATGTTCCGGCTGAAGTTATCATGGAACGTGTTGTAAACAGAAGAGTCTGCACATCCTGCGGTGAAAGCTACAACGTAGTTTCCCGTCCGACTAAGGTCGAGGGTGTTTGCGATGTTTGCGGCAAGGAAGTCATCCAGCGTGATGATGACAAGCCGGAGACAGTTAAGCAGAGACTTGTTACCTATGAAGAGAACACAAAGCCGCTCATCGACTTTTATGAGAAGAAGGGCATCGTGATCTCCGCGGACAACTCCAAGAGTCCGGACGTTGCTTTTGCGCAGGCTGCTGAGGCACTTGCTGCAAAGGGATTTAGAAAGGCGTAATCAATGATCGAAATCAAGACAGAAGCGGATTTTGCAAAAATGCGTGAGGCCGGCAAGGTCGTCGAAGAGTGTCTTTTGACTCTCGGCGAAAAGGTCGAGCCGGGCATCACGACATGGGAACTCGATGAGATCGCCAAGCAGGTCTTCGACAAGCACGGCGCTATCTCTTCGTCTTACCACTACGGCGATCCGCCGTTCCCGGGTCAGATCTGCATCTCCCCGAATGAAGTCATCGTTCACGGCATTCCGAGAAAAGACGTAGTCCTCAAGGAAGGCGACATCGTCACATGTGATGTTTGCTGCTCTCTCGACGGACTTCACGCGGACGCGGCAAGAACTTTTGCCGTAGGAAAGATCTCGGAGGAAGCCGCTAAACTGGTCAAGGTTACAGAGGAGTGTTTCTGGAAAGGTTTTGAAAAGGTCTCGACCGAAAACCGCATCGGAGATATTTCGTCTGCCGTACAGGCACACGCTGAGAGCTTCGGCTACGGCGTCATTCGTGAGCTGACAGGTCACGGTATCGGACACCAGCTTCATGAGGATCCGGATGTTCCGAACTACGGCAGATTCGGACACGGCCCTCGCATTGTCAAGGGCATGGCTTTCTGCATCGAACCCATGATCTCGATGGGAAGAAGAGAAATCGCAGTATTGAGTGACGAGTGGACGGTCATCACCCGTGACAGAAAATACGCATCGCACTATGAAAATACGATCATCATTACAGAAAACGGACCGGAAATCATCACATTAACGGAGGGTAAGAATGTCTAAAGAGGATGTAATTGAAGTAGAGGGCATCGTTGATGATGCTCTTCCGAACGCAACATTTAAGGTAAGACTGGAAAACGGCCATATCGTACTTGCTCATATCTCGGGCAAACTGCGTCAGAACTACATCAAGATCCTGCCGGGTGACAGAGTAACAATGGAGCTTTCTCCATACGATCTGTCTCGTGGCCGCATCACTTGGCGCGCGAAGTAAAATCGCGCCCAAGAACCGTCCCTGACGGCCTGTTGAGGACGGAATAAAAAAAGAGAAGAAAAAATCAAAAACTCTCTTGAAATGCAGAGAGTTTTTGGTATAATATTTTAGCGTGCGCGCATAGCGTATGTTAGTTTTGCATTGTTTTTTAAGTAGACAGGGAGGTTACGTCATGAAAGTAAGACCGTCGGTAAAACCCATGTGCGAGAAGTGCAAGGTCATTCGTCGTAATGGTCGTGTTATGATCATCTGCTCGGATCCTAAGCATAAGCAGAAGCAGGGTTAATCCCAGAATCCTCCTGTTTGCAGGCTTCGTCATTGTCTGCTAGGACAGGAAACGAAAAAAGTTTGGATATTACATGCACCAGTTATGCCAAGGCGGCTGCCTCTCCTAACCCGAGAGGATCTTAGCATCAGCATGTCATATATATACGAAACAAAACATTTATTGATTCATTCATGGAGGTACACAGAATGGCTCGTATTGCCGGTGTAGATCTGCCAAATGACAAAAGAGTAGAAATCGCTCTTACGTACATTTATGGCATTGGTAAGACAAGTTCTGATCGTATTCTTGCGGACACAAAGATCAATCCTGACACACGTGTTAAGGATCTTTCTGAGGATGATATCGCTAAGATTCGTGACCAGATCGAGAACAATTACAACGTTGAGGGTGACCTGAGAAGAGAAGTTTCCCTGAACATCAAGAGATTGACAGAAATCGGATGCTATCGCGGCCGCCGTCACAGAATGGGTCTGCCTGTTCGTGGCCAGCGCACCAAGACGAATGCTCGTACCCGTAAGGGACCGAAGCGTACGATCGCTGGTAAGAAGAAGTAAGGAGGCGAACCCATGGCAGCAAAAGCAGTTAAGAAAACGGCCGCAAGACCGAAGAGAAGAGAGCGTAAGAATATTGACAAAGGTCAGGCTCATATTCACGCTACATTTAACAACACGATCGTTACGATCACTGATATGCAGGGTAATGCAATCTCCTGGGCATCTGCCGGTGAGATGGGCATGAAGGGTTCCCGTAAGGGTACACCGTTCGCAGCTCAGATGGCATCTGAGGATGCAGGTAGAAAGGCTGCTGATCACGGCATGCGTACAGTTGAGGTTTACGTTAAGGGACCTGGTCCGGGTCGTGAATCCGCTATCCGTGCCCTGCAGACAGCAGGTCTGGAAGTTACAATGATCAAAGATGTAACTCCGGTTCCGCACAATGGTTGCAGACCGCCTAAGAGAAGAAGAGTCTGAGTTCGGAGGTATAGAGAATGGCTAGATATACAGAAGGAACCTGCCGTCTCTGCCGCAGAGAAGGAGACAAGCTCTTCCTCAAGGGTGAGAGATGCTATTCCGCTAAGTGCGCACTTGCTAAGAAGAGTGCCGCTCCGGGTCAGCATGGTCAGGGCAGAAAAAAGATTTCAGAATATGGTGTACAGCTTCGTGAGAAGCAGAAGACAAAGCGTTTCTACGGCGTACTTGAAAAGCAGTTCAGACTTACCTATGCACGTGCTGAGCGTAAGCAGGGTAAGACCGGTGAGAAGCTCCTTGAGCTCCTCGAACTCCGTTTCGACAATGTCGTATATCGTCTGGGTCTTGCTTCTTCCAGAAACGAAGCTCGTCAGCTCGTTACACACGGTCATTTCCTCGTAAATGGCAAGAAGGCAAACATCCCGTCTATGACACTGAAGACAGGCGATACGATCTCCGTTAAGGAAACATCCAGAAAGTCCCCGAAGTTCGAGACACTTTCTAATTCCCGTCCGGTACCGGCTTGGCTGTCCTTCAACGAAGAGACACTTACAGGTTCTATCGTAAGAGAGCCGGCTCGTGAGGATGTTGATCTCGAGGTTAAGGAGACACTCATCGTCGAGTTGTACTCGAAGTAATAGAAACCTTTCGCTTTGCATGACAAGCTAGGAGGATAAATATGATTGAAATTATGAAGCCGACAATTGAGTGTGTAGAAGTCAACGAAGACAGCTCCTATGGTAAGTACGTAATCGCTCCGCTTGAGCGTGGCTACGGTACGACACTGGGTAACTCCCTTCGTCGTGTGCTTCTTTCTTCCTTGTCCGGTGCAGCAGTAACATCCGTTCGTGTTGAGAATGTTTTCCATGAGTTTTCCACGATCCCGGGCGTTATCGAGGACATGACTGAGATCATCCTCAACGTTAAGGGCATCCGTGCTAAGCTTCATGTTGATACACCGAAGACGGTATACATCAGCATGGATGAAGGCAAGACCGGCGTAGTTACAGCAGGCGATATCGTTCACGATGAAGAAGTAGAGATCATGAATCCGGATCATGTCATTTGCACAATGAACGGAGCAGGTCGTCTCTTCATCGAACTCACGATCAGCAAGGGCCGCGGCTATGCTACGGCTGACCAGAATAAGCCGGCTACACAGACAATCGGTACGATCGCTATCGACTCTATCTTTACTCCGGTAAAGAAGGCTAACTACCGTATCGAGAATACGCGTGTCGGTGAGCGTACAGACTTTGACAGCCTGACGCTTGAAGTTTGGACCGATGCAACCATTAAGGTTGATGAGGCTCTTTCTTCCGCTGCAGCGATCCTTCGTGAGCACCTGGGTCTGTTCACAGCTCTTACGGACGTGACCAATGGTCCGAGCTTCCGTGATTCTGATGACAGCTCCAGCAAGAACTCCACACATGACATCGTCATTGAGGATCTTGATTTCTCCGTTCGTACATATAACTGCCTCAAGAGAGCAGGTATCAACACGATCGGTGATCTCGTTGCTAAGTCGGAAGACGAAATGATGAAAGTTCGTAACCTCGGTAAGAAGTCTCTGGAAGAAGTTATCCAGAAGCTCGAGGATATGGATCTGTCTCTCGCAGATGTCGAGGACTAAATAGCGGCTCGAGGGTCAGCTAGGATATTTTTAAATATACAGGAGGTATGAACCCATGGCAGGTTACAGAAAATTAGGAAGAGTTAGCGATCAGCGCATCGCAATTTTGAGAAATCTGGCAACATCTTTGGTTGTTTGCCCGGTAAAAGAAGACGGAAAGGCACTTTCCGAGAACAGAAAGCATGTTGTAACAACTGTTGCTCGTGCTAAGGAAGTTTCTAAGATCATGGATAAGCTGATTGCTGATGCCATTCGTGAAAAAGACAACTTTACTACAAAGGAAGTTACAGTTTCCTCCGCGAAGCTGGATGCGAAGGGCATGAAGGTCCTGGTTTCCAAGACTTCCAAGAACGGCAGAAAGTATGAAGTCGTTGATCGTCAGGTTTCCAAGAAGACGGTTCAGGTTGATGCTCCTTCTCGTTTGGCAGCTCGTAAGAATGCAGCTTACTGGCTCAGAAAGAGCCACGATGCTGAGGGCAACGTTGTTAACCCGGTAGACATTCTCTACAATGAGATCGCTCCGGCTCTTGTAAATCACAAGGGTGGTTACACAAAGATCGTGAAGCTCGGCGCTCGTCGCGGTGACGCTTCCGAAATGGCTCTCCTCACATTCGCTGAGTAAGATAGCCCAAATAATCTGATACAATAAAGTGGCGGATGGGCAAAACCCTTCCGTCACTTTTACTATTCTGAAGAATCGGAGACAGCAGTAGCATGGATTCCAATACCAAGGACATTGCGGAATATAACCTGACAGTGAAAGCAGAGGATATCCTGTTTTCCTATGAGACGAATTCCGGAAAGGATGTCGTGGCGGTGGACCATGCTTCTTTTACTGTTAAGAAGGGCGAATATGTCGCGATCTTAGGCAGAAACGGATCCGGTAAATCCACACTTGCCAAGATGATCAATATCCTGGAGTTCCCGGATTCGGGAAAACTCTCCGTATTCGATCTTGAGGCGGACAAGGACGAAAACTTCTGGCCGATCCGTTCCCACTGCGGAATGGTGTTCCAGAATCCGGACAACCAGATCGTCGGAACGACGGTCGAAGAGGACGTCGCGTTCGGTCCGGAGAACCTTTCGGTCCCGCTTCCGGAGCTTGCTCTTCGTGTGGAAAAAGCACTTGGCTATGTCGGTCTTCTTGAAAAGGCAGACAAGCAGCCGTCGTCTCTTTCGGGCGGTCAGAAACAGAAACTGGCGATCGCGGGTGTTCTCGCGATGCAGCCGCAGCTTCTGATCCTTGACGAGAGCACATCCATGCTCGATCCGAAAGCCAGAGACGAATTCTTACAGCTTGTAGCGAGAATGCGTAATGACAAGGGCATCACCGTTATCCACATTACGCATGATATGCACGAGGCATACCTCGCGGATCGCGTGATCATCCTGGAAAAAGGAAATATCCGTTTAAACGGTACCCCGTCCGAGGTATTCTCCCAGGTCGACAGGATCAGGGAACTCGGTCTGGAACTTCCGAAATGGGCGGAGCTTCTCTGC
This sequence comes from Clostridiales bacterium, assembly GCA_017617525.1. Classification (GTDB taxonomy): domain Bacteria; phylum Bacillota; class Clostridia; order Saccharofermentanales; family Saccharofermentanaceae; genus Scatonaster. The sequence continues at coordinate 34,434 of JAFZWA010000053.1, forward strand.
GAAGTTGCCCGTCTCTGCGGAGTGGAAACCGAGCAGAGTGATTTTCTGTCGGAAGAGACCGCGAAGAAGAAGATCCGTGAGATCTTAAAAGACAAACATCCGGACCCGAAGATGAAGACGGATAAGAAACCGCGTGAGGTTTCCGATCAGGTCATCCTTCGTGTTACCGGTCTTTCTCACAGTTACGACAAGAAGGAAAAGAAAGCGATCTCGGACATTGCTTTTGACGTGAAAAAAGGCGAGATCGTAACTGTTATCGGACACAGTGGTTCCGGTAAGACCACGCTCATCTCTCACCTCAACGGCATCCTGCGCCCGCTCGAAGGCAAAGTGGAAGTCTGGAGTGAGGAAGAAAAGAAATACATCTCGACCGAAAAGAACAATGAGATCAAGAAGATCAGAAGCCACGTCGGCCTCTTGTTCCAGTATCCTGAATATCAGCTTTTCGAGGAGACGGTCGAAAAAGATATCAAGTTCGGTCCGAGTAAGATGGGCTACGACAACGAGACCTGCGACAGACTGATGCGCGAGGCGTTACCGCTTGTCGGCCTTTCTGAAGATATATTGAAGAGATCTCCGTTTGAGCTTTCCGGCGGACAGAAGAGAAGAGTCGCGTTTGCGGGCATCCTGGCAATGAACCCGGATGTGCTCATTCTCGACGAGCCGGCTGCGGGACTTGATCCGGCAGGTCAGAAAGAGATCTTCGGTTACATTGAAACATTAAGAGATCAGGGCAAATCCATCGTACTGGTCTCACACGATATGGACGAAGCCGCCAGGATCGCGGACCGCGTACTGGTGCTGAAAAAGGGAGAACAGGTATTCTTCGGTTCCCCGGAGAAGCTTTTCTCACAGGAAACAAACTCTTACGCGATGCGCCTCGACAAACCCTGTCTGGTGCAGACCATGAGCGAACTGAAAAAGGAATATCCGTACATCAACGACACCGTCTTTGATGTGGCCGAGGCGGCGCAATCGCTGGTCTTCGGTGACATGAAGGAGGTGGATGCCCAATGATGAAGGACATTTCCATCGGCCGTTATGTGCAGGGCGATTCCGTGATCCATAAGCTCGACCCACGCATGAAGGTTCTGCTGTTCATCATCTACATGGTGACGCTTTTTATAGCGGACGAGCCGATTACTATGCTTGCCGCCGTGGCTGTCGTTATCTTCTTAACGCTCCTTTCCAAGATCGGTCCGATTGAGGTAGTAAGGTCCGTCCGACCGATCCTCTTTATCATGATCTTTATTTTCATCATCAACGTGCTGACGATAAGATCGGGAGAAACGCTTTGGTCATGGTGGGTCATCAAGGTGACTTACGGAGGATTGGAACGAGCCGTCCTCATGGTGCTGAGGCTCCTTCTTTTGATCGTCGCGACGAGTATCCTTCTTACTCTTACCACAACGCCGCTGAAACTGGCGGACGCGCTGGAGTCACTGGGATCTCCGCTGAAGGTCATCAAGGTCCCGGTCAACGAGATCGCCATGACGATATCGATCGCGATCCGATTCATTCCGACACTTGTCGAAGAAACGGATAAGATCATGAAAGCGCAATCATCACGTGGCGCGGAATACGATACGGGAAACGTGTTCCAGCGTGCCAAAGGATATGTTGCCGTACTGGTTCCGCTGTTTGTAAGTTCTTTTAAAAGAGCGGAAGAACTGGCGGTGGCAATGGACGCGAGATGCTACCAGGGCGGTGTCGGCAAGACCAAACTCCACCCGCTCAAACTCAAGGCATCTGACTTCTTGTGGTTTTTCATCCTGACGGTAGTGGCTTTTATTCCCGTGGCAGTAGATTTATTGCCGAAATTAATATAAAATATTCGCGCATGGGCGAATTCCCCCGGGGAAAGGGATCCGGGGCAGAAGATAGATGAGTTTCAAGATGAGGAGAATTTGAAATGGCTTATTATGTAGGAATCGACCTCGGCGGCACAAACATCAAGGCCGGCGTAGTAACTGAGAAGGGTGAACTTCTGAACAAGGTCAGCATCAAGACAAACGCGGACCGTCCGATGGAAGAGATCATCACCGATATGGGAAATCTGGCGAAGCAGGCAATCGCTGAAGCTAAGATTTCCGAGTCGGAGGTTGAGGCGATCGGTATCGGCTCTCCGGGAACTCCGGACAACAAGGCCGGCACGCTGGTCTACGCGACCAACCTTCCTTTTGTTAACGCACCGATGAGAAAGATCATCCGTTCCGTGATCGATCTTCCGGTCTATATCGATAACGACGCAAACTGCGCGGCTATGGCGGAGAGTGTTTCCGGCGCGGCAGCGGATGTCGCTGATTCCGTAACGATCACACTCGGTACAGGTATCGGTGCCGGCGTTATCATCAACAACAGAATCTTCTCCGGCTTTAACCAGGCCGGTTCCGAGTTCGGTCACCATGTCATCATGGTTAACGGACAGCAGTGCTCCTGCGGTCGTAAGGGCTGCTTCGAGGCATATGGTTCCGCGTCCGCTCTTGCCAGAATGACAGAAGAGGCCGCGGCAGCAAACCCGACTTCTATCCTCGGTAAGCTTATCGACGAAAACGGCGGACACGCAAACGCAAGAATCGCATTTGACGGTATGAGAGCCGGCGACGAGGTTTCCGCGAATGTCGTAGACACATACATCGACTACCTTTCCGAAGGTCTGGCAAACGCGATCAATACTTTCATGCCGGAAGTACTTTTGATCGGCGGCGGTGTCTGCAACGAAGGTGATCCGCTGATGGTTCCGCTTCGTGAGAAAACACTGAACAAGCCTTTCTTCGGCCCTGGCGTAAGAAAGACAGAGATCCGTGTTGCCAAGATGGGTAACGACGCCGGTATCGTAGGTGCTGCCATGATGGGTAAGGCCTGCTTCGACGACAAGATCCAGGGATAATAAAATGAGTGAGGAAGGCAGACCGCTTACGGATATCCGCATCGCTTTGCTGACCGAATATGACGGGACCGATTTCGTCGGTTTCCAAAGACAGGATAACGGGCGTTCCGTACAACAGACACTGGAAGAAGCAGTGGAGAAGGTGTACGGGCGCTTTTGTCGTATATACGGATGCAGCCGGACGGATTCCGGTGTGCATGCCAAGGGACATATTTCCCATGTGGATGTTCCGTTTTCGATCCCGGAGGATAAGATCCCGCTGGCATTAAACGCAGTTCTTGATGACGATCTCGTGGTACTTTCGGCCAAGGAAGTTCCGGAATCTTTCCACGCGCGTTTCAACAGCAAGGGTAAGCGATACTGCTATCGTGTCAGAAACGCGAAGGTGCCCTCTGCCATCAACAGAAGAACCGAGGCTTTCGTTCCGGGTGTGCTTGATGTAGAGGCGATGGACGACGCGGCAAAAGCATTTGTCGGCACACATGATTTCTCCGCGTTCCGCGCGCAGGGCGGCCCGGACATCACTCCGATCCGCACCATGAAAGACGTTTATGTCAGACGCGGGAAAGGAGATCCCGATCTTATCGAGATCACCGTCATCGGCGAATCCTTCCTTTATAACATGGTTCGCATCATGGCGGGAACCCTCGTATATGTCGGCCAGGGCAAGATGACCAAGGCCGAGATCGAAAAACTTCTGACCGGCGAAGGAGTCCGCAAAGAAGCAGGGAAGACCATGCCGGCAAAAGGACTGACGCTCGAAGAGGTTTTCTACGACGACCTCATGTGGTAGTATCAAAGAGTGACTAAAACAAAGGAGATTTGAATTATGGCAAATCCAATCGTAACTATTGAAATGGAAAACGGCGGCATCATGAAGCTCGAGCTTTATCCGGATGTTGCGCCGATCAGCGTACAGAACTTCGTAGACCTCGCAGAGAAAGGCTTCTATGACGGTCTGATCTTCCACCGTGTCATCTCCGGATTCATGATCCAGGGCGGTGACCCGACAGGTACAGGCATGGGTGGCCCTGGCCATCACATCAAGGGCGAGTTCAGAGCTAACGGTGTTCCGAACGATCTGTCTCACGAGCGTGGAGTTCTTTCCATGGCAAGAGCAGGAGATCCGAACTCCGCTGGTTCACAGTTCTTCATCATGCACGAAGACGGACCGTTCCTCGACGGTAACTACGCTGCTTTCGGCAGAATCATCGAAGGCATCGAAGTCGTTGACGAGATCGCTTCTACTCCGACAGACCGTGGCGACCGCCCGCTCAAGGAGCAGAAGATGAAAAAGGTTACGGTAGTTAAGTAATTCTTCTGAAAATTCAAGCAGAAATAAACCTTCTCGAGATCATTCTTGAGAAGGTTTTTTCATGCGCATATTTCTAAAGAAGAATTACTTTGTATCAGTCTTTCTTTTCTAAGTTATCTTCCCCGATGATGTATAGCGGACGCTTCTTGACTTCGATGTATGTCTTAGCAAGATACTCGCCGATGATACCGAGTGCCATCAGGATCATGCCGCCAAGGAAGAGCATGAAGGACAAGAGGGAAGGATAACCTGCGGCCTTTTCCCATGTCTGATAAATGAGGGCGTGGATGAAGTAGTAGACCAAGTAAACGAAGGCGCCCAGTGAAGTGAGGAAGCCGACGATCATCGCGATACGCAGAGGCGCGGTGGTAAAGGATACGATACCTTCGATGGCGTAACGGAAAAGCTTCCAAAACGACCACTTCGTTTCGCCGGCGACACGCTCGACGTTTTCATATTCGAGCCACTTGGTGCGGAATCCGACCCAGGCGAAGATACCTTTGCTGAAACGCTGTCTTTCACCGAGGGAAAGGATCGCGTCAACGACCGGACGCTTCATGACACGGAAGTCTCTTGCGCCGTCGACGATCTCGACATCCGTGAACTTGTTGATCAAGTGATAGAAACGGCGGGCAAACCAGCTTCGGATCGGCGGTTCACCTTTTCTGGAGACACGGCGCGTCGCGATGATGTCACACTCGTCGTTTTCCAGAGCCTGGAACATTTCAGGAAGAAGTGACGGCGGGTCCTGCATATCGGCATCCAGTAGACCGATCCATTCGCCTTTGGCGGCAGAGAGACCTGCGTACATCGCGGCTTCTTTACCGAAGTTTCTGGAGAAAGAGATGTAGCGGACACGAGAGTCCTTTTCGGCCATATCCTTAAGCACGGAAAGTGTCTTGTCACGGCTGCCGTCATTGACAAAGATCAGTTCGTACTCGTATTTCGAGCACTCGTCCATGACTTTACAAAGAGCTTCGTAAAGAAACGGAAGGGCTTCTTCTTCGTTGTAACAGGGAACCATCAGACTGACCAGCATAACCCACCTCATAAGTTTTTGTCTTTAAGTTAAGTATACTACATGGAGGGCGCAAAAAGCACGGTTTCTGTCGCTGACCTTTGGGAAAAGAGCGATTTTGTGATACGATACCTATGTAATCAATAAGGAGTCTTCCCATGATCGAAAAGAACTCGCTTGAAATTAAGATCAAAAAAACGAAAAAACGGGATATTCGCCCGCTGTTTTCGTTTGTTGCCGTGTTCTTCTCGCTGATCGTGGTCATGTTCACGGTGGGTGTCTCACCGTTCGGGAATAACAGTGTCCTGGTATCGGACCTGGCCGCGCAGTACGCTCCGTATCTCGCGACGCTGCGAAATAAGCTCATGTCCGGAGGTTCGCTTACCTATTCTTTTGAGGTCGGCATGGGAAAAAACTTCATGGGCATCCTTGCCTACTACATCTCCAGTCCGCTGAATCTTTTGACGCTGCTTTTCCCGGTGTCGAAACTATCGGAAGCGATCGTCCTCATCGCGATCTTGAAACTCTCCTTTGCCGGCGCTTTTATGACGGCATTGATCGACCATAAGTTCAGTTCAAAGACGAAGATGAGCATACTCTTCGGTATGATGTATGCGCTCTCGTCTTTTTCCATGTCGTTTATCTTCAACTTTATCTGGTTCGACGGCTTTGCGCTTCTTCCGCTCGTGATCCTTTTCACCGAGAAGTTCAAAGACGATATACGACAGGCGTGGAAGCTTCTGATCGTCCTGATCCTTTTGTTTGCGTCGAATTACTACATGGCCTATATGGTCGGTATTTTCGCTTTTTTCTATCTGATCGGTATCCTGGAATATCAGAGTAATGTGTCGAAGGGAAAAGCACCTTCCGCGGGAAAGACGGTGGGCGTATTCATTCTGGTCGCGATCTGTGCAGCGATGGTATGTGCTGCCCTTTTGATCCCGGCAGGCCTCGACACCATAAGAAACGGCGACAATTCCTCGAGCCTGTCCGTTTCCATGGACTCCGGATTCCCGCTGGTCAAGCTGCTCCCGCAGATCTTCATTAACAAGATGAAGAGCATCTCGGAAAACCTGCCGTTTATTTATTCTAGCCTGGCAGTTCTGGAACTGGTGATCCTCTTCTTCATGAATCCGCAGATCACCAGGAAGTTGAAGATCCGTGCCGGACTCGGACTCGGCTTTGGTATCTTATCGTTTATCTTCCCGATCCTGAATACGGCATGGCACCTTTTCAATGAACCGAACTGGTTCCTCTATCGCTATTCATTCATCTTTATCTTCGGAACGATCCTTATCGCGTTCTATTCTTTCCTGCACATTTCCGATCTGAGGAATAAAGACTTCGTGAAAACGATCGGTATCATTTTCGCGCTCCTCTGCATCGGCGAGGCGTTCGGCGGTGTCGAAAGAGAAGATTCCATGTATTTCCAGAACCTGATCATGATCGCGCTGATCGGTCTTTGCCTCTGGGGCATGTCAAAAGAGAAATGGCCGGAGTCCATGTCGAATCTGAAAAAATACAGAAGCGGCATCATCGTTCCGATCGTGCTCGTGGAGATCGTTTTCCTCGCGCCGAAGCTGACGGTCGGAGCCATCTGGAATGATACCCAGAGCGCTAAGTCTTTCTCGACAGAGGTTGCTGATCTTATCGACCTGACGGAAGACCTCGACGACGGTTCGGGCAAGAGAACCGAGCAGGCAGGAACTCTGGGCAAGAATATCGACTCTTTGAGCCTTTCGTCTTATACAAGTACAAAAGGACTCGGCGCTTTCTGTTCGATGTCGAATAAGACGATGCAGCATTTCCTCAAGCAGCTCGGTTACTGCGCGAATTTCAACTACACATCCATAGAACACAGAAACGTAAACCTGCTGGCGGACTCGCTCATGGGCATTTCTTATGTGGTTTCCGACGCGAGCGCGATCCCGGGCCTGAATCCGATATCTTCAGCCGGAAAATATACACTGTTTGAAAATCCGTATTCTGTCGGAATGGTCTTCCTTGCCGAAAAGAACGCATACGCTTTTGACGGATACAGTCTGGAGAAGGCGGCAGGAGACGCCAACGCCGAGACGGAAGAAGGCATTAAGGACAAAAAAACAGAACCGGAACAGGTAATTGAAAAAGACTATTTCGCTTTCCAAGAAGGCCTTGTAACTTCCCTCACGGGGATCGAGGCGGACGATGTATTTGATACCAGACATCTGACCTGGGAAGTATTCAACGCGCAGAAAGCAGACGGAAGCATCATCGCCGAGCCTCTTAAGTATGACCTTGATAAGGACAGACTCAATCTTGAGAATGTAGCAGGTGGATACAACGATCCGGATCTGACATATTATCTGCGTGGCAGTGACAAGTCCCCGATCATCCTCAAGGCGACCATGTATGTAAAGACAGATGGTCCTGTATATCTTTCGGTCCCGTTCCTGATGAAAAGCGCGCCGGTCAGTATCTACTGCAACGGAAAATGTATCTACAAAGAGGAATCCACTTCATACTATTCCGTGATCGTGGATGCCGGAATGCATGATCAGGGCGAGCTGATCACCTTTGAGATCCGTTGTAACGATGATGTCCTGGCATGCTATGAACCATACGCCAGCGAGACGAATCTGGCGGCGCTTTCCGAGCAGACGGAAAAACTGAAAGACGGAATATCCGATCTTTCCGTCAAAGACGGACACGTTTCTTTCTCGGCAGAAGCTTCTGAAGGTCAGATCCTGATCGCGACGATTCCGTACGAAAAGGGCTGGTCGGCAAAAGTAGACGGAAAAGATGTGGAGATCGTACCCTATCAGGACGCGTTTATCTCCATTCCGTTAGTGGCCGGAAGCCACGACGTAGAACTGCAATTCGATCCCCCCGGAGCTCGAATTGGTGTTATAATCAGTGCACTGGGGGTCTTTGCCTGTGCGGCTCTAATCTTCTGTACAAGAAAGAGCGGTAAGGTGAAGCAGCAAAGGAGGGAACAGGATTGATAGAGAAGACAACGCTCGAAAAGAAAGCGGGAAGAAAGATCGACACCCGTCCCCTCATAGCATTCTTTGTGACCATGGTTTCCCTGATCGTGGTCTTCCTGATCAACATGATCGTTCCCTTCGGAAACAGAAATGTACTGACTTCTGATCTGGGCGCGCAGTATGGTCCGTATCTCATGGGATACAAGCAGGCGCTTCTTTCCGGAGAGTCCCTTTTCTACAACAGAAGCCTCGGCATCGGCTCGAACACGTTAGGTGTATTCGGTTACTATCTCTCGAGCCCTTTGAATCTGATCACGCTTCTTTTCCCGACGACAATGATCCAGGAACTGGTTACCTGCCTGATCATCATCAAGCTTTCTTTTGCCGGCGCGTTTATGACCTGGCTTTTGGACAGAAAGTTCAAGACCGAAGATAAGATGACCATCATGTTCGGTCTGATGTATCCTCTTTGTACATTCGCGATCGTTTATATTTTTAACATCATGTGGCTCGACGGATTCGCGATCCTGCCGCTTTTGATCCTCCTTTGTGAAAAATTCATCGAGGATCGGAAAAAGACCTGGCCGGTGATCACGCTGGTCCTTCTGGTCCTGTTTGTTTCCGGTTACTATATCGCCTACATGGTCGGAATCTTCTCCTTCATCTATCTCATTTCCGTAATGGGCTATCAGGGAAGGTTCAAAAAGGAAACGGAAAAAGAGGGCATGAAGACCGTCGGCATGTTTATCCTCTCGGCGATCACCGCCGCGATGATGAGCGCGTGCATTCTCCTTCCTGCAGGACTCAATACGATCGGCAATCCCGATTACTCCGAGCAGCCTTCCATCATGTCGATGCAGCCGGAGTTTAAGTTCGCGTCCATATTCGATCAGTTCGTCGAAAAGAAGGCCGGAGATCTTTCGGCCAACATGCCGTATATTTTCTGCGGAGTTACGGCGCTGTTCCTTTGCATCCTGTTCTTCTTCAATCCGAAGATCAAGAGATCTCTGAAGACAGCGATCGGATTTGCGTTCGGTTTCGGCATCTTATGTTTCCAGTTCCCGCTTTTCAACGCGGCATGGCACCTGTTCGATGACCCGAACTGGTTCAATTTCCGTTACGCGTTCCTTTTCTCATTTGTAATGATCCTTGTCGCGTTCTATTCTTACCTGAATATGAAGGATTGCGAAAAGAAGCATTTCTATAAAGCATTCGGCGTCGTTTTAGCGCTTTTGCTTTTCTCGCAGAGCTTCGGCCGTATGGCCAAGGAAGAAAACTCTTTCTTTGCGACACTTTTATTCTTAGTCCTGATCAGTGTCCTTCTTTACGGTATGACACTCGAAAAGTGGCCGGATGTCATCTATAACCTGAAGAGGATCGGGGCCTGGCTCCTCGTTGCCGTGATCGTAGTCGAGATCGTCGTTTTCAATCCGCGCGCCCTGATGCCGGACGTATTTAACGGCGTGCAGGATGCTCCGGAATTCAAAAAGACACTGAATGAGATCGAGGTGCTTTCCGACAGTATCGAGGATCAGGACTGGTTCCGCACGGAGTCGCACAGAACCTGGCATCATCTGGTATACGCGAACAATCTTCCTTTCTATTCGGGAAGAGAAGGCATAAGCATATTTGCTTCCATGGCAAATAAAAAGTCCAATCATTTCCTCAAGCAGCTGGGCTATAAATCGAACTATAATTATTTCTCTCTCCATCACGATAATGTGATCATGCCGGCGGACTCGATCCTGGGTGTTCGGTATATCCTTTCGAAAACGGAAGGCATTATGGAGCTGGAAAAGGTCGGTACTGAGGACGAACTTTATCTTTATAAGAACGAATACGCTTGCCCGGCGGCACTCGTCGTGAAACCGGACGCGCTTTCCTTCGACGGATACGCTCTGGAGAAAGATGAAACGACTAAAGATTACTTTGCTTTCCAGGAAGACTGGTTCAAATCTCTTTCCGGTGTGGATGCTTCCGATGTCTACGATACGTTTACGGCGAAATGGGAGATCATCAACGGTCAGCCCACAGATATTCCTCCGGCAGAATCGATCGTCGAGCAGGATCTTAAGAAGAATGAACTCAACAACGAAACGGCAAATATCGAAGCAGAAGGTCTGAACATTTATCTGAGAAATAACGATAAAGCGCCTCTGGTATTCCGTACCACAATCAAAGCAGAGCGCGACGGAGCCATCTATTTTGAGATCCCGTACCTTTGCATGCAGTGCAATACAGAGATCTACGTGAATGACGAACAGATCGCGTCCAAGGCCTCGCATTCTTTCTACACCGTGATCCTTAACCTCGGTTCTTTCAGCAAGGGCGATGAAGTGAAAGTCGAGATCAGAGCGCTGGAAGATGTCTACGGATCGTTCGAGCCTATCTTCGCGTATGTCGATCCGACGGCAATGGCACCCCAGAAGGAAGCGCTGACTGACGGACTTAAGAGTGTTGACGTCACAAACGGTCACTATGTGATCGAAACAGATACGGCTGAAGATGCCGGTATCCTGATCACGGCTCCTTACGAAAAGGGCTGGAAGGCGTATGTTGACGGAAAAGAAACAGAGATCATCGCATATCAGGATGCGTTACTTTATATTCCGGTTTCCGCGGGAGCACATAAAGTGGAACTCCGCTTTACGCCGCCCGGATGGAACGTCGGACTTCTTGCGAGCGGACTCGGCGTGGTTGTTTTTGCCGCGGTATCGTTCCTGTTACTGAGAAAGAAAAAGAGTTCGGAAGCTGTTGTTGTCGAGGGAAAAGATGAGGCCCCCGAGACAAAAGCGGAAGAACCTGCGACTACTTGATCTTGTTTAATGAGGAGGAGAAGAGAAGATGAACGTAGAAGAATTGTACAAGTTTTGGAGTGAGGATCCCTATTTCGACGAAGCAACTCGTGCGGAGCTTAAGGCGATCAAAGACGACAAGAAGGAGATCGAGGAGAGATTCTACAGAGACCTCGAGTTTGGAACGGCCGGACTTCGCGGTATCCTGGGAGCAGGTACGAACCGCATGAACATGTATATCGTATCGAAGGCTTCCGCGGGCCTCGGTCAGTTTATCGTAAGTGAAGGTGAAGAAGCCATGAAGCGTGGTGTCGTTATTTCCTACGACTCCCGTCATTTCTCGCCGGAGTTTGCCGAGATCACGGCAAGAACACTGACATCCATGGGCATCCGCGTATTCCTTTCGGATGAGCTTCGTCCGGTACCGATGCTTTCCTATTCCGTTCGTTGGCACAAGGCTTTCGCCGGCGTCATGATCACGGCAAGCCACAACCCGTCCAAGTACAACGGCTATAAGGTATACGGCGAGGACGGCGGACAGGTACCGCCGGAGGCAGCATCGAAGATCCTGGGCTTCATCGAAGGGATCGAAGATATCAGAACGATCCATCCGGATACTCTGGATGAGGCAAAAGCCAAGGGTCTTCTTACTTACTGGGGCGAGGAAGTCGACGAGGCATATACGGATATGCTCGACAAGCTCGTCATCGACCGTCAGGCGATCCTCAACCAGAAGGATATGTCGATCGTTTACACACCGCTCCACGGTTCCGGTAACAAGCCGGTACGCCGCATCCTGAAGAAGATCGGTCTGGAGAACGTCCACATCGTTACCGAGCAGGAACTTCCGGACGGAAGCTTCCCGACAGTTGAAGTACCGAACCCGGAAAATCCGAAGGCACTTTCCATGGCGATCGATCTTGCCAAGAAGGTGGACGCGGATCTCGTTATCGGAACTGACCCGGACAGCGACCGTATCGGTATCGCCGTTCGTACTACTGTAGACGGAAAAGAGACCTATGTACCATTCACGGGTAACCAGGTCGGACTCATGATCCTCGACTATATCCTGGATTCCAAGAAGAGCGCGGGCGAGCTGCCGGAAGGTTCTTTTGCCGTAACAACGATCGTATCCAGCAAACTTGCCGGCGCGATCTGCAAGTACTATGGCGTAGAACTCCAGGAGGTTCTCACGGGCTTCAAGTTCATCGGTGAGCGCATCAAGCTCGACGACGAATTCGGTAACAAGCACTTCCAGTTCGGCTTCGAAGAGAGCTACGGCTATCTCGCGGGCCTCGATGTACGTGACAAGGACGCAGTCGTCGGCGCGATGCTGATCGCGGGCATGTACGCACAGTCCAGAGAGCGCGGACAGTCCCTCGTAGACCGTCTCGAGAATATCTACAAGCGTTTCGGCTACGGCTTTGAGGAGACCGTTTCCATTACTCTCGAGGGTAAGGAAGGTATCGAGAAGATCGCGGGTGCCATGAAGTCCCTGCGTGCTGACCTTCTTTCCTGCAAGAACAAGGCAGAGGCTCAGGCACTCCTCGGCGGCGCTCCGATCGAGGCAGTCCGTGACTATCAGGCTTCGAAGAGATATGTATTTACAGACGACGGCGTCAAGGAAGAAGAGATCGCTCTTCCTGTTTCCAACGTTCTTCTCTATGAACTCGGCGGAGACAAGGGTCTTGACTGGGCATGCGCCCGTCCGTCCGGCACGGAGCCGAAGCTGAAGATCTACTTTGGTATCTACGGCGACACAAGAGAAGGATCCGCGGCCTGCCTTGCTGACACAAAGGCGAAGGTAGAAGCGGCCGTCAGAGCTAAGCTCTGATCCGGGTAAAAGGTTGCCGGATCGCGGCAACCCACACGAAAAATCACGTCAAAGCAAGGCGCCCGTAAGCTCAAGCTAACGGGCGCTTCTTTGTGGCAATTGCGACAGGAATCGACAAATTTCCATTTAAATCGTCTGAATTGTGGCATAAATGTGAAGGAATTCGCAATTGTCCACAGAATTGTCATTTTTCGAGGGTCAAAAAGGGTTTTTTTCGAGAAAGCTTGACAGTATACTCAAGGTGATTTCAAAAGGAGGAAGATGCGAAATGACGGCGAATGAATGTCTGGTCAAGTTTAATTCGATCAAAGATTGCCTTTCTGATGTGTTATGGATGTACTTCGAGGTCCAGTCTGCTGACAGCGAGCAGATCGTACTTGTCGGAAAACCGGATGAATATGCGGAACCGACTCTCGAGATCGTATTTATGCAGCCTTTCATGATCTCGTGCCCGATGCGTTTTACATACGAGGGTGGCGACTTCATCGGTCTTGCTCCCCAGGAGGAGTTCTACCAGATGAATGAGAGATATCACATCGGTCAGGGACACCACATCTTCAAGATCAAAGTGGACAACAAGAGATTCTTCATCATTGCAAAGGCAATGCACGTTACCATCCACGATTGATCTCTATGGACAGGCCATAAGGCCAAAAGGATAAAAGCTTCAGATAAGATGGCGGATCGCGTAAGCGACTCCGTCATCTTTGCAGTTACGGGTAATTATGGACGCGTAGGATTTGGCCTTGTCGGAGGCGTTCCCCATCGCGATGCCGACGGCGCCGCAAGTAAACATGCTGATATCGTTATCGCCGTCGCCAAAGCAGAAAACGCTCTCCATGGGAACATGGAGGTACGAAGCCAGAGCGACCACGGCGTTTCCCTTGGTGCAGCCCGCGGGCATGATGTCGATGACTTTATGCATGGAAGCAGTGATCTCAAGTGCTTTCCGCGCGGAAAGCACCTGTATAAGATCATCGGTGGGCTCATAGACCAGGACCTTCGTAAGCCTTTCGGGCGGAACGGAAAGATCCTCCTCATTAAGCGGGATGAGCGGGGCGCGGATCTCTTGCCGCACCGAAGCGTTGTAGTTGTTGAAAAAGGCCATGTGCGCACTGTCCGGGCGGTGAAAGATACCGTCCTTGCCGTAAGAGACAAAGTCAAAGCCCCTGGAAATGAGCGTTTCCATGAGGTCCGACACGACGTCATCCGGAAAACAGTTCTCGTAGATCGACGTGTTCTCACTGTAGTCGTAGACCTGGGCGCCGTTACTTGTGATGACAGGGGCGGAAAGGCCGAATTCTTCGACGAATTTCCTTACCACATGGAAGGATCTTCCGGTCGCGATCGTAAAGCCGGTCGAAGACGGAAGAGAGCGGATCGCGGCCATTGTCTCATCCGAGATCTTTCCCCCGGCGGGAAGAAGCGTATTATCAATGTCACAGACGATCAGACGATCCAAGGAAAAAGGCCCTCCCGATAGTGCTTTTCGCACGGTAATATCAGAGTCTATGATAACACGGATCGAAGGACTGTTGTAAATCCCCGAAAATGTCAAACGAAATATGCCAGATATAACAAAAAAACAAATCTCGAAGAGGCGTATTTTGTAGGGTAAAAAACATGGATTTTCTCTTGAAACAGAAGCCATCCTATATTAAACTTTTACATGGTGAAGTAGTATGATTTTTTTGAGAGAGGCGTCAAAAGAATGAAGAAAAATGCAGCAAAGAGAAGACAGAAGAAAATTACAACTGCTGTGGTAGGTGTAGTCGCCGGTCTTTTGGCCGTTACGACCATTGGCACAGTACTCTACTTTACGGTCTTAAAGAACGTGATCGGTGGTAAATCCAACAAGATCGTTGTTACAGACGTTAACGGCAGCGAGGTTTCCTTTGAACCGGAAGAACTGCAGGCTCAGCTTGATGTACCGACATTCTACGAGGGCATCACGATCAATGGCGTGAGCGTTGCCGGTAAGACAAAGGAAGAAGTCAAAGCTCAGTTTGCCGAAGAAAACAATAAATCCGCTTCCGATATCGTAAACGTTACTTTCCTCGTCGGTGACGAGTCGATCCCGATGCCGACAACAGGCCTTACCGTAACAAGCGATATCGATTCGATCATCGATAAAGCATACGAGTACGGACGTACAAGTACGCTTCAGGGTGATGACGGTCTGAAGGATCGTTATAACACCATCAACGCGCTGAAGACGACTCCGGTAGATTTCGTCTCCACATTCTCTCTCGACACCTCTGCTGTTGATCAGTTGACAAGAGATACTCTTGAGCCGCTTCAGAAAGAAGTCATCGAAGCGTTTGCAAGTGATTTCGATCTCGAGAAGCTCGAGTTCGTTATCGAAGAATCTCAGGAAGGTATCGTTATCGATATCGATAAGGCGATCGCTGATGTGAAGAGCGCGCTGGACAGCAAAGAATACGAAGTCGTTATTCCGGTCTCCCAGGAGATCATCGAGCCGACAACTTCCGCGGAATTCTTAAGAGGATATCTCGGACTCGTCGCGACGACAACATCTAAGACAAGCAGCAACGATAACCGTAACACCAACATCCGCCTCGTCTGCGAGACGATCGACGGATATCTGCTCCAGCCGGGAGAATCTTTCGACTTTAACGGATTTGTCGGCCAGAGAACAGAAGCCAAGGGCTACAAGATGGCTCACGGTATCTTCAACGGCGACATGAGAGACGAGCTCGGCGGCGGTATCTGCCAGGCCAACACCATGCTCTACCAGAGCGTAACCAAGGCTGACCTGCAGGTTGACGAAAGAAAGAACCACACGATCCCGAGTACATACGTTGACAAGGGAACTGACGCGACAGTTACATGGGAGAGCCCGAACTTCCGTTTCACAAACAACACGGAGTATCCGGTAGCGATCCATGCTTATTACGCAGATCAGCACGTAACCGTTGAGATCTACGGTCGTCCGCTCGAGGATGGACAGAGGATCGAACTGGTCGGCGAGCTCGTTCGCGAGATCGCTCCGACAACGGTATATGTAGCCGATGCTTCCATGGCTGTCGGAACAAAGTCGACAACGACAGGTTCCCGTACAGGTTATGACTACAAGTCCTACAAGGTCTGGTACGATGCTGACGGAAACGAGATCAAGAAGGAAGAATACTTCCCGAGCCACTACCCGGTAAGAAACGCAGAGATCCACGTTGGTGTTCTCGGCGCGGACGGAAAAGTCTATACGATGGATCCGAAGACCGGAAAAGTAGACGCACCGCCGGAGGCGATCAACCCGACGACACCTTCGGATACGCCGGCAGACACGACTCCGGGTGACACACCACCTGCGGACACCACACCGGCAGAAACACCGGCACCGGCAGATACACAGGCTCCGGCTGAACCGGCGGCACCTGCTGATCCTGCAACACCGGCTGATCCGCCGGCTGAGAACGGCGGCTGATCCTGACCGAAAGGGTCACTGCCCGGCGCGAAAAGCGCTTTAGCACAGAAAATTAGGGCACAAGTCTTAGTTAAGGTTGTGCCCTTTTTATAGAAAAGGAGAATGAGTATGAGTACATCTTATCAAGGCCCGATCGTCCTGATCATCATGGATGGCGTGGGAATCAAAGAAATCGAGACAGGTAACGCTGTCACAGGCGCAAAGAAGCCGATCCTGGACAACTGCATGAAGAATTATCCGATGCAGAAGCTTAAGGCACACGGTACGGCAGTAGGTCTTCCGTCTGACGGAGACATGGGTAACTCCGAGGTTGGTCACAACGCGATCGGCGCAGGCCAGGTTTACAGCCAGGGTGCTAAGCTGGTTTCTGAGTCTCTCGCAAGCAAGAGCATGTATCAGAGCGAAGTATGGCAGTCCCTCGTAGCTGACGCTAAGAAGGGCGGCACAATGCATTTCATCGGACTTCTTTCCGATGGTAACGTTCACTCTCACATCGACCATCTTCTCGCTATGCTCGACGAGGCTAAGGAAGAGGGCGTAGAGAAGGTTCGTATCCACATTCTCCTTGACGGTCGTGACGTTGGTGAGACATCTGCTCTGCAGTATGTTGACCAGCTCGAGGCAAAGCTTGCTGAGCTTTCCGACGCGACACACGATTACAGAATCGCCAGCGGCGGCGGACGTATGGTCATCACTATGGACCGTTACGGTGCTAACTGGGGCATGGTTGAAGCAGGCTGGAAGACTCACGTTCTCGGTGAGGGCAGACAGTTTGCTACAGCAAAAGAGGCAATCGAGACATTCCGCTCCGAGATCCCGAACGTTATCGACCAGGATCTCCCGGCATTCGTTATCGCAGAGAACGGTGCTCCGGTCGGCACGATCGAAGACGGCGACAGCGTAATCCTTTACAACTTCCGTGGTGACCGTGCTCAGGAACTGACAGTAGCATTTGAGAGCGGCGCTGACTTTGACAAGTTCGATCGCGTTCGTGTTCCGAACGTAAACTACGCCGGTATGCTCGAGTACGACGGAGACCTTCACATCCCGAAGAAGTTCCTCGTTTCTCCGCCGGTCATCAGAAACACACTCGGCGAGCTCCTCGCAAACAAGGGCATCGCTCAGCTGGCGATCTCCGAGACACAGAAGTACGGTCACGTTACATACTTCTTCAACGGTAACAGATCCAGTAAGTTCAACGATGATCTCGAAGAGTACATCGAGATCCCGTCTGACATCGTTCCTTTCGAGCAGCGTCCGTGGATGAAGTCCGCTGAGATCACAGACAAGCTCGTCGAGCTCATCTCCGAGAACAAGTACCCGTTCATGCGCGTAAACTTCCCGAACGGCGACATGGTCGGTCACACAGGCGTATTCGAGTCCGCTGTCATCGGCGTTGAGTCCGTAGACATCGCTCTGAAGAGAATCCTTCCGGCAATCGACGCAGTCGGCGGTATGGCGATCATCACAGCTGACCACGGTAATGCCGAGGAAATGTACGAGCTCGCTAAGGACGGTTCCCCGAAGGCGGATAAGGACGGCCGTATCAAGGCAAAGACATCTCACACACTCAATCCTGTTCCGTGCATCTTCTACGACAACACAGAGAACAAGGATAAGTACGAAGTTGTTGATTCCGATTCTTACGGTCTTGCGAACATCGCGGCAACCATCGCTGATCTGCTTGGTGTAGAGAAGCCGGATTGCTGGGAGTCCTCGATGATCAAACTCAAATAATCCGATCATCAACTCAACAGAAGAATAGAATAATGCCTCTTTCGGCTCATACAGTTTGCTGAAGCAAAACTCGCCGAGGAGGCATTTTCTATTCTTCTTTTATGATCGGATCATTTTCGTTTTGGAGAGCGGCGGCACTTTTTCTATTCTTCCTTCGGTGAAGATTATTCTTCCCTTGATGAAAAACTCTCGGACTTGAAAAAGATTTGTGCAAAAGACAATAGTTTTATTTTCAAAATGATATTGAATGACGAGGGAGAACATACTATTATTCTTTAGGTAAGGAAAAAGAAGGTTATGGTAGGTCTGAGGAGAGGCTGAAAAGGGATGAAGAAGAATTCGGCAACGCGTGGTAAAAGAACCACCAAAAGGGCATCGACGAGAAAAGCATCGTTCCTGAATAAGAAAATGTATCAGAAGAAGGGAACGGGGACCCGCAGAAGAAAGAAGACGGTCCTCTCGACAAAAACGATCGCGATCATTACCGCGGTCTTAGTGGCATGCCTGGTTGTCACCATCCTTTGCACTCAGGTCTTTAAGGATGAGCTCGATCATCTTTTTGCGAAGAAATATTCAGTCACCGATATCGATGGTTCGAAAAAGAGCTATACGGCCGATGAACTGAAGGAACAGGTCGAGAGCGACAAGTTCTATCAGGGAATCAGCGTCGACGGAGTGGATCTTTCCGGAAAAACACTGGAAGAAGGCAGGATCATGTTCGCGGAGATCCGTCATCAGCAGGTCAATGAGCTGGTAGATATCCACTTCCAGATCGGAAATGACGACGTCAGACTTCAGACAGACGGAATGAACCTTGCTTCCAATATCGATGACGTACTGCTCGAAGCATATAACTACGGAAAGACAAGCACGCTGGAAGGCGGAGATGGTCTTGTCGAACGCTATAACTTGATCAAGGATCTGAAGACGAATCCGAAGAACTTCCAGTCCGCGTTCACTCTCGGTGACGAGCAGGTATCTCTCCTGACGCACGCCGCGCTGGACGGATACGATTCGCCGGCAACGGAAGCAAAAGCGACAGGCTTTGACGCGGCAAGACAAGAGTTCATCATCGAAGAATCCAAGTCCGGTATGACCGTGGATATCGATAAGGCCATCGCGGACGTAAACGCTGCTTTTGCCGATCGAAACTACAAGGCTGTCATTCCGGTTTCAACGACGGTGATCAATCCTAAGACAACAGCGGAAGAACTTCGTTCGAAGCTCGGTAAGGTCTCTTCCAATACTTCAAAGACGAAAGACGACGCAAACCGAAATACAAATATCTATCTGATATGCAAAGAACTCGACGGAATCGTTTTACAGCCGGGTGAACAGTTTGACTTTAACGCCAGGATCGGCCAGAGGACCCCGGAAAAAGGATATAAAGAAGCCGCGGGTATTACAAACGGAATCTCCGGACCTGAGTACGGCGGAGGTATCTGTCAGGCGAATACCATGCTTTACCACAGTGTCATGGAGGCCGATCTTCAGGTCGACTTCCGAGTTGCGCACTCCTGGCCGAGTGACTATGTCGACGCGGGAACGGACGCTACGGTTTCCTGGGAGTGGCCGACATTTAAGTTCACGAACAATACGGACTATCCGGTCGCGATCCACGCATGGTACGGAGACAGCTGGGTAACTGTCGAGATCTTCGGAAGACTTCTTCCGAACGGAGAGAAGATCAAATTCTTCGGTGAACCTGAGCTTCTGATCGACGAAGAACCTACGGAGATCGAGTACGAAGCGGATCCGACTCTTCCGGTAGGACAGAAGGTCAAGGAAAGAAGCGCGCACAATCATAAACTGGCAAAGGCCTACAAGGTCAGATATGACGCGGATGGCAATGAGATAAAGCGTGAGGAGATGCTGACGGAGTATCGCATGATCAAGGCGAAATACCGTGTAGGTACACTGGCTCCGGACGGAACGACCTTCTATATGGATCCGAAGACAGGTGAAGTTTCGGCACCGGCCGGATATGTTGATCCGGCAACGACCGCGACGACCGCGCCGCCGCCGGATACAACGGCAGCTCCGGATACGACAGCGGCTCCGGAACCGACGACACCGCCGAATGAAGGAGAGGGAAACGCGACGCCTGAAGGCTGAGTTCCCGCAATAATACACAGTAATGAAGAAGCTCGAAAAGCACCCGTACGGGTGCTTTTCTCGTAGGAACGGGAATAAGGAGCATAAGAGGGATTTCGTTTAGAAAATATCTCGATTTTCAAAGCAAAACAGGCACCATTCTTCTTTATATGTGGTATAATATATGCGCTCAACGTGTGCCCATTCGCACGCGGGAGAGCCACAAACTATAGTTAAATCTTTATATAAAGGAGAAAGTGTATGGCAATCGAACTTACAAAAAAGACCATGGACGGTAACGAAGCTGCCGCATATACCTCATATGCATTTACTGAAAACGCAGCGATTTACCCGATCACACCGTCCTCGCCTATGGCTGACCACACCGACCAATGGGCACAGCAGGGCAGAAAGAATATCTTCGGACAGACGGTTAATATCGTCGAGATGGAGTCTGAGGGAGGTGCTTCAGGTGCTGTTCACGGCTCACTCGCAACAGGTGCTCTGACAACAACTTATACCGCATCCCAGGGTCTTCTCCTGATGATCCCGAACATGTACAAGATCGCCGGTGAGCTTCTCCCGTGCGTATTCCACGTTTCCGCCAGAGCTCTCGCAGCTCACGCGCTGAACATTTTTGGTGACCACGCAGACGTTTATGCTTGCCGTCAGACCGGTTTTGCAATGCTCTGCTCCAACTCCGTACAGGAAGTTGCAGACCTCGCTGCAGTAGCTCACCTCGCTACGATCAAGACAAGAGTTCCGTTCATTCACTTCTTCGATGGTTTCCGTACATCTCACGAGATCCAGAAGATCGAAGTTATCGACTACGATACACTCGGCTCCCTCGTTGATTATGATGCAATCAAGGAATTCCGTAAGAGATCCCTCTCTCCGAACCACCCGACACTTCGTGGTACAGCTCAGAACCCGGATATCTACTTCCAGGGCAGAGAGGCTTCCAACCCGTTCTATCTTGCAGTTCCGGATCAGGTTCAGGCTTACATGGATAAGATCAATGAGATCCGTGGCACAAACTACAAGCTCTTCAACTACTATGGTGCTGAGGACGCTGACCGCGTAATCATCGCTATGGGTTCTGTCTGTGAGACAGCTGAAGAAGTTATCGACTTCCTCAACGCTCACGGTGAGAAGGTTGGTCTTGTAAAGGTTCACCTCTATCGTCCGTTCTCTGCTGAGAAGCTCCTCGAGGCTATCCCGGCATCCGTTAAGGCAATCGCAGTTCTCGACAGAACTAAGGAGCCTGGCTCCTACGCTGAGCCGCTCTTCCTCGACGTTGCTGCTGCTTACGTTGGTAAGAACGCTCCGAAGCTCATCGGCGGCCGTTACGGTATGGGTTCTAAGGACACAACACCTGAGACGATCCTCGCAGTTTATAAGGAACTCAAGAAGGATCAGCCGAAGGAAAGATTCACCATCGGTATCGATGATGACGTTACATTCCTCTCTCTCGATTGCTCCGAGTCTATCGAAGTTGCAGGCGAGGGTACAGTACAGGCTAGATTCTGGGGTCTCGGTGCTGACGGTACTGTTGGTGCTAACAAGAACTCCATCAAGATCATCGGTGACCACACAGACAAGTACGCTCAGGCTTACTTCTCTTACGACTCCAAGAAGTCCGGTGGTATCACGATCTCTGACCTGAGATTCGGTGACACTCCGATCCGTTCTACATACCTCATCAACAAGGCTGACTTCGTAGCTTGCCACAACCAGTCTTATGTTTATGAGTACGATATGCTCTCTTCCCTGAAGCCGGGCGGCACGTTCCTCCTCAATACTCAGTGGACAAGAGAAGAGCTCGAGGAGAGACTCCCGGGTTCCATGAAGAGATATATCGCTAACAACAACATCAAGTTCTTTACTCTGGACGCTGTTGCTAAGGCTAAGGAAATCGGCCTCGGCGGAAGAATCAACACGATCTGCCAGTCCGCATTCTTCAAGCTTTCCGGTATTCTCCCGGTTGAGCAGGCTGTTGACTACATGAAGAAGGCAGCTCTCAAGTCCTACGGTAAGAAGGGTGACGATATCGTTCAGATGAACTACAAGGCGATCGACGCAGGTGTTGACGCAGTTGTAGCAGTTGACATTCCGGATTCCTGGAAGACAGCTGAGGACAAGCCGGTTGAGAAGAAGGCTGTTCCTGAGTTCATCGAGAAGGTCGTTAACGTAATGAACAGACAGGAAGGTAACAAGCTCCCTGTATCCACATTCAAGGGTATGGAAGACGGTACTTTCCCGCAGGGTACAGCTGCTTACGAGAAGCGCGGTACTGCTGTTGATATTCCGGTTTGGGACGCTTCCAAGTGTATCCAGTGTAACCAGTGCTCCATCGTTTGCCCGCACGCTGCAATCCGTCCGTTCCTCCTCACAGAGGAAGAGGCTGCTAACGCTCCGTTCGAGACAAAGGACGGCATGAAGGGTTACGAGCAGTACAAGTTCCGCATTCAGGTTTCCGCTATGGACTGCCTCTCCTGCGGTATCTGCGTAGAGTCCTGTATCGCTAAGGAAAAGGCTATCACGATGGTTCCGCTCAAGGATAACCTCAAGGAAGCAGAGAACTGGGATTACTGTGTTGCTCTGTCTCATAAGGAAAATCCGATGAACAAGGCCAGCATCAAGGGTTCTCAGTTCGAGCAGCCGCTCCTTGAGTTCTCCGGCGCATGCGCAGGCTGCGGTGAGACACCTTACGTTAAGCTCCTTACACAGCTCTTCGGTGACAGAATGCAGATCTCCAATGCTACAGGTTGCTCCTCTATCTGGGGTGGTTCTGCACCGTCTATGCCGTACACAACAAACTACAGAGGCTTCGGTCCTGCTTGGGGTAACTCCCTCTTCGAAGACAACGCTGAGCACGGTCTCGGTATGTTCCTCGGTTACAAGCAGCTCAGATCCAGAGCTAAGTCCCTCGTTGAGGAGACAGTAGCTGCTACAGCTTCTGAAGACCTCAAGGCAGCAGCTGCTGCTTGGATCGACGGATTCAACTCCGGCGACAAGGCTCGTGAGAACGCTGAGAAGCTCGCTGAAGCTCTTAAGGCTGAAGGTTCCGACTCCGCTAAGAAGGCTCTCGAGTATGAAGACTTCTTCATGAAGAGATCCCAGTGGATCATCGGTGGTGACGGATGGGCTTACGATATCGGATACGGCGGACTTGACCACGTACTCGCTTCCGGTGAGGATGTCAACGTTCTCGTTCTCGATACAGAGGTTTACTCCAACACAGGTGGACAGGCTTCCAAGTCTACACCTCACTCCGCTGTTGCTCAGTTCGCTGCCGGCGGTAAGGCAATCAAGAAGAAGGACCTCGGCATGATGGCTATGAGCTATGGTTATGTATACGTTGCTCAGGTATCCATGGGTGCTGATAAGAACCAGCTGATCAAGGCTTTCACAGAGGCTGAGGCTTACCATGGTCCGTCCATCGTAATCTGCTACGCTCCGTGTATCAACCACGGTATCAAGGGTGGCCTTAAGGTTGCTCAGATCAAAGAGAAGCAGGCTGTTGACTGCGGTTACTGGCACCTGTTCAGATTCAACCCGACTCTCACAGCAGAAGGCAAGAATGCATTCACTCTCGACTCCAAGGAGCCGACAGGCGATTTCATCTCCTTCCTCAAGAGCGAAGTTCGTTACAACTCCCTCTACAAGAAGTATCCGGAAGACGTCGTTGACGGTATGTTCGAAAAGACACACCAGGATGCGATCGAGCGTTACGGTACTTATGTAAAGAAGGCTAACGAGGCTTAATCGAAGGCTGAATTACAGGCTTAATCAAAGGAGCGATTCCCTCACGGGAACCGCTCCTTTTCTATTCTTTCGAATGCCAAAAGGTGCTATAATGGAAGCACTTATTTTTCTTTGGAGGTCAGCCATGACAGCAGAAGATCGCGACAAGCTTTTGCTTTCGGACACACAGGTGCCGGATCTTTTTATCACGCAGTATATGTCATCTCTGACCGGTTCTTCGATCCAGATCTACCTGTTTATGCTCATGAACCGTTCTTCTTCGCAGGGCAAGATGAATGTCGAGAAGATCTCGAAAAAGCTGGGCATGGCGCAGTCTGAAGTCGAAGAGCAGCTTTTCTATCTGACGTCGGCAGGTCTTCTGGAAAAAGCAGAAGACGGATCCCTTTTCCTGACCGACATCAAGGCAAGAGAAGTTGACCGTTATATCGAATCCAGAAAAGACGAGGGCCTCGAGATGCCTCCGCAGCATCGCGAAAAGGGCCTGGAGACCGTTTCCAGAAGTATCAGCGACACATTCTTCATGGGCCGCATGAGCTATTCCTGGCAGCGTTTTATCGACGATTGCGCCTCCGTATATAAGATGGACCCGGATGTCATCTATTCGCTGTTTAACGAGCTTCAGGAGCGCGGTAAGCTCATGAGCAAGAACTCCCGCCCGGCAGAAGAACTGCGCGCAGTATGGAGCAAGCGCGGCGTGCACACGTCTTCCGAGCTTGAAAAGGTATTAAGCGACGACCGTAAGGTCAAAGAGTGCATGAACGCGATGGGTAAGAAGAAGCGAAAAGCACTCGACGGCGTCGATATCGAGTATATCAGCACTTGGATCCTGACCTACAAGATGGAGCCGGATGTGCCGTCTTTCCTGTACTCCTATCTCCGTAAAGAAAAGAACAAAGAGAACGTGACATTCCCGCAGATGGACGAGATCCTGCAGGAGTGGTTTTCCCATAACATCCATGATGTAAATGCCGCAAGAGACTACGAGATGAAGAAACTCGCGGCCGACAGAACGTCTTCCATGACGGCATTCTGCGGTGAGCTTTTCAGAAAGAAACTGGACGGCATGGACCTCGCGATCATCGACAAGTGGGCCAATACCGACTGCTGGGAGGAGCCGATCGTCCGCTACGCGTACGAAGTCCTTCACAAGTTCATGAGCACGATCACTCTTTCACAGGTCGATGAGAGATTGCAGCTCTGGAAAGAAAACGGCGTGGCTTCGGTTACGAAGGCCAAGCAGTTCGAAGCCGAGCTCAAGAGGAAGAACAAAGAAGCCTATCAGGAACGAAAGACCGTTTCTACCTCGGGATACGGAAACGACGTTGCCTATATGGAGAACGAATACACGAAGGATCATCTGGACAAGAAGGAACAGGATTCCATGAGTCTTCTGGATGAGCTTCTGAAGGACAATTAAGGAGAACGCCTATGGACAGTGTATATGAGGATGTAAGAAGCATCCTGGAAAACCGCAGGATCCGAAGCGAGATCCTTTTACAGCAGCAGAATGAGCAGATCCGTATCCTGCACCCGGAGCTTGCCGAGGTCGAGAAGAAGATCGCGGATGTTTCCGAAGAGATATTGAAGAATTCCCTCGAGGGACAAAGCAGCGAAGATCTGCAGAAAGAACTCGTAAGGCTCAAGATGGATCGTGAGAAGGTGCTTTTCGAGCATGGGCTTTCGAGCGATAAGATCAAGATCCGGCCGTACTGCGAGAAGTGCGGAGACACGGGATATATCGAAGAGGACGGAAAAGAACCGGTCCTCTGCGACTGCATCCGAAAGCTTCTGGCGCCTGTCATGACGGCGAGATCCGGCGTGGAGAAATACCCGGAGTATTCTTTTGAAAAGGACTCGGATCAGTTCTTTTCGGAGAATCCGAGAATGCAGGAAACATATAAAAAACTCCGTCTTCTGACGGAAAAGGAAAAGGTTCCGAACGCGGTCTTCTACGGCCGTTCCGGTCAGGGTAAGACATTCACCGCGGTCGCGATCGCGAGACAATATGCCAAGCAGGGCAGATCTTCCTTCGTGATCCGTCTGGCGGAAGCGCAGGAACTGATGATGGAACATAGAAAACTGATCCAGTCTTTCTACACGCCGGCTCAAAAAGAGCGCGATGTGGAAAAGAGAGTCGAATATCTGACGGAAGCGGATCTTCTGGTCCTGGACGATCTGGGCGTTGAGCCGAGAACGGCGAACACAGAGGCTGATCTTCTGAATATCCTGGACACTCGAATCCTTGCCGGAAAGACGACGATCATCACGACGAATTTCGACATGGAGTCCCTGAAAGAACGCTACGGCGGAAGATTCTTCGATCGTATCGACAGGAATTTCGTGCGCTTTAATTTCTCATCGGAGGGTTCACGCGCATGATCACAAACGGCGTGGACATCGTTTCGATCGATCGTATCGAAAAAGCACTCGGAAGATCCGGGGATGCTTTCTTTTCGCGCGTCTGCTCAGAGGAGGAGATCGCGATCGCCCCGAAGCTTACTACCCGACGCATCGAGTTTCTGGCCGGCCGTTTTGCCGCCAAAGAAGCCGTTTCAAAAGCACTGGGCACGGGCATCGGCGGTAAGGGCGTTTCCATGACGGACATCAAGATCTTAAAGAAGGAAAACGGCGCCCCGCGTGCCGAGCTTTCCGGCTCTGCGCTGGAAGTGTTTGAAAATGAGGGCGGAAAGAATATCAGCCTTTCGATCTCGCACGATAACGGCGCGGCGATCGCTTTCTGCTGTATCGAATGGAAGGATGAGGGACAGGCATGAAAAGGGATTCGCGCTTTTTCAAACAACTGAAACTGAAGCTGTCCTCGACCTTCAAAAAGAAGAACAGAGACGACGGCGTATCCCGCTCGGGTCCTTTTCTCGAATTGGACGGCGACTACGGAAAGGCAGAGGATCTGGCGAATGTATGGTCTCTTGATAAGACCGATTCATCCGTAGCCGACAGCCAGAGAAAACGTTGGCCGAGACTGGTTCTCGCGGGTATGGCTTTCGTAGCCATCATGCTCTTTGTATTTCTCGTGCTTCCGAAAGTGCTCCCGGGATTTTTCAAGAATACGGATATCGCACTGTTCGTTGAGAAAGATCCTGAACTGATCTACGACGATACGTACCGCGTGGTCAAGGTAAGCGCCTGCAGCGTCATGTCCGAGGACGACGTCACGAGCCAGAGGATCACGCAGCTTCTGATGAATGAGCCCGTCCATTTCCTGAATGACGACTGTGAGAACGGCTATGTCCTGATCCGTACGATGGATAACATCGTCGGATACGTGAAGGGCGATGAGCTGAATACGGACATGTCATCGTGCGAGCCGGACCTGCATCTCTTTAAGATCGTTGTCGCCGATATCTCCAAGCGAGTTATGTCGCACGCAAGCAACGGTACCCTTATTGCCGAAGTCGCCATGAACACGGTGCTTTACGCCGACGTTAAGCGTGACGGCGTTTATCAGGTACAGCTTCCGAACGGCGAGAGCGGATGGATCAGCAGCAGTGGTGTTATCGAACTCGGCATCAACGACGAAACGGCCGAGGTAGGCGTGCGTTATTTCGTCAGCTCTGTCCTGACCATGATCAACGCGACATATCTTGACGGCGGCGTCACGAACCGCGGCATATCGATCCAGGGACTGGCCTATGTGGCAGCCGGCGTAAACGGTGTCCCGATCCCGAGAGAACTGAAGGACCAGGTCAACTGCGGAACCGAAGTAAAACTTGAGTATGACGAGGTAACGGGAGACCTTCTGATCGACAGTATCATCCCGGGAGATATCGTATTCCTCGCGGATCCCTACAGGCCCAACAGCAGGGAGCCTTATGAAGCCGCGATCTGTACGCATTCGGGTATTCTTCTGATGCGCGCTTCGACGGGAACATCGATCAAACTATGCAAATTCGATGCGAACTCCGAACTGGTCGGAAGGATCATCACGGTTCGTCGTGTGTTCTCGTAACGTAGTACTCGTGCACGAGACTTTTAAAGCCCATGGCCTTGATGTCATCGTAGGTCACGCGGTAATTCCCCTTATAGTGACGCCCGGAGTAGAGGTATCTGACGTATTCCAGTAGATACGCGTCTATTTCCTTTAGGCTTCTATCGGTCGTGATCACAGGGAAAAACCACCGGCACCACGTGAAAAGATCCTCATTCTGTTCGTTATAAAGCTTCTTGTTGAAGGTGCGGATCAGGGCTTTCGCCGCGCGCTCATAGGACGCGTCGGTCTTTGTCTTCCACCGCAAAAGTGCCCGTGCCTTTCTTCTTATCTTTCCCTTCAGCTTATCCATTGTGACGCGGGAGATATCGACCTGCCCGTCCTTATATGAGAATCCCAGGAACTCCCAAGGGTCTCCGGGGCAGGAGATCGAGACCTTCTTCGGATTAATGCAGAGTCCCTTTTCCTCGATATGAGAATAGAAGTCGGAGATTCGGGCATCCAGTTCTTCTTTGGTCTTCGCGAAGATCAGGATATCGTCGGAATATCTGAAATACGAAGCCCCGATCGATTCGAAATATCTGTCCATCGAAAGAAGATAGACGTTCGCGAAAAACGGAGAGATCGGGATCCCCGCCATCGCGCCACGCTGTTCCGTGGAGATGCTGCCGTCGGGAAGAGTGCTTTTCCCGGCGAAAAGAAGACCGCGCAAAAAGGAAAGAAGATCCGGATCGTCGGTGATGACTTCGGAAAGAACATCGACCAGTTTCTCTTCGGGGATGGAATTAAAGTAGTTACTGATGTCGGCCTTAAAACAGTAGAGGCTGTCTCGGTCCTTTTGCGAAAGGATGTCGAAGATCGCGTCCCTTGCGGAGATCGTGCGCCGGAAAGAATAGCAGCGCGATGACAGCGTGTCGTCGTAGCGATAGAGAAGATAACCGAGGCATTTGAGGTAGATGTTCTCGTCGTCGGAGAAAGTGAAGACGATCCTCTTTTTGGACGTGCCGCTCTTATTGACCTCGCGACGCGCGGGAAGAGAAAGACCGCCGTTTTCGCGGATAGAAGACGCGACGGCGGCATAGCGTTTCTCGGAAACAAACGAAGTGAACTGCTCCTTTTCCTTTTTGGACAAGTAGCGGTTACTGAGTTTGTAGGCGAGAAACTCTTCCCAGGTATTATGTTGTTCCAGAAGATCTAAGATGGAAGTCATCCACGAAAGACCGGTCCTTTTGCTAAATAAAAAAGAAGAGAAACAGCTTTGAAACAAGCATTGCTTGTGTTACCGGGTCTGTACCCGCACCGGCCGCCTGTAAAACCATCAGTTGTCTGATCTGAAAAGGCGCGGGCTAGATCCACCTCAGGCGCGAATTCGCATTTCTCTTCTTTTTATATATCGACCATCAGAGGAACTGATGGAGTCGATCGATGATGTAGCTTTCCTCGTTCGGAAGGCTTTCCAGGAAGTTGATCAGGGGGATCCCCTGACTTGCCGCAAACTCTTTGGAGAATCGGTATCCGCGGGAAGCGCATGTGTTGCTCCAGCAGCGCATGATGAACAGTTTCGGCTGTCCGTTTAAGTAAACCACATATGTGTACGGCATCATGTTCGCTCCTACGGCCCCCAATGTTGTCGGAGGAACTTCCTTCCCGAACCCGTAAGCGGGGAACTGAGTGGACAGGATCTTGTCGAGTTTCTGCTCGATGTCCAGATCCGGGACATAGTTCGTCGGAAGTGGCTGGCTCTGCTGCTGCGGAACCGGTGCTGTCGGCATCGGCGGTGCGGAATTACGTCCTGTCGCGCTGTCGATGGCGTCACGCAGGCTCTTTCTTGCGACGTCACCTAAAAATCTGTCTAATAATCCCATAAGTTACCTCCTTTAATTTGCTTTTCGCGAGAATATCGGCTTACTGAAATATAGTTTCGGATTAAAGAGCATCAGGAGCGGGAAGAGCTCGAGACGTCCTGCCAGCATATCGAAGGAAAGGACGATCTTGGCAAAGTCCGAGAAACCCGCGTAGTTCTGGGTCGGACCGACAAGATGAAGTCCCGGGCCGATGTTGTTGATCGTCGCGGCTACCGCCGAGAACGAAGTGATCAGGCCCTTGTTATCGAAAGAAACGAAGAATACCGAAGCGGTAAAGAGGATCATGAAGGAGATGAAGTAGACGTTTACGGAGCGTACGACGTCGTGTTCGATCGGGCTTCCGTCCATCGTGAGCTTGCTGACGGACTTCGGATGCAGATAGGACTTCATTTCTTTTCGAATGGATTTATGGAGGATAATGAAACGCGATACCTTGATACCACCGCCGGTACTTCCCGCACAGGCACCGATGAACATCAGAATGACCAGGATGACCTTACTGGGTTCCGGCCACATATCGAAGTCGTGAGAAGCAAAGCCCGTCGTCGTCATGATGGACGCGACCTGGAAAGCGGAATGACGTACGCCGGTCAGGACATTACCGAAGATGTTGATCGTATTGACCGTGATGATCGTGACCGACGCGACGATGATCGCGAGATATGCTCTGATCTCGCTCATCGTAAAGGCCTTCTTGAAGTGGCGGTAGAGAAGAAAGAAATAGAAGTTGAAGTTTACGCCGAACAGGATCATGAAGATCGTGACGACCCACTGAAGATACGCCGTCTGACTCGCCATGGAATCACGATACACACCGAATCCGCCGGTGCCGGCTGTCGCGAAAGAGGTGCAGATACTGTCAAACAAAGGCATTTTTCCGATGACCAGGAAAAGAACTTCCAGGGCGGTCAGGAAGAAATAGATCAGATAGAGAAGACCCGCTGTCTGGCGCATCTTCGGAACGAGCTTTCCGACGGAAGGTCCGGGGCTCTCGGCACGCATGATGTTGATGTTGGAGCCGCCGCTCATCGGGATGATCGCCAAAAGGAATACCAGGACGCCCATGCCGCCGATCCAGTGTGTAAAGCACCGCCAGAACTGAGTCGCGTGACAAAGTGCTTCCGGGTCGGGAAGGATGCTCGCGCCGGTCGTCGTAAAGCCCGACACGGTCTCAAAGATCGCGTCAAGAAGAGACGGGATCTCGCCGGTAAAGTAGAACGGAAGCGCTCCGAAATAACTCATGGCGATCCACGAAAGTGCCGTGATGACACAGCCTTCTTTTAAGTAGATCGTCGTGTTTTCAGGTCTTTTGAACGAGAGAAGGAACCCGATAAAGAAGAGGAAAAGGGCCATGTAAAGGAAATAAAGGCCGTTGCTTTCCTGATAGATAAGCCCGGTAAGCGCCGGAAGCAGCATGAATACACCTTCGATACGAAGGACATGACCGAGAATGTAGAAGACCATCATTGCATTCATGTCGGTGTGATCTCCTTATTTCTTCAAGATGTCACGGATCTCGTTCAATCCGGTATGCGTGGTTACGATCATAACAGAGTCACCGACTTCGATCATGTCGGAACCTGACGGAATGATGATCTTGCCTTTTCTGTTGATGAACGCGATCAGAAGGTCCTTCTTCAAAGGAAGGTCTTTCAGTTCTTTTCCCACGACAGGAGAGGATTCTTTGATCTTAAACTCGATAGCTTCGGCACGGGAGTCGAAGATGTGGTAAAGCGTCTCGATCTCCGAACTTCTGGAGGCGCGAAGCGCTCTGGCATACGCGATGATCGCTTCAGATGTGATCAGCTTCGGGTAGACGACGGAACCGAGATCCAGATCCGAGATGACGTCGGTGAAGTGGATGCGGTTGACCTTCGTGATGACCTTCGCCTTTGAAACCTTCTTGGCGAAAAGCGTCAGAAGGATATTCTCCTCATCGATACCGGTAAGCGGAACGAAAGCCTCCATGTCTTTAATACCCGCTCCCAGAAGACCTTCCTGGGACGTAGCGTCGGAGTTGATGACGACAGCCTGCGGAAGAAGCATGGATAATTCGTTACAACGTTCAAAAGAGGATTCCAGGATATGCACGTCGATACCTGTGTGCAAAAGCTCATTGGCCAGATAGTACGCGGAAAGACCGCCGCCGACGATCATGGCGTTTCGAACCTGCTTCGTGAACATGCCGATGTTCTTAAGGAACTTTCTGGCCTCTTCACGTTTGGACGCGAAATAGACGACATCGTCCGCTTTTAATGTAAAAGCACCGGATGGGATAAACACTTCGCCTGCTCTTTCGACACCGCAGATCAGGATATTGTGGGTGATATGCTTGCCGAGATTGGCGATCGTCATGTTATCGAGAGTATTGCCCTCGGGGATCTTAAACTTGATCATTTCCGCCTGACCATGCGCGAAGGTGCTGACCTGAAGCGCGGTCGGAAGATAAAGGATACGTGCCATCTCGCGCGCGGACTCGAGTTCCGGATTGATGATCATGGCAAGGCCGAGTTTGTCACGAAGATAGCCGACTTCCTTACTGTAGTCAGGGGTACGTACACGTGCGATCGCGGCGCATTTACTGAACTGTTTGGCGATCGTGCAGCAGAGAAGATTGAGCTCATCCGATCCGGTGACGGCGATGAAAAGATCGCAGTCCTCGACGCCTGCTTCCTGCAGGGTGCTGTAACTGGCGCCGTTGCCGTGGATGGTAATGATATCGAACTGGGCATCGACATCGCCGACAACAGTCGGGTTCTTCTCGATGACAGTGATGTTATTTCCTTCTTTACTCAGCTGTTCAGTCAGTGTATGGCCGACTTTTCCGCAGCCGACGATAATGATCTTCAAACTTTTAGAAGCCGTATGAGTAAACTTCGAAAACATGAACCAACCCCCTCGTCGTATCATGTTTCTATTATACTAAATAATCAGCCTCTGGTAGCCCAGTCAGGGAATTCTTTTGAGAAGAATATCTGAGGGAGAACGGACAAAAAGTGCATGTCTTCCTCGTTGATGGTGAAGCCGAAGATATCCATGTTTTCCTTCATGCGCTCTTCGTGAGTGGTCTTCGGGATGATCTGGATCCCGGACTGATTCAGGAAACGCAAAAGAAGCTGCGATACAGGACGTCCGTACTGCTTGGCCATCTTCTGAAGGCACGGTTCTTCGGAAAAATACATGCGTCCGAGCGGGCTCCATGCCTGCGGGATGATCCCGTGTTCACGACAGAAGTCGAGCGTGTACTGCTGCAGATATCCGACGTGCAGCTCGAGCTGGTCGACCATCGGAACGATCTCACAGTCATCGAGGATCACCTGAAGGTGATGCGGCTGGAAGTTGCAGACACCGATCGCGCGACACTTGCCCTCTTTGTAGAGTTCTTCCATCGCACGCCATGTATCACGGATCTTCTGTCTCCACTGAAGATCCTGCGGGTTCAGTTTCGGCCAGTGGATCAGATAGAGGTCGATATAGTCGGTGCGAAGCTTCTCACAGGAGCGTGCGAAGGCTTCCTTTGTTTCTTCGTAGCCCATCTCGGTCGGCCACATCTTGGTTGCCAGGAAGATCTCTTCACGAGGAATTCCGCACTCGGAAAGTGCCTCGCCAATGACTTCTTCGTTCTTATAGAAAGACGCGGTATCGAGGTACCGGTAGCCGAGCTCAAGCGCCTTGAGGATCGGTGCTTTTCCATCGTTAAGAGTGGATCTGTAGGTGCCGAATCCGACCGGCGGGATCTCGATGCCGTTATTGAGTGTAAAATTCTTCGGCTCTTCCGGCGTGGACAGGCGGTACATGCTGACGTTTCTTTCCGCGCCGTCTTCGAGCATGTGGTCGATGCAGTCGCCTTCATAGACGAAACCGCACTTCTTCATAACATTGCCGGAAGCGGCATTTCGGACATCATGGCGTCCGCGGAACTGCGTCTGGTGAAGCGTGTTTCTTCCGAAATCGAGCATCGCGCGTGCCGCCTCGGTAGCAAGACCCTTGCCCCACTGCGCCTTGGCGAAGTTGTAGCCGATCTCGAACATGCCGTCCTCATCGTCATAGTAAAGCCCGCCGGATCCGATGAGTTCCCCGGTCTCCTTAAGAACAAAACCCCAGTCATAATCCGTATCACTGTATTCATTGGAGACGGTATGCTCCAGCCACTCCTTCGTGGTGTCCACGGACTTGTGCGCGTAGTAGCGCATATATTTCGCCACTTCCGGGTCAGACGCCCATGTATCAAACGCGGTCTGCGCGTCATCAAGCGTCAACGGACGCAGGATCAGTCTCTCAGTCTCAATAACGGGATTTTTCATAAGGCGACCTCCGCGGAAAGGATAGCATTATTATACAGTAATGAGGGGTGGGTGGAAGGACCTCCTGGTATAATCGGCCTTCGAAGAGAAAGCCCCTGTAAAAGTCCCTGTAGGCCGCTTTTACAGGGCCACTTACAGGGATTATCGCTCAAAGTCCCTGCAAAAGTCCCTGTAGCATACCTTTGCAGGGACAAATACAGGGATTTTTCTTGAATTCCTCTGAAACAGTCTCTGAAAGTCGCTCTACGGAGACAAAAACAGAGAAAAATGCCCAATTCCTCTGAAACAGTCTCTGAAAGATGCTCTACAGAGACAAAAACAGAGAAAAATGCCAAATTCCTCTGAAACAGTCTCTGAAAGATGCTCTACAGAGACAAAAACAGAGGAAAATGCCAAATTCCTCTGAAACAGTCTCTGAAAGTCGCTCTACAGAGACAAAAACAGAGGAAAGCCTTGTAGTTTTCCATGTTGATTCGAAAAATCCGCAGGCGCCTGCGAAGGCGAAGCCGGAGGTGAAGCGCCGAAGGATCCTTTTCGAATCAACTTGTGAAGACCCGTAAGGCCTTTCCGAAAAAAGGCATGAAAAAACCCGCTATCCTCGAAGAAGAAGCGGGATCATTTTCATCTTTAGGTTCGTCCGGAAAAGAACTTACGCTCTTTCTACTGCACCGGAACGAAGGCAACGCGTACAAACATGCATAGTCTTAGGGGTGCCATCAACAACGACCTTAACGTTACGAACGTTCGGCTGCTGCTGTGTCAACGCACGACGGGAAACCTGTGA
>JAFZWA010000054.1 GCA_017617525.1 Clostridiales bacterium
ACCTTGCCGCGGCGGGTCTTTCCGCCACCTGTGGGGATCACGTCGACCTGCTTACCAAGTACAAGACTTCTTTCCTTATATTCCGCCTCGTACCCACCGTGGTCAGCGGAACGGTAGATGGCAAAAAACTGATTCAAAAACTCCGCGGCGATCCGGTTCTTCGCGTCCGGAATCTTTTCTGAAAGAACTGCTCCCGCGATGTCTTTGATCTCCTCCGGGAAACCTCCCTCGGGAAGATATACATTAAATCCGATGCCGGGCACGGCATATTCGAGGTTGCCGTTTTCCATGCTCATCGCGGCCTCAGTCAGGATCCCCACGACTTTTCTTCCATGGAAATAAATATCGTTTACCCACTTGATCTGCGGGCGGTCTTTTTCCGTTTCGGGAAGGACGGCTTCGATCGCGCGGCAGGCTGCCACCGCCGACATCGTCGTCATCTTAAGAGCCTCCTGTGCGGGCATATCCGAAGGGCGCAAAAGGATACTGATATAAAGTCCGGTGTTTAAAGGAGAATAAAAGGATCTGCCCAGACGGCCTTTTCCGCCGGTCTGGGAGTTCGCGATGATGACCGTTCCCTCACGGGCGCCGGCCGCCGCTTTTTCCTTAAGAAGCGTATTGGTGGATGTGACCTCTTCGTACACCTCGAAGTCGAGATCCAGGTCAGCTCGAAGATACTTTCCGACGCCCTGTCCGGAAACGATGTCCGTGTCCGGCGACAGGCAGTAGCCGCGAGACTTCACCGCCTCGATCGCGTACCCGTCCGAACGAAGTGACTCGACCGCTTTCCAGACGGCCGCGCGCGACACCGAAAGCGTCTCCGCGATCTCCTCGCCCGAGAAGTATCTTCCCTTATTCTGTTCAAAAAGCACCAGCAGTGCGTCTTTTGTATTCTTCGGTTTCATATGTTCTCGCTTGATATTCTCCGCAAAAGAAGATACCACTAAAGAAAAGAGTAGTCAACCACTTTTCTTTTCATGGTTGACTACTCCGATTGATCAGTTTACAAGTTTACTGTTTTACAAGTTTTCGTTGCACCACCGGCACGCCCACAGAGAGCCGAATACCACGGTGCTTTTCGATCAGTGCTCGAGGACCAGTTCCGGAATGCCTGAGATCGTGTACTCATCCACGACCACATAGGAGATCTGAATGCCGCGGTTCTCATCCATATTCCACCACCAGATCTCGATGTAGTAGACATCGTCCGGGATCGAAGAAAGCGAGAAGGACGCCATGCCGTCTCCGGAAGTAAGGGTCTTACTGGTCGTAATGCCGGCATCATAACCTTTGACCGTCAGATCCCACTTCTGCGAGGAATTCGTCGAGGCACTGATGCTCAGTGTCTCACCGCGCTTGATATAGCCGAGCAGCCACCAGTTTCCGTGCGATCCGTCGAAGGAATCACCGTCAAACTTCACGCCGCTGAAGCGCCCGCCGTCGATATGGTAGGAATTGATCTCACCGCCATAAGTGAGCGTGATATCGCATTTATCATAGAACTCACCGATGACATCGAAGACCAGATCCTGAGATGGGATCGACAGGAGCTTTTCGCCCTGCGGATTGGTCACATACTCAGAAACCGTCGCTGTGACCGTCACGGTATTGCTGATCTGCTCGGGCGGTCTTACCTTGGTAAAATCAACGGTCTGCTCGTTATCGATGTTTTCGATCGGGAAGTATTCCGTGTACTCGACACCGTTATTGCCCTTTAATGTGAGCGCATAACCTTCGACTACCTTCGCCTCTGCCGCGGCCGTTTTCTTTCCGAAGACCACCTTCAGCGATTCTGTTTCTTTGTCGTATGTGATCTCCGGCTTTTCGGGCTCGGCAAGACCCCAGACGGTATATCCGGGCTTAAGGTTCGTCTGGTCCGACATATCTCCGTAGATCTCCAATATCGCCGTATAAAGATCCGTTGAAGCGTATTTGGCAAGCGGTGCGATGTAGTAACCGCTTTTTACTTCCTGATAATCTCTGGTTGGCACGATATCGACGTTACCGCGATTAAGCGCGCTCTCCTCATCCGGAACGACCAGGATCGGGATCGGGATATTATCCTGCGAAAGCACATTCATCGTTAAGCTGTCGCTTCCCTCACAGGAAGGATCGTAATGAATCTTCGCGCCACGCTCAAGCGTATTCACCTTCGGGAATTTATACTCCTTCAGGTTCACTTCGTTAAGAAGGTTATCCGCGATCTTCTCTCGAAGAGAAATGATCCAATCATGGAAGTGCTGCTCGACCTCCGCCTTCGTCAGTCCAAATGCCGTCATCAACGGAGCGGTCGTGGTCGCCGTGCTGAAATACGGTCTTGCGTCCATAAGGTTTTTCGCCGTGACATCCTTTTTGACGTGATCGCGCAGGTAATCCACAAAGCCCGCGAGCGTGTACCCCTCATGACCTAAAAGCACGCCTTCATCATCCACGGATCCGCTGATCTTACCGTCGATCGGAAGCCTCAGGGAACCATAAAAATTCCTCGGGGTCAGTGAGATATTCGGACTGTCGATCAGACCGCTCTTCTTATAGTCTTCGTACGCGTCCTCCTCCATGATCAGGCAGACCATCTCGTCAAATCTCGGAGTATCCGTCAGATACGCGCGGTAGCGGTTCTGACACAGATGGAAAAGCTCATGCGTAACGGTCAGAAGGAAGTCGTCATGGGCTTCTTTATCGCCGTTTACGACCGATGTGAGATTGAGCTCGATATAGGACGTGGAGAACGTGCGGTTGACCGCCATACCCAGAGGTCCCGATTTCACGCACTTGAAAACGGTCTTCGTCAGCGGCATCTTAAAGCCTTTTCCGCCAAGATACTCAAACGCGTCACCGATGCATTTCACGATGAATTTGATCGACTCCGGGAACGGCCAGTCGGTCTCCTCCATCTCTTTGATCAGCCCCTGATATTCCTTATCCTCTTTAAGGAGTTCCTTGTACTTCGACTCGATGACGCCTGCTTTTCGATAGGTGGTCAGCGCGTCAAATGTCTTGGCGAATTCTTTTGCTTCTTTCTGCTTTTCGGCCTCGATCTCCGCGGCTCTTTTTACCTTCGCGCCGAGGACAGGATCTGCGTCTTCCATCAACCATTCCACGCGGAAAGAACCGTAGTCGGTCTTGCCGTCGATCGTACATACTTTTTTCCCGGAATTATAGAAGTATTTGTTTCTCTCTTTATATTCCTTGTGGATCGCAAAGCCCGCAACACCGGCAAGGACGAATCCCAGGATAATGACACTATTCTGGTTCGAGCTGTATCTTAAGACCGTTCCGTCGAGGACCGTGTTGAACTCGTAGTAATTGCCTTCATCGTCGACTCTGAAAACAGAAAGATCTTCGTAAAGTTCGGGATCGATATCCAAGTACTCCAGATCCAACGCGACGTTATATTTTCCCGGAAGTTTTTCTTCGGATTCCAGACCACAGTCGACTTCCCAGGCGGAGAGCGTGTAGATGTCATCCGCTTCCAGGATCTCGGCGGCCTCGATCATCTCGTCATCATCTTCATCAAACGGCGTGAACTTGATCTCCGTATCCGGATTCAGCTGGTTTTCTTTCGCGTTGACATGCACGCCTGCGCACGGTGAGAACGATACCGCCTCACTGTCACCTTCCGCCGGAAGATCCGATTCATCCTCTATATCCCAGTAATCAGGGATCTCATCTTCGTATTTCTGTTCCTTCTTCTCCGTGCTCTTGGTTTTCTTCTTACTCTTTTTCGACTCGGAAGAATCCCCTTTCGAGCACGCCGAAAGGACTAGTGAAAAGACCAGGACCATCGAAAGGACCTTGATCAGTTTGCTGCGAATTGATTTACTCATACTCATTTCCCCCCGACACGATACCCAACGCGCCAATGCCTATATGATTAGTCTAACATGTGAAAGCCCCCTTCTTCTTGCATATAAAGAAGAAAAGTTATGTATCTTCTGTAAACTTTAAGAAGAATAACGCTTCTTCTCAAAAAGCACCTGCCGCGGTAAAATTTTTTCCGAAAAGGTATTTACATTTTCCGAAAAAGGTTTATCATATGAATTGTCAGACATATGAATGGTTGTTCATATGTTTGCCACCACAAGAATTTTGATACCGCCAGAAAAGCACCGCCATACCGGTGCTTTTCAAGAGGAATTATCGGAGGACAAACACATGAAAAGAACATTTAAACTCGAAGATCTGGACTGCGCGAACTGCGCCGCAAAGATGGAAGATGCCATCAGCAAGCTTCCCGGTGTAACTAAAGTCAGCATCAACTTCATGGCACAGAAGATGATCCTCGAAGCCGATGACGACAAGTTCGACGCCGTGCTCAAGGAAGCCGTAAAATGCGTTTCCAAGGTAGAGCCGGACTGCAGGATCATCCTGTAAGTATTCACTTACAACACTGTTCTATGTTTGGTTCTAATATTGGTGCATTTTTAGAACAAAACCTAGAACAAACAGGCAGAGTTCTATGTTTGGTTCTAAAATCAGCAGAAAAATAGAACAAAACCTAGAACAAACATGCAAAGTTCTATGTTTGGTTCTAAAATTTGCAGAAAAATAGAACCAAACCTAGAACAAAGCTCATAACTAAACACCTAACAAAGGGATAAGATCAATGACGAGAAAGCAAACGAAAACTTTACAACGCATTCTGGTGGCGGCAGTGCTTCTGATCGTGCTGAAGCTGCTTCCGCTTTCCGCCATTCTCGAGTCCGTGTTCGGGGATGCCGAGGACGGAACGCCTTTTGTTCTTCGTAAAATAGCGACGATCGTCCTTTATCTTATCCCCTATCTCGTCGTGGGATACGATGTCGTGATCAAAGCACTGAAGAAGATCGGCACAGGTGATTTTCTCGATGAAGAATTTCTCATGATGATCGCCACGATCGGTGCTTTTGCCATCGGAGATTATCCCGAAGCGACGGCGGTCATGCTCTTTTACCAGGTCGGCGAGCTCTTCCAGAGCATCGCGGTCGGAAAGAGCCGAAAGTCTATCGCCGACATGATGGACATCTGCCCGGATACCGCGATCGTTCTTCGCGACGGATCCGAGGAAGAAGTCGATCCGTCTGAAGTTTCGGTGGGCGAGATCGTTTTGGTGAAACCCGGCGAAAAGGTCCCGATCGACGGACTGATCTTAGACGGCACTTCTTCTCTTAACACCGCGGCGCTGACGGGCGAGAGCCTGCCGGTCGAGGTCACACCCGGAAGCCCCGTTTACTCGGGCTCCATCAACCTGACATCCGCGATCAAAGTCACAACAACTACTGAATACGAGAACAGCACGGTTGCGCGCATTTTGGAGCTTGTCGAAAACAGCACCGATAAGAAATCGCGTTCCGAAAAGTTCATCACCAGATTTGCCCGCTTCTATACTCCGATCGTCGTTCTTCTTGCGGTCCTG
This sequence comes from Clostridiales bacterium, assembly GCA_017617525.1. Lineage (GTDB taxonomy): Bacteria > Bacillota > Clostridia > Saccharofermentanales > Saccharofermentanaceae > Scatonaster. The sequence continues at coordinate 5,396 of JAFZWA010000054.1, forward strand.
ATCAGCATATTCTGCGCGATCTTTACTGACCTCGGGATCTCGGGAAGCATCTACCGAGGACTTATCTTCCTCGTCGTTTCCTGCCCGTGCGCGCTCGTCGTTTCCGTTCCGCTTTCGTTCTTCGGAGGCATCGGCGCGGCAAGCCGAAGAGGCATCCTGGTCAAGGGCAGCAACTTCTTAGAAGAACTGTCGAAGATCGACACTGTCGTTCTCGACAAGACCGGAACGCTGACGGAAGGTGCTTTTGCCGTAGACGCGGTACACCCGAACCAGGTCGATGCCGATAAGCTGATCGACATCGCGGCACTCGCCGAGAGCCGTTCGCACCACCCGGTCGCCGAGTCGATCGTCAACGCGCATGGAAAGGACATCAACTCTTCCCGTCTGGGTGACGTGGAGGAACTCCCGGGTCGCGGCATCCGCGCGATCATCGACGAAAAAGAGTATTTCGTCGGAAACGGAAAGCTCATGGAAGAAGTCAAAGCCGACTTCCACGAGTGTCATCTCCCCGGCACTGTCGTGCATGTAGCGATGGCGGAAGCTGAAGGCTCCTCCGAATACCTCGGCCACATCGTCATCAACGACGTTCTTAAGAAAGATTCTCCCGACGCGATCGCGGATATGCTCCGCGCGGGCATCTCCGACATCGTCATGCTTACGGGCGACAACGAAAAGGTCGCATCGAAAGTTGCCGGCGAAGTCGGGATCGATAAGTACTACGCAGGACTTCTTCCGGGCGACAAAGTCGACAAGCTCGAGAGCCTTCTCGACGGAACCCGAAAGGTCGCGTTTGTCGGTGACGGAATCAACGACGCGCCTGTCCTGACACGAGCTGACGTTGGTATCGCGATGGGCGCGCTCGGTTCGGCCGCCGCGATCGAGGCCGCGGATGTGGTCCTCATGGACGACCGCCTCAGCAAGATCCCGGAAGCGATCCGCATCTCGAGAAAGACCATGCGCATCGTCAAAGAGAACATCGCCTTCTCGCTTTTTGTGAAGATCGCGATCATGTTCCTCGGCGCGATCGGTTTGGCCGACATGAAGCTCGCCGTTTTCGGAGATGTCGGTGTACTGGTCCTCGCGATCCTCAATTCCATCCGCGCGATGAGGATCCCGAAAACCCGCTGAACCTTCTGCCACCCTCCTTCAATGCAAAGCAAGACTGAGGGAAAGCCTGTAACATTGTTACAAATCCTATGGTTTCAGGCATCAGAAAGCGCCTCCCCGAATCATTCGGGAAGGCGCTTTTACTTGCGAATCAATATGGATCTCAGGGCAAAAAACGAGCAGATCAGAGGTTCGGATTCACGATTTCGATGACATTATCACCATATTCGATGCCGTGTTTTGCCAGGAACGCGGAAAGTCCCGGAGAAGATTCAGGCTGGCGGATGAGTTCCGGAATGTGAGCGTCACAGCCCATGACGAACTTCGGTTTCAGTTCTTTTGCCATCTTGAAGAAACGGTCACACGGATAGTGTCTGCCGTCCGAAAAGCCGTACATGTTGATTTCCAGCGGGATCTTCAGTTCGACTGCCTTTTCCACGATGCGGCGCATGTGCTTGCAGTAGATATCGTCAGGACCCAGATATTTCGGCAGATCCGGGTGCGCCAGATAGGTGAACAGGCCTGTTTCCATGCCTTCAATGGTGGTGTCGACATAGGAGATCAGCTTCTCTTCGCTGTCAAAAGCCTCACCGACATAGAATCCGTCGACCTCATTTATCGCGAAGTGCTGGCCCTGGATCAGGTAGTCCAGCGGGTACTTTCGAAGCTCCTTGATAAGCTCCGGGAAAAAGCGGCTGGAATACTCGACTTCGTAGCCGATCAGGATCTGGATGTCCTTTTTGTATTCCTCACGAAGTTTCACGAGCGTTTCTGTATACTCCGGGATCTCCGACATTCTCATGCGGATCCAGGAATAAAAGTCATCCGGATACGGCTGCGGTACATGGTCCGAAAAGCCCAGGATCCTAAATCCTTCCTTTATCGCCTGCTCGATGTATTCGCGCTCCGTGCCCTTGGCATGGTTACAGCGGATCGTATGTGTATGGTAATTGGCAATCATAAATTCTCCCAAAGGTTTCGGGCCGAAGGTCCGAAGAATAGTTTATCTCGGAAAAGCCGCCAGGATCAGCGCTTTTCGCGAAGTGTGAAGCCACACTCGGAAGACGCGTCCCTGAAGCAGGAAAGGATCTTCTCGGCGTAGTCACCGAGGTACTCTTCGAGGATCGCGGTGTTCACGAAATGGATCGTGTTATCGGCGCTCATATCGGACAGGCAGTCATAGAGCGCGTCCAGGTTCTTTCCGAAATAGTCCGGAAAAGCCAGTTCCTTGGCGATCAGCTCGTAGGCTTCTTCCTTACTCGTCATATCTTTTCCGTCCAGAAGGTAAATGCTCATATTACTCCTCCCCGTAAAGCAGCTCGAATGTCTCGTAATGGTCTTCGGTGTAGTAGATCAGGCCGTCGTTAGAAAAGACGATTCGCTTGGCGCCACGGGATTTCTTGCCCTTGGTGTCGATATCGCATTCCGTGTATTTGCGGCCTTTCTTCGTAGGCAGATTGCCTTCTCTGTTTCCGAATGAGTCGCCACCGATGCTGCAGCCCGGGAAATAGTCCTCGAGAGAGCCGCCTTCCCAGCCCTTTTCACGTGCCTCGTTCTTCGTGACGTAGTTCTTCGGCAGATGCCCGTAAGTGTAGATATAAAGCGCGACGTCGTCTTTGGAGTTGTACTCGCCGTCCTCGTCGATGAGCGGCTCGGTCTCTTTTGTCGTTTCTTTCTTGGACTCCGTAGTCGTCGCTTCGGTGGTTGTCGTCGCTTCGGTCGTGGATTCCGTAGTCGTTTCGGATTCCTTCGACTCCTCGGTCGTTTCAGAACTCGGAGCCGTATCCTCAGTTTCTTTAGTATCTTCCGTGACTTTCGCCGTCGTCTCGGTCGTCGGCGCAGAAGTCGCCTTCGTTTCTTTCTTTTTCTTCTTGCAGCCCGTAAATGCGCCCAGCGCGATCGCCGCGCACAGGATCAGAAGCCACAACTTGAATTGTTTCTTTCCCATTTTGATTCCTTCTTCCGTCATCAACTCATCTTTTCGCGCTCTATTATAGCAGAATACGAAAGTAACGCGAGAAAAGAAATCTCAAGACGTCATTGCCGTCGCGCAATATGCATGGAAACGCATCTTTCAATACGAATTTATCCGATGGCTGCTTCCCAGGAGGTCTGATCGGGCCACTGATCTGTCTCAAAGTAGAATCGGATCATGGACAAGATCTCGTCCATCTTCGCATGACATTCGGACGCGAAATCCAGAGGATCCTCGCCGGTCAATGCCGCAAGCATCAGGTACTCATAGCAAAGCATGCGGTCATTCTTTGCAGAGTAGAGTGATCCCGGCAAGACGAAATACTGCATGTCGACCTGTCGTGCATATGTGTATAGTTTGCCCCAGTACTCGGCCTCGAAATACTCAAATCCCGAGGGATTCAGCGTTTCCCAGCTCTCCTCGCTAAAGGTCACCTTATCGAAATGCTCATCCCGTTTACTCATAATCTCTTCCGTCATCATCCAGATATCACAGATCAACTGACCTGCGATCGGATGGACATTGGGGAAGTTCTGTACGCTGAGATCATTCGCACCGGGATATTCCTCAATAGTATCCAAAGAGATATCTACGTATAGTGTCAGGTAGTTTGTGTGCTTGATCATGTTAGTGTAGGGATAGTCGAACTCATAGTATCCGTCATAAAGACAGATCGCAATGCCCGTATAAAACTCGAAAAGGAACTGGTCGAAATAGTCCTCCGGATAGAGCGCAAGGACTTTCTCGATCTGGTCGAGTGCCTGGTCGATACGATCGGGATCCCAAGCCGTCACATCCTCATCACCGGCAAACAGCACGCCGTCCGGTGTCAGATCAGCAAACCAGAATCGGATGCCATACTTGTTGCCGATCGCCTCGGCCCGGGCATACTGATCTGTAAGATCACTCTGCTTGCCTTTTATCTTCTTACTGTGTGCCTCCGAATTGTCAGCGGTCAGACCCGCGATCAGCTCCCGGGCCTCAGGCATATCGTCGGTAGGAAGATTCATTATCAGACTTTCAGGGGCCCAGTCATCGAAGATCTCGTAACTTACGATTTCTTCTGCATCAAAATCGTAGTCGATGATGACTGCTTTCACGACTGTTTCATAATCGTACCCCTCGAAAAATATAGCGGCCAACTTTAGTTCACCGTCCACGAAAAGAGGCACCGGCGGGATGGCACAAGCATGCCAGTCACTGCTGATCTTCAGCATCATGTTTGCCTCTTCTTTCCCTGTGAAAAGATGGAGCGTATCCGTGAAATCCCGATACTGCGAAGGGATCGGCTTCAGAATATCATCTTCCATCGAGGCCAGGATACGGCAGAATGGAGCATCCGTTTCGTAGGCAGGACCTACGTTGTTGATATAAAGCCGAATCAGGGTCTCCTGCGGATCGAGAAGTTCGTCATAACTGAAGCCGATATTTTCCCGATCGATCATCAGATTCATCACGTTATAGAACTTCAAGATCTCTTCATTCGTGAAATCGTTGTCTTGAAGAAGATGAATGAATCGAAGATCCGTGTCGTGGGCAAAATACAACTCATCAACGAGCTCGCTTCCGAAAATATACTCGAGTCCGACGAGAAATTGCTCGGCAACGCGGTAGGCACCTGTATCCGGCGCATGGGTGAAGTATTTGGCATAGTATTTCTCGGAGCCGCCTTCGCACCAGTAGGGAGATTCGATAATTGTCAAATTCTCCCATTCTTCTTCGGGATAATCACGAGTGTTGGCGAAGTTTCCGTCATCGAGCAAACAGATGGTCGTGTATGGTCCGTCGATGCAGCTGTCAATGAAGTGCATGAGCTCGTGATACACTCCCGTAGCTTGCTGGTTTGGTTTGCAGGCATTGAACTGGTCAATGCCGATGAAGATCCCGTTTGCATCGGGGCTGAAACCACCCCACATGTCTTCGGTCTTGACGTTCTCAAAATAGAGAGTACTTACTTTCTCGAGGAAGTATTCTTCGTTTTCGCTCTCGAGGTGATCGGCGACAAGCGGGAAAATGCTGTACATGTATCCATTATATTCGTGAAGTCCCGGGTTACTTACAACGGCGGTCGCGTAATTCACGAAAAGCTCATATTCTCCGCGCAGATCCTCCTCGCTTAGTCCGACTTTTGCCGCGATCTCGAGCGCACGGGGTTTGAGATCCTCTTCAGGTTCGGTCTCGTCCGGATCATCTGTGATCTGTCCGATTTCGGAAGATCCATCGGATTCGTCACCTTTCAGATCATCACCGTATTCACATTCCGACTCATCGGGCACATCTTTCGAATCAGAAATCATTTCTTTCTTCGATGTTTCTTTCTTTCCAATCGTGCATCCGCTAAACGAAAATGAAGCGAATAGAAGTGACACGATAAAAATGGCACACTCGAGCCAAACAACTACATCCTTTGTTTCTCTTCTCCCAGCCATACCCCTGTCCTATCTGATCCATCCTCGAAGATCTTCCCCAAACATAATCGATCCTGCGGTGAAAGAACTACCGCCACACATTCGATTATATCATTTTCGAAGTGATTATCTTCTCAGCGGTTTACCAAAAAGTGCGGAGTCATCAGCGTGAACAGAGCACCCATGCCGACATTGAAGCACGAGCCCAGAAGCATCGGGATCAGCGGCAGGTTGAAGTAAACACCCAGTACGACGAAGACCGCGGCCGGCAGAAGTCCGAAGTAAAGGATCATGATCTGCACGAAAGTCTTGATCGTATTTGCCTGATCGCCCGGGACCGATACATCAACAAACGTACCGACCGTCGTTCCGAAGACTGACACGGACAGGATAAAGAGATACCAGCCGATCACGGTCAGAGGATTCGTACCCAGCATAATGGCGGCGACAATGACCGGAATGACCAGGTCGATCGCGTTGACCGCGACACTGCCGAGAAGTGAATACCAGATCTTCGAAAGCGGAGATTCAGGGATCAAGACGAAGAACTCACGCTTGGTGTCTTCAAGAAGCGGGTTGCCGAGGGTTCTATAGAACATCAGGAATGTCAGCGTGCATGCCGGAACCAGGAACGGATCGACGTCGCCGATCTTTGCGTTGTTTCCGACGATCCAGGCAGAAGCTGCCGCGGCGATCGTAAAGATGACCACTGTCTTGTTGATGACCTTGAGTTTGCTGAAGCGCAGACGGTTGAAGATCGCCTTGTGGAAGAAAACATTTGCGCCGAAGCCGCGCTTAAAACCATCACGGTCGAGCTTGTCGCTTCTGTCCTTCTGACGCTTCATGACACCGCCCTTAGATGCGTTCTGCACGCCCTCGAGCATAACAGCCATCTTGTCTGCTTCAACAAGAGCATCCTCGTAGAAGTCCGCCTTGACCTTCCAGATCAGGACGACCACCAGTGCACAGGCGAAGATAAAAAGTGCCAGATACATCAGTGAAAGCGCCGTTTCTCCGGTGATCGCGTAGTAGGAGATACCACGCAGCCAGCCCCAGAACGGGACCCAGAAAGTATTCTTTCCGGCGAAGAAGTCAAATGCGGCAGTCAGCATCTCTTTTCCGCTTGCCATCTTGTAGATGAAGAACGCACCGAGAAGAACTGCGTAGAATGCGATGATGTAGTTCTTAAGGTCCTTTGTACCACGCTTTGTTCTCGAAAGAATAGTATAAAGAGCCACCTGTACGAGCGTTCCGAAAATGAGTCCCAGCGCATATACGACGATCAGGGAGATCGCGCCCCACATGCCGAGCTTGGCGTTATAGATCAGGTTCGGCAGCTGGAACAGCATGTACAGCGAAAGCATGAGCGATGCCGCGAGTGTTCCGATCAGGCGGAACATCAGGACCGACTGAGGTTTCATCGGACTTGCGAAAAGCATCGGCACGTCGGCCGGTTTGAAGATCTTTCCGGACTTATCTGCAGTTGCTACATTGTATGCGAGTGCAAGGAGAACGACGCCGCTGACGATCAGGTCAACGAGATCTGCCTTTGTCTTGCCTCTTTCTTCGAGGAAGCTCATTTCTTTGGAATCGTCTTCCTCAGTGACCTCTTCTCCGTCTTCGTTCACAACGATCGAAGATTCCGTATCCTCTTTCTTATCCTCGTCCTTATCTTTGGGCGAGATCAGGCTGATACCAAAACCGATCAGAAGACCGATCAAAAGGCAGGCCAGCATGACGGCAACCCAGGTCTTCATCACTTTTTTGATCGTGTTGACGAATGAGTGCCATGTGTAATACCAAAACAGTTTCATTTGTCAGACTCTCCCTTCGAATCAGCATCCGAAGCTTCCTCGGCAGGTGCTTTTACGGAAGAAGGCTCAAGACCCTCGGTGACCTCGAAGAACAGTTCTTCCAGTGTCTTTCCCTGTCCCTCGATCTCGGATCTGGAAACATTAGCCTTGACCTGACCATCCTGCATGATGATCGTCTTGTCCCAGAGCATGTCCACGCTGTCGATGATGTGTGTACTGATCAGAAGAGTCTTTCCGGCCTGGCGCATCTCCTCGATGTAATTCTTCAGTTCCTTGATCGCGTGCGGGTCGAGGCCGAGGAGCGGCTCATCCATGAGAAGAATGTCCGGATCAGGCAGAAGGCCGACGCAAAGGTTCAGCTTCTGCTGCATACCCTTACTCAGCTCATCGCCGAATTTCTTTTTCTTATCTGCCATTTCGAAACGCTCAAGCAGCATCTCGATTCGGTCTTTATAGTTCGTCATCTTATAAGCACGGGCAATGAACTCCATGTGCTCGATGACCGTAAGTGTCGGATAAAGCGAAGGCAGCTCCGGGATATAGCCCAGGATCTTTCTTGCCTCCGAAGTCTTGTTGGGGAACTCGTTGACCGTGATCTCACCGTCATATTTCAAAAAGCCGATGATCGACTTGATGATCGTACTCTTACCCGCGCCGTTCGGTCCGAGAAGAACCGTCAGTGAACCCGGCTCGAGTCCGAAAGAAACGTCGTTTACGGCGACCGTCTTTCCATACTTCTTTGTGACATGATTTACGTACAACATATAAAATACACTCCCAACTTGCACATCCTTGTTTCCTCGAGGCACATTTTCGCGCCTCCCCTGCTGTGCATGATTACATATTAACGGTTAGTGTTCAAGCAATAGCCAAGAAAAAGTTAAGAAATGCTAAAGATTAGGATAGATTTGCTCCTTCGAGAAAAGCACCGGTCGGGCCGCGCCTTATCCCTTGAGAAAAGCACCGGTCGTGGCGGCGTTTCATCCCTTTAGGAAAGCACTGACCTGGCTGCGGTCCTGCAAGGCCGTGATCGCGCCGATCTTCGTCGTGCAGATCGCGCCGCACGCGGTGGCAAACAAAAGAATATCGCGATAGCGCGATTCTAATATATCCAGGGAATCCTCGCCTTCTTCGGAAAGGATCCTTAACACCTCAGAGGTCAGTCCCGCGACAAAGCAGTCGCCCGCGCCAGTCGCGTCAGCGGCATCGATCGGGAAAGCCGGAAGAAAGAAAGATGTCTTGGCATTTTTAAAGAAACAGCCCTTCGCGCCCAGCTTGATGACAACATTCCTTACTCCGTAAGAAAGGAATACATCCGCCATCTCCTCGGGCTCGGTCTTTCCAGAATAATACTTCGCCTCGTCTTCGTTCGGCGTGATGAAATCGACAAACGGAAGTGAATCGGCGATATCCGAAAGCGAGAGCTTCACGAAGTTCGGAAGCTTGGTGTCAGCGACCACGATCTGCCCTGCTTTCTTTGCTTCGGTAACCACCGAATAGATGATCTTCGGATCGTTAAAAGGCGCGCGGAAAAGTGAGCCCAGGATCAAAGCCCGAGAGCAGGTAAACGCGGAGATGTGCTCCTCCGGATGGAAGTTATACTTATGCGACGCATTCGTGATGGACTTTCTCGTACCGTCACTATTTACGAACATCGTGGTGACAGGTGTCGGATGCTCGGCACTTCGAAGAACGCCTTCTGTGTCTACTCCGTCTTTTTGAAGCTGGGAAAGGATCATGTCGGCCGCGCCGTCTTCTCCCAAAGAGCAGACGATACCGGTCTTCATGCCGAGACGCGCGGCGGAAACCGCTTCGTTCACCGCCTCACCGCCGACGTTTAAAGAACCGGACTGCGCGCAAAATCCCGAGGCCGAGACCGGCTCGGGATCAAATCCTTTAATGATGGAATCCACAAGGGCCATACCCATGCAGACGATGTCCAGACGTTTCTTTTCCACGCGAAAACCTCAACTAAAAAGGAATTACTTCTTTACAATAACACCCATGATCTTGTTTCCACAAGTCTGGCAGACATATGTGTCGCTGACGGCGCCCACGATCGGAGCTGCGCAGCTCGGGCATGTGTCCTTGACGATCTTTTTCGCAAGAGATGCCTTCAGGGTGCCTTCGTTCATATCAAGCGTACAGTGATCCAGATAGTTTCTTCGGATCGCGCCGCGAAGAGATCCGAGTCTCTTCTTCGAAGACTTGACCGAAGGAATCTCTTCTGCCGGGATGAAAGGCACTTCGACCGTGGAAAAATACTTCGCGGTCTTTTCCGCTTCGATAACGTATCGGATGCGGAAAGCTCTTCTCAGCGCAAGGATGATCATGATCACCG
>JAFZWA010000055.1 GCA_017617525.1 Clostridiales bacterium
GAGCGCATCCTTTTCTTCAAAGCCGGTCTCTCTTCCGTAGTAGAGGATCAGCGTCATGATGCCGTCGTCTTTTAGGAGCTCGAGTCCTGCTTCGATCGCGGGGATACTTGTTTCTTTTTTCGTGAATATATTATGGTCGCCTTTCGGAAGCCATCCGAAGTTAAATGTGATACAGGATACCGTTCCTTTTTCGGCGTGTTTTCCCATCTCACTATGACTTTCCAGAAGCACGTCGGCACGATCGGAAAGACCCTTCTTTTCGAGAAGTTCCTTTGTACTTCTTACCGCGTCTTCCTGAATATCGAACGCGATGACTTTGCCGGACTCGCCGACAAGCTCACAGAGCATCGCCGTATCGTTGCCGCGGCCTGCCGTCGCGTCGATACAGAGATCGCCTTCTTTTACGTGTTCACGGATAACTTTGGAAATGATGTCGAGCGCGCTGAAAGATGGTCTTCTGTCCATGGAAGATCACAGCTCCTCGATATGCTCTTGTCCGATCTCGAGGATCGACTTTACATGCTCATCTGCCAGTTCATAAAGGATCGCTTTTCCGGCACGGGTGTTCTTTACGAGCTTATTCTGCTTTAAGATCTTCAGCTGGTGAGATACCGCTGACTGGTTCATTTCCAGCTCCGCTGCCAGATCACCGACACAAAGGGATCCGTCCATCAGAGCATAAAGGATACGGATACGTGTGGAGTCACCGAATACCTTAAACAGATCGGCCAGATCATAAAGCATTTCTTCCTGCTTCTTCACCGCGGCCGTTTTCTTCGTAACTGTCGGCTTCTTCGTCTCAGTTGTTTTCTTCACTGCTTTCGGCATTGTTTTCTCCTTTCGGTTCTTCCCTTCCCTGTCCGGTCAGAACGTCGAGCACTCTCTGCGCGACTGTTCTCGGTCTTGTATGATAAGTACGGATCCGGATATCCGCGTATCGCAGATAAAGCGGACGTCTTTCTCTATATACGCCCATGATCGTCTGGTTCGGAGCCAGAACGACACCGCGTTTTTTCGGATCGCCCATACGGCGCATCAGCATGTTTATATCCGTTTCCAGATATACGACTGTCGCGATCGAGCTTAAGTAGACCATGCCGTGTGAACAAAGCACGGCGCTTCCTCCGGTCGCTACGACCTTCGGTGAATCGTCTAAAGAAAAGAGCGCGTTCTCTTCTGCCTGAAGAAAGTACTGCATTCCCTTTTCCTGCTGGATCTGCGAAAGCGGCATTCCTTCCGCCTCGGCGATCAGCACGTCCGTATCGACAAACGGCACTTCCAGTTCCTGGGCAAGGATGCGTCCGATCGTACTCTTTCCGCACCCGGGCATACCGATGAGGATGATCATTTTATCTAACAAATTCTCGTCCCCCTTTCATGCCCTGATCCGGCTCGAAAATATCCTTTGCCATCACTATTAGTATATCAATACATAAGCGAAAAGGCAGACCGAAAAAAGAAACTCGTGGGAAAAATCACGAAATTTCGTGCAATATCTCTTATTTTCCGATCACCACCCCTTTGCTATAATGAATTTTGTTCGGAAACGGCTTTCAGAAGGACTTTTTCCACGGGCCGTTTCTTTTCGATTTTCCGTAAGAAAGAAAGGTTTCCGCCGTTATGTCTGCGTCCTCATCTGACCAGAAACAATTCAAGAGAATGACTGAAGCACCGGTTCGCCGCCTGATCTTAAAACTGGCGGTTCCGACAACGGTCAGCATGCTCGTGACCGGAATCTATAACACGGCAGATACCTACTTCGTATCCCAGCTCGGAAAGAGCCAGTCCGCTGCCGTCGGTGTTGTTTTTTCTCTGATGGCTTTGATCCAGGCCATCGGTTTTACGCTCGGCATGGGATCCGGAAGTATCCTTTCCCGTTCACTCGGCGCCAAGGATAAGGACACCGCCAACCGCGCGCTCTCCACGAGTTTTTTCTCCGCGCTCGGTATCGGAACCTTGATCACGATCTTCGGTCTTATCTTTATCGAACCGATCATGAACATGCTCGGTTCCACACCGACCGCGCTTCCCTACGCGAAGACCTATGCCACATATATTCTTTTCGGCGCGCCTGTCATGATGGGCACCTACGTTCTTAACAACCTCTGGAGATGGGAAGGAAAAGCGTTCTTCTCCATGATCGGTATCGGTCTCGGAGGCGTGCTCAACATCTTCCTCGACCCGCTCATGATCAACGTCATGGGACTCGGTGTCGCGGGTGCCGCGATCGCAACCTTGATCTCGCAGTGCGTTTCCTTCTGCCTTCTTCTGATCCCCGTTCTCATGAAGAAGAACATCGCCAAACTCAGCATCAAACACTTTTCCAAGGACATTTCTTTCCACGGCAACATCTGGTTTACCGGACTTCCGTCCCTTCTTCGTCAGGGCCTTGCCAGTATCTCCACGATCTTTTTGAACCAGCAGGCCGGAAACCTTGCCGACGATGCCGCGCTGTCCGCGATGGGTATCTTTTCCAAGGTCGTCATGCTGATCTTCTGTATCCTCCTTGGTATCGGCCAGGGGTACCAGCCGGTCCTCGGATATAACTTCGGCGCCAAGAAATGGGACCGCATGAAGACCGCGTATACGTTCACCTGGATCTTCGGTACCGCGGTCATGCTCGTCTTCGCGATCCCGCTTTATATCTTCGCGCCGCAGCTGGTGCCGCTCTTTATCGACGACGCGGAGGTCATCTCCATCTGTACAAATGCCCTGCGCCTGGAAGCCTTCATGCTCCCCCTTCTGACCATTAACGTCATGTGCAACATGACCTTCCAGTCCATCGGCGAACGCTTCAAGGCATCGTTCCTTTCGTGCCTGCGCCAGGGTCTTTATTTCATCCCGTGCATCTTCATTCTTCCGTACTTCTTCGGCATCCGCGGAATCGAAGGTGTCTATCCGTTATGCGACCTTCTGACCTGTCTGACAAGCCTTCCGTTCGCGCTTCATTTTCTCTTTGTTCTGCGCGGCAAAGCGTCGGCCGAGAAGAAAGAAGCGATCTGAGAAGCTGTTCCCCGACAGATCTTCTTCCCTTATCCATCTGTCACTTCACACCACAGCCTTTTCCGCATCTCGTTAAGCGCGTATCTCTGATTCATCGGCGTCTCGATATGGATGTTTTCGTAGCGCGGCTTCCAGAGATTCTCATACACGTTCATCTCATCGTAAAGCACCGGAAGATTCATACACTTCATGCGCGTCACCATCGTCCCCTCTTCTCTGTGCACGGCCGCCATCTGATGCGTCTTGTCGTAAAGAAGAAAATTCGTATCCCCCAGTTTCTTCTCGAAGAATTCCGCCAGGTCCGGGAGTACCAGATTCCTCGGTGTTATGCACGAGATCATGACATCTGAAAAAGAACGGAAACGAAGATGCCCTTCGATATTCTTTACTTCCGCGCGGTAATTTTTCGACGCGAAAAGCACCTGCTGGATCAGATCCTTCGAATCATTCGAGAGCTTTTCCCCGCCATAGGAATTACTCTCTTCGGAGTCCCCCTCGAAAAGGATCTTTCTTCCCATCCAGTAGCCAAGACGGATATATCGGAACAAGATCTCCTCTTTGTTCGGAAGGTGCGTCAGAAAGACTTCTTTGACGATATCCTGTGCTTCCATACCGATCTTCTTACTTAAAGAAACATATACGCTCTGCGCCTTTTCCCATTCCGTCGGGATCCATGTCGCCGTCTCCCCCAGGAGCGGAACACCGTCTTCCACATAGATACATCTCGGGATCTCCCTGCGCACATAACTTGCGTAGATACAACATAAAAAACCTTCAAATGTGCCGTCGTAAATATATTCCAGGTCGTTCTCCATTTCAGGTCCTCCTTTCATTTCCGAATTTATGTTCGATTTGTGAGGTCATTCTAATACCGAACATTCGTTTTGTCAATCCGAATATTCGGACAGGAAAAATGAGATGATGTACCAAATAAAAAATCAGGAAAACGAAATAAAGAGGTGGTACTTATTATGAGATAATTGACGTACAGAATTCTCTTAAGGAGAAAGATCCGATGGAAAAACAACTGAAGATACTGATCACAAACGATGACGGGATCGAGGCCTCCGGGATTCGCCGGCTGGCAGAAGCCTCGACCGAATACGGTGAGGTATGGGTCGTCGCGCCGGACGGACAAAGAAGCGCTGCTTCTCACAGTCTTACGATCGACAAGTCCCTGGATGTGTATCCGGTCGACTGGGGGAACCCGAAGATCCACGCATTTTCCTGCACTGGACTTCCGTCAGACTGTTTCCGCCTCGGCTGCAAATACGTCATGCCCGAAGAACCCGATGTTGTCTTTTCCGGGATCAATAACGGATTTAACGCCGGCTGCGATATCCAGTATTCCGCGACGGTCGGCGCCGCGTTTGACGCGGCGATGTGCGGCTACCCGGTCATTGCTTTTTCCGAAGGATTTTTAAACGACCCAAGAAGCAACGGTCATGGAAGAAAGATCACCGAAGAGTATCTTCCCGTCGTCATGAAGGCGCTTCTTACACCTGAAGAGAACAGTGCTTTTACCGTGGAAGAAAGACCGGTCCTTACGCCCGGTCAGGTCATCAACGTCAACTTTCCGGACTGCCCGATCGAGGACTGCAAGGGGATCCTTTGGAACTGCAGAGCCAGCATGAACACGCCGTACGTCGACACATATACCGTGGACGAAGAACTCCCCGGCGGCGGTAAACGCTACTCGATCCACTGGGTGGACCGCGACCATGCCGACGAGGGCACGGACCTTCGCGCCCTTTTAGACAACTATGTATCGGTCGGTATCGTAAATAACATCAGCTGAAAATCTGTGCAAAAAAAGTCGAGAATCGAAACGACCTTCTACGTTAAGATGAGCTCACAAAGGAGGTAGGCCAAGTGGACGAACATAAAGAAGCGGTACGAGCCATGCAGGATTACATCAGTGAGCATTTAAGCGAAGAGATCACTCCCGCCGATCTTGCGAAGGTATCGTCGTTTTCTCCCTGGTACGCAAGGCGGCTCTTCATCGAGCACCTCGGGATGACGCCGGCAGTTTACATCAGGCGCCTGAAACTGTCGAAATCAGCCCTGCGTTTAAGAGATGAAAATGTATCCGTACTTGATGTGGCCACGGAGATGGGATTCGGAAGTGTTGACGGATACCAGCGCGCATTCAGACGTGAGTTCGGCTGTAATCCGAAAGAGTACTCCACCAGCCCGGTCCCGATCTGGCTCTTCACTCCTTCGTTGATCATTGAAAGAGAAAGGAATGACGATAATATGAGTGAGATCAGAAACGTTTTTATCCAGGTAATCGAAAAGCCGGCCAGAAAGGTCATCATCAAAAGAGGCATCAAAGCTACTGAATACTGGAGCTACTGTAATGAAGTCGGATGCGACGTCTGGGGACTTCTGACGAGCATCAAGTCCTTAAGCGGTGAACCGGTCTGCCTGTGGCTTCCGGAACACCTGAGAAAGCCGATCACAAACGAGTACGTTCAGGGTGTAGAAGTCGAGCCGGATTATTCCGGAAACATCCCGGAAGGTTTCGAGGTCATCGATCTTCCTGCCGCGACATATCTTCTCTTCAGAGGTGAGCCCTTCGCCGAGGAGAACTACGAATCCGCGATCACGGAGATCTGGGATGCCGAGAAGAAATATGATCCGGAATTCATCGGATATGCCTGGGACGACAAGAACCCGAGGGTCCAGCTGGAGCCTCGTGGAGAACGTGGCTACATCGAGCTCGTTCCCGTAAAGAAGATCTGAAACGATCTTAATTGAAAAACACATAACCCCTTCAAACAAAAAACCTCGTTCCGGCTTTCCGTCGGAACGAGGTTTTCTGATATTAAAACACTTTTGGAGGGTGGTTACTCTTCTGCTTCCGCCATGGCCGGAGCTTTGACTTCCGCTTCCTTTTTGCGGATCACGATCTCATCGCCTTCCGCGTCTACCAATGCGGTGGATCCGGAATCAACGGTTCTGTCGAGAAGTGCCTCGGAGAACTTATCCTCGACCATGGACTGGATGACACGCTTGAGCGGTCTTGCGCCGTACTGCGGGTCGTAGCCCTTCTTCGCAAGGAGTTCTCTTGCGGCGTCTGTCAGCTCGATCTCGATACCGAGTTCCTTGACGCGCTTGCTGAGGCTCTCTGTCAGCAGATCAACGATCTTGAGGATCGACTGCTTGCCGAGCATTCTGAAGAAGATGATCTCATCGACACGGTTGATGAACTCCGGATTGAAGGCCTTCTTCAGTTCCTCGAGAACGAGTTCTTTTGCCTCGCTGTAGGACTTGCCGCCGTATAGCTTATCTGCGTCCGCCTCATCGAAGAACGGATCGTCCGTCTTCTTTTCCGTCGGGATCGAGAAGCCGATATGGCGTCCCGCGGATGTGGTCAGCATTCTGGCACCGATGTTCGATGTCATGATGATGATCGTATTCTTAAAGTCAACGACACGTCCCTGACCGTCTGTCAGACGACCGTCATCGAGGATCTGCAGCATGGAGTTGAAGATCTCCGGATGCGCTTTTTCGATCTCGTCGAAAAGCACTACGGAATACGGCTGACGGCGTACCTTCTCGGTGAGCTGTCCGCCCTCTTCGTAACCGACATAACCCGGCGGCGAACCGATGAGTTTCGCGGAGTCGTGCTTCTCCATGTATTCGGACATGTCGACTCGGATCAACGCGTTTTCGTTACCGAACATGACCTCGGCAAGTGCTTTTGCCAGCTCGGTCTTACCGACACCGGTAGTACCGAGGAAGATGAACGAACCGGAAGGACGCTTCGGATCTTTCAGTCCGAGACGGGATCTTCTGATCGCCTTGGCGATCGCCGTGACCGCCTCATCCTGGCCGATAACACGCTTCTTGAGCTCTTCTTCGAGAGTCTTCAGACGCTCGGCGTCGCTCTCGGTGATCTTCTTGACCGGGATACCCGTCCAGTGAGCTACGATGTCCGCGATGTCGTCAGGTGTCAGCGCGAGATCCTTCTCGGAACTTACGACCTGCTGACGGAGTGTGCTGAGTTTTTCCTCGAGCACGGTCTCTTCGTCACGGAGCTTCTGCGCAGTCTCGAAGTCCTGATTGTTCACGGCTTCCTGCTTCAGACGCATGATCTCGTTAATTCTCTCACCGATCTTCTTTGTTTCGTCCGGCTCAGTCGAAGACTTGATACGGAGTCGGGAAGCGGCCTCGTCGATCAGGTCGATCGCCTTATCCGGCAGGAATCTGTCGGTGATATAACGGCTGCTCAGGATGACCGCCGCGTCGATCGCGTCGTCCGGGATCTTGATTCCGTGATGCTCTTCGAACTTGCTTCGGATACCCTTTAAGATCAGGATCGTATCCGTTGTGCTCGGCTCCTTAACGAGGACCTGCTGGAAACGACGCTCCAGAGCGGAGTCCTTTTCGATATGCTTTCTGTACTCATCCAGTGTCGTCGCGCCGATGACATGCAGATCACCTCTTGCCAGAAGCGGCTTGAGCATGTTGGCTGCGTCCATTGCGCCGTCTGCGTTACCTGCGCCCATGATGGTGTGGAGCTCATCGATGAAAAGGATAACATCGCCGGCCTTTGTCGCCTCTTCCAGAGACTTCTTGAAACGGTCTTCGAATTCACCTCTGAACTTGGTGCCTGCGACCATGGAAGCGAGGTCCAGGGAAAGTACTCTCTTTCCTGCGAGAAGATCCGGAACGTCCTTGTTGTAGATCTTCTGGGCAAGGCCCTCGGCGATCGCCGTCTTACCTACACCAGGTTCACCGATCAGGACCGGATTGTTCTTCGTTCTTCGAACGAGGATCTGCATGACACGGGAGATCTCTTCTTCACGTCCGATAACCGGATCGATACGTCCTTCTTTTGCCTCTGCCGTCAGGTCTTTGCAGAACTTGTCGAGTGTCTTTGTCTTACCGCCGTCCTTTTCTTTTCCGCCGCGCTTGCTTGTGGCTCGGGACTTTCTGGAAGGCGCCTGGCCACCGAAGAATTTGGCTACCGGATCTTCATCCTCGGACTCGTCGGAATCTTCGACCTCGTCCTCTTCGCCCTCATCTACATCACCTTCGTCGTCGCCTTCGAATTCTTCGTTCTCTTCTCTGGCGCGCTCTCTTAAGATATCGATCAGGTCTTCGGCAGCTTCCTTTGCGTCGAAGTCATGGTAGGCAAGGATACGGAACGCCGTGCACTGGCCGTCCTTAAGGATCGCAAGCAGCACATGCTCCGGCTCGACGACGTTCTTGCCCGTCTTCTTTGTGAGGAACTCGGCAAGGTACAGAAGTCGCTTGGTTCGGTTCGTGCAGTGCGTGAAGATCTCGTTCGGATCTCCTTCTCTTTCGACAAACGCGCCGGGCTCTCTACCTGTGATCTTTACGATCTCGCCCATGACGACGTTCTGGCCGACGCCATATCGGCTTAAGATCTCATCGACCGGCGTCATCGAAGCATCCGACAGCGCCAGGAGGATGTGCTCCGTACCGATGAAATTCAGGTTAAAAGATGCCGCGTACATATGCGCACGGGAAAGCATCTCCATTGTTCTTTTCGATATATTCATAGGTCATTCCCCCTTACTCATTATCGTTCTTTTTCTCTTCTTTTTTGAGGAGCACTTCTCTTACGAGCTCGGCCCTCTTCGTATCTATATCCTTCGGCAAAAGCTCCTCTCCGCTGCTCTTTTGCACCGTCGCGTCTCCGATCGTATTCAAAAGAAGCATCAGCTGCCGCTCGTCCACGTCCTTCATGAATCCGCAGGCAACACCAAGTCGTAAGTCACTTAGTCGGTTCATCGCCTCGCCCGCCGGCAGCATCCTCGCGTAAGTGAGTTCACCGAGGGATCTGTAGACTTTGTCTTCGAGCTTGTCTTTGCTCTTTTCGTAGTAGTCCTTCCGAAGCTTTCTTTCGAGCGTGATGACCTCGTTGATCATCTTCGCGAAGTTCTGAAGAGTTCTCGTCTCCGAAATACCCAGCGTGATCGTATTTGAGATCTGGTAGATATTTCCGGCCGGCTGGCTCTTTTCTCCATATACACCGCGGACCGTGTAGCCTGCTTTTGACAGGGAGTCCGTTAGTTTCTGCATCCTTCCGATGCTGGTGACTACCGGAAGATGGACCATCACGGAAGCTCGAAGTCCGGTACCCGTATTACTCGGATATGCAGTCAGGAATCCGTACTTTTCGGAAAACGCGACCGGAAGTTCTTTTTCCAGATAGACCGCGAGTTCTTCGGCTTCCTTATATGTGTTTTCGAGCGCGAATCCCGGTGCCATGACCTGGATACGGATGTGGTCTTCTTCGTTGACCATAACGCTGATGTTCTCGTCCTGCGAGATGAAGACGCTCTGTCCTTCAAGTCCCTTGGCCAGTTCTTCCGAGATCAGGTGCTTTTCGATCAGTGCGCGTCTGTCCGTCTGCGGCAGCGGCGCGATATCCATTCTCATCAGATTGTTCTTCGAATACTTAAGAAGTTTTTCCGAGATGAGATCGAGTGCTTTCTTTCTCGTCTCGTCATTCATCTTATTCGGGAACGGCATGCCTTCCAGGTTTCTCGCCAGTCGGATCCTGCTGGAGAGGACGATGTCGCTGTCATTTCCTGCTTCTAAATACCAGCTCATTTCTTGTCCTCCTCTCCCTTTAATGCCTGGATCTCATCACGAAGTTTCGCCGCTTCGATGTAGTTTTCTTCCTGCACGGCTTTCTTCAGGAGCCTCTCTTTTTCAAGGATCGTCAGGTGCTTCGCCTTCTCTTCGTCCGGCAGCTCGTCAGCCTTGGTCTCGACCTGAGTAAATACCGGAACCTCTTCTTCAGGATCCTCGTTCACTTTAGATGTATCCGAGATCCCAGGCTTTCTTCCGACGTGCTTCGAACCCATCTGGGTACGAAGGAACAGCGGATCGATCGACTGTGAAAATACCTTATAGCAATCCGGACATCCGAGGAATCCGCTCTTCGTGAACTGTCCCTGCGTGATGCCGCATGTCGGGCAGGTCACCGAATCGTCCTCATCGACCATGCCTTCAAGGCCGAGTCCGAATGGTGTTTCAAAAGCACTGGCAAACATATCCAGCGGGTTGGTCAGGGCATCGAGCCCCAGTCTTCCGAGTCCCGCGCCCATCGGATTTCCGGAAGCGCCACCGAAAAGTCCTCCGCCAAGGAGGTTTCCCGGCATCGCGATTCCGAGTTCTCTGGCGCACTCGTCGCAAAGCATGAGCATCTGCGGTGCTTTTCCCGTCGTCTGCTTCATGATCTTTACATTCGCTTCTCTTTCCTTACAACGTTGACATTTCATATTATGTTCCTTACCTTAACGACCGGTCTCCTTTCCGGTACTCATCCTTTCCTTCGTATTTTCCTGCTCCCGATCTCCTATTTCGTGATCAGGCTTATCAGCATATTCTTAAAGATGTCCATTCGGACCGAGGCTTTCTTATCCGAGTCGATCCCCGACAAAGCCTTATCCGAGATCGCCGCCTTGATCAGTCTCGCGGTCTTTTCATCCATGACTCCATAGTCCATGAAGTTCAGAAGGAAGATCTCCGCCTCCTGCTGCGAGATCGTATCTCCCAGGGAGTTGACGCTGTGCATCAGGTAACTTGATGCCGGCATACGCTGGACTCTGGAGATACGGATCTGTCCGCCGCCGCCTCTTCGGCTCTCCACGATGTAGCCCTGGCCGTTCGTAAATCTCGTGGAAATGACGTACGTGATCTGGGACGGCACACAGTTCACACGCTCAGCCAGATCACTTCTGTTGATTACCGCTGCACCGTTATTCTCGTCAAGCATTTCCTTGATCATCATCTCGATCACATCGACTAATCTTGCCATACCCTCTCATCTCCTTATATATTTTGAGTTCCCCGACCGCCCGGGTATCACCCGATCAGCCTGGAAACACGCCCATCTTCATCATTATTTTGTCTTTTGACATTTGACTTTGACTTTCTTTGACTAATTTCATTATACAACGTCCGTTTCATAAGTCAACACCCTTTTTCAGAAGTTCCCGATCATTCCGAAAAAAGCAAATAAAGAGGAACTCCCAAGCGACGAGTTCCTCCCTAAAGTACAGATATTTCACGATTATAAAGAGTAAAAAGAATCCCCAAGGCGGCGAGTTTTGCGTAGCAAACTGTTTGAGCCGCAAGGGGGATATCTTTTTACTCTTAACTTTTGATCGTGAAATATCTTACTTCTTCAGTACATTGTTCCACACATAGATCAGCGCGCAGGCACCGATGACAGACAGGATAAACGATCCGATAATGCTTGTCGCACCCAGTCCGAGAAGACCGAAGATAACACCTGCAACGATACCGCCGACAACACCAAGAATGATGTTCATGAGCAGGGTAGAGTTCACTTTCATGATCTTGCTTGCACAGAAACCTGCAACACCACCAACGATAATACCGATAATCAAACTTACTAACATACTATTCTCCTCCTAAGCTGTTTTCAGATATATTCAGTATAGCACGCTTCCTTAAATCTGACTTAAAAGATTACTTCGGGAAAAGCACCTGTCCCGGAAAAGAAAAAAGGGAGCGCCTCTTGGCGCTCCCTTTGAGTTTCAATTTTTTCTTTTATCCGATAAACCTACGATAAGTCAGGATCTTACCCATATCCAGGCTTCCGTATACAACGGCGTCCTTACTGGAGGATGCGTGGATGACCTGGCCGTTACCGGCGTAGATGGCAACGTGATCGGCTGTTCCGTCGTTACCCTTAAGATCGTATACGATAACGTCTCCGAGACGAAGCTCCGAACGGTCTACCGAGGATCCACGGGTCTTGATCGAGTTCGACTGGTGAGGAACAGAAAGACCAACCTGACGGTAACAGTAAACGACCAGACCGGAGCAGTCTACACCATTCTTGGATTCACCGCACCATACATAGTCAACACCAAGCATGGATTTTGCGATATTTACGATACTCTCGCCGTTTACACCGGTGATCTTCGGCGGCGGATTGTTGTTCGTGCTGCCGCTCTTTCCCTTACCGTTCTTACCGCTGCTCTTCGGCTTCGGTGTCGGCTTCGGTGTCGGTGTCGGCGGTGGTTTCTGAGTGGTGTAGGACTTATAAACGTAACCTTCTGTTCCGTCGTCCAAAGTAACACGATACCACTGGTCGTTCGCTACACCGGTACAGTGCAGGCGTGTCCAGCGCTTCATTTCTTTAATAACTTCGCAGTTCGTATTCGGTTCGGAACGCAGCTTCAGTCCGCTTGCGTCGACCCATACGGTTCTGTCGATCGAGTTAAATACCATCTCAACGGAAAGGGAATTCGTAAGAACGTAGCCTTCCGCGCCCGACTCCAAACGGATCAGTGACCATGTATCACCTTTCGCGATACGCGTGACCTGAGTAGATCTTGCAACCGAAGCTACCGTAACGGCATCCATGTTCGGCTTTTCTTTGAGGATCGTATCTGTCGTCTTGATGTAGAATACTTCGTCAGTCGGAATAAAAGCGGAAGTATCAAGCAATTCGATCGGGAGATCTGAGGAGTCATATGTCTGAACAATCTGCGCTGTCAGGACGCCCTCATACTTCTTCTCGATCTGCTCACTGTCATCGATATAAGATTCGTTGACCGCTGTCTCACCTTCACCTACCTCGATGAGCGCAAGACCTGTTTCCGGGTCGACCGTCTGGATCGGCATATAGCCTTCTTCCGGCTCATCCGGCTCTTCGCCCTCACCTGTCGGATCCGTAACGGACGGATCGGCTACGGGATCAGTGCTTCCCGTAGGATCGGCTGTCGGGTCAGCTGTCGGATCTGTGGAATCCGGATCACCCGTCGGATCGGTCACATCTGTGCCGCCCGGGACAAGCGCCCAGTCCTCAACATATACTTCTTCCTGGTCATTGTAGGGATAAGCGGCTGCGTAAGCGCGGCCGACAACAACGCCCGGAGGTGTACTTTCGCGCAGGCCGACAGGGATCATCAGCACCGGGAATGTAATCATGGTACAAATCGCGATGATGACAACAGATAGTCTTCTGTCTCTGCTTTTTTTGTGCTGCCGCATCTGACACCTTTCCGTCGTTTTCTGCTCCAAAAGCACCTGTCTTTCGGGGCTTTATCTTCTGTTAGCGCATAGAACTACCCGATATTAAGGCATTCTCTATTACTTCGTATTTTACTATCCGCATATACTCAAGACAACAAATGTGACGTTTCGCTTATTTTACAATCCTGTTTCCGATAAAAAAGGACTGCCCCACTTTTGTGAGGCAGTCCGAAAACTTTTCAGTTTATTTCAGTGTTATCAAACTTCGCTTGTCGCCGGGATCGTGCTCGGAATAACTACCGGATCCTTGCCGAGAAGTTCATTGTTCTCAGGCAGTACAGGAACTGCTGTGAGATTGCGGTAACGCGGCATTCCGGTACCTGCCGGGATGAGCTTACCGATGATAACGTTCTCCTTAAGACCGTAGAGCGGGTCGATCTTACCCTTAACCGCAGCGTCTGTAAGAACACGTGTCGTTTCCTGGAAGGAAGCAGCGGAGAGGAAGGAGTCTGTAGCAAGAGAAGCCTTGGTGATACCGAGAAGAACTCTCTTACCCTTAGCCGGCTCTTTGCCTGCAGCCTCTGCCTTGGTGTTCGCGTCTTCGAAATCGAACATGTCGACTGTGGAACCGGTCATGAGATCTGTCTCACCCGGATCGTCGATACGAACCTTACGCATCATCTGACGTGTGATAACTTCGATGTGCTTATCGTTGATGGTAACACCACCGCTCTTATATACGCCGATAACTTCGCTTACGATGTACTTCTGTACACCACGAACGCCCTTGATCTTCATGATCTCCTGCGGGCTTACCGTACCGTCTGTGAGGAGGTCGCCAGCTTCTACGAACTCGCCGTCCTTAACCTTGATGGTTGCGGAGTAAGGAATTGCGTAGTGCTTCTCTTCGATAACGATCTCGCTGTCCGGATTCGGGTTCTCTGTGATCGCTTCACCTTCCGGTGTGGACGGTGTAACGATGATGACCTTCTTGTGCTTCGCGTCTTCGGTGATCTTTACGATACCGTCGATCTCGGAGATGATCGCCTGGCCCTTCGGCTTTCTAGCCTCGAAGAGCTCCTCAACACGCGGGAGACCCTGTGTGATGTCATCGCCGGAAGCGATACCACCTGTGTGGAACGTTCTCATTGTAAGCTGTGTACCAGGCTCACCGATGGACTGAGCAGCCATGATACCGACTGCCTCACCGCCGATGGTCGGCTGGCCGGAAGCAAGGTTGATACCGTAGCACTTGCTGCAGACACCGTGACGGGCGCGGCAGTCAAATACGGAACGGATCTTAACCTTCTCGTAACCGCACTCTTCGATCTTCTTGGCAACATCTGCCGTGATCAGTTCGTTTCTGGCAACGAGGAGCTTCTTCTTATTCTTCAGATCGTAGATGTCTTCAGCAGCGTAGCGGCCTGTGAGACGATCGCTCAGAGACTTAACAACGTCCTTCTTTGTACCTGCGACCTTAGCGATCTCCTTGACCCATGTAAAGTCATCTGTACCGCAGTCTTCCTCAGTAACGATAACGTCCTGAGCAACGTCTACGAGACGACGTGTGAGGTAACCGGAGTCAGCTGTCTTAAGAGCTGTATCGGAAAGCGCCTTACGAGCACCGTGAGAACTGATGAAGAACTCGAGTACGTTCATACCTTCACGGAGGTTGGACTTGATCGGGATTTCGATTGTCTTACCGGATGTATCCGCCATGTTACCACGCATACCGGCGAGCTGCTTGATCTGCTGCGAGGAACCACGGGCACCGGAGTCAGCCATCATCTTGATCGGGTTGTACTCACCGAGAGAATCGATAAGTGCTTTTGTAATCGCGTCTGTAGTAGAAGACCAGATCTTAACGACGGATGTGTAACGACCGTCCTCATCGAGAAGACCTCTCTTGTACATCTTGTTGACGTATTCAACCTTTTCCTCAGCCTCGTGAACCATCTTCTCCTTAACATCCGGCACGATCATGTCTTCGATACCGATGGAGATACCACCACGTGTGGAGTACTTATAACCCATCGCCTTGATGTTGTCGAGGAGCTTAGATGTAGCGCCGATACCGTGGATACGGATGGAACGGGAGATTACATCAGCGAGCTGCTTCTTACCTACTACGAAGTCGCACTCGAGAACGAGCTCGTTGCCTTCCTTCGTACGATCTACATAACCGAGGTCCTGCGGGATGATCTCATTGAAGATGAAACGTCCGAGTGTGGACTTAACGATTCTTGTCATCGGCGCGCCGTTGAAATCACGGGTAACACGGATGGAGATCGGAGCATGGAGCTCGAGGTGATGATCGCCGTAAGCCATGATCGCTTCGTCTACGGAAGAGAAGATCATGCCTTCGCCCTTTTCGCCCGGCTTGGTGATCGTCAGATAGTAGCATCCGAGGATCATATCCTGTGTCGGAACGGTTACCGGGTTACCATCCTGAGGCTTCAGGAGGTTGTTGGTGGACAGCATGAGGAATCTTGCCTCAGCCTGTGCCTCTGCAGAAAGCGGTACGTGTACAGCCATCTGGTCACCGTCGAAGTCGGCGTTGAACGCGGTACAAACGAGCGGGTGGAGCTTAATCGCACGACCTTCTACGAGTACCGGCTCGAATGCCTGGATACCGAGTCTGTGGAGCGTAGGAGCACGGTTGAGCATAACCGGATGGTCCTTGATAACGTCTTCGAGGATATCCCAAACGATATCGGAAGCACGCTCTACCATACGCTTAGCTGTCTTGATGTGCTGTGCGTGTCCTTCGAGGACAAGACGCTTCATTACGAAAGGCTTGAAGAGCTCGAGAGCCATCTCCTTCGGGAGACCGCACTGGTGCATCTTCAGTTCAGGTCCTACAACGATAACGGAACGACCGGAATAGTCAACACGCTTACCGAGGAGGTTCTGACGGAAACGACCCTGCTTACCTTTGAGCATGTCGGACAGGGACTTGAGAGCTCTGGAAGAAGCACCCGTTACCGGACGACCACGACGGCCGTTGTCGATCAGGGCGTCAACTGCTTCCTGAAGCATTCTCTTCTCGTTTCTTACGATGATCTCAGGAGCACCCAGCTGGAGGAGCTTGCTGAGACGGTTATTTCTGTTGATAACACGACGATAGAGATCGTTAAGGTCAGATGTAGCGAAACGACCACCGTCGAGCTGAACCATAGGACGCAGTTCCGGCGGAAGTACCGGGATAACATCCAGGATCATCCATTCCGGCTTGTTGCCGGACTTCTTGAAGGACTCGAGGACCTCGAGTCTCTTGATGATACGAGCCTTCTTCTGGCCTGTAGCGGACTGGTAATCCTCATGCAGCTGAGCTGTCAGAGCTTCGATATCCAGTTCCTGGAGCAGGAGCTTAACAGCCTCTGCACCCATCATAGCCTTGAAAGCGGACTTACCGTACTTTTCGACATTCTCCTGATACTCTGTCTCGTCGATGATCGCGCACTTGGCAAGGCCTGTTGTGCCCGGATCAACTACGATGTAAGCACCGAAGTAGAGAACTCTCTCGAGCTGCTTCGGGGAAACGTCCAGGAGCAGGCTCATACGGGAAGGTGTACCTCTGAAATACCAGATGTGGGATACCGGAGCAGCCAGCTCAATGTGGCCGAGACGCTCACGACGTACCTTGGAACGTGTAACTTCAACGCCGCAACGGTCGCAGATGATACCCTTATAACGGATCTTCTTGTACTTACCGCAGTGGCACTCCCAGTCCTTGGAAGGTCCGAAGATCTTTTCGCAGAAAAGGCCGTCACGCTCCGGCTTGAGCGTACGATAATTGATCGTTTCCGGCTTTTTTACCTCACCGTGGGACCAGCTCTTGATGGTCTCCGGAGAAGCCAGGCGAATGCCGATCGATTCGAAATGATTCATTTCAAACATATATTGCTATCTCCTTCCCTACTCACATATCTTCATTTTCCATGGAAGCGAGATCGTCCATGCTCGGTTCTTCATCTTCCGGAGAATCGTCGATCAACTCGCCGTCTTCACCGACCTCAGAGAAACCTGCGGCACCCATCTCACTCTCTGCCAGCGAATCGAACTTCATGAGAAGTTCCGGATCCGGAGACGGCAGATTCTCTTCTTCATCAGCAGCGTCCTTGAGCTTGTACTCTTCGTCGCCGGAGTAGATGCGAACATCCAAAGCCAGGGACTGAAGCTCACGAACGAGTACCTTAAAGGATTCCGGAATACCGGCCTCAGGTACGCTCTGACCCTTAACGATCGCCTCATATGTCTTCGTACGACCTGTGATATCGTCCGACTTAACTGTGAGGATCTCCTGCAGGGTATGTGCTGCGCCGTATGCCTCGAGGGCCCAAACTTCCATCTCACCGAAACGCTGACCACCGAACTGGGCTTTACCGCCGAGAGGCTGCTGCGTAACGAGGGAGTATGGTCCGATCGAACGGGCGTGGATCTTATCGTCAACGAGGTGGTGGAGCTTGAGGTAATACATAACACCAACGGTGATGCGGTTCTCGAAAGGCTCACCTGTACGTCCATCGTAAAGGATCGTCTTACCGTCTTCATCGATTCCGGCAAGCTGGAATGCCTTGATGATGTCGCTCTCGTTAGCACCGTCGAATACCGGTGTTGCTACCTTCCAGTTGAGTGCACGGGCAGCACGGCCGAGGTGAACCTCGAGGAGCTGACCGATGTTCATACGGGACGGAACGCCGAGAGGATTGAGTACGATGTCAAGCGGTGTACCATCCGGCAGGAAAGGCATATCCTCTTCCGGCAGGATTCTGGAAACAACACCCTTGTTACCGTGACGACCGGCCATCTTATCACCGACGGAGAGCTTTCTCTTCTGTGCGATGTAAACACGAACCAGTTTGTTCACGCTGCCCTTAAGGACATTCTCGTCTTCCTTCGTAAAGGTCTTAACGTCAACAACGATACCGGACTCACCGTGCGGAACACGTACGGATGTGTCACGGACCTCACGGATCTTTTCACCGAAGATCGCGCGGTACAGTCTCTCTTCAGGTGTAAGCTCAGTTTCACCCTTCGGAGTAACCTTACCAACGAGGATATCGCCCGCACGAACCTCAGCACCGATACGGATAACACCGTTCTCGTCGAGTTCTTTCAGAGCGTCGTCGGAAACGTTCGGGATCTCACGTGTGATCTCCTCGGCACCGAGCTTGGTGTCACGAGCTTCACACTCATATTCTTCAATGTGGATGGATGTATAAACATCATCACGTACCATACGCTCGTTGATAAGAACGGCGTCCTCGTAGTTGTAACCTTCCCAGGTCATGAAGCCGATGAGTACGTTCTTACCGAGAGCAAGCTCACCGTTCTCAGTGGAAGGACCGTCAGCGATAACGTCGCCCTTCTTGACCTCTTCACCCATTCTTACGATCGGGCGCTGGTTGATGCAGGTGCTCTGGTTGGATCTCTGATACTTAGTAAGGTTGTATTCATGCTCCTTACCGTCAGAGGATGTAACTACGATCTTGTCAGCGGAAACGAATGTTACCTGACCGTCTTCCTTAGCTACCTTACATACACCGGAGTCCTTAGCGGCACGATACTCCATACCGGTACCGATGATCGGTGCTTCCGGCTTGATGAGCGGTACTGCCTGACGCTGCATGTTGGAACCCATGAGAGCACGGTTAGCGTCGTCGTTTCCGAGGAACGGAATAAGCGATGTAGCAACGGATACGAGCTGCTTAGGAGATACGTCCATGTAATCGACACCGGACGGATCTACCTCGATGAACTGGTCGAGGTGACGGCAGACGACCTTCTTGCTGATAAAATGGCCGTTCTCGTCGATCGGCTCATTTGCCTGTGCGATGTTGTAGTTATCTTCCTTATCCGCTGTCATGTAAACAACTTCGTTAGTAACTACGCCGTTCTCCTTATCGTATACACGGTAAGGTGTCTCAACGAAACCATAGTGGTTGACCTTGGCGTATGTAGCCAGGGAGTTGATAAGACCGATGTTCGGACCTTCAGGTGTCTCGATTGGGCACATACGGCCGTAGTGAGAGGAGTGAACGTCACGGACTTCGAAGTTAGCACGGTCACGGGAAAGACCGCCGGGACCGAGTGCGGACAGACGACGCTTATGTGTAAGCTCTGCCAGCGGGTTCGGCTGATCCATGAACTGGGACAGCTGGGAAGAACCGAAGAACTCCTTTACTGCCGCACTTACCGGACGTGTATTTACGAGCTGGTTCGGATGAGTCGGCTCTTCGTCGGAAGCTGCGTTCATGCGCTCACGAATATTTCTTTCCATACGGGAGAAACCGATACGGATCTGGTTCTGGAGGAGTTCACCAACAGAACGGATACGACGGTTACCGAGGTGGTCGATGTTATCTCTTACGCCGACACCATACTGCAGACCGAGCAGGTAGCTGACGGAAGCGACGATATCCTCGAATACGAGGTGCTTCGGCATGAGCTCTGTGACCTGAGCGCGGAGAGCTTCCATGAGTTTTTCTGCGTACTCTGTCTTCTTCGCTGTGGAACGGACCTCAGCGATGATGCCGCGGAGGATCTTTGTACGAACCATTTCGTTAACAGGGGTCTCGTTGATATCGAAGCCCTTGAGTTCCTTAGCGGAGAAGCTGCCACGGATGAACTTGTCAGCGTCAACACGGGCGTTACCGATAACCTTGAACGGCTGATCGGAGATCTTGTCCGTATCACCGATCTTAGTGATCGGATATACATATACTTCATTAATACCGGCATCCTGGATCTCCCAAGCCTTATCGGAGGTGATGATCTCACCGGCCTTGAGGAGTACTTCACCGTCGTCGGTAACGATATCGGAAACTGCCTTGTGACCCTTGATACGGGAAGCGAGGGACAGCTTCTTATTCAACTTATAAATACCTACGCGCGCAAGGTCATATCTCTTCGGATCGAAGAACATGCCGTTGAGGAGAGATTCCGCACCTTCGAGAGATGTCGGCTCACCCGGACGGAGCTTGTGATAGAGTTCTGCGAGACCTTCCTCACGAGAGTGGGAAGTATCTTTTGCGATAGTATCCGTAAGGAACTTCTCATCGCCGAAAAGGTCGATGAGTTCTTCGTTTGTGCCGATACCCAGAGAACGCAGAAAAACGGTCAGAGGGAACTTTCTTGCACGGTCAACACGGACGTAGATAACGCCGTTGGCATCTGTCTCATATTCCAGCCAGGCACCACGGTTCGGGATGACCTGAGAGGTATAAAGATAAGCATCGGATTTATCGTGGATGACGTCAAAATACGCACCCGGGGAACGGACAAGCTGGCTGATGATAACACGCTCAGCACCGTTGATGATAAATGTACCATGCTCGGTCATGATCGGGAAATCACCGATGAAGACATCCTGGTCTTCTACCTTACCGGTACGTTTATTCAAAAGGCGAACTTTTACTTTGAGCGGAGCTGCGAAATTGCAGTCCTTTTCTTTACACTGCTCAATTGTGTTTGCCGGGTTATCGATATCGAATTCCTTGCCAACGAAGGATAATTCCATATCGCCCGAAAAGTCCTTGATCGGAGATACTTCTTCAAGTACTTCCATAAGGCCCTCGTCGAGGAACCACTTATAGGAATTCTTCTGTACTTCAATAAGATCCGGGACTTCGATGACTTCGTCGATATGAGAATAGGACATTCTCTCTGCTCTTCCCTGCTTGATGGGACGCACCATTACACATCACCTCTCGACTTCGTAAACAACTCTGTTTACGTGTACGCAAAAAAGATCGCGTACCTTCCTATACACTCCAAAAGCAGGCTTTGCAAGCTCCGCCGTGCTTTTACGTCAAAATGGGTAAAGTACCCCTACCCATTGTAACGCAGTATAGAATGATACCACGATCTTTTTCTAGTGTCAATGCAAATTTTCTTTATCGTAAAAGAAATTATATTACGTAAAGAAATCGATCAGACCGTTGTTTACTACCGTCGAATAGGACGGATCATTGATCAGTCCGTTGTACCAAACGTCGAACTTCTCTGTGATCATGTCTGTACGGATGTCGTTCTGGTAACCCGGGAGGACATCGATGTAGTAGAAGATCTTAACAGAGCTTGCGCAGTCGATGATGATCATGTCGCCGCGCTTTCTGTCTGCGCTGTAGAGCCACTCGATCAGCTTGGAGTCTTCCTCCGGATATACCGGATCTCCGCCTTCCTCGAGGATAGTCGGCTTGAAGTAGTTGGTGTTGTCCTGTCTGATGCCGTACATCATACCACCGTTGATATATGTAGAAGAGTCTGTAGAATGCTCTTTTACAGCCGCGATGAACTCGTCCTCGGACTTAATGCCGGCCATGATCTCTTCCGCCTGCTTGTGATACTTCGCGAAAGACTCAGACTTCTCTTCCGGTGTCTTGGAGAGATCCTGCATGAGATCGTCGTTCAGCTGGAGGAAACGGAGCTGAGCTGTCGGCTCTTCGTCGATGTACTTCTTCTCGAAAAGCACCGCGAATGCACCCTGCTGCTCGCTGTCCTCGAATACCATGCTTGTGTTTTCCTTTGTGCCCTCTGCGAAGCAAAGCTCTGCAAACTCTTCGTTGTACTGCTTGCACTGTTCCTTAGTAAGATCCTTGACTGTCGTCGGATCTTCACCGTTGAGCATGCGGTTTCTGTATTCCTCAGAGCAGAACATCTTGACCTTTGTCTGGAACTCGACCGCGTTTACGCAGTTGTCAGCGATCTGGTGAGCTGTCTTGGCAGCTTCTTCCAGAGCCTTTGTTTTCTCTTCGCCTGTTGTATCGGCAGTGAGGTTCGCGCTTACGAAGTATACCTGGATCTGAACTCTCTCGTAAGAAGACGGATCCTCGTTGTACTTCGCCATGATCTCTTCCGATGTCGGAGCGCACTGAACGAGCTTGTAGTAAGCTGTGTACTCATCGATCAAGGCTTTTCTCTGCATGATCTTACGGTATGTTCCGACCGTCATGCCCGGGCCGTATGTGCTCTGCAGATACTGGTCCATTGTCATGTTTGTGCCACGGAGTGTGTTGTAGTAGTCCGTCATGGAACGCATATCATCGACCATGACTTCTGCGTATCTCTTGGAAGCTCTGTCATCGTAATTGGCATCAGAAGCAGCCTTGGCAAGGATGTATTCCTGCTGAACATTATTCGCCGCTGTCTCCCAGATTCTCTGACGATATGTCTGGCCGGATGTCGGATCGGCAACCAGATCAAGGTCGGTCTCGTAATCGATGATACCGCTGTTGATCATGGAGCTGTACGCCATGGAATAATAATAGTTCATCTCTACGATCGGGACGTTCTTGACCGTCTTCTCTTTGCCGTCTACCGTATGCTTGATCGAAGCACCCGGGATGACCTTCGCCCAGAAACCGGTGAGATGCGCAAAATACAAGAAGCAGGTAAGAACGAGCGCGACCACAACGAGGATCACGATGATCTTATTCTTCTTGGAAGTCTTCATATGTTTCTTGGTCTTTGCCTTCCCTGACCTATCCTTATTAGACATAATTATGCCCTTCCTTTTTTCTATTCTTATAAAATATCAGCACGACACATTATAATTCGCAAGTCCCGATAATGCAAGAAAAGATTAAAAGCGCCCCGATTTTTCCCTCGGAGCGCCTTTTTTACTTCTCGAAAAGCACTTTTCGCCAAAAACTCAGATAATGCCTTCAAAACATCCCGAAACCAGATCGTTCAGAAGGGCGTTGTCCGTTCCCGCCGCCTCGAAAAGCACCTCGAAGAAACGGTCCGCGGTCGAATTGGTGAACGCGTTCCTTCTGACGTATTCACGGATGATACCGTGGAACTGCTCTCTTCCGAGGATCTCTTCCATCTGGTAAAGCGCCATCTTTCCGTACTCGTACGCCGCCGCGACATACGGGCCGGAATCGGAGAACGAGTAGTAGGATCTGTTGATCGGTAAAATGTCCTGCGACTTCAGGAAGTTCTGCTCGCTCGGGTTCGTCAGATCCTGCATGTTTCTCGAATAATAGGAGACATCCGTATCGATTCCGAGATACTCGTAGTAAACGAGTTCCGTATATGACGCGAAGGATTCATCCAGCCACGGCTCCAGACCGGAATTGCTTCCGACGATGCCCATGAACCACTGGTGTCCGATCTCATGTGCCACTACGACCGAGATGAGTTCGAACGGAATGTCTTCGTAGCTGTTCGAAGTGCAGTAGAAGCTGTCTGTCGTGATGATGACCAGATTCGGATACTCCATACCACCTGCGTCGATCGGCGCGAGGACAACGTCCAGTTCCGGATACGGATACTTGCCGAACGCCTCGTTAAATGCGGCAAGTGAATCCTGTGAAGCCTGAAGACAGGCCTTTGCGCAGTCTTCCATCTGATTGGAAGCCAGGTGCGCTTTGTCGTAGACGACATTGATATGCGTTCCGTCATAATCGCCTTCGATCTTTTCGAAATTCGGGCTTGCGCAGAATACAAAATCACGGACGTTCGGGGCGTCGAGCTTATAGACCGTCTTTCCGCCCTCTGTCGTCGCGGAGGTCTGTGTTCCCGTGGTAAGCACCATATAGTTTTCCGGCGCCGTGAGGGTTACGTCGTACTGCGAGATCTCCGAGAAGAAGCATTCCCCCATGTTGTAAAACGCTTCATGCGACCATCCCGTATCCGTATATTCGGCAAGGATCGGGTAGAAATTCGTAACATTAAAAACATCGTTGCTCACACCATAGCGGTCAGGTACCGTCGGGATCTGTGCCACGAAATCATAGGAGAGTGTCATCTTCTCCTGCGGCGCGAGAGGTGTGGAAAGCGGGACCCAGACGACAGATACGTCATCGTCGCGCTTGTAATCGATCTTTTTGCCGGAACGGCTGTCCGTGATGTTGTTGATCTCGGTCAACGCGCCGTTCGTCTTCGTGTAAGAGGAATATCCTGCTGCCGTTCCGTCGATAAAGAGACTGGAATAGTCACGGAAGCAGAGTTCTTCCCATGTCGCGGCCGTGTAGTTGAAAAGCTCGATCTCCACGTG
Organism: Clostridiales bacterium; assembly: GCA_017617525.1. Lineage (GTDB taxonomy): Bacteria > Bacillota > Clostridia > Saccharofermentanales > Saccharofermentanaceae > Scatonaster. The sequence continues at coordinate 24,005 of JAFZWA010000055.1, forward strand.
TCCGCCGACCTGGTTCTTTTCCGTATCCAGTGTCAGATCCATGGTGTAACGGAAAGTCTCCGTCGTCGGGAACTCGATCGCGCAGTTTCCATCCGGGATCGTGATCTGAAGCTCCCGGGGATCCGAGGAGGACTCGGATGGTTCTTCCGTGGTTTCAGTTGTAGTATCTGTCGGCACCAAAGATCTCTTGGTCGTTTCCGATTCTTCGACCTTAGTGGTCTTCTTCGTCTTTCTCTTCTTTCTCGTTTCTTTTGTTTTTTTCGAGCAGGCGGCGAGCGGGACGATCAATGATGCCGCAAGCACCAGCGCCGTTATCTTCACATTCTTTTTCATCTGAAATCTCCTTTTCCCTTTCCCTTGGAAATATTCCTTTCTAACCAACTTAAATTATAAATGGAAAATCCCTTATCGCGATAAGGGATTTGTCACTTTTCCTTTATTCTGTTTTTCCTGCCGGCTTTACATGAAGAAGCAAAGGGCGATGACGTGGCAGATCGCGCCGAAATCTACCAGCAGGTGGAAGATCATGTGCGCGAACTTAAAGCGCATGAAGAAAAGGATGACGCTTGTCGTGTAGCAGATACCGCCCGCGAGGATCAGCCAGAAAGTTACCGGATTTGCCTGCTCGTAAAGGATCGGGAAGCAAAGCACGATCATCCAGCCCATCAGAAGATAAAGAAGAGCGGAGAAAATATACGAGATCAATGACTTGGAAAAAGCGATCGCCTTCAGAAGCGTTCCCGCGATAACGACGAGCCACTGGGCAATGCAAAGGCCGATGCCCCACTTGCCGCCGATGATCGTCAGGCAGATCGGCGTATACGCGCCGGCGATGGCATAGAAGATCATGATGTGGTCGAGGCGGTTGAATACCTCTTTCTGCTTGGTTCCGTGCATCATAGTGTGGTCGATCGTTGACATCAGGAACATAAGGAATGTGCCGATGCAGAAGATCGAGACCGCGACCGAATCCAGGATCGCGTTTCCGCTTCTTGCCTGAAGATACGCATGGACAGAAGCAAAAGGCAGGATGCACAGCATAAAGAGCGCCATGACACCGTGTGTCGTCGCGTTACCGATCTCTTCGCCGAAAGTCTCTTCGGTCTTTACCTTCTTCGCGGATTCCTCATCCGACCATGTCAGGTCAGCAAGACCCTCCTCAAGCGGATCGGTTACAGCTCCGGCATCCTTCGCCTCCTTATGTGATTTCGAACCCTCCAGCCATACCCGCCAGAATGCTTTGTTCGTTGACATGTTATCTTCCTCCTGTTATTCAGTTCCTATCTTCTTTTCGTTATGCTTTTGCGACGGTCCGATCAGTCCAGATCGCTGTCGCCGAATACGTCTATCTTCTCTGCCTCGCCGTGTACATCCGGGAAATCGAGATGCTCATCCTCTTTCGTGATATCGGCTGCGGATGTCGGTGCGTGCGCGGCAAGCGCGATCACCTGTGTGTCATCCTTGGAAGTCGGCGCATGAGCGGCAAGCGCGATCACCTGCGTTTCATCCTTTGACGAAGGAGCGTGGGCCGCGAGCGGGATCACCGCCGTCGCATCGCCTGCCGGAAGCTTCTCCGTATCCTCCGACGACAGGACGTTGGTCACTGTCTGCGCGTTATCCTGCGGCTTAACGGGGAAAGTCTCCTTTTCGATCTCGGCCTTTTCGTTCAAAACGATCGTACCCAGCGGGGACGGCGCTTCTTCAGGCACATCAAACGCCATGGCCGGCGTTCTGATCTCACTTGTCTTTCTGAAATGATTGAAATCGTGGATCTGCTTCTTTTCCTTGACATAGGCGTCGTGGTAGAAAACGACGATCTGAGAGCAGATATACGCGATCGCGGCGATCGGAAGGATCAGGTACGGGAGTTTTTCGACCGTCTTTTCGGACATCATCCCGAGAAGGCCCGTAAACGGGGCGTGTACCAGTTCATGGATACGGCTGAGGATCATCGAGAAGAACGAATCCAGAAGATTCTTGCCGTTTTTGGCGATACGTGCGTCGACCTTCGGAAGGAACCATTTCGGCATATATGCCAAAAGTCCGAACGCGCAGATGCCAAGCATGACCCAGACCTTTTTCTTCCAGCACGACCAGATGATGGTCAAGGTCACTCCGAGCACGAAACAGACGCTCATGACCCTTTCCGCGAGGGAAATGTCACGCGGCACGTTCGCGGTGTAGCAGAAATACGCCGGAAAAGAGAATAGGAAGAGCAGAGAAAGAAGGACTCCGCCGAGAAAAATATCCCCGATGATGTCGCGTTTCATCTTCGATTCTCCTTTCCGAAAAGATTCTTCGTGTTTCCATCGGACACAAAAGCCCAGTTTCACACAGTAATGTATTATACCCCTTCCCTATTCCCTTGTCACTTGCCGACGTGCGTGATAAAATCGAAAAAAGCCTTTTTCTTACTGGTAAACTTATATTATTTTGACAGCGGGAAAAGCACTTTCTTAGAAGGCTATTTTGTTAGGGGGATCGTAATATGTCCTATTCCACTACCACAGCTGATGTCGTTATCGTCGGCACCGGCGCCGCAGGTCTTTTCTGCGCGCTTCATCTTCCGGAAAATCTTTCCATTTACATGATCACAAAGGATACTCTCGAGAACAGCGCTTCCTATCTCGCCCAGGGCGGTATCGCGGCGCTTAAGGACTCCGAGGATTACGAAGACTATTTCGAGGATACTCTCCGTGCAGGTCACTACGAGAACTCGAGAAAAGCGGTCGACACCATGATCCGTCAGTCCCCGGTCATCATCCGTGAGCTTCTCGACTATCACGTTAATTTCGATAAGAAGGGCGATGATCTCGACCTGACCAAGGAAGGCGGCCACTCCGCTTCCCGTATCCTCCATCACGAGGACATCACCGGCCAGGAGATCACCAGCAAGCTCCTTCAGAACGTTCGTGAAAAGAAGAACATCGATCTTCACGAGCACACCACCATGGTCGACCTGATCTGCGAAAAGAATGTCTGCAAGGGCATCATCACCAAGGACGCGGACGGAAACTTCCACGCCATCTTCGGTAAAGCGGTCGTTCTCGCGACAGGCGGTATCGGCGGACTCTTTAAGCACAGTACCGCGTTCCGTCACATCACGGGCGACTCCCTCGCGATCGCGCTGAAGCACAACGTCCTTCTCAAGGACATCAACTATATCCAGATCCACCCGACATCTCTCTATTCCGAGAAGCCGGGAAGATCCTTCCTCATTTCCGAGGCAGTCAGAGGCGAAGGCGGTGTCCTTCGAAACAAGAACATGGAGCGTTTCACCGACGAGCTTCAGCCGCGTGATGTTGTTTCCGCTGCCATCAAGAAGCAGATGGAGATCGACGGCAGAGGCTTCGTATGGCTCGATGTCACACACCTCGATCCGGAACTCGTTAAGAGCCACTTCCCGAACATCCTCGAGCACTGCAAAGAGGAAGGCTACGATATCCTGAAGGAGCCATTCCCGGTAACACCTGCCCAGCACTACTTCATGGGCGGTATCGAGGTAGACCTCAAGGGCAGAACGTCCATGGACAACCTCTACGCGATCGGAGAGACATCCTGCACAGGCGTTCACGGTAAGAACCGTCTCGGCAGTAACTCTCTCCTCGAGAGCCTCGTATTCGCGAAGCGTTCCGCGCAGAACATCGAAGAGACGATCCCGTACGAGCCGACAGAGACCGAAGAAGTAGATTTCAGCCAGTATGAAGGAAGAGATTTCGCGAAGGAATATCGTGAGATCGTACTTGAAGAGATCAAGAGAAGGGACAAAGATTTCTATGAACAATGGTGTACTTAACACGATCCTTTGGGACGACTATATCATGCGCGCTCTGCGCGAAGACATCACATCCGATGACGTAACGACACAGGCCATCATGCCGGAACCGTTCATGGTCACGGTCGACCTGATCTGCAAGCAGGACGGTGTCCTCTGCGGTATCGACGTTTTCACACGTGTCTTCGAAATGCTCTGCGACAACTCCTCTTTCCGCGCCAACTTCAAAGACGGCGACGAGATCCATAAGGGAGATGTCATCGGCGTTCTCGTCGGCGACGGCCGCGCAGTATTAAGCGGTGAAAGAACAGCGCTTAACTTCCTGCAGCGCATGAGCGGTATCGCTACCCTCACCCGTTCCATGACAAAAGAACTCCAGGGCTACGACACGAAGCTTCTCGACACCAGAAAGACCACTCCGAACATGCGTCCTTTCGAAAAGTACGCGGTACGTATCGGCGGCGGCACGAACCATCGTTATAACCTGTCCGACGGTGTCCTCATCAAGGACAACCACATCGGTGCCGCAGGCTCCATCGCCAAAGCAGTTGAAATGGCCAGAGCTTACGCTCCGTTCGTAAGAAAGATCGAAGTCGAAGTAGAAAACCTCGAGATGCTTCAGGAAGCACTCGACGCCAAGGCCGACATCATCATGCTCGACAACATGACCGATGAGATGACCGCTCAGGCAGTCGCTATGGCTAAGGGCAAGGCAGAACTCGAAGCTTCCGGTAACATGAGCATCGAAAGACTCAAGGCACTTGCAGAAATCGGCGTTGATTTCATCTCCTGCGGTGCGCTTACTCACTCTGCTCCGATCCTCGACTTCTCCATGAAGAACTTAAAGCCGATCGAGTAAGGATTACCGGCATGTCCAGAATTATCTTAGCAAGCAAATCACCCCGTCGTTTAGAGCTTCTCTCTATGACGGGGCTTTCTTTTGAAGTCATCACCTCGCACGTCGACGAAGACAAAGTCGAAGAGTCTGTCCTGCGCAAATACAGAGACGGCACGATCCGCGCGGATATGTATCAGATCGCCGAAGAAGTTGCCTGCGCGCAGGCAAGCGCCAAGGCTTCCGCCGTTCTGGAAGCGGTTCTTTCGGAAGCGGGCACGGAAGGCTCGGGAGATTCCGGCGAAGAGACGATCGTGATCGGGTCTGATACCGTCGTCGTCACCGAAGAAGAGATCCTCGGAAAGCCGATGGACGAGGCTGACGCAAGACGCATGCTGACAGTGCTTTCCGGGCGGACACACCGCGTCTATACGGGTGTCGCGATCATGTCCAAAGGCGGCAAGAACGGTGCCACCCAAGGGCTCGCATCTAAGGCCGATGCCAAGAGCCGCGTGTTCAGTTCTTTTGCCGACGTAAAGTTCCACGGCCTCGACGATCTTCAGAAAGACCTCATCGAGCGCTATATCGCCACGGGTTCGCCCATGGACAAAGCCGGCGCCTACGGAATACAGGACGAAGGTGCGCTCCTGATCGACTCGATCAGCGGCGACTACTACGCCGTCGTGGGACTTCCGGTCGCGCAGGTCAACCGGGAACTTCGAAAGCTCCTGGGATAACTTTTCCGAAAGATACTAAAAAGGCTGTCTCCGAAGAGACAGCCTTTTCTTTTTCTCATTTTTCAGAGGAATCACTCGAAAAGCGGAGTCGAGAAATATCTCTCGGCAGTATCCGGAAGGACGGTAACGACGGTCTTTCCTTTTCCGAGTTTCTTTGCCATGGCGATCGCCGCAGCGACATTGGAACCAGAAGAGATGCCGCACATCAGACCTTCTTTTCTGGCCAGATCCTTTGCTGTTTCCAGAGCCGCTTCATCGGATACGACGTAAACATCCTCGAAGATCTCGGTGTTGAGGTTCTCCGGGATCAAGCCGTCGCCGATGCCCATCTGCAGGTGGGAACCGATGTTACCGCCGGCAAGGATCGCCGCGTTTTCCGGCTCGACTGCCCAGATCGTGATGCCCGGGTTCTGAGCTTTCAGAACTTCACCGATACCGGACAGGGTTCCGCCCGTGCCGATACCTGCGCAGAATCCGTCGATCGGACCTGCTACCTGCTCTAAGATCTCGACGCCTGTGTGATGGCGGTGGACCATCGGGTTGGCGGGGTTCGTGAACTGCTGCGGAACAAATACGTTCGGATCTTCTCTTTCCATCTTCTCAGCGAGTTTGAGACACTCATCGATGGCTTTTCCGATATCACCGTCATCGTGGATGAGCTTAACTTCCGCGCCGTAGTGCTCAACGAGGTAGCGGCGCTCGCATGAAACAGAGTCCGGCATGATGATGATCGTCTTATATCCTCTGACAGCGCCGACCAGCGCAAGTCCGATACCCTGATTTCCGGATGTCGGCTCGACGATGATCGTATCTTTCGTGATCTTGCCGTCCTTTTCCGCCTGCTCGATCATGTTCAAGGCAGTTCTTGTCTTAATGGATCCGCCTACGTTTAAGCCTTCGTATTTTACGAGGACACGTGCCGAATCCTCACCTACCATGCGGGAGGAGAGCTCGATCATCGGCGTATGTCCGACTGCTTCCAATACATTCTTATAAACCATTTTCCATCCTGCTTTCTAAGGGGAACCCCCAAAGAGTAATCACCCTATTGACCTTAGGTCGTGAGGGCAAATGCTCTACTATTTTATATCCCGTTTGACCTTCGCGCAAGAAAAACACCGAAAACTATTGCAAAGTCTAGCTATCCGTGATATCTTTTTGTCATTGCGGCGAGTGCCGAAGCGGCAGTTTTTTGAAGGACTGCCTTATTGAGTGGGAAGTAAGAATTCCCTTAATGTTTATAAGTTGGTTACTTTATAACCAAAGGAAGCGCTTCGATCAGAGGTGTGAGGACGCGACCTGACTTGTGAATAATCAATAAGAGTGCGATGAGCTTTGGCACAGGACCTCTTCTTTTCCGGGCAAAGTAGCCTCGGTTCTTTTATTCTCAGGACAGGAAAAACGGGAAAGGATGGTTCATATGGCGCACGAAAAGCTCCGCCTTTATGGCTTTAACAATTTGACCAAATCCCTCAGTTTCAATATCTACGACGTATGCTACGCCAAGACCGCGCGTGAGCAGAAAGATTATATTGCGTACATTAACGAGCAGTATAACTCCGAACGTCTTACCAAGATCCTCACCAACCTCACCGAGATGATCGGCGCGAAAGTACTGAGTATTTCCAAGCAGGACTACGAACCGCAGGGCGCATCTGTTACGCTGCTCATCGCGGAAGAGTCCATGATCCCGCACATGGAAGCAGAGACGGTCGTTGCTCACCTCGATAAGAGCCACGTTACCGTTCACACATATCCGGAGTACCATCCGGATACCGCTATCGCGACTTTCCGCGTAGACATCGACGTCGCGACCTGTGGCGAGATCTCCCCGCTTTCTACTTTGGATTATCTGATCGGAAGCTTCGATTCCGATATCATCACGATGGACTACCGCGTTCGCGGCTTTACGCGTGACGTTTCCGGCAAGAAGATCTTCCGCGACAAGAACATCGTTTCGATTCAGAACTATATCGACAAGAAGACTCTTGAGCGCTATGACGCCATCGACATCAACGTCTATCAGGCAAACCTGTACCACACCAAGATGCTCATCAAGGATGTGGATCTGCAGAACTACCTGTTCAAGACCGATGTCTACGAGATCGCGCCGAAGACCCGCCTGGAGATCACCAACAATCTCCGTAAGGAAATGATCGAGATCTTCTCCGGAGCCAATGTATTTGAAGCACCGGAGGAAGATAACGATTAAGTGGAAAAGGATTTCCTGAAAAGACAGAGCCGTGCCCCCATCGCCGAAGCACTGGAAGATTACACTTCCGAACGCGTCGTTCCTTTTGACGTGCCCGGACATAAACACGGCCGCGGAAATCCCGAACTGACTGCCTTTTTAGGCGAGCGCACCATGACGCTCGACGTCAATTCCATGAAGCCGCTGGACAACCTCTGCCACCCGGTCTCCGTCATTAAGGAAGCCGAGGAGCTCGCGGCGGAGGCATTCGGGGCAAAAGCCGCTTTCTTTATGGTCGGCGGTACCACTTCTTCCGTTCAGGCGATGGTATTTACCGTCGCGGCCAGAGGCGACAAGATCATCGTCCCGCGAAATGTCCACAGAAGCGTCATCTACGCGATGGTCCTGTGCGGTGCCATCCCGGTCTATGTCGATCCGGGTGCCCATGAGCAGCTCGGCATCGCTCTCGGCATGCAGCTTTCCGACGTAGAAAAAGCGATCCTCGAGAATCCCGACGCAAAAGCCGTTTTCGTCAATAACCCGACCTACTACGGAATCTGCAGTGACGTCCGCGGTATCGTGAAACTCGCGCATTCGCACGGCATGCAGGTCATCGTCGACGAAGCGCACGGCACTCACCTTTCGTTTTCGGACAATCTTCCTGTTTCCGCGATGGAAGCAGGCGCGGATATGGCCGCCGTCTCCATGCACAAATCCGGCGGTTCGCTGACACAGAGCGCATTCCTTCTGGTCGGTGGTGAGGAAAGCGGGGAGAATAAAGCTCCCGCCATCTCCCCTGCCTATGTCCGCCAGATCATCAACCTGACACAGACGACCTCCGGTTCTTACCTTTTCCTTTCGAGCCTCGATCTTTCCCGTAAAAGACTTGCTCTTCACGGAAAAGAACTGTTCGACAAAGTCATCGAGATGGCCGAGTACGCCAGAGAAGAGATCAACAGCATCGGCGGCTATTACGCCATCGGTTCGGAGCTCATCGACGGCAAGGCGATCAGCGATTTCGACAAGACAAAACTCGTCATCCACACGCTCCCGGTAGGACTTGCCGGTATCGAAGTATATGACCTTCTTCGTGATGAATACGATATCCAGATGGAGTTCGGCGACTTCGGAAACTGCCTCGCTTATCTTTCGGTAGGCGACCGTGTCCGTGAGATCGAGCGCCTCGTAGGCGCGCTTTCCGAGATCCGTCGTCACTTCGGAAAAGCACCGCTCGTGTCTCTTCCGAACAGCTATATCGCTCCGTCCGTAGTGCTTTCCCCGCAGGAAGCATTCTACGCGGATACCGAACATGTAGAGTTCAATTCTTCCGTCGGAAGGATCTCCGCGGAAAGCATCATGTGCTATCCTCCGGGAATCCCGGTCCTGGCTCCGGGTGAAAAGATCACTGAGGAAGTCCTGGAGTATCTGCGTTTCGCGCAGGAAAAGGGCTGCCAGATCACCGGCGCGGAGGACAGTAGTCTTCGCACGATCAGAGTCGTAAAGTAAGATCTCGTCCGCGGACGACAAGTCTTAAGGAATAATTTGCAATCTCCTTAACCGATTCTTTATCTTCGTTTTGTACAATAACCTCATGACAAGAGAAAGTGAGGGTCATTAAGATGCTTACAAAAATCGAAACCAACATGAAAGTATTTGCCGAGAATTTCAAGGCAGCTAAAAAAGCGTATGTGCTCAACTCGAGCATGGAAGCTTCCGCCTGCGCGGCCGCATTTATCGGAGAAGATGAGCCGGTAACGGTCGACGAACTGAAAAGTGCTAAGCACATCCTCAGTAACAACGCGAGATTCCTTTCCACGCTCAGACACGGTAACGCCAGACAGGTCGTCGCCGCGGTGATCGCCAAAGATCCGAATCCGGATATCGCCATGAAGCGTATCGCGGAGATCCATAAAGCACTCGACAAGAAGTTCTTTAACTCCGACTATCTCGTACTTGCCGCAACGATCATCTATCAGAACAGCAAGCCGAGCGAATATGACGCGGTAGTCGACAGGACCAGAAAGATCTTTAAGAAACTGCGTGCCGATCATCCGATGATCACCGGCCGCGAGGATCTCGCCAACTGTGCCCTGATGGCACTCTCGGGCTATGATCCGGGAAAGATCACGGACACCTGCGAGCAGGATTTCCAGTACCTGAAGAAGTCTTACGTGTTAAAGAACAAGGTACAGTTCCTCGCGTGCATCACGAGTCTGTTTGACGGAGCTCCGGATGAAAAGGCCGCGGCCATCGAAGAGACGAGAAAGCTTCTCAAGGAATATGGTGTGCGTTTTGACACCAGCGCGTATTCTATCGTCGGCGCGCTCGCCATGCTCGTAGACAAAGCAGACAGAAGTCTGGTCTGCGGCCACATCGCGGAAGTCAGCGCCAAGCTCAAGAGCGTTCGCGGTATGGGCTCTCTCGGAGCGGGCAAAAAGATCCGCAACATGATCGCTACCGCGATCGTGATCGATGCCTATGCAGACGGTATGGATGACAAGATCAAGAACAGCGCGATCTCCGCGATCATCTCCGCGGTCATTGCCGCAGAGATCGCAGCGATCTGTGCCGCAGCCGCAGCATCCTCTGCCGCGGCAGCCAGCAGCTCCTCCTGATGAGGGAAGCTGCCCGGACAGGTGCTTTTCAAAAAGAACAAAAAGCCCCGATGGATTTTTCTTCGGGGCTTTTATCATGTGTGAACAGGTATGAAAAAAGGTCCTCATGATGAGGACCTTTTTGTTAATCGTTTTAATGCCGATTAAACCTGCGGAACCTGAGGTGCCTGCGGCTGAGCCGGAGCAGCTTTCTTTGCGTTCATTGTTGTAAGAACGATAGCACCAGCAACAGCAATAACGCCAAGGATCAATACAAAGAAACCGAACTGGAAAGATACGGAAGCCATATCGCCCATGCCACTGTCTTTGATATCTTTCTTGTCAGCAGCCATTACTCTGATAACATCGATGATTCCCCAGAGACCGAAAGCAGCAGATGCGCCGAGTGCGCCACTCAGGAACTTCTCCTTATCCAGGTCGAGAAGCAGGATTACAACTGTAGCAATAGCGAGGATCAGAAGGAAAATGCCCTGGTGACGATAGTTACCCATCAGATTCCAAGTTTCCGATTCACTAATTCCCCAAAGCGATACTGTTGCTTTGTACTGCGGCAGGAAGCTGGCGAGCAGCATCAGAACGCTACCGGCGAGAACGCAGATCGTTGACGGATCTTTAAAATCCGGCACCTTAATTTTTTTCATGTCCATAAAATATACCCCTCCTAATGAGATTTTAACAATTTCAATTATACAACAACACTTTTCAAAAAAACTACCCGAAAAACTGATTTATTCGAGAATTTGTAAGGAAGTTTTGTCGAATTAGAGTCACATAAAACCCCTTCATTCTCCGAAGTAGTGCAAATTTGCCTTTTCAAGTACCAAGAAACACGGAAATAAGATCCTCTACTTACCTCATGTTATGTTATGCCAAGTGCTTTTAAGGTGGTATTATATAGATGTTGGTTTTGCGCCGTATTTCTTTTCGGCGCGCCTCGAAATCTCGAAAACGAAGGAGTAGAAAATGGATCTTTGGTTTTCTGAATTTCATACCCCGCACGTCAAGCTCGCGATCAAAGTCGACAAGCAGCTTTACAGCGGAAAGAGCGACTTCCAGCAGATCGATGTTTTCGAGTCGCCGGAGTTCGGTCGCTTCTTGACGCTCGACGGCTACATGATGCTCACGCAGAAGGACGAGTTCATCTATCACGAGATGCTGGTCCATGTTCCGATGTGTGTGCATCCCGATGTTCGAAAAGTACTGGTCATCGGCGCAGGTGACGGCGGTGTCGTACGTGAGCTCACACGCTACGAAACGATCGAGCATATCGACGTTGTCGAGATCGATGAAGAAGTCGTCAAAGTCGCGAAGGAGTATCTCCCCTTCACTGCTTGCGGTTTCGATGATCCGCGCGTACAGTGCCACTTCGAAGACGGTCTCAAATATGTCCGTCATCACGAGAACGAATACGATCTGATCCTCGTCGATTCCACCGATCCGTTCGGTCCGGGCGAAGGTCTTTTCACTAAGGAGTTCTACGGAAACTGCTACACCGCGCTTAAAGAAGACGGCATCATGGTCAACCAGAACGAGAGCCCCTTCTACGCGAACGACGCACGCGCGATGCAGCGCGCGCATAAGCGCATCCACACGAACTTCCCGATCTGCCGCGTTTATCAGGCGCACATCCCGACCTATCCGTCCGGCCACTGGCTCTTCGGATTCGCGTCGAAGAAATACCATCCGGTTCGCGACATGCACGCCGCCGACTGGAAAGAACTCGGTATCGATACAAAGTACTACAACACGAATCTGCACAGGGGCGCGTTCGCGCTTCCGAACTACGTGCAGAAACTTCTGGAAGCGATGGAAGAACTTCCGAATAACGACACAACAAATACTCTGGGAGGTGAGAAAGCATGATCGACCGTATCGAAAAGAACTTTTTCGCTCTAAATTGCTCTTACGAAGATGCTGAGGCGGTCCTCTTCGGCGCCCCGTTTGACGGCACTACTTCTTTCCGCCCGGGAACGAGATTCGGTCCTTCCGCGATGAGATCCGAGAGTATCGGACTTGAGTCCTTCAGCCCCTATCAGGACAAGGATCTCGAGGACGCTCCGATCTGCGATTCGGGTGATCTGGACCTTCCTTTCGGTGACGCGGAAAAGGCACTTGCCCTCATCGAAGAAGAAACAAAGACGATCCTAAATGACGGCAAGCTTCCGATCATGCTCGGCGGCGAACACCTGGTTTCCTTAGGTGCTTTTCGCGCGGTAGCGGAAAAGTATCCGGACGTCGTCGTTCTTCACTTCGACGCGCACTGCGATCTTCGTGAAGACTATATCGGATCTAAACTGTCCCACGCCTGCGTGCTCCGCCGTATCCACGACATCGTCGGCGACGGCAGGATCTACCAGTTCGGTATCCGTTCCGGCACGAAGGAAGAATTCGAGTTCGCGAAAACGCACACGAAGATGGAGCGTTTCAGAGCAGATAATTTCGACGAAGTGCTCGCGCTTCTGAGACTTTCCGAAAAGCCCGTTCCGGTCTATCTGACGGTGGACCTCGACGTACTGGACCCGAGAGAATTCCCGGGAACCGGAACGCCGGAAGCAGGCGGACTTTCCTTCGAGGAACTCCGGATCTGCCTGATGCAGCTTAAGGACATCAACCTCGTGGGAATGGACTTTGTGGAGCTCTCTCCGCCGTACGATCAGAGCGGCTGCAGCACGGCGCTGGCGCTGAAGATCTTAAGAGAGACGCTCATTATGAAGTACGGAAAATAAGCAGGCGGGAGACGCCGGACAAACTTTAGAAGACAGACGGCTTTTATGGCCGAATAACAAATAGAAAAGGAGTGATTATTATGGGAAAAGCATTGATCATTGGTTGCGGCGGTGTAGCATCTGTTGCCATCGCGAAGTGCTGTCAGAACAGCGAGGTCTTCACGGAGATCATGATCGCGAGCAGAACGCTCAGCAAGTGTGACGCACTGAAGGAGAAACTTCAGCCGACGACAAAGACCATTATTCATACAAGACAGGTAGACGCGGATAAGGTTCCGGAACTCGTTGCCATCATGGAGGAGTTCAAGCCGGACGTATGCCTTAACCTTGCGCTTCCTTACCAGGATCTGACCATCATGGACGCGTGCCTCGCGACCAAGACTCCTTACGTCGATACCGCAAACTATGAGCCGCTCGACACCGCGAAGTTTGAGTACAAGTGGCAGTGGGCTTACCACGACAGATTTAAGGAGGCGGGTATCACGGCGCTCCTCGGCTCCGGATTCGATCCGGGTGTTACAGGCGTTTTCTCCGCTTATGCTCTGAAGCATCAGTTCGACGAGATCAACTACATCGATATTCTCGACTGCAACGGCGGTGACCACGGTTATCCGTTCGCCACGAACTTCAACCCGGAGATCAACATCCGTGAAGTATCCGCGAAGGGCAGCTACTGGGAAGACGGTAAGTGGGTCGAGACTGAACCGATGGAGATCAAGAGAGTCTATAACTTCGATCAGGTCGGCGAAAAAGATATGTATCTTCTTCACCACGAAGAACTCGAGTCTCTCGGCAAGAACATCCCGGGCATCAAGCGTATCCGCTTCTTCATGACATTCGGTCAGAGCTATCTGACACACCTCAAGTGCCTCGAGAACGTCGGCATGACATCCATCGAGCCGGTCATCTACGAAGGTCACGAGATCGTTCCGCTGCAGTTCCTGAAGTTCATGCTTCCGGATCCGGCGACACTCGGTCCGAGAACTGTCGGTAAGACAAACATCGGCTGTATCTTCAAGGGTAAGAAGGACGGCAAGGAAAAGAAATATTATCTCTACAATGTCTGTGATCACCAGGAGTGCTACAAGGAAGTCGGCTCTCAGGCGATCTCGTACACCACAGGTGTTCCGGCCATGATCGGCGCAATGCTCATCATGAACGGCACATGGAAGCGTCCGGGTGTTTACAACATCGAAGAGTTCGATCCGGATCCGTTCATGGATGCACTCAACAAGTGGGGACTTCCGTGGATCGAGGACTTCAACCCGGTAGAAGTAGAGTAAGCCAGAGAAGTGCTTTTCACGCGGAAAGTGACGGAATGGGAATCTGATCCAGCTAAGAGAAAACCGGCTTCGGTCAAATGACCGGAGCCGTCTCTTTTGTGACGGTTCTCTTATCGCTTCTTAATTGTTTAGACACACTCGGCATGTTAAAATTCACACAAAGAAAGAATATAGGAAAAAGAAAACAAATCAGAGAAAAGAGGTGCACTGCACATGAAAAAGAAACTGGCTATTGTACTTGCCGCTTTGATGTCTACGGCGCTTGTCGCCTGCTCAAAGGAAAAGGCAGAAGAACAGAAAGATAAGATCTCGAAGAATCTCGAAAAGGAGATCGAAGAGGTTGCTGACGGCGTGTCGAAATACATCGATGAGGAGACCGATCTCGGAGATATCACAAAAGGCCTGACGGACGAATCCTCCGATGTGACCGAGGCTCCTTCTTCTGAGGAAACTCCCGTCACAGTGGATAACGGAAACTTCGATCCGGATGTGACATTTAAGATCACCGATCTCAACGGAAACGAGATCACGGAGAATGTTTTTGTCGGACACAAGGTCACCATGATCAACTTCTGGGAGCCGTGGTGCGGACCGTGCGTTGCCGAGATGCCGGAACTCGAAAAGCTCTATGAGACATACAAGGATCAGGGATTCCAGATCATCGGCGTATTCAGTTCTTCCGACCAGATGGACGAAGTCAATCAGGTCATCTCCGACGCGGGTATCACTTACCCGATCGCAAACTACGATTCCGCGTTTGACAGATTCCAGACCGGTTATGTTCCGACAACGATCTTTGTCGACGGCAACGGAAAACTCTACCCGGTCTCCAACGGCTATGGTGATAACGTGATCGTCGGATCCGCTTCCTACGAGCAGTGGGAGCAGACCCTTCAGGAGCTTATGAAATAAGTTTCTGATACCAAAAAATGTAAAAGAGGCCCATGAAAAAGCACGTCCTTGTTGAAAAGAACATCCTCGCGATCGCCGTCATGCTCGTCGGCGTCGCCCTGATCGCGTACGGTATCTCGACCGGTCAGGTCACGGCTGTCCTCAATAAGGCGATCCGCGTCTGCATGGAGTGTATCGGAATTGGCTAAGGACGAGATAAAAACCGAAAGCCGCAATGCCGGCATGCCAAAAGGCGCGCACCTGGGCATCCAGACGGTCGCCACGCTTCTTCAGAACGCCAACTTTAAAGGTTTTTTCACGGGAAAGATCTACACAGGCGCAAGTAAAAAAGTCTGCGTGCCGGGACTGAACTGCTATTCATGTCCCGGCGCGGTCGGCGCCTGCCCCGTAGGTTCCCTTCAGAATTTTCTGAGTGGACTTAAGTTCCGCTTCCCATACTATGTACTGGGCATCCTGCTCTTCGTCGGTGCCCTTCTCGGCCGCATCGTATGCGGCCTTTTGTGCCCGTTCGGATTCCTGCAGGATCTTCTCTACATGATCCCGTTTTACAAAAAGAATCAGTTTAAGGTCGACAGGTTCCTTCGCTATCTGAAGTATGCCGTCCTTTTATTCCTCGTGATCCTTCTTCCGCTTTCGCATCCGCTGACACCGACATTCTGTAAATACGTCTGCCCCTCCGGAACGATCGCGGGCATTATCTCGTGGTTCACGCAGCCGGCGATCCGCTCGCAGTTCGGCTGGCTTTTCAACTGGAAACTGATCGTGCTGGGGATCATCATCGTGAGCGGTCTGATCGTATACCGCCCGTTCTGCAAATACCTCTGCCCGCTGGGCGCTTTTTACGGATTCTTCAATAAGTTCGCGTTCTTCCGCATGCACTTAAACGAGAGCAAATGCGTGCACTGCAACGCCTGTGCCA
The DNA here is from genome assembly GCA_017617525.1 of Clostridiales bacterium. Lineage (GTDB taxonomy): Bacteria > Bacillota > Clostridia > Saccharofermentanales > Saccharofermentanaceae > Scatonaster. The sequence goes on from JAFZWA010000055.1 coordinate 39,998, forward strand.
AAGCCTGCAAGATGAACGTCGATCCGAGTAAGACACCGAACAGCATGGAATGCATCCGCTGCGGCGACTGTGTCCGCGCCTGTCCGCAAAAAGCACTGCACATCGGTGTGAAGGAAAAGTGATTTTCCTAAGCCCCAAGTGACCGGATCCTGATCCTACTTTGAAAGGCTTTTGACCACGCTGTCGATGCTTTTCTCCGCGTTATCACAGCGGAACTTTTTCATCGAAGGACAAGATTCCTTTTCATGACCGAAGAAATTCGATTTTTCCAGCATCAGCCCGACAATGAGAAAAGCGATGCCAAGAGCCGCCACGAGCGCGCATCCGTAAAGAAATATACCGAGTATCATTTGGCATCCCCCTGTCTCTTTTTCGAAAAGATAAATGTAACGACGGACTTGGTCCTGTTCAGGTTATCGAGAACGTGCTTGAACTTCGAAAAGCCGATACCCAGCATCGCCAGCGCGCCGGAGCCTGCCAGGAAACCGATGCCGATCTCCGCGTAGATAACGTTCTCTCCACCCTTTTTCATATGTGTAAGCAGATGTAATTCTTTGTCCGCGATCTGTCTGTAGAGACCTTCCTTGAAAAAGAGGATCGTGACCACCGCCGCCAAAGCGGCAAAGATCGTCGTGATGATCGCGCCCGCCAGAACGCGGTTCCAAGGGACCGTGCCGACGACTTTTCCGGTCTGTCCGTTTACAAGGAAAGTGTACGGCGTTCCGTCTTTATCGAGAGTGATGAACCAGACAGGAAGGAGCGCATAACCTGTTCTCTCCAGTTCGTATTTCGGAACCGAAGAAACTCTCTTTTTCCGGAAGCTCGTCGGGGGCTGCTGCATCATCTCCCAGTCAAAAACAGCCCTGGCTTTCTGACCGGCAGCGGCCTTCGCCGCGCGCATTTCGAGGTCAGCGATATTCGAATAAAAACCCATCAGGTACGACGTATCGAAATCCACTGTCTCGTTCATGAAATACGGATCGAGAAGTTCCGAGGTCTTATCGGCCAGGACTTTACAGGCCTCGACCGGAAGGTCATGGAACTCACAGCTGCCGTCTCTGATGATCGGTTCTTTTCCGATCATAAAGCGCTGGGTATCCGAATATACGCCGTCATAAAGATAGTACGGAACGTAGATGCCGCGCACGCATTCCGGGTCGATCTTCTTAAAGAACCTCGGAACGAAAGGACCTGACAGCAGCTTCTTTTTTACGTTCGCAAGCGCTTCTTCTTTCGTGATCTTAAACGGAATGATGTAGTCCGGACGGACTTCCTTGGCGATACGGTTAAACACAAGCGTAGTGGATCCGCAGTAAACGCACCTTGTCGAAACTTCCGTTCCCGAAACAATGACTTCACCGCCGCACTGTGTGCACTGATGTATGTGACAGTCATATGTTTCCCCTGTGATCTCTTCTTCCTCGAGAAGATCTTCGAGCGCTACGGGATCTTCACCGGATCCCATGTTGAGATAAAAATCATCGGCGTCTGCAAGCGTCTTCGGATCGATGATATTTCCGCATGTCTCGCAGACAAGCGAGTCGAATCCCGGATCGTAGATCAGCGGCGCGCCGCAGCCCGGGCAATTCCTTGCCATATTATCCTCCTGTCTCCCCAAAAACAAAACTGATACTCATATATTACCATTAGCGCTCTTTATCGAAAAACTGTCGCCGCTACGAAATACCGTGTCGGTTTTCGGCAGCCTTACCAAGATTGTCTTCTCCCCTTCATCATGCTACAATTTTCCCAGCGGTTCCTTTATTCAAGCCGCTGAAACCATTTCTTTTCGAGGTATTATCGTGGAAAAGCGCCTTCCTTTGCAGCAGGTCCCGACACCCGCATATGTGATCGACCTTCCCGCCCTCCGCAAAAACGGAGAGCGTCTGAAGTACGTCTCCGACAATTCCGGAGCGCACATCCTTCTCGCGCAGAAGGCGTTCTCTTCTTACTCCGTATACCCGGAGCTTGCCAAGTATATTTCGGGAACCACCGCGAGCGGCTATTTCGAAGCGCAGCTCGGCTACGAAGAAATGGGAAAACCATTCGGAAAAGAAACGCACGTGTACGCGCCCGCGTTCACATCGGAAGACATGGATAAGCTCCTTCCGATCTGCGACCATATCATCTTTAATTCCATCGCGCAGTGGAAGACACATCGCACAAAGGCAAGTGCTTTTTCCAAAGAAAACGGCGGCACGCCGTCCTTCGGACTTCGCATCAACCCGGAATATTCCGAGATCGAGACCGATCTTTATAACCCCTGCGTCACGGGTTCCCGTCTGGGCATCCGAAAGTGCGACCTTGACAAGGAACTGGAGGACTTCTATGCGTCCTCCAATGACCCAAAATCACGAAAGGTCGAGGGGACGATCTTAGAAGGTCTTTCGGGGCTTCACTTCCACACGCATTGCGAACAGGGATTCGAGCCACTCTTCAGAACAATCAAAGTCATCGAAGAAAAGTTCGGTGAGATCCTGATGCTTCCTTCGATCACATGGCTGAACTTAGGCGGTGGCCATCACATCAGCAAAGACGACTACGATAGAGACGGCCTGATCTCCGAAGTCAAACGCCTGTCCGAAAAATACAATGTCACCGTTTATCTTGAGCCCGGCGAAGCTGTCGCGATCGATGCGGGATATCTCATCGGATCCGTTCTGGATATCGTGGAAAACGGGATCAAGATCGCGATCCTCGATGTATCCGCCGCATGCCACATGCCGGACGTTCTTGAGATGCCTTACCGCCCGCCGCTCCAAGGTTCTTTTGAAGCAGGCGAAAAAGAATACACCTGTCGTCTCGGCGGCAATACTTGCCTGGCCGGAGATGTCATCGGCGACTACTCCTTCGAAGCGCCGCTGGAGGTCGGATCACGCCTTTACTTCACGGATATGGCAATGTACACGATGGTAAAGAACAACACCTTCAACGGCATGCCGCTTCCATCCATCTGGATCCTCGGCGACGACGGACTCTGCACATTGGTCAAAGAATTCGGCTACGAAGATTTTAAGATGCGCCTCTGATAAGGATCAGACCGTGAACTCTACCAGATCGTACTGGAATTGATCGGCAATTCCCGTTCCCAGATTGATCAGTACCGCGTATTCCCCCTTCGGAAGATATCCGCATCTCCGATCCAGGTCAACGCTGTCTCCCTCAACCAGACAATAGCCGATAGCGGTATACATCATTTTCTTTAAAGACGGATCCTGAGGAACCAGATACCACTTTCCGTCGAACTTCGTAAAGACTATCGCGTCTCCGTCACCATATATAAGTTCCGAAGCAGATACATTGGTGATCGTTACCGTGATCTTCTCTGTATCCCTGGATTTAAACTCCGCTTTCCATCTGTCAGCCTCTTCGATCGACATGCCTCTATCTGTATATCTGTTTTTCAAGTAGTCTTCCAGAGACATCATGTTTTCCGGATCCCACTTGTCGTGCCAAAGCGCGCTTACTCGCGAGAACACGCGCGTGTTGAATCCGTAGTGATCCAGTTCGAAGCGTTCACCCAGACATTCGCAGAGTTTTTCAAAATCGGTATCACACTTAAGAACATCTCCGGAAGCTGTGATCAGATATCCGTCTGACCAACAGGCACCAAAAGCGAGATACGCCTCTTTTTTCTGGTCATCTGTCAGCTGCGAATAATCTTCTACCGTATCATCAATTGTTTCCAGATTGATCTCATAGACAGGATACGTAAGTTTGCCGGGATCCCAGTCATCCACATACTCCATATCTAATTCAAGAAGCGCATCGATAAACTCTTTCATTTCATATTTGAAAGAGTTATATTCTTCGGTTTTCCCGTCGATCTTCGATACCCCTCCCTGAAGAGAGTACCTGACTCCGCCCTCTGTTCTCTTTTTCAATTCGGAAAGCACTTCCAGAGAATCGTGTTTCGAAATAAACTGCGGATCCGGATCTTTTTTCTTTCCACACCCCGAAAGTACCGCGACACTAAGAAGAAAACTTGCCGAAAGCAAGGTCGCGCATAGTCTGCTTTTCATTCCCCAAATACCCATATTCATTGCCACCTTTCTATTACTATATAACATGCTTCACCCTAATAAACAATTACAAGAAGAGAATCTTACAGATCCCCTGCGCATTTACTGTATTTCTCATTTCTTCTGTGTTAATATGCATGTGGGGTTGAAAATTGAAATGGCATCGAAGTAACGAAGTAACAAGGAGGCATATATCTCCAAAAGCAAAAGCACTTGTCGAGTGAGATACTCATATGAATTATCCGATTATTACACCACCTTTTGAGATAAAATCTTTTGTGCTGCTGACTAAGAAAGAGGCGAAGCAGCACTTCCAGTGGTTTATGGAAACTAAAGAAAGCCGCATCCGGCAGTTAGAAGATTTCATTATCCAGTCGGGATACAGCATTTCTCTGGACAAAACCCCGGAATCCCTGATTGGACTCTGGAAATGGTATGAAGATCAGATAGAGTGGGTAGATAAAACAGAGAAAGAAATCGCCGATGAGTCTGCCTCTATTCCGGAACGTCTCCGCGAAGTTGTTCCTATCAACACAAAAAAACTGTCTGTTCAGACCCTGGCATTGGGTCTAGATATCTCAGTATATTGGGGCGAAACCATGATCGATAATAACTCGGGAGTCCACTGGGAATTAAAAACTTCTCCGAAGAAACTGGATGGTGTAAATCGTCCGCAGCTGATCTTTGATGCAGCGCATGGATTGTGTACATATCCTCCCACAATGATTCATGTTTGTACACTGAAGTCTTCAGAAGAAAAAAACGAAAAACGATTATTTGACTTATTCAAAAAGTGGAGTCGAATTGCTCGGGGAAAACCCATTCTGAACTGACCAAAAAGATGCTCACGATATTCTTTCACCTATTTGCCTCTCGAAAAGCACTCGTTTTGCAACATTTGTGATCGCAAGTTTCAAAATGGTTTTTCACGCGGCATTTGCCTTTGATATCGTATTTATCAACATATTCCGACATATATCCACATCTTTTCCGAGAGTTCCCGTGTGAAAAAACGTGCTGTTTTTTGCAACGTTTTTTATTCTTCTTGCAAAAATCTATATATTCCTATTTGCAAATGCTAATCAGGGTTGTATAATGACAAATGTTGAGCCAGAGGTCCGTGGACGAGTGCTTTTCGAAAGGAAACATCTTCTCGGGCGCGAAGGCAAATTGATTTCAGTATTATTTATGGAGGAATAAAGCTATGGCACTTAAGAATGAGTATGTAAAGCGTGTCTATGAGAAGATCCTGCAAAAGGATCCGTATGAGAAAGAATTCCATCAGGCAGTTCTCGAGGTCCTCGAGTCTCTCGAGCCGGTTATCGACCGTCACCCGGAGTATGAGGCAGAGTCCCTTTTGGAGAGAATGGTAGAGCCGGAGCGCATCATCACATTCCGTGTTCCGTGGCTGGACGATCAGGGCAAGGTACAGGTAAACCGTGGTTTCCGTGTACAGTTCAACTCCTCCATCGGACCTTATAAGGGCGGTCTCCGTCTGCATCCTTCCGTTAACCTTTCCATCCTGAAGTTCCTCGGTTTCGAGCAGTGCTTCAAGAACTCCCTCACTTCCCTGCCGATCGGTGGCGGTAAGGGTGGTTCCGACTTCGACCCGAAGGGCAAGTCCGACCGTGAAGTTATGCGTTTCTGCCAGAGCTTCATGACAGAGCTCTCTAAGCACATCGGTCAGTTCACAGACGTACCGGC
>JAFZWA010000056.1 GCA_017617525.1 Clostridiales bacterium
AGAACATCGGAGAGTGCGTCGCGTCATCGTCCGAACGGAAAACCTTACCGGGGGAGATGATCTTGATCGGCGGCTTCTGCGCTTCCATAACATGGATCTGACCTGCGGATGTCTGTGTACGGAGCAGGAACTCCGGACTTAAATAGAATGTATCCTGCATGTCTCTCGCCGGATGATCCTGCGGAATGTTAAGCGCGGTGAAGTTATAGTAGTCTGTCTCGATCTCGAAGCCCTCATAGATCTCAAAGCCCATGGAGCCGAAGATCTCAACGATCTGATTTCGAACCTGTGTATTCGGATGCAGATAACCCTTCTTCTGCTTTTTCTCCGGAAGCGTAATGTCGATCGCCTCGGCAGCATAACGGGCTTTTCTCTCCTGGTCCTTAAACTGCGCGTCGAGAGCGTCAAACTTCTCCTGCGCCCAGTTCTTGATCTCATTGACCATCTTTCCGTAGTCAGCCTTCTGCTCCTTCGGGATCTTGCCCATTTCCTTCATGAGCGAGCCGATTCTACCCTCTTTCGCGTCCATGACACTCTTTCTGTACTCATAGACACCCTTCGAGCTCGTGATCGTGGTAAGATCGTTTTCGATCTCGCTACGGATCCCTGACAGTTTCTCATTCAGTTCACTTAACTCTGCCATGTTTTCCTCCTATTTTCTACGCTTTCGCAGTTCTTAACGGTTCTTTTGCCGAGGGAAACAAAAATCCCATGGCAACGATCGATTGCCATGGGACGAATTCGCTTTTATCTCGCACCTTCGCGGTACCACCCATGTTCGAAAAGCACTCGTCTTTTCGCACTTAACTTGCGCCTTTAATGCTGCGCGTGCATCTGCTTATATACGGGAAACCCGCCTTCGTCAGAACGCTCCGGTGTTGAAATTCATTCTACGCTCTCTGTGATCGTGCTCTCAGCCGGTGACACGAATCTCTTCTCACAGGTTCTAAGCGAAAACTACTTACGCACCTTCATTGCATGGGAGAATTGTACGCTTGCACATTCGAAAAGTCAAGATTTCAGCGTCATTCATCATAGTAATTCGCCGTTTCCGCACTAATATTGCGGGGAATCGAATGTTATACTGGCATCATCAAGCAAATTTGATGAACTGGATGATCGAATTGGGACGGTCATTCAGTTTTTTAAAACAAGGAGGGTTGGGAAATGAAAAAAGCAATTTCACTGGTGTTATGTGTGGCACTCATGTCTTCACTTCTGCTCTGCGGATGTAAGAAAAGTGAAAAAGAAACAGAAAAGGAAACTAAGGAAAGAAATTCCGTCGTCCAGAGCGATTCCGAGATCGCGCCGACGGAAACCGAAACAGACGAAGAAAAAGAAACTGAAGCTTCGGTCACTCGTGAACAGCCGCATTTAGATAAGGACAAACTGGAACAGGTCGCTGCTTACGTTGAGTCCAAAAGAACGCCCAACTGGGGCGCATTAGGTATATACGCGGACGATATCCGTGGTGGATGTCGCCTTTACCGGGGTGATGAGCAGATCCTTTTCCTTTATGATTCGGTAGATAATGAGTTCTCGCTCTCTGTCAATATTATGATTCCTGAGGAAAAGATCAGCTGCCGTTTCGATCTTGGATATGGAGAAGAAGATTATTCCGGAGCAACTAAGCATGATATCGGACTTGCGGATCTTGAAGAATTCATCGACAACGCGGCAGCGGGAAACACGGATGCATTTGAAGTGTATTACGATGAAGCGCTGGTCTCGCACGCGGCAGACATTCAAAGAGATCTTCCGATCGTGTATTCCAGAATGATCGCACTTGCAGGAAATGCATTTCCTGAACTCGGCTTCGGTCTTGAAGATCTGGGTATCGATTTCGGAGATAAGTACAGAAAACTCGATCCGACAATTCTGACAACACAGGAAACCGAGATCGTAAACGATCATTATTTTGTAAACGGTGTCTGCGCTGACTGTAATATGTTGTGGACAGAATATTTTTATGAAAGTGCCGAAAAAGTTGATCTGAAGGAATACGGAAACGAAGGCTATACCTTTGACGGACAGTCTTCATCGGCACTGTTGGAAGGTTGCGATTATGTACGTCTGTCAGCAGACAGCGAAAAATCCGCTTCCCTGACATACGATCGTATAGAGCTTTATGATGATGTGCATAGATGCGAGGATTTCCAGATCAAGATGTTCGGCGATCCCGGAACCATCAGGTCCTCCATCAGAGTTACATATGATGACGGATATAATCCAGGAGGCTCCGGCGCGACATATGTATTCGAATATGAGTTGACACTTTCCGCAAATGCCGGTGAATACAATAAAGTGTTCGCGTCCAGAGAAGCATTTGCTAAGTGCTGCAATGTCGAACTGATCTATCAGGACGCCGATCTGGCGAGCGAAGACGAGCTCTACAAAGATCTTTGGCAGATCAAGAGCGACAGTGAGATCGAAGAATTGTTCAATCAATACACCGGCTGCAAGTATTACAGCAAGGAGGAATTTATCGATCTGATCTGGGAGCAGCACGAAAGCATCCTGGAAAGCATGGATAACAGCATGGTATGGCTGGACACCAACCTTGAAGACGCGGGAATCAACTGGAAATAAGATCCGATCTTGTAAACAACAAACGAAAAGGAGCTGCTTTCGGGCAGCTCCTTTTCTATTTCTCCATTACGTTATTCCCAGTATGTTTTTCTCCATGCTCTGAAGAAGATCGTGCGAGTCATCTTGAATGTCGCTCAAGTAACTGACCAGGATGCCTTCTTTCGGGAGGATGTAGCACTTCTGTTTCCATTTGCCGTTAAAACTGAATCCGGTCCTATATTTCCAGATAAAGAATCCGTAGCCGCCTTCTCTGTTCATCTGCTGAATGGATGAGGACATCTTCACATACTCTTCCGAGAGGATCCTCTTGCCGTTATAGACACCGCCGTTCATGTAAAGAAGACCGATCCTGCTTAATCCCGAGACGGTCAGTTTCATGCACGAAGCTCCGTAGAAATAGCCCTCCGGAGATCTTCCCAGTTCGTACTTATCGATGCCGAGCGGCTTTAAAAGTCTTTCTTCGATAAATGCACAGAGGTCCTGCCCGATCGCTTCCGTCAGCGCTACACCGACAAGATACGCGCTGATATTACTGTACTCAAAGCCCGGCGCTTTCGGTGTTTCGATCTTACAAGCAAGAGAATAGTCCAGCCAGTTATCCCCTTCCGCACGAAACGGAAGACCTTTTACCGACATCGTCAGAAGTCTTCGGATCGTGATATGTCCGAAATCTTCTTTTTGCGAAGGAGACATCTTCTCTACGTTTTCTTTCGGAAGATAATCGAGCACACATCGGTCCAGATCAAAAAGACCTTCGTCATACGCGATGCCGACGGCCGCGGAAAGCACCGATTTTGTGATGGAATAGAGTTCATGGATATTCTCCGTCGTATCGCCGAAACTGTGCGTCAGAACGCCGTTCTCATAGACTTCCGCGCCATGGACTTTCCATCCGTTTGTCGTGATATCGGAAACAAATGCTTCGAAATTCATTCTTCGTTCTTTCTGTCCTTTAAGACGGAGCCTTATGCAAGATCGGCTTTCAGTGCTTCGATAAAGGCATTGAGTTTGCCTTCGTTTTCGGGAGCGAGTTTCTTGCTGTTTCGATCGGCAAGACCAACCTTATGCTTGATCGACGGGAGCTTTTCACAAAGGATCGAAAGGCACTTTTCCGCGGAACCTCCCGCGAAAGCGAACGCTCCGATGATCTTTTCGGGTGCCTTCAGATCCATGAGGAACTGATTTATGGCCGTGCACGGTTTTCCCGCCCATACCGGTGTTCCGATGATGATCGCGTCATAGGCAGAAGCATCGAGAGTATACGGCTGAAGCTCCGTGCCTTTGCCCTTGGTCGCGCCGGAACCGCCGTGAACGAACTTCAT
>JAFZWA010000057.1 GCA_017617525.1 Clostridiales bacterium
AGTACGAGAGGACCGGGATGGACAAACCTATGGTGTACCAGTTGTCACGCCAGTGGCACAGCTGGGTAGCTATGTTTGGATTGGATAAACGCTGAAGGCATCTAAGTGTGAAGCCAGCTTCAAGATGAGATTTCCCTCTTTATTGGTAAGGGCCCTGGAAGACTACCAGTTGATAGGCCGGGTGTGTAAGTGCAGTAATGTATTCAGCTGACCGGTACTAATGCCCGAGGACTTGACCACAAGTTAAGATTCTCTATTCTGATAAATCTCAAAACCAGAACATTTAAAGATACTCACTTCCAATTACTTCTTGAGTATGTTATAGTTTTCTATGCAGTCTTGAGGGTGCAGCTTTAAGACCCTCAACCATTCCGGTGGTAATTACGACGAGGCCACACCTGTTCCCATTCCGAACACAGAAGTTAAGCTCGTATGTGTCCAAGATACTTGGCTGGAGACGGCCCGGGAAAATAGATCGCTGCCGGATTATATGAAGCTCGATTACGGAAACGTAGTCGAGCTTCTTCTTTTTTCTGAAATTGAAACAAAATTGTAATAATTGGGGTTGAAATCCAAATAAGAATGGTATAATTGTAATAACTGTTGTATATAAGGGTTGTCGGATACACTATATCTTGTGTCTGAAAGGAAATGGAGAATTGCTATGTGTGCTAAGATTTTAGTCGTAGATGATGAACAGCCGCTGGTTGAGTTGTTGACTGCCAATCTTCAAAGAGAAGGTTATGAAGTCATCTCTGCCGGAGACGGTCTCACCGCTCTCGAGCTTGCCGAGAACCAGAAGCCGGATCTGATCCTTTTGGACTGGATGCTTCCGAAACTCGACGGTTTCGAAGTTTGTAAGCGACTTCGTCCGAAGACGGCAGCTCCGATCATCATGGTCACGGCAAAAGGCGAAGAGATCGATAAGATCCTGGGTCTTGAGATGGGCGCGGATGACTACATCACTAAGCCTTTCAGTCCGCGTGAAGTGCTTGCCCGTGTTAAGGCGCAGCTTCGTCGTGGATCTTACGTAGATAAAGAGTCGGAAGGTTCTGACAGCATCATTAAGATCGGCGAACTCGAGATCGATAAGAGCGCTTATCAGATCAGAAGAGGCGGCGTGGATGTTGCTCTGACATTCCGTGAGTTCCAGCTGGTGCTTTTCCTGGCGGAAAACGCCGGTCAGGTATTCTCCCGTGAGGCACTTCTGCAGCACGTTTGGGGATATGAGTATTTCGGCGATGTACGTACCGTTGACGTTACTGTCCGTCGTACAAGAGAAAAACTCGAGCCCGACCAGAACAACTATCGATACATTCTGACTAAACGCGGGGTCGGTTATTATTTCGACAAGGCGCAGTAAGCGTCTGGCGCGAGGAAGCGCTGAGGGTTAAAGGTTGAAAGAATTATTGGCGAGATTAACTATATGGGATCGGGTTATACAACCCGTTCCCATGCTTTTTATCGGGCTTGTGATCGGTTCTCTGCTCACAGGCATGATCGTGTACAAGATTTTCGCCGTTTCCTTCTATAAGAAAAAGCGCGACATGAAGTTCCTAAATGCCGCGAACGGAGTTTCCAACTCAGTCTTAAACATCGTACAGATGGGCGTTGTCGCGTTTACGGACAACGGAACGCTGCTTTTCAATAACAAGACATGCTTAAAGAAATTAAGAGTCGAAGAGCTTCCGCAGTCGTTTACCGATTTTGTCGAGAAGTTCGTACATGACGAGAAGGTCCTTGTGGATCTTCAGATGTATGAGTCGCTCCTTCCGAAGCAGCGCCCGCAGGAAAATGAGGACGATATACTCGAAAGCGAAAAGCTCGAGTCAGTCACGACAAGAGTCGAGATCCGAAACAGGATCATCCAGTTCCATTTCAGTAAGCCGTTTTTCCCGCAGTCTACGCTTCGCGGCTGGGTCGTCGTTTTGGAGGACGTCACCAAAGCGGCTCGACAGGAGCAGCAGAGAAGACTTTTCGTATCGACGGTCTCCCATGAATTGAAAACACCTCTGGCATCGATCAACGGATACTCGGAATCCCTGATCGACTGGGGTCTTCGCGAAAAGAGCCCGGACCAGATCTTCAACGATGTTCTGAAGATCAATGAGGAAGGACACAGGATCACGGAGATCATCTCAAACCTCACATTCCTTTCCCAGATCGAAAACAACAAAGACAAGATCGACATGACCGTCTATCGCATTGATAAGACGGTTGAGGAGGTTTGCAGAAAATACACCGAAGAAGCGAATAAGAAAAACATCCGCCTTTACTATGAGAGCCTGACCCGTGTCATGCCGCCTGTTTTCGGCAGCAAGAGCATGATGGAGCAGATGGTCGGAAACCTCATCAACAACGCGCTGAAGTATTCCGAAGAAAACACGAATATCTGGGTATTTATCCAAGCCCATGAGACCACGGTCACGATCAAGGTCCAGGATCAGGGCAAAGGAATCCCGAAGCCCGCGGCAGAGAAGGTCTTCCAGGCGTTCTTCCGCGTGGATGAGACCGGCGCGCGTTCGGCAGGCGGAAGCGGACTCGGTCTGGCGATCGTAAAGATGATGGCCGAAGTACAGGAAGGCGAGATCAGCCTTGTTACGCGCTGTCCGGAAGATGACGACAGCCAGAGATCCGAAGTCGGATCTGACTTCTATATCACCGTCCCGACCGCATCCGCGACGTTCAAGGAAACACTCGAAGCGATGCGTGAAAACGCGGACCGTGAGGAAGTGCTTTACAGGAAGGCAAAGCAGTATATGGAAAAGATCAACGAGGACGATTACGACCTCGGCTATGATCTTAAGAAGATCGACAACAAGGAAGATGAGGAGCGTCTGATCTCACATCTGATATTTATAGATGAATGTGATATCATAGAGGATGGTTCGGAACCGATCCCCGAGGAGCAGGTACCCGAACCCGCGGTAGAACCGATGCAGGAGACAGTAAGTCCTTTTGTGCAGCCGGAAGTCCGTGTGAAAGCAGAACCCGAGGTGGTCCGTACGGAGCCCTCGCCATTCGTCCGTCCGGTTCCGGCGCCCGAGGTAGCAGCGCCGCAGATCAAACCGGTGATCCGCCCGATCGAAAAGCAGGAGGCGGAGGTCGTTTCTGTGAAGACCACAAAGCCGGAAGAATGGGTATCGCTTTCAAAAAGAGGGGCTACGGTCCTAAAGCCCGACGCGCCGGCACTGAAGCATCCGATCTTGAGTAAAGAGACGATCGGTTCACAGAATGCGGAAAAAAGGCGTCAGGCAAGAAAAAATACTTTGAAAAAGACGAAGGAAGAGGCCGTTCCTGATCCGATACCCGAGGTCAGGACGCCGGCACTGCCGAAGATGCCGGAGCCGCCCAGTCCCGCGAATACAGCAGCCGCTCCTGCGACCAGGAGCCTGCTCCGTCAGATGACGGACCCGATACCGGGAAAGACCGCGGAAACAAAGACAGGAATGCAAGAATAAAGAGGGGATAAACATATGACCAGTTATCGCATCGTAGGGGGAAAGAGACTGCAGGGAGATATCAGTATCAGCGGCAGCAAAAACGCCGTTCTCGGTATCCTCGCCGCGGCCATGATGCTCGATGGGCCGTGTAAGATCGAAAATGTTCCGGATATCGTGGATGTCCAGGCCATGCTTGAGATCTGTGAGACCATCGGCGCGAAGATCACACCTTGCGGCGAAGGGATCTATGAGATCGATCCGACCAATATCAATACATATGAAGCCACACATCCGAAGGTCAAGAACATCCGAGCTTCCTACTATCTGCTCGGCGCTCTTCTGACTCGTTTCCGAAAAGCAACAATGTACATGCCGGGTGGATGTAATTTCGGTACAAGACCTATCGACCTGCACCTCAAAGGTTTCAGAAAGATGGGCGCTCAGGGTACAAGAGCAACAGATATCCGTGACGGTATCATCCGTATCGTGGCCGAAGAACTTAAGGGCGCGCATATCTTCCTGGATGTCGTCAGCGTAGGCGCTACGATCAACCTGATGCTCGCCGCGACAAAAGCCAACGGAACGACGGTCATCGAGAACGCGGCAAAAGAACCGCATATCGTTGACGTCGCGAACTTCCTTAACGCCATGGGCGCCGATATCAAGGGCGCAGGTACCGACACGATTCGTGTCAGAGGCGTTCCGGTACTTCCGGGCGGATATTCCTATTCTGTTATCCCGGACCAGATCGAAGCCGGAACTTACATGATCGCTGCCGCTGTAACACGTGGCGATGTTACGATCCATAACCTCATTCCGAAGCATATGGAGCCGCTGACGGTGAAGATGCTTGAAATGGGCTTCAATATCGACCAGGGCGACGACTGGATCCGCGTTTCCATCGACGATGACACGGAACTCGAGCCCACGAACTTTAAGACACGCCCGTATCCGGGTTTCCCGACGGACCTTCAGCCGCAGGCGACGGTGCTTTTGTGCCAGGCACATGGCTTGAGCCGTATGCACGAAAATGTCTGGGACAACCGTTTCCAGTACATTCCGGAGCTTCAGTCGATGGGCGCGTCGATCACTGTCATGGAGCGTATCGCGCTCGTTAACGGACCGGTCAGCTTCTGCGGCGCGAGAGTTGCCGCGCTTGACCTTCGCGCGGGTGCCGCTATGGTCCTCGCGGGACTTGCGGCAGATGGTGTGACGACGATCACATGCGCCAACCGTATCGAACGCGGCTACGAGAAGATCGTGGAGAAGCTTCGCGCAGTCGGCGCGGAGATCGACCATATTCCGGACGATGAAGACCATATCGTTTCGGACGGCGACGAATGATCATGGCTCCGAATCCTAATTCACAGACGATCACCATTACGCCTCTTTTTTCGGGATCCAGCGGAAATGCCATTCTGGTATCATCCGAGGATACACTTATTCTTGTCGACGCGGGCATGAACTGCAAAAAGATCGTAGAGGCTTTGAATATCGTTCGGATCAATCCGTTTGATCTGTCGGCGATCCTGATCACACATGATCACAGCGACCATATTTCCGGACTGGATGTTTTCACAAGAAAATTCTCTATCCCGATCTACGCCACGAAAGACACGTGGTCGGGCATTCACGCGGCAGAAAGAAAGCCGCACCTTCCGAGCCTGGATAACGAAGTCATCCCGGAAGAAGAGTTTACGATCGGAAATCTCGGGATCGTTGCTTTTCCCACACCTCATGACACTTCCGGATCCTGCGGATACTGCTTTTCGAGCGGATCCCATAAGGCGGCGATCGCCACGGATATCGGATATATGACAGATACGATCTTCGAGCATCTTCGCGGCTGCGAGGGAATCCTGCTTGAAGCCAACTACGATAAGGACATGCTCTGGAACGGCGAATATCCGTACTATCTGAAAAAGAGGATCGACGGAAACTACGGGCACCTGTGCAACGATGACTGCGCAAGCACCGTGGCGGCTCTCTGTAAGGCAGGCACCCGCCACTTTATCCTCGGACACTTAAGTAAGGAAAACAATCTTCCGCAAGTCGCGGAAAGAACTGTCGTACGGGCGTTGCAGGACGAAGATTTGGTTCGTGACCGTGACTTTACGCTCCGAATCGCCAACCGGTATGTTCCAACAGAACCCTTGATCTTAGGAGATGTCTAATGAAACTTACGATCGTGTGCGCGGGTAAAATCAAGGAAAAGTGGCTTAACGACGGGATCGGCGAGTATACCAAGCGCCTGTCGAAATACACTTCCGTAGAGATCATCGAAGTACCGGACGCGCCGGATACGATTCCCGAGAGCCAGGCGCTGGATCAAGAAGGAAAACGTATCCTTTCCCGGATCAAGCCGAACGCGTATGTGATCGTCCTGGACCTTCACGGGAAAGAAATGACTTCGGAAGAGTGGTCCGAGCATGTGATCTCGGGTTTTGAAAAGGGTGGAGCCGAGCTTGTATTAGTCATCGGCGGGTCCAACGGCCTTTCTCCCGAACTGGTAGCAAGGGCAAATGAAAGACTCTGTCTTTCTCGCATGACATTTACTCACCAGATGACCCGACTGATCATTCTGGAGCAGGTATACCGTGCTTTTAAGATCCATTTCGGAGAAAAATACCACAAGTAAGAGGAAGAGCTGAAAAGAAACTTTCTAAAAATACAAATGAATTTTAGAAAAGTGCTTTTCACATAGAGGTGGTTATATTACAATGTATATTGAGTTAATTTAGGGAGTGTTCGGGCTTATGAGGGACTCAGTAAAAATCATTATCGCATGTATCGTTTGCCTCGGCGTCGTTGGTGCCGCGGGTGTTTATGTATATTTCTCGAAAAACGCCAAGGTCGAAGATCGTCAGATGGAATTTGACAAGATCAACGGCGTTGTTGTTTATCGCTATGAGGGCGAGGACGAGGACGCATGGAAAGAGTTCATGCCGGTAAGCGCGCTTCAAGATTCCGGCGAAGACCCGGATTTCCGTGAGTCTGATGACGGATACATCCAGTACAAGAATTCCGACGGAGAATGGATCAACATCATGCCTTCTTCCTCTCTGGCAGGTCAGAAGGGTGATACCGGTGCTACAGGTGCGCAAGGTGCTCAGGGTCCTCAGGGTCCTCAGGGTATTCAGGGTCCGAAGGGTGACACCGGTGCGGATGGCCGCGATGTCGAGATCAAGAATAATAATGGTGTTCTCCAGTGGAGATATGTCGGAAGCGATGACTGGAAGACACTTCTGCAGGTGTCCACGCTTCAGGGTACGGACGGACGTCCGGTCGAATTCGGCGTTATCGGAGGAACGATTTCCTGGAGATACAGAGGTGATTCGGAAGCTTCCTGGCATTCGATCGTATCCATCGCGTCTTTGAAGGGCGCAGATGGTCCGACAGGTACTCCTGGTGAACAGGGCCCGAAGGGTGACCCGGGTAAGGCAGTCGTTGTCGAAAGAAACGGCGACCTGATCCAGTGGCGTTACGAAGGCGAGACAGATCTTACTACGATTGCTACAGTTACGGAACTTACCGGAAATAACGGAAAAGATATCCTTCTGAGCACATCTACGACACATATCGTATGGAAGTACACTTCTGGTGATGATCAGGAATGGCACAATCTTGTTGAGATCGCTGCTATTACCGGTGATAAGGTCATGCTGCGGAAAGGTACGAACGCAATCGAATGGAAGTATTCGAAAGCCGCGGATACTGAATGGGCGGAGCTGGTTCCGCTTACTGATATTACAGGAAACCTTGCCGCGGATATCGATCTTAAGCTCGAAAAGAACGTTGCGATCAATGACGCTGCAGGCAATCCGCCGACGGATCCGAATTGGACAGCGACATACGAAGATCAGATCCAATGGAAGCCGAAGGGTGCTGCCGATACAGAATGGCAGAGACTCTGCGCCGCTCCGGATCTCGGTATTGATGTCAATGTTGTTATTCCGGCAAAGGCTTGCAATGATCTTTCGAACGGTGGTTCCATGACACTTGAAGACGGAAAGAATTATCAGGTATGCATCACTATCTACGGTGAGAATACGACAGACAGCGCAGTAACAGCGACAGGATCTTTCAGTAACGGTACGATCACCAAGACGGCTACCGGCACATGGGCTGCAGCGATCCCGGATACTGCAGATCCTTCAGTTACGACTCCTTTTGCCGCTTCTTATTCGGCGACGTATATCATCGCAGGTGACGGATCTTCATTCACCGCTTCTACGACCGGCTTCAATGTAAATGTTTCCGTAATCGAGGTCTGATCGCTATATGGAGAGAAGAGATAAAGTTAATTACTATCTGGATCTTGCCGAGGTAGTCGCTCAGAGAAGTACATGTTTAAGAAGACACTACGGTGCCGTTATCGTAAAGAACGATGAAGTTATCTCCACAGGTTATGTAGGAGCTCCGAGAGGAAGAAAGAACTGCTCGGATCTCGGCACCTGCATCAGAGAGGAGCTTCAGATCCCGAGAGGAGAAAGATACGAGCTTTGCAGAAGCGTTCACGCGGAGCAGAACGCGATCATCTCCGCTTCCCGTGATAAGATGATCGGCGCGACAATGTATCTTTCCGGATACGACGCAAAGACAAAAGAATATATCGCGAAGTCCAATTCCTGCTCTCTTTGCAAGAGAATGATCATCAACGCAGGTATCGACAAAGTGATTGTCCGTGACAACAAGAACGAGTACAGAGAAGTTGACGTTCAGGACTGGATCGACAATGACGAGTCGCTCGAAGGAAAGCGCGGATACTGACACAAGTTCGTTTTCAAACGGATCGGCAAACACCATAATAACGAAAAAACAAAAAGAACCTTTTGGCGCTTCACCTCGCAAGGCTCGCAGGCGCCGTCAGGTTCTTTTGTTTTTGCTTTTATTTCCGTTTTTGTCGATCCGTCAGAGATCTTTTTCGAGCTTGATGTTGCCGTCGAGATCCTTGAAAACGGCCTTTTCCTCGGTAAGGATCAGATAGCCGCGGTGCGTGTCCTGCTTCGGATAAGAAGGGGATCCCGGATTCAGATAGAGGACGCCTTCGGGAAGATCAGTGCAGGCGACCACGTGCGTGTGACCGGTAAGAAGGATATCGCCCTTTTTCATCGGCGGCAGATGCGAAGGATTCCATACGTGACCATGCGTCATGTAGACGAGTCTTTTCCCTAAGGAAAGAACCGCGTAGTCCGCCATGATCGGGAAGTCCAGGACCATCTGGTCCACGTCGGAATCACAGTTGCCGCGGACACAGAGGAGCTCGTTTTTGCGTACATTTAAAAGTGCGATGACAGCCTTCGGGTCGTAGTCCGGATGAAGCGGATTTCTTGGTCCGAAGTAGAGGATGTCGCCTAAAAGGATCAGGCGGTCGGCCTGCTCTCTGTCGTAGGCATTAAGGATCTTTTCGCAGTATCCCGGGTAACCGTGGATATCGGAAGCAACAAAGTATTTCATAGATTCAGGTTCCTTTCGGGCCCCATTTAAAGACCAGATTGATCAGGATCAGATGAACGATCGCGAACAGAGGGACAAGGATAAAGAATTTCGGTTTTCTTGTCTTGTGGTGGAAAATGATCATGCCGAGGCAGCCGCCGAGCGCGCCGAGACATGCGGAAAAACCGAGAAGATCACGTTCGGGGATGCGGAAAGAGTTCTTTTCCGCCTTTCTTTTATCGGAATGGAAAAGGGCAAACGTAATGAGATTCATCAGCAAGAAGATCACTAAGAAAAAGGTATTATACTCATAAACGATTTCAAAAATGAATTTAACCCGGTCTGCCATCTTTACACCCCTTTTTTACATGCCTTTTACATTATACCGCGAATATACGAGATTGCCTTGACAAATAATGCCCCCTCGCATACAATACACACATGGTATTTTATCACTTTAATGAGATAAAGCGATAAAGTGCCGCGGAGAAAGGTGCTTTTCAAGCGGGAAACGATCCACGCAGCACGTTTATTATATATGAAAAATATAGGGAGGACTACCTCATGGGAAATTATCGGTTCCACACTCCGGACGGCGTAATCGACATTCTGCCGCAGGACGCCAGCGCGAAGAGAAAGATTGAGACAGACATCAGAGAGCTGTTTTCCGGATATGGCTACAGCGAGGTGGAGACACCGGGTATCGAATACTACGATGTTTACGCCAGCGGAGACTATGTATCGACGGAAGACATGTTTAAGATGACGGACATGGACGGCCGTATCATCGCTCTGCGTTTCGACGGTACGATCCCGGTAGCGCGTCTTTCCGCGACACTGATGAAGGATGAGAAGCCCCCGCTTCGTCTTTCCTATATCGAGAATATGTACCGCTTCAAGAAGGCCGGCGGCGGAAAGCTCCGTGAATTCTCCCAGGCAGGCGTTGAACTTCTGGGACTTCAGAATTCGGAAGCGGACGCGGAGGTCATCGCACTTGGGATCCAGTCCGTTCTGACGACCGGTATCACGGATCTTCAGGTTTCCGTAGGTCAGGTAGACTTCTTTAAGGGACTTGCGGAAGAGTGGGGACTTTCGGTGGACGATGAGCTCGAGCTTTCGACGGCGATCGATCAGAAGGATATTGTTAGGATCGAAAAGACAGCCGAGAGACTGGGTCTTTCCGAAGACGCGAAAGAGATCCTCGACATGATCTCCAATAAGTTCGGTACCTACGATGTTCTGGACGCTTTCGACAGCAAGGTCAATAACAGCCGTTCCAAGGCAGCGCTCAACAATCTTCGTGAGATCTTGAAGGTCCTCGAAGATTACGAGCTGATCCAGTACGTTTCCGTCGACCTCGGCATGCTCCGTTCGCTCGACTACTACACGGGTATGATCTTCAAGGGCTTTACCTACGAGATCGGCTTCCCGATTCTAAGCGGCGGAAGATACGACAAGGTCATCAGCAACTTCGGCCGTGACCTCGAGGCCGTTGGATTCTCCCTCGGCATCAACCTCTGTCTGACAGCTCTGCGCCGCCAGGACAAGCTCTCCGAGTTCGTGGAAGTAGACGCGATCGTCGGTTACTCCGATGGAGAGGGAATGAGGAAAGCTGCTTTTGCCACGGCAAAAGAACTTCGCGCGATGGGCAATAAGGTCATTGTCGACACGGAACATCGAAGCGAGGAAGAACTCGATGCCTATGCCGAAGAGCACGGGATCGACCAGGTCATTTACATCGAAGAAGAGGAAGATACTGAGGAGGACGAAAATACATGATTACGATCGCTTTATCGAAAGGCCGTCTGGCGCAAAAAGCACTGGATCTTCTCGAAGCTGCGGGATATGACGTTTCCGCCGGTCGTGAGGAGAGCAGGAAACTGATCCTGGAAGACGAAAAGACAGGTCTTCGTTTCATCATGGCAAAGCCGTCAGACGTTCCGACATATGTTGAGTATGGTGCCGCGGATATCGGTGTAGTCGGTAAGGACACCCTCCTTGAAGAAGGAAGAAATCTCTATGAGGTCATCGACCTGGGATTCGGCGCTTGCAGAATGTGCGTATGCGGTCCTGTTTCCCTGAAGGATAAGCTCGACCAGATCCCGAATAAGCGTGTCGCTTCGAAGTATCCGAATATCACACGTGCTTATTTCGAGGGAACGAAGAAGGAAAGCGTTGAGATCATCAAGCTCAACGGTTCCGTAGAGCTCGCACCGTTGATCGGTCTTTCGGAAGTCATCGTCGATATCGTTGAATCCGGACGTACACTTAAGGAGAACGGACTTGATGTTCTCGAAGTCGTTGCCGACATCAGTGCCCGCGTGGTCGTTAACCGCGTATCCATGAAGATGAAGGAATCCGAGATCGTACCGATGCTCGATGCGTTGAGAAAACAGGTCGCGATCTTAAATGAGAAGAAGAAAGAGGAAGCAAAATGAAGTGTAAAAAGATAAAGGCTCCGCAGGGAGAACTGAAAAAGATCTGTGAAGAACTCGGTATGCGCGGCAAGATGGAGCTCGGCCCCATCATCGACGTCGTAAACGATGTTCTCGACGATATCAAGAAGAACGGCGACGCTGCCGTCTTTAAGTACACCAAGAAATTCGACAAGGCCGATATTGACGCAAGCAACGTCAGAGTCACCGATCAGGAGATCGCAGACGCGATCAAATCCCTTGATCCGAATCTGGTCGAAGTGATTAAGAAAGCGGCCGCCAATATCCTGGCCTTCCACGAGAGACAGGTCGAGACCGGCTTTAAGATGGATGTCGCAAAGGGTGCCGAGATCGGCATGCGTGTACGCCCGATCTCCGTTGCCGGTATCTATGTACCGGGCGGCACGGCTCCGCTTCCGTCTACGGTCCTCATGAATGTTATCCCGGCAAGAGCAGCGGGCTGCCCGCGTATTGTTCTTTGCACACCGCCGCGCGCGGACGGAACGATCGCTCCGGTCATCCTGGCCGCGGCAAGCATCGCCGGCGCGACCGAGATCTACAAGGTTGGCGGTTCCCAGGCAGTCGGCGCGATGGCTTATGGTACAGAGTCCATCCCGCGTGTCGATAAGATCTGCGGTCCGGGAAACATCTATGTAAACACCGCAAAGCGTTTGGTATTCGGCCAGGTCGACATCGATATGTTCGCAGGTCCGAGTGAGATCCTGATCATCGCAGACGATTCCGCAGTTCCGGAATTCGTAGCCGCGGACTTCCTGTCCCAGGCAGAGCACGACGCACTCGCTTCCGCGATCCTTCTTACCACAAGTGAGAAACTGGCGGATGCCGTATACGAGGCAGTTGACCGTCGTTCGGAAAAGAGCCTGCGTAAAGAGATCCTGGCAAAGTCCCTGGACACCTACTGTGCGATCCTTGTCGTAGACGATATGGAAGCCGCCCTGGCCTTCAGCGAAGAGCTTGCGCCTGAGCACCTCGAACTCTGCGTAGAGGATCCGGATAACTACATCGGCCGCATCAACAATGCCGGCGCGATCTTCGTAGGAAACTACACACCGGAGCCGCTGGGCGACTATTTCGCCGGTCCGAACCACACTCTTCCGACGTCCGGTACCGCAAGATTCTTCTCGCCGCTCAACACAGGCGACTTCTTCAAGAAGATCTCCGTGCTGCGCTATAACGAAGAATCGCTCCGTGACTGCTATAAGGATGTCGCCGCGTTTGCCGACGCCGAGGGTCTCGAGTGTCACGCCAGCGCGATCCGAGTAAGATTCGAAGAATAAGAAAGTGCCGCGGGTGACCGCCAGTCGGCCACCCGTGCGCACCAACTATAGAAATGAGGAAAAGAAACCATGAGTCGTTTCTGGAATGAGAAAACGAGAAACATCGAGCCCTATGTGGCCGGCGAACAGCCGAAGCCGGGGCAGAAGATCATTAAACTGAACACGAACGAGAATCCATATCCGGCATCTCCGAATGTGCGAAAAGTACTGGATGACGTAAACATCTTGGATCTTGCCAGATACCCGGAGACCAGTTCTCAAATCGTTCGTGAAGAACTGGCAAAAGTACTGGGAGTGACACCTGAACAGGTCTTCTGCGGAAACGGTTCCGACGAAGTCCTGGCATTTTCTTTTCAGGCGTTTTTTGAATCCGGAAAAGAAGCGGCCCCGCTCCTGATCCCGGATATCTCCTACAGCTTCTATCCGGTATACGCGGAGCTTTATAACATTCCGGTCAAAAGGATCCCTCTGAAGGAAGACTTCAGTATCGACGTTGGTGCTTTCTGCGAGGAAAAAGGCGGCGGAGTCGCTTTTGCCAACCCGAACGCGCCGACATCGCTTCTTATGGAACTTTCGGATGTCGAAAAGATCCTTCAGGCGAACCCGGATCATGTCGTGCTCGTAGACGAAGCTTACGCGGCATTTTCGGGTGTGACGGCAAGAACGCTTCTTCCGAAGTACAGGAATCTTCTGGTCACGGGGACTCTCAGTAAGTCGCACTCTCTGGCGGGACTTCGTCTCGGATTCGCGGTCGGCGATCCGGAACTGATCGAGGGACTTTGCCGCATCCGTGATTCCTTTAACTCCTATCCGGTAGACCGCATTGCCCAGGGCATCGCGGCAACGGCGATCGCGGACGACGCATGGGTCATGGATAACGTTAGTAAGATCTGCGCGACAAGAGACCGCGTCGCGGAGGAACTGAAAAAGAGAGGCTGGATCGTACCGGAGTCGAAGACGAACTTCCTTTTCGCTTCGCCGAAAGGCGCGCCGGCAGAAGCCATCTACACAAAACTGCGTGAGAAAGGTATACTGGTAAGGTATTTCAATAAGCCGAGGATCAGCGAATATCTCCGCATCACGATCGGAACGGATGAGGAGATGGACGCATTGCTTAAGGCGGTCGATGAGATCGCGGGAGGAAACTAAATGAGTAGAATCGCGTCACAGGAAAGAAACACGAAAGAGACGAAGATCAAGGGTTCTCTGGATCTCGACGGAAAGGGCGTCAGTGATATCGCGACCGGTATCGGTTTTCTGGATCACATGCTCGACCTTCTGGCGCGTCACGGCGGTATGGACTTAAGCATCCGCTGCGATGGTGACCTGAACGTTGACGGACATCACACGACCGAAGACATCGGTATCGTCATCGGCAAGATGCTCGCGGAAGCTCTCGGCGAGAAGCGCGGCATCAACCGCTACGGTTTCGCGTCGATCCCGATGGATGAAGCGCTTGCCCAGTGCTCGCTGGACATCTCCGGCAGACCGTTCCTGGTACTTCAGGCGGAATTCGGCGGCGAGTATGTCGGCGAATTCGCGACAGAACTCGTAGAAGAATTCTTCCGCGCGGTATCCTTTAACGCCGGACTGACACTGCACCTCAAGTGCGAATACGGCGCGAACGACCACCACAAGATCGAAGCGATGTTCAAGGCATTCGCGAGAGCTCTTCGTATCGCGGTCGATATCGATGAGAAGTTCAAGGACCAGATCCCCTCGACTAAGGGAGTGCTCTGATCATGCTCGAAAAGTACCCGTATAACGAAGACTTTGAGGCATGGGAGGTCCAAACGAAGATCCTCGATGAAGAGGTCACGGTCCTGACACAGGCCAGAGACGAGATGGAGTTCATCAAAAGAACGGTCGAACTTCACGAGCGCATCAAGTGGCTCAACGACAAAGGCCAGGACATCTGTGATCTTCTGTCGTCCAACGAAAAGGATCTGACCGTGGACGGTGAGTCCAGGATCGAACTTCGTCCTGCCGAGATCGCGGTACTCCGCTGCTACGCGGAGATGACGGATGACGGTATCGCCTTAGACCTGATCGTCGGTATCGTAGCGACGGGAATTGAAAAAGAAGTCAGCATGTTCGTCGATGAATTCGATAACATGGAAGTCCTCGGGGAGATCAAAGGCGAGGATGAGTGACAGGACGGAAGAAGCCGCCCGATATAACTAAGTATCTTATATAAAGTGAGGATAAAAACATGGCAACATTAAGAGACACAGATTTTATCGATTTACCGGTATTCGTCAAAGGTAAGGTCAGAAACGTTTACGATCTGGGAGATTCTCTCCTGATGGTCGTTACCGACCGTATCTCCGCGTTTGACGTCGTGTTCGACGAGTGCATCCCGGATAAGGGCAAGGTCTTAAGCTCGATCTCCGCATTCTGGTTCGATTTCACAAAGGACGTCATCCCGAACCATGTCATCACTACTGACCCGAAGGAATATCCGATGGGCCTGGATAAGTACGAAGAAGAACTTTCTGGCCGCTCCATGCTGGTCAAGAAGGTAAACATGCTCCCGGCCGAGTGCATCGTCAGAGGTTACCTCGAGGGTTCCGCTCTTAAGGAGTACAAGGCAAACGGCACCGTCGGCGGCATGAAGATGCCGGAGGGTTTAAAGCAGGGCGACAAGCTCCCCGAGCCGCTTTTCACTCCGTCCACAAAGGCTGACGAAGGTCACGACATCAACATTACATACGAACAGCTCGTTGATCTTCTCGGTGAAGAAGACGCAAAAGCACTTAAGGACGCGGCTCTCGCGCTCTACACAAAGGTTTCCGAGTACGCGCTCACACGCGGCCTGATCCTTGCCGACACCAAGTTCGAGTTCGGTAAGATCGACGGCAAGCTCGTTGTAGCCGATGAAATGTTCACACCTGACTCCTCCCGTTTCTGGGATCTGTCCGATTACGAGCCGGGCCGCGCTCAGAAGAGCTTCGACAAGCAGTATTTGCGTGAGTGGCTGGAGACACTGGACTGGGATAAGACCTATCCGGCTCCGACACTTCCGGAGGAGATCATCAACAAGACAGCAGAGAAGTACAGAGAGTGCTATCGCCTGCTGACAGGAAAGGAACTTGCATGATCGCCATAATCGATTATGGAATGGGTAACTTAGGTTCCGTGCAAAAAGCACTGGCCTACTTAGGTTACGATAGTGAAATCACCAACGACCCCGCCCGCGTCATGGACGCGGACGGTGTTGTTCTTCCGGGCGTCGGCGCGATCGGCGCGGCGATGGAATCCCTGAAATCGAAGGGCCTCGATAAGGTCGTTCACGAGTATATCGCGACAGGAAAGCCGTTCCTCGGCATCTGTCTCGGTATGCAGATGCTTTTCGATACGTCTGAAGAATCTTTCGGCGGCGAGCCGGTAAAAGGGCTTTCGGTCCTTCCCGGAAAGGTCGTGAAGTTTCCCTCGGACATGGGCCTTAAGATCCCGCAGATCGGCTGGAACGAACTGAATTCGAGATGCGAGATCATTCCGGATAAAGAGTATGTTTACTTTGTACACTCCTACTACTGTGTACCGGATAAGATCCAAGACGTCGCGGCGACCGTCAACTACGGTATCGAGTACTGCTGCAGCGTCAGAAGAGATAATGTCTTTGCCTGCCAGTTCCATCCGGAAAAGAGCGGTGAAGCGGGCCTTGCGATCTTGAACCGCTGGGCAAGGCAGACGAAGAAGTAATTGCAAAAAGAAAGGATGGGGACATATGCTCAGTAAAAGAATCATTCCGTGTCTGGACGTAAAGAACGGTCGTGTCGTAAAAGGCACCAACTTTATCGCGCTTCGTGACGCAGGTGATCCGGTCGAATGCGCCAAAGCCTATAACGAGGCAGGCGCGGATGAACTGGTATTCCTCGATATCTCCGCGACGGTAGAAGGCAGAGGCACCGTGGTCGACATGGTAAAAAGCGTTGCCGAGCAGGTCTTCATTCCGTTTACCGTAGGCGGTGGCATCCGCTCTCTGGAAGATATCCGTGAGATCTTAAACGCGGGCGCGGACAAGATCTCCCTGAATTCCGCCGCAGTAAAAGATCCGGAACTGGTACGCCGTGCCAGCGAAAGATTCGGTTCCCAGTGCGTCGTCGTTGCCATCGACGTTCGTGGAAGAAACGGCGGGCAGATCCGTATCGCAGGTACCGATGCCGATTTTAAGGGCATCGACGAAAATGCCAGTGAAGAAGATAACAGCAAATTCCCGAGCGGCTACGAAGTCGTCGTTGCCGGAGGCACCAAGGCGACAGGCCTGGACGCTCTCGAGTGGGCGAAGAAGGTCGAGGAACTCGGCGCAGGTGAGATCCTTCTGACGAGTCTTGACCGTGACGGTACAAAGAGCGGCTTTGATAACGTCATCACACGCATGATCGCGGATGCCGTTTCGATCCCGGTCATCGCCAGTGGCGGCGCCGGAAAGATGGAGGATTTCTATGACGGTATCGTCGACGGCGGTGCGGACGCGGTCCTCGCGGCCAGCCTCTTCCACTTTGGTGAGATCAAGATCGAAGATCTGAAGAAATATCTTGCTAAGCGCGATATCCCGGTAAGACAATTAAGCCCGGCATTAAAGCTCTGGCAGTCTCTCAAGAAGGATAAGCTCGGTCTTGTCCCGGCGATCGTCGTCGAGGATTGCAGTAGAGATGTCCTTATGATGGCCTATATGGACTATGAGGCTTTGGAAAAGACCATGGAGACACATCTGATGTGCTATCACAGCAGATCCAGGGATTCCCTGTGGATCAAGGGTGAGACATCCGGTCATTTCCAGTATGTGAAGAGAGCTTTCCTTGACTGCGACCGTGATACCCTGTTATTCTACGTGGATCAGGAAGGCGCCGCGTGCCATACCGGCAATCACTCCTGCTTCTTTACTGAGATAAAAATGTAAGAGTCGTATATATAAGAAAGGACATAAGAAAATGGATTCAAACAGCACAAACGTAAGTAAGGATCTTTACAACCTGATCCTGGACAGAAAAGCAAATCCGGTAGACGGTTCCTACACCAACTACCTTTTTGACAAAGGCATCGAGAAGATCGGCAAAAAAGTCGGCGAAGAAGCCATTGAGGCGATCATTTCCGCATCCCGCGGCGACAAGGAAAATACGGTCCTCGAACTGGCAGATCTTTATTACCACGCTCTGGTCATGATGGCTCAGATGGGCATCACACCCGAGGAAGTGGAAGAGGAATTGAAGAAGCGCTGAAAACCGCGTAAAACAGGCAAAAACTTTTTTGCGGGAAACTCGGATTTTTCGTTGACACAGGCTTGACCCTGTGGTATCATATCCGTTGCTATCGCCGTTTAGGTCTATTTTTTATGCGCGAATTTTTGCATCAGAAGATGCACGAAAGCACAGATATTTTGGAGGTGTTCGAAAAATGGCTACCAAAGCAGGAGTACGTGACAAGCTCACACTGGCTTGTGAAGAGTGCAAGCAGAGAAATTATCAGACATATAAGAACAAGAAGAACGACCCGGATCGTTTGGAAGTGAAGAAGTACTGCAAGTTCTGCCATAAGCATACTGTACACAAAGAAACTAAGTAATATCGTTTGTTAACTATTTAACAGGAAACAAGATTGAGGGTATGACCAATGGCTGACAAGAAGAAGAAACCGAACATCTTCAAACGTATAGCAATGAAGTTCAACGATGTTCGTCTGGAGCTCAAGAGAGTTATCTGGCCGACAAAGGAAAAGTTGATCCAGAATTCTGCTGTAGTTCTGGTTGTTATTGCCGTCTCTGCGATCCTTTTGACTGCGATCAGTAAGGGTGCGGGCTGGATCCTTGAAAAAGTAGGATTCTATGACCAGAATGTTGAGACAACTGTTACTACTACAGTTGAATCCGATTCATCCGATGCATCTGTCTCCATCACAGAAGCTCCGTCTGAGGGAGAGTTTGAGACTGAGAGCGCACCGGCCGAGGAAACAACACCGTCTGAGACGTAAGTCAACTTATATACGAGGAGTAAGACATGGCTGAAGAACAGGCATATGAGGCTAAATGGTATGTCGTACATACCTATTCTGGATATGAGAACAAGGTAAAGAGCACACTGGAAGCTGTGATCGAGAACCGTGGTCTCCAGGAGATGATCCAGGAAGTATCCATCCCGATGGACGAGAGTGTCGAAGTCAAGGATGGTAAGAAGAAGGTTACGCAGAAGAAGCGTTATCCGGGCTACGTCCTGATCAAGATGGTCTATACAGAAGAGATCTGGTACATCGTTCGTAACACACGTGGTGTAACAGGCTTCGTAGGTCCGAATGCCAACAAGCCGCAGCCGCTCTCCGACGAGGAGCTTGCTCTTATGGGACTCGAATCCAGCTGGGTTCCGTCCGTGGATTACGAAGTCGGCGATTCCGTACGTATCATTTCCGGTCCTTTCGGAGACTGCGTAGGAACTGTCGAAGAGATGAACCTCGAGAAGCACATGGTTCGTGTACGTATCTCGATGTTCGGAAGAGAGACACCTGTAGAGATCGATTTCGCTCAGGTAGTAAGAGTATAATCAATTGCTTATCACATCTCTTCGGAGATGAAAGAAATATCGGCACCGGGATAAGACGGGCCGGCAAGAAAATTATTTGGGAGGTGGCCACATATGGCTAAAAAAGTTGTAGGGTACGTAAAACTTCAGATCCCTGCAGGCAAAGCAACACCAGCGCCGCCGGTTGGACCAGCTCTTGGACAGCATGGACTTAACATTGCCCAGTTCGTCAAAGAGTTTAATGAAAGAACAGCAAAGGATGCAGGTCTCATCATTCCTGTAATCATCACGGTTTACGCTGACCGTTCTTATTCTTTCATTACAAAGACTCCGCCGGTACCGGTACTGCTTAAGAAAGCTTGCAACATTGAGAAGGCTTCCGGTAAGCCGAACAAGGACAAAGTAGCAAAGATCTCTTTCTCTGAGTGCAAGAAGATCGCAGAGATCAAGATCGTTGATACAAATGCCGCAGACATCGACGCATGTGCTCGTATGGTAGCTGGTACTGCCAGAAGCATGGGTATCGTTGTAACTGAGGACTGATTTGAAGGAGAGATAACATGAAAAGAGGAAAGAGATATACAGAGCTCGCTAAGCTCGTAGACAGATCTGTTTCTTACGATCCTTCCGAAGCAGTTCGTCTGGTTGTAGAAACAGGTAAAGCAAAATTTGATGAGATGGTAGAACTTCACGTTCGTCTGGGTGTTGACTCCCGTCACGCTGACCAGCAGGTTCGTGGTGCTGTAGTTCTCCCTCATGGTACAGGCCGCACAAAGCGCGTACTCGTTATCGCTAAGGGCCCGAAGGCTGATGAAGCTCAGGCTGCAGGCGCAGAGTATGTTGGTGCTGAAGAGTTCATCGATAAGATCGCAAACGAGAACTGGTTCGACTTTGACGCTCTCATCGCAACTCCGGACATGATGCCTAAGCTCGGTCGTCTTGGTAAGGTCCTCGGCCCGAAGGGCTTGATGCCTACACCGAAGGCCGGTACAGTTACCATGGATGTAGCAAAAGCTGTTACAGACATCAAAGCCGGTAAGATCGAGTATCGTCTCGATAAGACAAACATCATCCACTGCCCGATCGGCAAGGTTTCCTTTGGTCAGGAGAAGCTCGAAGAGAACTTCAAGACCATCATGGATGCGATCATCAAGGCGAAGCCGTCCGCTGCTAAGGGTCAGTATCTGAAG
>JAFZWA010000058.1 GCA_017617525.1 Clostridiales bacterium
GCTGCTCATAAGAACGCTCGTTTCACAGCTCCGGCTAAGCAGTGCCCGGTTATCGCTCCGGATTGGGAAGATCCGAACGGTGTTGCTGTTGACGCTATCCTCGTTGGTGGCCGTCGTAAGACAACTATCCCGCTCGTTCACCAGAGCTTCAACTGGAACCACGGTATCTTTATGGGTGCTATCATGGGTTCCGAGATCACAGCAGCTGTTATCTCCGATAAGGTAGGTCAGGTTCGTCGTGATCCGTTCGCTATGCTCCCGTTCATCGGTTATCACGTAGGTGATTATCTCCAGCACTGGCTCGACATCGGTAAGGCTACTGATGCTGACAAGCTGCCGAAGATCTTCTATGTTAACTGGTTCAGAAAGTCCGAAGACGGCAAGTGGCTGTGGCCCGGCTACGGCGATAACAGCCGTGTTCTTAAGTGGATCGTTGAACGTTGCTCCGGAGAAGGCAAGGCCGTCGAGACTCCGATCGGATACCTCCCGACAGTTGATGCTATTGACAGATCCGGCCTTGACAGCGTAACAGACGCTGACATGGAAGAGCTGCTCACAGTCAACAAGGATGAGTGGAAGGCAGAAGCTAAGTCCATCCGCGCACACTTCGAGTCCTATGGTCCGAAGATGCCGAAGGAACTCTTCGCTGAGCTCGACGCTCTTGAGGCTCGTCTTAACGCTTAAGGTTCAAAAGCATGAGATAAGAAAAGAGGCTGTCTTCTCGGAGACAGCCTCTTTTTATGTTTGAAATATGGATCTTAAAGAGATGAAAACAGAACTTCTTACGCCGTCCACTTGCCTTTTTCGAGATGCACCGTCATCGTTCTTTCCATCGGTGCCTGAGTTTCGAGACCACTGGCGATATTGACTTTCAAGGTCACTGTCTCGTCAGGGTTATTCGTTGTCGTGATCGCGATCCTTCCGGAATTCTTTTTCGTCTCTTCTTCCGTCGGCTCGACCTTGATCGCCGCGCCCTCCCACTTCTGATTTAAGAAGTACTCCAGCGCGCGCTTTTCCTTCGCGTTTAAGAACTCATCTCCGGAGAAGGTAACTTCCCACTGCTCGATCTCACTCGGAGTCGACGACGGGAACATACCGGAGATCATGGATGACAGGAACTCGACATTATTCGCGCCGAGGTCGGTCACGCGGATGCTCGAAACACCGGAGAACTGTAACGGGTAAGTCTCAAGGACATATCCGTCATACTCGAGAGAGACTTTCATGCCGGGGGCAAGATCCGCGGCTGTCGCGGAAAGACCGTAGATATCGAAGATCGGCTGTGCCGCCGCGTTGAACATATAAAGGGAAGTATCGTTTCCGTTTTCGATAATGGAATAGCAGAACTGATTGTTCTTATAAACGATCTGAAGATCGATCGTAGTCGTCGGCTGAGTCTCCTCGCTCGTGGTCGGCTTCGCGCAGGAAACGCATGAAAAAATCACGCAGAGGATCAAAAGGATACCTGTAATCTGTTTTCTCATTTCCTGCCTCCTTCGAATGCTTTTTTCGCCACTTACATTCCTCGTCTATTTTATACTACAATTCCTTTATTTCAAACCTGTGAAACTCTTATGTTTATAGGTTTAAGGCTCAAAGACAAGTTTGACATATTGTATCGACCATGGCACAATCGAATATGCTAAGACCTGCGGGTATAGTTCATCGGTAGAACGTCAGCTTCCCAAGCTGAACAGGAGGGTTCGACTCCCTTTATCCGCTCCATCAAAACTTCGGCCGGAAAAGTGCTTTTCGAGCCGGAGTTTTTTCATCTTCGGTCACGTCAAAACCGCCCGAGTTTTTCGGTCTTATCTTGACTTTTTTCTCTGTAGATGACATACTGTATGTCGTGCCTTTCGAAAAGCACTTACCTGCCTTTATAGCTCAGGAGGTAGAGCGCATCCATGGTAAGGATGAGGTCACCAGTTCGAGCCTGGTTAAAGGCTCCAAATCGGAGTAAAGGATGTCATCAAAAGTGACATCCTTTTTATTTTCAGACGCCCCAGCATGAACAATCCGTCACACTATGGAAAAAGCACTGTGCTACAATGAGTGTAGATTCGAGAAAGGATGAGGTGTGCTTATGGCGTCTTTTGAAGAGAGATTAGAAAAACTCCAGACGATCTTAGATGAAGCAAGATCCGTAGTCTTTTTCGGCGGAGCAGGCGTTTCCACCGAGAGCGGTATTCCGGATTTCCGATCTAAAGACGGACTTTACAACCAGCACGACGTGCAGTTCGACAAGTACCCGCCGGAATATCTTCTGAGCCACAGCTGCCTTTATGACCAGCCGAAGGTCTTTTTCGAATATTACCGACAGAAGATGGACGTTCGTACGATAAAGCCGAACATCACTCATATCAAGCTGGCTGAGATGGAAAAAGCCGGCAAACTCACCTGCGTGATCACCCAGAACATCGACGGTCTTCACCAGAAGGCGGGCAGCAAGAACGTGTACGAGGTACACGGCACGACACAGCGTGTGTACTGCGACCGCTGCAAGAAGGAGTATCCCGCCGATCTTCTGTTTACTTCGACCGAGCCGGTCCCCCACTGTTCCTGTGGAGGCATGCTCCGTCCGGATGTCACTCTCTACGAAGAGAGCCTGCCGCATGAGGCCTGGGAGAACTCGATCTCCGCTCTTGCCAAAGCAGATGTATTTATCATCGGCGGCACTTCCCTGACGGTCTATCCGGCTGCTACCTTGACCAATTACTTCCGCGGAAAGCATCTGATCATCATGAACCGTGACGAGACGCCGCAAGACCGATATGCCGAGATCGTTTTCCACGAAGGATTGGGAGAGATCTTCTCCAAACTACGTTGATTTTTCTTTAAGAAAGGAAACACATATGAAAAACCCAAAAGCTTCCCTCACGGCGGATTTCGAAGACGCCTACGGGAGTCAATCTTCTGCTGTCACAAATGAACCTCAGGTCAAGGCGAAAAAGGCCAAGGCCAAGAAAAAGCGTTCCGGCGATTCCTTCTGGACTCGCATGCTGATCTTTATTTGCGGCGCTCTTGTGGGCCTCGGAGTTTTTGCGACCGTCATGTATTTCACGCAGGGCAAGAACGCGGATACGAAGAAAGAAACGAAAAGAAATTCCTCTTCTTACCGTACCTCTTCCGACAATCGTTCCTCTTCCGGTTCCAGAGGGGATTTTTACCGTCCGAAGGATGAGGATGATGACGATGATGACGCGATCATCCGCGACAGATATAACGAGAAAGATCTTGATGACGACTTCGATGATTACGTCGACGACGATTACGATCCGGACTTCAATTCCGACTTTAACGATCCGGGATATACCCTCCCGAAAAACATCTCCGACGAAGACCTTTCCGGATATACCATCATTCTCGACCCGGGTCACGGCGGACGCGACACAGGATGCGTTTTTCCGTTTGATTACCCGGAATATAACGAGTGTGACTTTAACCTTCGTATCGCCAAGAGAGTCGAGCAGGAGCTTACCTCCAGAGGCGCGACCGTACATATGCTCCGCACCGATAACAGCTGGGTCTCTCTTTATAACCGACTCGCCCAGACGCACCTGATCTGTCTGGATATCGCGCAGGAACAGGGCATCCTCCCCTTCTCCGAAGACCGTGCCGATGAACTCCGCGATCGTCTCTGGGAAAGCATCTATATCAACGAAGATACTGTCGCATCAGGCGGTATGGGCATCATGGTCGGCAGCGGTGTCGGCGAGGATCTTAAGGACCTTTTCGAGATGGAATACAAGCTCGAGAAAGTGCTTTTCCTGTCGATCCATCTGAACTCCAGCGAGAGCCGTACGCTTCACGGCAACCAGATCTTCTATGTAACGGATGACTCCGTTATCGAGAGCGAAAACCGTCAGATGTACGAGAACTCCGAGTTCCAGCGTTCCGACTTCCCGATCCGTGACCCGTACTATGGCAGAAAGAACGACGATAACTATCTTCTCGGCTGCTGCCTGTACGACAATATCGTCGGTAATATCCCGGCATTTGAGACCAACGGAACTCCGGTCAAAGCCGATAACTACGCCGTGCTTCGTGAGCATGGTCTGACCGGTGCTCTGGTCGAGGTAGCCTACCTTTCCGACGATAACGATCGAGCTTTGCTCCTTCAGGATCAGATCGTCGATCAGGTCGCTTATTCCATCTCTGACGGAGTGAAAATGTACTTTCTCCAAAAAGACATTTGATCTTTTCTTGTTAAAGTGATGAAAAAAGGCTTCTCTCATACGCTCCGCCTTGTACTTTGCCCGAAAATGTCTGATTTGTAATTTACAAAAATACAGAATGGCTTATACTAGAGGTGCACGTAAATGAGAGGAATGCTATGAGTAACAACCAACCACAATCGAGACCTAATCGGGGCGCGCCCAAAACCAATCCAACCCGAACCTATTCCCAAACCAAGCGCCCTACTCGATCTAAAGCCGAGATTGCCCGTCGGATATTCTTCGCAAAATGCATTATCGTGTTCTGCTTGATATTCGTTCTTGGTGGCGGTGTGTATCTTCTCAGCCGCTCGGGGCTCTTTAAATCTAAATCTTCCAATGCCGGCGGGACCGCTTTGAGTACCGTAACGTTCGAAACTGAAGCAACCCCGGCTACGGAAGCAACCGATACCCCTGACCAGACAACACCTGCCGGCTCTCTTGCCGGATGTACCGTTATCCTTGACCCCGGCCACAGCGGCGAGGACACAGGCTGCGGCTGGCCTTTAAACAGTTCCGAGATCGAAGAAAAAGATATTACCCTTAAGATCGTTAACGCCATGGAGCAGGATCTTACTTCCCGCGGTGCGACCGTCTATGTAACACGTAAGACAGATGACACAGTCGGCATCTACTATCGTCTTGCCGAAGTTCACCTGATCTGCATGGATATCGCCAAGGAAAGAGGCATCCTTCCTTTCTCCGCTGAAAAAGAACAGGAACTCCGCCAGAAGTGCGAAAAGATCAAAGAGATCAACCAGTGGCAGAAGTTCACTTCCGAAGGCATGGGTTTCATGGCCGGATTTGGCGCATGCGAAGACTTAAAGCTCCTTATGGATATGGAAGCGCAGCTGACTGACGTCGTTTTCCTTTCCATCCATATCAACTCCACCGGCGATCCTTCCGAATACGAGATCAAGCACGGTGCGGCCGTTCACTACCCGGATGACCAGTACATCAGCAGTCCTTCTCATGACGAAGGCGGTGAACCGGCTCACGAAGCTTATTTCGGAAGACACAACGAAGAAAACAACGCTTTCTCACAGATGCTCTACGATCACTATGTTGAGTATTTCCCGGACATGGTTTCTTACAGCAAGGAACAGTCCCACCTGCCGAGCGCTTTCGCCGTCATCCGTGAGCATGCCCTCGTCGGCGCGCTTTTCGAGGTCGGATTTATCACGAACCCGTCTGACCGCGCTTTCTTTGAAAATGACGAGAACCTGGCCAAGTCAGCGATCCCGCTGGATGACGCCATCGAAGAATACTTTACGTCACTTAAGGAGAAACAGACCGCAGCATCATAAGGAGGAAATCCTATGAACATTGCCGTGATCACCGGCGCTTCGTCGGGAATGGGAAAAGAGTTTACTACCCGTCTTATCACGGAAAATGATGCGCGCATCGGAGCTCCCTATGACGAGATCTGGATCATCGCAAGATCCGAAGATAAGCTTATTTCCCTGCAAAAAGCACTTTCCCCGGAACGTATCCGTGTGATCCCTCTGGATCTGACTCTCCCTGGGTCACTCTCCTCTTTAGAAGAACTTCTTTCCGAGAAAAAGCCGGATATCCGACTTCTTATCAACTGCGCAGGCATGGGCAGGAGCGGTGCTTTTGCCGAGCAATCGAAAGAGGAAACCCATGCCGCGATCGCTCTAAACTGCGACGCCCTCTCTTCTCTTACGAATATCTGTCTTCCCTATATGACAGGACATGAGGGGCCGAAGGAACGCTCGGCAACGATCATCAACATTGCGTCGTCCGCGGGTTTCCTTCCGCAGCCGGACTTCGCCGTTTATGCCGCTACAAAATCCTATGTTATCTCTTTTTCCAGAGCGATCGCCGAGGAACTTAAGGGCAAAGGGATCTCCGTGACCTGCGTCTGCCCGGGGCCTGTAGATACCGACTTTATCAAGGCAAGCAAGAACGACCCGAACGCCACGTTTACCGGCATTAAAGGAAAGTTCGTGACCTCCGTCGATAAACTCATCCCCGCCTCCCTGAAGGCCGCGAAAAAGGGCAGGAAGATGCTGGTATTCGGAATAAGTCAGAAAGCCCTTCACGTGGCTTCTAAGTTGCTTCCTACGAGCTGGATACTTTTCTTTGAGAAATGATTTAAAGACGATTCTGATCCGCGTCAGCGAAACGAGAAGATCGTCTTTTCTTTTCCGTCTGTGACGAGCTTTCGGATCGCGTCCAGGATCATTGCCGCAAGAACGCCCAAGAAGAATCCGACGACATTCATCCACAGGTCATCGATATCGCTCTGACCGATCTTGAATATGTACTGACAGCCTTCGATGACAGTCGCAAGGACTACGGGGATCAGGCACAGGATCCACTTGTGCTTATGATTTCTCCACCAAAGCTGAAGGTAGAATCCGAGAGGCGCGAAGATCAGAAGATTTCCGAAGAACTGGACGAAGATACCGTCCGTGAAACGGCCTGATTTAATATGCGGCCAGTAGGTCTTAAAGGCGCCCTTAAACGGGATCAGATTCAATGTGGCCGCAGGGTCCGCGTACGCGCTTCTCTGGAAAACGAACAGGTCCAGAAGAAGAAAGATATAGAGGATACAGAACACGATGCTGCTGACCATAAAGCCCTTGCCGAAGCTCTTTCGGATATGCGGCGCGTTCCATTTCTTATGCGCTAAAAGACGGATCAGGATCGTTACGGAAACGCCTCCGACCCACATCAGGATGATCCGGAACCACCACTCATAATCCATGTGCTGAAGAAAATCGCTCCAGCCGAACTGCAGACGGTTGATCGTGAAAACGGCCGCGTTGCAGAGAAGTCCCCCTGCCTGAAGAAACGAACAGAGAAAGTGGCTTTTCGATAAAAGAAACATCAGAAGCGTCAGTCCGATCGCCACGGAAAACAAAAACACTTCCTGCATAGGAGACATGAACTTCTCACTGAATCCGATACAAAGAGGATGCAAAAGCACACCCAGTACGAAACCGACTGTCAGTATCGCGGGGTGTGCCGTATGCAGCCGAGATGTTCTCCGGCTGTTATTCTTTGTCGTTCTTTGGCTCATTCGGTTTATTCGCCGCAGGTCTCAGATTCGGGCGCTTGATCGGTCCCTTTCTTTCCTGCGGAGCCTCTGCCGTTTCCGTATTTGCCGGCTTTGCCCAGATTGGACGATCGGTCGGCATTGCCTGTGCCCAAGTCGGAAGGATCGCTTCCTCTTCAGGTTCTTCGACTACCGGTTCCGGCTCGGGAGCTTGCTCTTTCATCATGCTTCTTACGATCGAAGGAATCTCTTCTTCCTCAGTCTTCGGTGCCGGTTCGATCACAGGTTCAGGTGTGATATCCGGAACGATCGACTCCACTACCGGAGCGGCCGCTAGACCGCTTTCCGCCGCAAGCGCTGCCTGCTCGTGTGCCGCTGCTTCTGCCTTCATTTCTTCCGCCAGACGAGCGACTTCTTCTTCGAGACTCAGCTTCGGCTTCTCGGGAGCCGCGGGGCGCATATTCGGGCGCTTGATCGGTGCTTTTTGAGAAGTGGAAGATGGTGCGGCAGCAGTTCCTGCCGGCTTAAACGGCGACGGTTTGAACGGAGAAGAAGCTGCTTCTTCAGTACCCTCTTCCGTCTTCGGCTCCTCAACGGACTTCGGCTTTACTTCATCCGGAGTCTCTTTCTTGACCGGACGGAAACGTCCGGCAAACTCATTGTTTTTGCTTGCACTGTCAGTGGTTCCGAGAGCGCCCGTTTCCGGTATGATCTCCCACGGGATATCTCTCTTGAGCTTCTCCGGAAGGTGGAGACGGTCAACGAGATTGTTCCAGTCCTTCGGGCGCTTGATGATGAGATAAGCGATCACGGCAACGAGTGCGATCAGAAGGAACATGAAGCAGTATAGGATGATCTTGCCTGCGGAGATACCGGACGAGGATGCTGCGGTCGCTGCCGCAGCTGCTGCCGGCTTCGACTCTGCGCCGGATTCGGAAGGATCTGTCACCTCACCGGAAGGAACAGGCGTTACATCCGGGACGACGGAAACGATGGTTCCCGAGTACTGGGAAAGCGCGATTCCGTTATCGCCCAGCGGTACCGCGTGATCGAGGCCGACAAACTTGCCTTCGTCCTGCCAGAGAACTTCTTTTACAAACGCGTACTTATCCTCATCCCAGGTGGTAAAGTCATCAAGGACGAGTCCTCCGGTGTCACCGGAATTGGAGTTGAAGCACCAGAACGTGAAGTTTAAGTGGTTTTCGCCGATCAGCTGACGCAGATAGGTCATCCAGGTCAGGTTCGGTTCCTGCATAAATCCGCCCCACTCACCGATCAGGATCGGAGCGATGCCTTCGTTGTGGATATAGAGCCAGTTGTCGTTCCAGCAATCCGCATTTAACGATTCATAGTCAAAAGAACCCTGGAACCACGGCTGTTCGTAGACCGTCGGGCCGTAATCGTGTGGAGAATAAACGATCTGCTTGTTTCTCTCGGGAGATCCGAAATCGATCGGATAGTCCTTTACGCCACGAAGGTTGGCGCCCCACCAGTTGTAGTAATAATCCGCATCGCTCGTGCTGGAGTAATCCGCGTTCGTGGAAAGATCCTTCGGATAGATCTCGATACCTTCGATCACGATCAGCGCGTTCGGGTTCTGATCGAGAACAAGGTTACCCGCGACCTCGGCAACGTGCTTCCAGTTGTTGTCCAGCTCGGAATCGTTCCAGATCGCCTTGTCTTCGTTCGGCTTTCCATGCGGCTCGTTCTTTAAGTCATAAGCCACGATCGTGTCGTTGTCCTTATAACGGTCAGCGAGATAAGAAAGTGAATCGTAGTAATCCTGGATGGAGACCTTATCGGTGTACCAGAGGTTCGCCATGTGACCGGACGCGTCCGTGTTGGCGCTGTGGATATCGAGCATGACCTTGATGCCGTACTTTTGGCAGAGGGACAGCGCGTAATCAAAGATCTGCTGGCTGTTCATGCCGACGAGCTCGGCGTTATTGGCCTGATTAAAATTCGCTTCCGGGTAGATCCCGTTCTTCCAGTTCAATACAAGCTCGGCGGACATCGGGATACGAAGAAGATTGAATCCGTGATCCGCGATCGCCTTTAATGCCGCGTCCATATTGCAGTTCCAGCATCCATCGAAGACGTTCGTGCCCGTGTTATAGCCAAACCAGTTGATACCGGTCAGCCAGACCTGTGTGCCGTTCTGATCCACGATCTTATTGCCGTCGGTCGTCAGCCAGTCATCGCCGGCAACAGGAACCGCGATTCCCGCGTTCGGATCCAGTGTTGTTTCCGTAACTTCTGTAGTCGTCGTATCGGTAGGAGCAGGTGTCGTCTCAGCCGGAGCCGCAGTCGGGTTTACCGGTGCCGCTGTAGGCGCAACTGTCGGGGCAGCGGTGGGTGCCGCTGTAGGAGCGACCGTCGGAGCTGCAGTAGGTGCTGCTGTCGGGATCGGTGTCGGAGTTGCCGGGACCGGAGTTGGTGTATTTGTAGAAGCTCCGAACTTCGGGGTTACGGTAACACTCGTAGGTGACCATGTACCTACGGCGTAGTTGCCGTCGGGACCTGCGATCTCCATATAGCATCCGACACTGACATAGACCGAGCTGTTTGCCGGGATATTACTGTTCCAGTCCTGATTCGAGGTAAAAGTCAAGGTTCCGCCGGACAAAGAGCAGGACGCGTTCCATGCGTTTTGTACTACGGCGCCTTCCGGAACGCCCTTGATCGTGATCGTCCAACCGATCATCTCTTTATTCGTGTTGTTTTTGACGGTGTAGATCGAGACACTTCCGCCATTTGCGTCATAGGTCGCTTCCGCGTCTGCCGCGCGTAAGAAGCGTAATGGTGTGAGAACGAACATCAGGACGAGCAGTATGCTCGCCGCATATCTGATCCTTACCTTCTGCATTTACTTTTACTCCTTGTTGATCTCCTGCTGTCGCGTTCGGGAAAGCCGCAGGATCTCCTGCATCAGGGCCTTCGCCGACTCACTATACTGTGGTTCTACTGACTGTCCGACTCGCTCTAGGATCTCGGCTTCACGGGACGGGATCTGTGTCGGCATTCCCTTTTCCGCCTTGATCTTTGCGATACGGTCTACATGCTTCATTCTCCGCTCGAAAAGCACAAACAGTTCCTTATCGATCTCGTTGAGAGCGGCTCTTTCTTCAAAGAGCGGATCGGTAACTGCGGTAAGTACTTCTGCCGCGTCGGAGTCGATGGAAATATACTTTTCGACAAGCTTTTCCATCGCGACAAGATAACCCTTCACGCCCATGCCGCAGACCTGCTCGACGCAGACCGCTTCGATGACGGAAGTGTTTCGGAAAGATTCTCTGTTATGGATATCGGAAAGGTGAACTTCGATGACCGGGATCTTGATGAGCTCGATCGCATCACGAAGCGCGATGCTGTAGTGCGTGTAAGCGCCCGCGTTTAAGACGATACCGTCGATCACGCCCATGGAATTATGGAGCTTCTTGATCAGGGCCGACTCGGATTCCGACTGGAAGCACTGTACTTTCACGCCCAGTTCGATGCCTTTGTTGATGCAGGCATTCTCCAGGTCCGAAAGTGTTCCGGAACCGTAATGCTTCGGATCTCTCTTTCCAAGCTGCGAGAGATTCGGGCCGTTCATGATCAGTATCGTTTTCATGCAAGTTCTCCTTTTGCCATATATGCGTCCAGAAGCGCCAGCGCGAGGCAGCCTTCCGCGACCGGAAGAGCTCTCGGGACGATGCATGCATCGTGGCGCCCCTTGATCTGTATCTTTACGTTTTCTTTTGCGTCCAGGTCCACGGTATCCTGTTCCGCGCCGATCGAAGGTGTCGGCTTAAATGCCACCTGCGCGAGGATCGGCATACCATTGCTGATGCCACCTTCAAATCCGCCGCCGTGGTTGGTGGACATTCTCAGTTTGCCGTCTTTAAACAGCAGATGGTCATTGTTCTGCGAGCCGCGTCTGGAAGCGACTTCAAAGCCGGATCCGAAGGATACGCCTTTGACTGCCGGGACGCCGAACATCAGCTGGGCGAAATTGCTCTCGACCGTGTCCCACATCGGGGAGCCGATACCGCCCGGAAAGCCCGTCGCCATCACCTCTACTATACCACCGACAGAGTCATTCTCCAACTTTGCCGCCTCGATCTCAGCGGTCATTCGGGACGCAAGGGAAGGGTTCTCCTGTGGGAAATTTCCCTCGGTCGGGATGACCGGCATCTCCTCTTCCTCCCAGCTCGGCGCGTTGACCTTGCCGATGCGGATGATGTGGCCGTAAACTTCCGCGCCGCACTTGGCCTTTAAGACCTGCTTGGCGATCGCGCCCGCAAAAAGGACAGGAGCGGTGAGTCTTCCGGAGAAGTGTCCGCCGCCTCTGGGGTCGTTATTCATCTTATAGCGAAGTCTCGCCGTATAGTCCGCGTGTCCCGGACGAGGAGTCACGGTAAATCCGTCGTAGTCCGAAGAATGCGTGTTGGTGTTCAGGATCTCCATCGCCAGAGGAGTTCCCGTCGTCTTGCCGTTATAAAGTCCGGAAAGAACCGTCGGAAGGTCAGGTTCTTTTCGCGGTGTGGAGCCTGCCTGAGTTCCCGGCGCTCTTCTTCCCATCTCTTTGACGATATGCGATTCGTCGATGGATATGCCGGCCGGAAGTCCGTCGATCACGACGCCGATCGCCGGTCCGTGCGACTCTCCGAAAACGCTTATCTTGATGCGGTTACCCCACGTTGATCCCATTGATCCGTCCTCCCAAATTCAAATAATCCTCGAAAAAGTCCGGATAGGATTTTTCTACCGCCATGGGGTACTTGATCCACACCGTATCTTTCGCGCGTGTCGCCGCGATCGAAGCCGCCATGACCAGACGATGGTCCTTACAGCTGTCCACGGTTCCGCCCGAAAAGCACTTGTCCTCGGCTTTTCCTTCTATTTCGATACCGTCATCGGTGATCCTGTTCTTTACTCCGAGCTCCGTCAGCATGGCCGCCGTGGAAGCGATCCTGTCCGACTCCTTGATGCGGAGTCTCTCGGCATGCACGACGCGCGTTACGCAGTTTGTCGCCGCTGCCGCGACCGCAAATACCGGTACCAGATCCGGAACATCTCTTGCGTCCATCTCGAAGATCTCGTTCTTCTTTCCTGCTTCCTTTAAGCCAGAAAGCAGATCTACGATCGCGCGGTCACCCTGCGCGGTCTTCTTCGGAAGATTCGTAAGCTTCACGTCGGAACCCAGATATTCCGCGACCAGCCAGAACGCCGCCTGAGAGTAGTCGGCT
Source organism: Clostridiales bacterium (assembly GCA_017617525.1). Classification (GTDB taxonomy): domain Bacteria; phylum Bacillota; class Clostridia; order Saccharofermentanales; family Saccharofermentanaceae; genus Scatonaster. Next base: position 12,471 of record JAFZWA010000058.1, read on the forward strand.
TCGACTTCGAAGTCTTCTTTTCGGTTCGGCTTGTTTTCACCCTTAAGTGAATAGCCGTCGTTTTCTTCTTCGACCTCCACACCGAACGCGCGCATGACCTCGCATGTCAGATCGACATACGGACGGGACTCGAGCTCGGTCGTGAGTTTAAGGCGCGATGCGCCTTCCGCGGAAGAAAGCGCCATGAGAAGTCCGGAGATATACTGCGAACTGACGTTTCCGGGGAGTGAATAGGAGCCTGCCTTCATCTTGCCTTTGACAAGAAGCGGAAGTGAAAGACCTGTTTCGTCGAGATAGATCATCTCAGCGCCGGAGCCTTCGAAAACACCTTCGTACTCCTTGATGGGGCGCTGCGGAAGTCTTCCGGATCCGACGAACTTCGTCGGCACACCGAGTACTGCCGCGAGCGGGATCAGGAATCGGAGCGTCGAGCCGGACTCCTTGCAGTCGATCTCGATCGGCTCGGAAGAAATGTTCTTTGCCGCTTCACCGAAACGGATCAGTGCTTTTTTCGTGGCTTTGATGTCATCCGAAGCACAAGACTCATCGATCTTCGCAAGCTCGATATCGCCGCTTAAGAAGGCCATGATGAGCGCTCTGTGCGCGGCGCTCTTACTCTGCGGCACGAAAACATCGCCCGAGAGTATTCCCGGAGCGATGCCAAGTTTTTCGGAACTATAGAGCTCCGCCAGTTTTTTCTTTACCAGTTCTTTTTCCAAAGTATTCTATTCACACGACAGGCGGCACATCTCATGCCGCCGATCTGGTGTCCTTTCCGATTTTCAGAGCAGATCGTGAAGCTCCTGCTCGGACAGCGGACGGGTCTTGCTCTCGCCGATCTCGTTGATCATGACGTAGTAGACCTTGCCGTTGAGTTTCTTTTTATCCGAGAGCATCGTCTGGTACAGGTCCTCGACCGGAAGATCCGTCGAAGTCGGCAGATGCCACTTCTCGAGGACTGCCAGGATACGCTCTTTTACGCCCTCCGGTGTCTCACCGAGCTTAACGCCGAGATCGACCGCCTTGACCATGCCGATCGCGACCGCTTCCCCGTGGGTATATCTGTTATAGCCGGAGACCTTCTCGATCGCGTGGCCCCATGTGTGGCCGAAGTTGAGAAGCATTCTCTCACCTGTATCGTATTCGTCGTTCTGAACGACTGTCGTCTTGATCTTGACGCAGCGCTGGATCATCCACTCCATGTCCGCCTGGCCCTTTTCGATCGCCTCGAAAAGCATCGCGTCACGGATGCATCCGTACTTGATGACCTCGGCCATACCTTCGGCCATTCTCGTTCTCGAAAGGGACTTCAGAAGACCCGGATCGATAACGACTGCCTTCGGCTGATAGAATGCGCCGACCAGGTTTTTGCCGAACGGCATATCGATGCCTGTCTTGCCGCCGATCGAAGAGTCGACCTGCGCAAGAAGCGTCGTCGGTACCTGGATGAGATTACATCCGCGCATATATGTCGCTGCCGCAAAGCCCGCGAGATCGCCGACGACACCACCGCCGAGCGCGATCACGAGATCCGTTCTCGCCATGCCGATTTCATGCATCGCGTTAAAGATCTCGAAGAGCTTCGTTTCGCACTTGCTGGATTCGCCGTTCGGGATCGTAAAGGAAGCGACCTCGAAACCGGAAGCCTCCAGCGACTTTTTCGCCGCCTCGAAATACAGACCTTCAACGATATCGTCGGTGACGATAAACGCCTTTCTGCTTCTGACGGTCTTGCCCGCGACTTCACCAAGCTGCGCGAGCGCTCCTGTTCGAATCAGGATCGGGTATTTTCCATGATTGGTATTGGCCATGATCTCCGGCATATTCGGTACCTCTCTTTACTCATCTTTTTGTCGTTTGCGGAAGCTTTCGCCCCGCGCTTTTCGGGCCTTGCGAAAAGCACTGCCCGCCTTCTTCTATTTTATCACGGCAGGAGGAGTTTCTTCACCCTGTCGAACACTTCTTCTTTCTCGCCCACGGCGGAAACGACTACGTCGGATCCTGCCATGTAGGACTCTTCTCGGCTTTCAAGTCTGGCGCGCATATTCTTGTACGCGGTCTCTTTATCCGCAGCCTGAAGAAGCGGCCTTGTCGTATCATCCTTGACGCGCTCCCAGATCGTATCGGCATCTGCCTGAAGATAGATGACCAGTGCTTTACTTCCAGAAAGAAGCTTTCTGTTTTCTTCGTTCGTCAATACACCGCCGCCAAGCGAAATGACCTCGGATCCATGTCCGTCGAGGACCGCCTTCAGCACGTCGTGCTCCATTCTGCGGAAGGTCTCTTCGCCGTCCTTACGGAAGATCTCCGTGATCGGGCATCCCGCGATCATCTCGATGCGTTCGTCGAGATCCGTGAAAGGCACCTTCATGTCGGAAGCGATTCTCCTTCCGATGCTGGTCTTTCCCGCGCCCATAAAGCCGGTGAAAACGATCTTGATCGGGTTCTTCTCCCAGAGCTTGTTTCGTACATCCGGCAGGATCTCGGAAAGTCTTTCGTCGTCAAAATGCCCGTCCGGCGCCCAGATTTTCTCCGCGGCGATCGCCTGGTTGAGAAGCATCTTTAAGCCCGATACGGCCGTGCCGCCGTTGCTTCTGACCTGCATGCAGGACTTCGTCGGGCATGGGTTATAGATCGTGTCGAAGAACGTGCCGTCCTTCTTAAGTGCGGAAAGATGCGGCGCGACATCGTGGACATTCGGCCACATGCCGCAGGGTGTTCCGTTTAATACCGTGTCAAAAGCACCTTCCTCCGGAGCCTCTGCGACGGCGACCTTCTCGTAACCCTTCTCCTTGCACTCGGTAACAAGGGCAAGTGCTTTTTCAGAGGATCTGGCCCAGATCGAAAGATCCGCGCCTGCCTTTAAGGCTTCGATGGCCATCATGCGGGCAACGCCGCCGGCGCCTAAAAGAAGGACTTTCTTATCTTTCATCGGGATATTGCAGGACAAAAATCCGTCCACGTCGGTGTTGTAGCCGACCTTGCCGCAGACGGTATTGGCCGCGCCGTATTCTTTGACCATCGGCGCGGTGTCATCGAGGAAAGGAAGGATACTGACTTTGTGCGGGATCGTGACGTTAAAGCCCGTCAGATCGCGCATCAGGATCGGCGCGTATTTCGGAAGTTCCTCCGGCGTGATCTCGTAAAGTTCATAAGTTCCGTAGATGCCGGAAGCCTCCATGATCCGCTCATGGATATATGGCGACATCGAATGGCCAAGAGGCGATCCGATGAGACCTGCTTTAATCGCACTCATAGCCGGCCTCCTTAAGAAGCGCGTATGCTTCTACCGCTTCTTTCGCCGTGCCGAGAAGGAGGCTGACCTGGCCGCCTTCGTAGGTCCTGAAGTTGCGGATGTTGATGTTTCGGATATTGATGTTACCCTTACCGAGGATCGCGGTGATGCGGGCAAGCTCACCGGGTTTATCGTCTACATACACGGTCAGCATGGAAGAAGCTTCCAGCGCGCCGCGAAGGTTCGTGTCGAGGTGGTCTCTGTAGCACGCGCCCTGCATGAAAAGCTTTTCCAGTTCTGCTTTGTCATCGTTCTGAAGAGAATCTTTCCAGGAGGAAAGGAGCTTGATGTACTCCTCCAGAACAGGGAGAAGTGCTTTTTTCGAATTCTCGGTGATCCCTGCCCAGAGCTTCGGATCCGAGGACGCGATACGCGTGATATCTCTAAATCCGCCGGCCGCCATACGGGAAAGGGCGCCGTCGTCGAGGTTGGCAAGAAGGAGCGAGAGACTGCTCGCTACGATGTGAGGAAGGTGGGATACGGCCGCAACGCGCTTGTCGTGTTCTTCTGCGGTCATTCTCATCGGGAATGCACCGATCGCGCGGATCAGGTTTTCGAAGGATTCGAGATTCTTCGCGGAAACTTCACAGGTATCCGGCACGCAGATGACATAGAGTGCGTTTTCAAAAAGAGTGCCGCTTGAACAGGCATAGCCGTGACGCTCGGATCCGGCCATCGGGTGGCCGCCCACAAAATTCGGGAGCGTGATGGCTTCCATGACAGGTGCTTTTACCGAACCGACATCGGTGATCAGACCGATATTGAGTTTTTTCAGCTCCGGCTGCATCTTCTTGATGGCATCGATGGGCGCGCAAAGGATAACAAGATCACATCCGTCCAGGATGCTCAGATCGTCCGTACTGAAGTCCGTGATCACGCTCTCTGAGGCGGCCAGCTCGCCCGCCTTCATATCCGTATCGATCGCGACGATCTCCTGTACGTCTGTTTTGCTGTGGATCGCCTTTGCCAGAGATCCGCCGATCAGACCAAGACCAACGATACCTACCTTTGAAAAGCCCGTGGTCTTTGTTTCCTCACCCATGCGAAATACCTTCCTTTTTTACAGTAGGTTCATTATAGCATGAAGCCGCCTTCAAACCTACGAAAACGCACAGAAAAGCCGATAATCGACCATGTTTGTGAGCGAAAAGAAAAATGTGTGATTATTGGCTCTCCTGAAGGATCAGCATAACTCGGTTCTGAATGACCTTCGCGACATCGTCCACGCTCTTTTGTCCGGCGAAGTATGCCGCCGATTCTTCTTTCACGACTTCCATGATCGCCGCATAATTCGCGATCTTTCTGTCGATATGCTCGATCTGGCCGATGTACATGGCAATGTCGGAGTCCTCGATCGAATACTTGGAAGCAGTAGCCGGATCGTCCGGGGTCCCCGAATTTCTCTCCTCGATCATCTTCACCTGCGACTGGATCTTCTCATCAACAGCATCCCTGCTGACAGGAATACCGAACGATCCCCCGAGTTCTACGAGAGAGTCCTTTTCCAGCAGATACTTAACAAAATCCCATGCCTCATCCTGGTGTTTCGAAAAAGAGGAGATGCCGGCCGACATAGTTGCCGTCGCTCCGAATCCCGATCCGGAAACCGACGGATATCCCGTATAGGAGACCCTTCCGTAATTCACTTTCTTGTATCTTGCCACGTTATCCACGCCATCGAGAAGATAGGATGCCAGCGCCCAGCTCTTCGCGGCCATTCCGTCCAGAACCGGATCCCCTTCGTAGTCGTCCCCGACGGATTGACGGGTCCTCGAAACTTCGCAGCGTTTGGCGATCTCGAGAAGATCCTTGAATTCCTGCGAATCGAATTTCGCTTCGCACGCGGCATAGTCGACATAGTAGGAGATATCGCTGCTGAGCATCTCCACCATGAGATCCTCGGCCTTTTTGTCAAAGAAAGCCGTGGATCCGTCCGGGAGCCCGTTGCACATGGAAAGGAAATCCGCGTACGTCCATCCGTAACGATCCCCGCAGATATCGGCATTGCCCAAATATCCGAAGCCCTGCACGACGAGCGGCATCTGGAAGAGTTTTCCGTCCGTCTCAAACGCTTTGAAGATATTGTCGAAGTACTCACTTCTGTTGATGCCGGAACTGCCGTCGATGTAAGGATTAAGATCGCAGAGCACATTTTCGTTTTCGAACTCACCGAAATCCGTAAAGTTCAAAAGAATGTCCGGTCCGCTTCCCGACTTCATGTCCAGAAATACCTTATAGGCCATATCCGCGCCAGCCGCGCTTGCCGGCATGGTGGAATCGACGTCGTCACTTACGTCATAGGTCATGACGCGGGCCTTTCCGTCCGGACGGATATTGTAATCGATCAGAAGATCGATCAGGTTCGAATCGTAAAGCCCGTAGGCACTTAAGTGGAGAAGTGTTTTTCCCGCGTGCGGATTGGTCGGAGTCCTCTTAAAATGCGTCACATAAGCATGTGGTTCTTCATCTGTCACCCAATGATCTTCGTTATACTCAAGGAAGCACAGTTCCCCTTCCGAGATCATCTTGCAGGAATCTGTCTGCAGTTTGTACCAGTTGATGTCCGTTTCATTCCAGTTGATGACGGCTTCCATATCACCGGTCTGAAGGTCGACCTTGACGATGCCGTTCGCGCCGACCGCGAAACATGCATTGTCTCCCTGGAAGATCTTATCCGGAACATTTTTCGAGATATCGATCATATCTCCGACCGTCTTTCCGGTCGTTTCATCGAGTTCCTTGATATAACGCCTGATAGGGTAATCCCAGTCATTGACATAGTAGAGATAGAGTTTTCCGTCGATGATAAAAGCATCGCGGACCGAACCGTTACTGATCGTGGAACGATCGTCCGGCGAGAGGCACCACAGTTCTTTTCCGTCCTTATCCATAAGGAGAACGACACCCATGTTGGTAAGAAGGATATTTCCGGACGGAAGGATCATCGATTTTCCGTTCCAGGAAGACAAGTGAGATTCCGTGTAGGACATCGGTTCTTTCCCGATCTGCTCACCCTTCTCGTTGAAGACGAGAGTGTAGGCAAAAAAGCCTTCATTTTCCATCGAAGTTTCGAGCATGCCGAAGTGTCCTTCAGCCGTTTCAAACACCATGCCCGGCGTCGAATCTATACTATCTGTCAAAAGCGTGAACTGATATTCGCCCGATGCGTTAAAGATAGCGACTCCGTGCTCATAGTAATCCGAGGCGATCCTTTCGAACTCATCGTACTCGTCCGGGAATTTTATCTGATCGACCTTAGCCTGAACATCCGGCGGGAACTCATACTTTCGATGTACTTCCTTGGCGATATATTCCCCGACATAAGATGGCTGGCCCACCGAATAATCTTCTTCGACTTTCTTTCCGGAAGCCTCGGGAATGATCAGCTCGTTTCTTTCCACTTCGTAGTACGGATCGTCTTCTTTAACGACATCTACGGAGTAGTCCACGTTATTGTTCGGATTGTCCGGATCCATCGTCACGCGAGTCGCAAGATCTGACGAACCCGCACCTGACCCGGATGCTTCGCTTTCCTTATTCTTCTTCCCGCAGCTGCTTGAAAACAGGATCGATACGGCGAGAAAAGCACTTGTACAAACTGCCACCTTTTTCTTATTCATTTTTTGCCCCCTTAACCGACGACTCACAGCGGAGCCGACGTGCGACCGGAGCCCCCGCGGATCCGGTCGACTTTATTGTACATCCATCTCAGGTCAGCGTTCGTTAACCACCGTCGCTGTTCTGTTCTGAATATTCTTTGCCACGTCTTCCGCGGAGCGGTCGCCCATGATGTATCCCTCTGCTTCCTCTTTGATCAGGAGGAATACCGTCTTATCAAAAGTCTTGACCGTGAAGATGTTATCCAGCACCGCCATCGCACGATCTACTGTTTCGCTGTTCAAGACCGGGTAGCTCTCGAGGAGTTCCTGCGCGTATCCGACGGTCGGATTTTCGATCGCTTTTTCGTATCTTCCCACCTGCTCGGAAAGGACTTTTTTACATGCCTCTCGATTTACCGGGAAGCCGTCGATCAGGTGCACGCATTCCACCTGCGCGTCCTCTTCGAGAAGGTATTTTACGAAGTCCCATGCTTCTTTCTGATACGAAGAGTTCTTCGAGATACCGATGCTCATATTATACTCGGCAGAAAGGCCGCCGATCTCATTTCCGGGAGTGCCGATGAAGTCGACTCCGCCCGAGCAGGATGCTTCGTACTCGGCAAACTCGAGGATATGGATCAGTCGTACGATCGCCGAAGCCGTCATGCCCTGTTTCAAATAATACTCACTGATATTCGTTCCCGAGTAAAACTGCTCCATATCACTTTCCAGGATCTCGTCGCTCGTTCTCAAAGATCCGATCTTCTTTGTGATCTCGAGGATCTTCAGGAACTCCGGATCATCGAAATGAACAGTTCTTTTCTCATAGTCGATAAAGGATCTGCCGTTGGAATAGAGAAGTTCTTTCAGAACATCGACCCAGTACGTTTCCCCGATCATCGACTTATTGTCCGGGAGCGAATCGATCACAGAAAGAAGATCGTCATAATTCCAGGATTCCTTCCCCTGCGTATACTGCTTGTCCACGACCATTCCGGACGCGGAAAAGATGATCGGCATCTGATAAAGATGTCCGTCCTTTTCGCATGCACGGAAAATATTGTCCATATACTCATCGCGATTAAGTCCGTTCTCTCCGTCGATCATGGTATTCAGATCAAGGAGGATCTTCTCGTTATCGAACTGGCTGAATTCGCCGAAGTCGAGAAGGATGTCCGGGCCACTGCCGTTCTGCATATCCAGATAGACTTTATCTACCGTCTGCGAAATGAGCGTATCCTTATCCGTTTCGGTCGACGGGATAATTGTCGAGATCGTGCTGTAGTCGACGAACTCGATCCGGGTCTTATTCTCCGAATTCAGATTATATTCAACGATACGGTCCAAGAGGACATCCGGGAGCATGGCATAGTTCATTGAAGATGCGATCTCGATGATGCTCTTTCCCGCATGAGGATTCTTCGCTTCTTTCGTGAGTTTGACCAGGTTGATCTTCGGGTCCTTGAGATTGAAAAAATACGGATCTTCCGCGAGCGCTTTGACCTGAACGACATAGATCTCTTCTTCAGAACGGAAACAGATGGAATTGATCCCCTTTCTGTTTAGATCCACATTATTCCACGAGAAAAGCACTTTCTCGGTAGAACAGCTTGCGATATCGATCTTCTCGACATCATCTCCCTCCAGGAAATAAACACCGTCATTGCCCTGTGTCAATAATCCCGAATATGGCACATCGATCGATTCCGGCGCGAACTTTCCAGTATTTATATCAAACTTTCGAAGGAATTCGGTAGCATTTACTATCGAGGTCATGTCTTCGAACAGACCATAGTACTGACCGTCCTGACAGAGGACTTGCTGCAGGACCGAATTGTCGATATTATTCGCGTCACTTGCGACCTTCTTGCCGTTCTCATCAAGTTCAACGATCTGCTGATATCCGACGCCGATAAATCCGCCGTTATCCAAAAGCAGGATATCGTGGAACATTTCGTTTTCATTTTCCAGGTCGAAAAGCTTCGTCGTTTCGCCATTTGCATCGATCTCCGCGATAGAATAAGTCAGATTCCAATCCGGCGCCTGTCCATAGTATTCCACAAGTGCCAGCAATCTTCCGTCATCTGTTTCCATGACTTTTGCTATGTGCGAAGGATCTCCCGTTTTTTCCGGGATCGTGCATCTCGTGCTTCCATCGAGGTTATAGATGACCAGACCCGACAGCGAATAGCTGTAGACCTCGTCCAGGAGTTTTTGGGAATCTTCCTCGTTCATCGCCATCGGATTCATGATGTAGTTCTGATACTTTTCGGAAAGCTCCTTCGGCAGCTGATAGTCGATAGCGTAACTTGCCACTACTACTGATTTCAGAAAATAACAGTGGTCGACGAGCGCCATATTCACTTCGCGATCCGAATCGGCCTGCGGAAGCGGAAGTTCGATCGTTTCCGCGCTGTAATACGTATCACTTTCCTGTACGACTTTCGCGGTCTTCCCCGATTTCTTTTTTCCACATGCTGCTGAAGACAAAACAATACTGCCGCACAAAATAAAGGCGGCCATACTACGCAATACTTTTTTCATAGAAAAGAACTCCCCACATAACAAATTCAGATGAATCTCTGATTTCATTATATGGAGAGTTTCTCAACAAAAAATTACTTTGGTGTCACTTTGCAAAAAGATTTTTTCGGTTCCCGAAAAGCACCTGTTCCCAGCCTCTTTTATCCTCGGGAAGAATAATCCGCGTCGATTTCTTCACGCCAGGTCTCGTCCATTTTTCCCTTGGCTCTCATGCTGCTGACGGCCTTACCGACACAGGCGAAGTTGATCGCGGTACCCTTCGCGTCACAGTGATAATTCACGGCGTGCTCCTTTTCGATGCCGAAAGATTTCGCCGTGCTGACCGCGTCGATGTTCGCGCCGAGGAACAAGAACTCCCAACCCTTTTCCTTCTTCTTTTCGATCATCTTCTTGACCTTGTCGGAAGAATACTCACGGCTGCTGTTCTCCATGCCGTCTGTCGTGATCACGAAGATCGTGTGCGCCGGAACGTCCTCTTCCCTCACATACTTATGAATGTCGGAGATGTGCTTGATCGTTCTTCCGATCGCGTCCAGAAGCGCCGTGGAACCTCTTACAAAATACTCCTTATCGGTCATCTTCTTGATCTCGGAAAGCTTCACTCTGTCATGAAGTGTTTCCACGACCGAATCGAAAAGCACCGTGGTAACGTAGCATTCGCCGTCCTCTTTTTTCTGCTTTCCGATCATGGAGTTAAAGCCTCCGATGGTGTCACTTTCAAGTCCGCCCATCGAACCGGATCTGTCGAGGATAAACACGATCTCGGTGATGTTGTTCTTGGCGTCCTTCTTCTCGACCTTCTTGCCCTCTGTCTTCTTCTGCTTCTCTTCGTTAACTAATGTCTTTCTCATCTTCTTTTCCTCCTGTTTATTCTTTCCGGATCTTCTCCGGATCTCTCGCGGCGCTTTCTTTTTTCGCGCCGTCTCTCTTTCTTACAAGCTCATTAAACAGGAAAAGAAAAAAGAAAAGGTCGCCCGTCGGGCGACACTTTTCAAAACCGTTTTTCCGCTATTCGCTCAGGAGGAACCATTCAATATTCGGTCTTCACTTTTTGTTATTTCGGAAGATCTATATCAAAGATCTGATACTCTACTTCCCGGCCCTGCGAGTCCTCCATGACCCAGTTCGAGTAATACTCGATATCCTTGATAATGAGTTCTCCTTCTTCTTTCATGGTGTACTCGATCTTCATAAGGCCATTGTCCAGATAATGCAGTGAACAGATGCTGTTTCCGTCCTGTTCTTCGGCTTTCGCCCGGTCCGTATTGTAATTGACCTGTTTCAGGAAATACTCCTTGTAGAGAGAAGCCACATCATCGATCTTAATTACATCATCGATCGAATCTCCCTTTTTCAGGCCCGCAAAATCAGAGGACGTATGCACCTTTCCTACGACCAGTCCATATCCGAGTGGTGAGGTGCATCCATTGGTGGAATAATTGAAAAACAGATACAGACGATAGTTATCCTCCGTCGGATACATCAAATAGAACTCATCCCACATCTTTTGTCTGCACGGGATATACCAGCTCTCATTAACATTGCAAAGATTCTCCATAATGTTGCTGATGCTGTTAATTTGGAGGTCAGTCTTCTGCACATAGCCGAATCCGGCCATTTCAGCGAAATCATATAGACGGATCGTCTCTCCTTCGGGCATTTCCTGATCCATGTCAAACCTCGCGTTACGCATCATGACATATGCATAGTAGTTGTCATCCCAGCATGCGACCGCATCGAGGGAAGAAGCTTTCGCGAGTTCTTCATCCGAGACATCATAGAGAAGGATATGCGCTGCCTGAGTATACTTGCTTTCATCGAACGGCCACGGTGCTTTCAGGCTGACCGAGAGCTGATAAACGCCTTGATCATCTATCGTCTGTCCCGAAAGATACTCTTCATAGTCCGGATTATCGATAAACCTATATACCGCCAGAATCGAGTTTTTCTCGAAAAACTTGCTGTCATACCCGGCACTTTCGGATGTCAGCTCCGTAAAGGAAGGGTATCCGTAACCTCCCTTATCCAGATTTCCTGCCTGGGAATGTTTCTGAACAAAAGCATCAAGCTCTTCTCTCGTATCAAAGCGATACATCGGCATACTGCGCTTGTGGGAAAGAGTCAACTGATCGGCATTTACGGCGGCATCTTCCATTTCCATTACTGACTCATAATTACAATCCGGTACGAAAGCCACGCGGGACCCCGGAAGCGCCTTTGATACTTTCTGCGGAGCCGCTGTTTCAGTTTCATCCGTCGAAGAATTATCCTGCGCAACAGTCGGTTCTGACGGATTGCTTTCATCGGAAACGGGAGGTGCCGTTGTCTGAGAATCCGGAATATCTTCGGCGGCATTTTCCTCAGTTGCCTCTGTTACATCCTTACCTGCATCCGTCTTCTTCATCGGCTTCGTCAGGAAAAGCACCGATACCGCAACACTGACGACGATCACTCCGACAATGACCCAGAAGCCCGGCTTCTTATAATTCAGCACGTTTTTCACACGCTGCTTCACTCCCACTTCACCAAAGGCGATCGGACAGGCGGCAATCGCCGTCTTCCGCGTGCTCAGATCGAGGAGTGTCTGCGAGTAAGATGCGGCTTCTTCCTTCTTCATCATACGGATGACCTTCTCATCGCAGGCCATCTCGATATCACGGCAAAGAAGCACATACGAGACCCAGCAGAGCGGATGGAACCAGTACACGGAAAGGATCAGAAATCCCAGCGGCTTCCACCAGTGGTCATGTCTCTTAAGATGGGATTCCTCGTGGGCAAGAACATGCTTCAGCGCATCTTCTTTGATAGACGAAGGCACATAGATCTTCGGACGGAAGACCCCGAGAATAAAAGGAGATCTCACCTCGTCACATGCCAGCACGCCATCCTTTAGAGAGATGCATGCAGTCAGACTTCTCTTTAGGCGGATATAACTGAAAAGCGCATATCCCAGCATCAGAGCCAGACCTGAGATCCATACATAAGATCCGATCGTGATCGTCTGTTTCAGAGTCATTCCTCTGCTTTCCGATGAAACGGTATTCGTGTCTGATTCCGGAAGGATCATTTGCGGAGCTGCTTCTCTGACAATATTTCCGGAAGGAACGACAGTATTCTCATGATCAACGTTTCCAAGCTCCGGATCCGCAGTGTAGGCGATGACCGGCATCTCGGAATCGACTTCAGGTTCTTTTTCCTCAGTGATATTTATCGGAATCACTTCTTCACGCGGTACCAGACTTAACGGGCTTGGGATCGAAATCGGGCAGAGAAGTCTTATACCGACCAAAGCCCAGAGAATACACGGGAACCATTTCGGTGCTTTTTTAGAAAAAGCACGGATCAGGATCACCGCGAGTATGATCCACGTGGCTGCAATGCTCAGATTCAGCAAACGGATAAACAATTGATTCATGCGTATTATCCTTTCTTAAAAGCATCGATCATCTTCTGGATCTCTTCGGCCTCCTCGGAGGTAAGTTTTTTCCTTGAGATGAAAGATGCAACAAACGCAGGCAGCGAACCCTGATACGAGTCCTCCACGATCTGCTCGGAGCGCGCGGAATAGAATTCTTCCTTCGGGATCAACGAAGTGACGATACCGTCCTGATTCTGAAGAAGTCCCTTTTCACAGAGTTTACGAAGGACCGTATATGTTGTCGGTTTCTTCCACGAAAGTTCCTTTTCGCATATCTTTACCAGATCGCCCGAAGCGATCGGCTCATGTTCCCAAACAATATCTGCAAAGCGCATCTGAACTGCGCCCAGTTCCATATCCTGCATATTGATATCTCCTGTTTCCTGATAGCGGATTCAGCTGAAAAATAGTTCCGCTATCCATGCATTTTTGCGCGCGATGATGGTTTATTCGAATAGACCACTTGTCTGTAGTTTACTCGGATAAACCAAATTTGTCAACAGGCTTCGGAAACTTTTTCACTCTTTTTCTATGTCGATGATGCAGTACTCGCAGATCGTGCCCGTCTTATACGGAACTAATAATCCTCCGATTCCGGATGTAACGATGAAGGTCGTATCGCCTTCTTTTTTCTTTCCATAGGTGGAATCATACGCTCCGAGAATGTCCGTCATCTGTCTGACCGGGATCATTTGGCCGCCATGTGTATGTCCACTCAGAACAAGATCACAACCGGCTTCTCTTTCCGCGTCATAGTCATTCGGCTGGTGGTCCAGCACGATGATGTATTTCGATTTGTCGAGCGGTTTCGTCAGCTCAGAGATCGGCTTTCGATCCATGCTCCTGTCGATTCTTCCGACGATATAAAAGTCGTCTCCGACCTCGGCTACTTCATCGAGAAGAACATGAACTCCGTTCTTTTCAAGCTCAGCGACAAGCTCGTCAAAACCAAAATCCATCTTGTCGATATCGCCTATGTCGTGGTTTCCCGTAACGTAGTACACACCATACGTCGTCTTTATTTTTCCAAGTGCTTCACAACTGGTGATCATGTCTTCTTTCTTCGTTTTTCCATCGACAAGATCACCCGTGATGACCAGCATATCTACTTGCTGCTCCTCGATCTCTTCGATACGATCTGCGAAGCCTTCTCCATCGAAGCAGGCACCCAAGTGCGAGTCGGAAATAAGCGCGATGCGAAGCGGCGCGACATCCTTGGAAGTCTGCACGCTGTAACTCGTTTTGTACATATGCGTTCCCAGGAAAAGCGCGACCGACATGTAGATGATCGTGACCGGAATAGCGATCGCCACAGAAAGCCACTTTGGTGTCTTCTTTTTCTTATTCACAAAGAAAAGGATACTTGCGGTGATCAGCCAGAAGATCAGAAGATGGCCGAGCGGAATGGCGATCAAAAGAAATGTACGCATCCTCAGTTACCTCCCAGTCGAAAATCCGAGAAACCGGCCTTTCCTCCGGACTCTTTCGTCGAGTACAGAAACAGTCCGAATCTTGCTCCGGTAAAGTGATCCAGTCGGAAACGAAGTTTATGTGTACCACCGATCTTTTTCCACGTACTACCTTCTTCGACAAAGCATACCGCTTCATCTTTTTCGTCCGCGAAATTTGTCTCTATACGGAGCCGGAAAATGCTTTCGCTTACTTCTCTTTCTTCCAGAAGCTCCGCCGGTTTTTTACTAAGATCCCAGACACCTCTTTCTTCGTTTTGTGAATACATAACGGCAAAGAGTTTCCCGTCTCTTTTTTCCAAACCGACCCAGCAATAATCTCCCTGCAGGACGCAAAGTCCCGCGCAATCTCCGTCGCGAAGTTGCGATGCATCAACAGATACTTCTGCTGTGCATCCAGGAAGAATCATGCGCTGCGTCAAAGTGTTTCTTGCGTGGTTCAGATCCTGACTCAATTTGTCTGTCGTGATCCAAAGCTTTCCTTCTTTTTCATCACGGAAAACCAGATCAAGATCCGGCTCGTGATTGAACTGCCAGATGCTTCGAAGACCGAATGTGCCAAACGCTCTTTTGAACTCTTCCGTGTCTTTGTTCTCACCCCAGGAAAAACCGTATTTGAAATCATCCGAATCGATGAGCGGCGCGTATGAATAGTCTTCACCGGCTTTATCGGAAACAGGAAGTGTCATTTCATGAGGGACTTTTCCTTCAATACCAAATACGATCCTCTCGCCATCCCAGGATACAGGTACGACAACAGGAATCCTTCCGATCGCTCCGCTGTCCTGGAAAAGGATCGCGTTCCATGTTCCGTCTACACCGCAGACGATACCGCCCTGCGCGACACCGGAATCTCTAAATCCCATATCGTCATCGAGGATATCTCCGCCCGTGAATTCACCTTCCAGAGAGTCCGAAGAAAAACAAGCTTCGACTCTTCTCCATCTTTCTTTCAGAGAGTGGATGAAGAACAGATAATATCTGCCGTTGATCTTATACAAGTGTGAGCCCTCGTATCCCAGACGAGTCTCATCTGAATCTTCTACGATCAGGCGGTGGATGCCGCCTTCTTTCGGACCCGTCATCTCGCTGTTTAATTCCGTCAGATAGATCTGTCGGTTGCCGTAAACAACATAGATCCGATCGGCGTCATCGAAAAGAAGTGAGCAGTCGTGATAGAATCCTTCGATCTCACTTTTTCTCCACGGGCCTTCGATCTTTTCAGAACGGAAGAGATATGTTTTCCATGTATCGTTACATACAAAAACTACGTAAAAAGTTCCCTTGTGGTAGCGAAGACTTGCCGCCCACATTCCTTTTCCGTAGACGTATTTATCGTCACATAATTTCTGCGCGTCCGTTCCGTCTAAATAGTCGAAAACATATGCCGCGTGTTCCCAGTGAAGAAGGTCATAGGAACGCAGGATCTGACCACCGGGAAGAAAATGCATCGTGGTGGAGATCATGTAATACACGCCGTCCACAAAGATCACGTCCGGATCCGGAAAGTCCATTTTCAAAATCGGGTTACTGTCGGTAATGAGTTTACTCATATTTCCTGCTGTCTCTTTCTTGTTTCCTTATCGTCCCTTTAAGATCAGGATCGGGATCGGCGGACAGTTGCTTCTGTTTACAAACGGCATCTCGACTACCGTATACTTCGAACTGTCGATCGTCGGAAGATATTCAAGGAGCGCATCCTTTTCTTCAAAGCCGGTCTCTCTTCCGTAGTAGAGGATCAGCGTCATGATGCCGTCGTCTTTTAGGAGCTCGAGTCCTGCTTCGATCGCGGGGATACTTGTTTCTTTTTTCGTGAATATATTATGGTCGCC
>JAFZWA010000059.1 GCA_017617525.1 Clostridiales bacterium
GAGATCTCCCTCGGTGCATTCGTTATTGAAGAAGTAGATCCAGGAAAAATGACCGAGATACTCGTAAGGAGCTCCGTCTTTACTGTACTTTCCGGAAGTATCTCTGACATCGTCAAAGACCGAAACGTGGAGATCGGAGGCACCGGCGCTTCTTAATCTTTCGAGGAGCGGTTCCTCGTATTTTTCCGTCGGGACGGTCATATCGTTTTTGGCATAAACGAACCACATCGGGACGTCCTTGATGGCGGAAAGCTCCTCATCGGAAACCACCTCCGGATCGAAGATCTCACAGACCGGGAAAGCCTTGGCAAAGTAGTCCGGATAAGCAAGGAGAAGGTCGACCGTCATATAGCCGCCATTGGAGCAGCCGCCGACATAGATGCGACTCGTATCTACATTATGTGTTGAAGCAAACTGATCGATCAATTCCTTCAGATCGTGAAGATACGCAGAGTGATACGAATCACCGGTATCGATCCAGGCAGTCGGACACTGGGGGATAAGAACGAATGCCCCGCCCATCGTTTCCTGGAAATCCTCCCCGAAGAGCGCGACGGTCTTATTGCCGTAGCAGGTGATCCTCGGGTCCGTGCCGCCTTCTCCGCCGCCGTGCAGCCAGATCACGAGCGGGCGAAGGTTATCGCTTGCCGCGTTATCCGGTGTATAGAATGCATACGCCAACGTATGACCGTCCGTTCCTCCGGTAAAGCTGTCTTCTTTTACGTTCTCAAGTTCGGGATAGGTAACATCTTCCTTTGAAAACTTGATCGCTTTTCCATTCGAGAGAGTGGCTTCGAGAGAATAATCGGAGAACCACTGATTGGAGAACTTGTAATTGTCGTAATAGAGGAACGCGCCCTCCTCCGGGCCGACTTGAAGCTCTATCGTGAGATAGAGATCTCCCGTGAACGAGCTTTTGTCCTCGACTTCATTTCCGGAAGCATCGGAATAATAGACTTTTTCCACCTTTCGATCTTCCGTTTTGGACGAGGAGTTATCCTCCTTCTCTTCTACTGCCGAAAACGCAGTTGGCGAAAGATCGGTAAACGGACCGTACTGCGAATCAGAAACGATCACTTTATCGATAGACGGACCCCAGTCATAGCCGTGGAGCTGAATACTCGCTCCGGTGACTTTCGGTGCCGGGGATCCGGAAGTTTCTTTTTCATCGGAACCGCTGCTGCATGCGGTAAAAAGGGATGCCGTAAGTAAACCTAAGGCAAGGATCAGGGATATGTGTTTTTTGTTTTTATAATTCTTCATAAAGAAGCCTACTTTCTTTTTTTCTTTTTCAAGCCTGTCGCCGAAAAACTGACGTCAAGAAGTCCGAACACCTGGTTTTGGGGAACGGTTCCGTCCAGAAGCACCGTGATCCAGTGACTCTTATTCATGTGATATCCGGGAACGATGCCTTTCTCATGCACCAGTTCATCGTGAAGGATCGGGTCGTCGATCTTTAGGTTCACTACATCCACCACTTCTTCTCCGGAAAGACCTACTCGGTTTTTCCGCACCTTCATGGCGAGCGCGAACCACTTGCGGTTCTCTTTATGACGAAATACCGCGGAGTCCTCATCTCCATCCCACGGGAATTCAGGCTCCACTCCATACTGATCCAAAATATATTGGAATAATACCTTTCGCATGATCTCCTCCTTGAAAACTTTTTGCCACCCATAATAAGTATAATCATATCGATAACAGAAAACAGTCATTTTATATTTTCAGTAGAAGTATTCTTTTTTTCGAAATTGTGTGAGAATATGGCAACGTGATTCGTTTAATGTTTGAGATCTCAAAACGATCAGGGAGGCAAAAACCTTTGAAAAACGAAGACGTTATCAGTTTATTCGATTCCTACGCGGACGATCTTTATCGGTTTGCCGTATCGTTTGTGCAGTCGAAGCACGACGCGGAGGATGTGGTCCAGGAGGTATTCCTCAAGTTACTTTCTAAGAAGGTGCTTTTGGATAAGAGATTCGAGAAAGCGTACCTTATGACCATGACAGCAAATAAGTGCCGGGATCTTCTCAAATCGTCAGCAAGAAAGACGAGCGTGGATCTGGAATCGAATGAATGGCAGCTGCAGTACTACGAAGGGTTTTCCGACCACAATAAGGAAGTCTTTGACGAGCTGATGCGCTTGGAGGACACCTACCGCGTGCCGATCTATCTGGCCTACTATGAAGGATATTCATATAAGGAGATCAGTAAGATCCTGGAGATTACGGAGTCCGCGGTGGGCATGCGAATCAAGCGCGGTAAGGAGCAGCTGAAGATCAAACTGGAGGAAGAATCATGAAAGATACATTTGACAAAGTAGTTATGGATGAAAAAAGAAAGGAAGAAATGAGAGCGTTGCTCGGCGCGCAGAAAGTCAAAAAGATCAAGCGCCGTACATGGATCCCGGCTTTGGCTGCCGTTGCCGCGCTGGTCGCTGTCCTCGTGGCAGTCCCGTTTACAAGGAACATGATCGTTTCCGCCGCCGAGGCGCTCGGATTTAAGAGAACAAAGAGCGGTGTTGAGGTAAGCGCAGAGTCCTCGATCGATACAGAGAACAGCATCTATGTCTTCTCAAAAACGATCGTGTCTCCGGATCGTGAAGAAGGAAACCATTACGCGCAGGTCAAGGATGGACGTCTCTACTGCGTGATCGACGACGAATGGATCGATGTCACGGATCAGTGCAGCGAAACCGAATACTACCGCAAAGAAATCACTGACCTGGATGGAGATAAAGTCGTGATCTATGTCGGCGGTACTCCGGATAACAAGGGCTCTGCCGAATTCACATACGGTGAAGACGGAAAACTGTATATCGCCTATGCTGATTTCGATGCAGAAGTCACACCTTGGATCGAAAGCGTTTTTGAAAAAGAAGGATTTAAACTCTACGAGGATCACGAGGGCTACATTTTCTTTAACGTGGACGAGAACGGTGTCCTGTCCGAGAGCATCATGCTGATCCGTGTCGATGATCTTGCGCCGTCGGACGATATCTTCAATTCATCTGACATTGCCGCGACCATTGACGACGCAACCGCATCCACATAACGAATAGACATCACCTGTGGTGCAGCGAAATACGCTGGGAGCACCTCCTCGATGGGTTACGGGGAGGTGCTCTTTTCTTTCTTATCGTTTACATGTTTTATTTCTTGTCGGGGCCGCCCTTCGGAGGATCTCCCTCCGGTCGTTCTCCGGATGGCGGATCGCCGGGTTTACCATCGGGTGAACCGGATGGCGGATCGCCGGGCATCCCGTCCGGTGAACCGCTTCTTCCGAAAGACTCCGAGATGATCTCGATCGCTTCTCCCGAAGAAGTCGTCCCTTGTGTATACTCGACACCGTTTACGTATAACGTATGTCCGTTAAGCTCGATACCGTCCGCGTCACATGTCAGGGATGTGATGTAGGAATCTTCTGTCAGTACCCATTTGGATCCTGATTCGATCTCGACATAGATCTGTCCTTCGCTGTTATCCGCATTGATCGCACCCGAATAGGTCGTGCCGGAAGAAAGATACATATTCAAAGTAGAGATATCGTCAACGATCATATCGCCGGTGAGATCCTGGTCTTTCAGATAAAGATTGACTTTGCCGCCGTTTGCTCCGGAAGAACCCCATCCAGCTGCCGCAGCCCGAAGAAATACGCCGTCTGCATCACGGTTTACGATCTGCACATCTTCCAGAGTGATCGTAGTCGCTGTATTGTTCACAAAGAAAACATCACCGTTTGCGTTTGTCAGAGATCCGCCTGTCATATCAAATGTGGCAAGGCCTTCCGCCGCGTCACCGGACATGGACTGATAGATCATGACAGCCTGGTAGTATTCGGACTTATCGGAATTCTTCGTATTGTTATCCGCGATCAGTTCCACGTTATTGAGCGTTACCGAGTTTTTGCCTTCCACGACAACACCCTGCGAAGAGGTAGACTCCATAACTGCGTTACTCACTGTGATATCCGCCGTTGAATAGATGACAGGAGAGCCTTTTCCGTCAGTAGTATAAGAGCCGCCGTCCACGTTGACGGTGCCGCCTCCTCTGTCAGATCTTATCGCCGCGGAAGAGTTGCCCGTCGTATGGATCGTCAGATCCGTGGCATTCATGGTTCCGCCACCTGTCGTCATCAGTCCGCCGGAGCAGTTTCCGGTCGTTGTGATCACGGAGTTACTGATATTCACGGTCGTTCCGTCGCCATAGGAGAAAACCGCGTTGGCATGTGTACCGTCCGTATTCACCACGATATCGGAAAGCGTAAGTGTCGCTCCGTTCGTTGCGAAAATCGCGGAATTGTCTCCGTAAAAATCTGCCTCGTCACCGGAATCCGAATCGCCGGTCTTCGTCACTTTTAAATTCGAATACTCAGATGTCTCGCCATCTGCTTCGATCGCGTGTGCGCCGTCTTCATCATTGGAGATCTCCCTGGAGATCTCGATATCGTCTGAACCTAATACTTCACTTGAAGACTTGTCGGACACCGTTGCTTTTTCCGAAGAAGCGGAAGTTGCTTCTGTTCCGCTATTGCTTTTCGAACACGAGGCTACAGACATCATAAGCGCTGCCGCGGTGATGAAAGAGAATGTTTTAATGTGTTTTCTGTTGATCATTGTCGTGTTCCTCCTTTTCATTGTCTGACTTAAGTTTAGACGACGAACCTTAAACGAAACTGAAATAGAAAGAAATACTTCGGAACGGAATCCTCCATGAAGGACGCAAATCTCGTGGAGGTGCTTTTCCTTATGTGACAAATCCCTTATCTAAAACGCCCGGAAGTGACGGATACCTTATGAAAATGCCGATTTTTACGTGCTACCATTTAATCAGACGGAGCGAAAAGGTTGGGCTCCGGAAAGATGGCGACCGGGTCATGTGTCGTACCCGGTCTTAAGGAATAAGGAGGCATTTTATGAAACAGAATGCATATACTAAATTGATCGTGGCAATGATCGCGATTTCGTGTCTTTGCTGCTCATGTACAAAGGGACCGGCGAACGAACCGGGACTGGAAAGTGAACCGATCGAAAGTTCCTCTATCGAAGATGAAGATGATCTTTCGAAGATCACTTCCGATGAATCAAGTTCCGACACCGAGACTTGGATCTCCGATTCTTCGGAAGACAGTGATGTAGTCTCTCCGTCGGATGACGTCCTGACACTTACTGATCCGCAGACGCCTTCCTCCGATACCGCGAAACTCGGCGCCGCTAACGTAAGTAACGGCGGCTTCGCGACAGGCGACGGCAAGTTCGCTTATTACGCGACTCGTCCTTCCGCTGACCGCGCGGCAGTCATTCAGGAAGATCGCGCAACAGGTATGACAAGTCAGGTTTACCTTTCCGTTCCGAAGGAAGGTCCGGCAATCGATTACCTTTGTGTATCCGGAGACTATCTCTTCTTCCGTGAGAACATCGATGACCGTGAAAGCTTTGATCTTGTAAAGGTCAACCTCACGGACGGAAACTCTGAAGTGATCGCGAGCGGCGAGATCGCCTCGATGTCGATCTATAAGGATCGCCTGTACTTCGCGGAGAGCTGCAATCTGGTATCCGTTGACTTTGACGGTAAGAACAAGGAAGTTCTTTATGAGGCAGCACACGATGCAACCCCGGCAGAACTCGCTTACTGCTTCGCTAACGGCAAGATCTACTTCGCATCGCCGGCCGATTACGACAAGGACGGTTACTTCTTCGGTCAGCTCTACTGCATGGATCTCGACGGGCAGAACCAGACTAAGATCAAAGTGAAGGCGAACGTCTGCAACAGCGGAGTATTCATGACCGATGGCGACAGTCTCTACTTCTTCGGCGAGTCCGAAGCAGAGGGCATGGGCCTTTACACCTGCAGACTCGACGGTTCTGAACTGACAGCTCTGGATAAGGATACACCGCGTTCCATGAACTTCGTATCCGGTAACTACTTCATGGCAACCGGCTCCGAGCTCTACATGAAGAAAGACGCTTCCGGTTATCAGCTGATCGATAACGCTGACTATCGCTGGGCAAACATCTGCATCGTCGGTGACGATCTGTACTACATCTCTCAGGACGCCAAGGATCCGGACGCTCTTCCTGTCATGAACAGACTTCCGATCTACGGCGGTGGTGCCGAGAAACTGGGATAAATCATACTGATTTCTACGGCTATGAGCCGAGAAATATAAAAAAGCATTACTACATTAACCTTCGTAATGAATCGCAAATAGAAAATTACCAATGGACGATGTCCATTGGTATTTTTTTCTTTTTGAGTCTGCAAAATGTCGAACGAGCATGCTCAAAAGGCGTGGTTAAGTGTGCTATTCTCCATTTCGTTCGATTTTTTGCAGAAAAATCAAACAAAACGGAAAATACGGTGCTTTTTGAGCGGGAAAAGAGTTTTAATTAGTCATTTTCATCTTTGAAGAAGAAGAATTTACCAATGAAGCTGTCGGATTTTTCATTTTCCCGTGAATAATGACGCAAACGTCACACGAAGGGCACACATCTCTGCTAGATTTAAGGTAGGGTTGTTTAAAGAATTGCTTTGGCTTTTTGGTTACGGGGGTTATGTTATATGAAACGCCATCCTTTTACACAAAAGATCTTTGCCGCTTCGCTGTGCTTTTCGATCATTATCGGCTGTACGGCCTGTAAGAAAAAAACGGCTTCGGACAAAAGAAAACGCGAGATCCTGGAGTCCGATACTTTTTTCGAGTCCGAGGTACACGAGCTGAAGCTTCCGATCGACGAGACAAAAAAGATCGAGTACAAGTCTGTCGACAATGTAAAATTCCTGGGCGACATCATCATCGCCAACTATACTCTTACTTATGAGCTTCCGCAAAGTGCCTTTAATCCGGATAGTTGGGAGGAGATCGACTGGGATGCTTACAACCGCTCCGGTATCGCCAAGTTTTCTTTAGACGGCGAATACCTCGGCGATTTTCGGTCGGGCTCAGACCCATCCTTGATTCTCACCATCGATAACGACGGTAACCTTGCCATGCTGGAAACGACTTACGACGAAAAGACGTTTATGGTCAACGGCGCAAATATCACTTTCCAGGACGAGTCCGGAAATAAGATCAAAGAGATCTCCCTGGAAATGCCGAGTAATCCTAATTTATCGTATGTGTCCCAGATGCAGATCCTTCCGGACGGAAGGATCGCCGTTCAGTACGGATTTGGCGGACCCTTGCTCATTTACGACGAGACCGGAAAACACATATCCGATATCGACGGTATCGATCGCGGCATCATCGGCGACATTTTCGAATATAACGGAAAATATTACGCGTTCAGTATACCGAATGGCAGTTTGACGGATATCGACTATTACATCCACGAGATCGATCTGCAGACCGGCGAAATGAAACCGGGAAAACTTACATATGCCGTCACGGATCCATATGCGCTGGCATTTTCGGAAGACGGTGCTTACACGACGACTCCGAACGGGATCAGCAAGTTCGACCCGGTTTCCGGAGAAACGGAAGAGATCTTAAACTGGAACCAGACGGATGTAAATCACAGCCTCCTGAATTCCGTTACGAGTTCTCCGAAAAACGAAAATGAGATCAACGCGATCGCCAGACAATTCAGCAGCAATTTTATCGATGACAAGTATTACTCGATCCGTCTGAAACGGGCCGAAAAGAACCCGCACGCGGGAAAGAAGATCATGTACGTCGGCGGTATCGACCTAAGCGGCGGATTCTACGATTACATGTATGAATACAACGCAAACACCGATAACAAGACGCGCATCGAAGCGATCGATTATGCTTATTCTCTTGAAGACGGTACTTCGTTAGATAAGAAATTCCAGACGAATCTCACAAGCAGGATCAACCTCATGATCTTAAGCGGCGAGGCGCCGGATATCCTTGTCAACTTCGCGGGATTTGACCAGTACGCCAACGACAATATGCTTGTCGATCTGAATACCTACATCGACGGCAAAAACGGGCTGGATCGGTCGGAGTATTTCGATAACATCTTCCGTTCGATGGAGGTAAACGGAAAGCTCTACTACGCGCCGATGAGTTTCAATCTTCGAGGGTATATGGCCAATTCCGAATACATCCAGGCGGAATCGGACTGGACTTTTGAGGATCTGGATAAAGCGGCATCTTCCCTTCCCGACGGCGTTGAGCTTATGCCACCGGAAGAAAGCTCTAAACTTCTGGAATTCTATATGGGCTCCGATCTTACAACCTACATGGACTATGCCAATAAGAAAGTCAACTTCAACTCCGAGGGAATGGTCAAAGTCCTTGAAGAAGCAAAGAAGTATGGCGCGAAAGAAGATCTTTCGGACCGCGAATTCTTGTCCGGAATCTCAACGACATCTTCTTATGGCGGATTGGATGTCTATGACACAGAGGATCTGAATGAGATCGTCGAAGGTTTCAAGCCTATCGTTAAGACCGCGGACTATTTAAGACACGGTACGGCCGCGATGATCTACGCGAGGATCGACAGTCTTAATGATTACACTCTTTTTAAAGGAATCCCTTACGGAAAAGGCAAGTATTTAGGATTCCCGACACTTCAGGGAAACGGCATCCTGGCTTATGCGGTAGAATCCATGGCGATCGTCGCGGATTCTCCTTATAAAGACGAGGCCTGGGAGATCATCCGAAGCTTCTACAGTTCCGAAGCACAGAGCACTATAACAACGAAAGGATTAAGTTCCTTCCCGCTGAAAACTTCTGTTTTTGACGATAACATGACCGCCGAACAGGACAAGATCTCGAAAGCATATGACGCGATCCAGGAAGAGTTTTCTATGGACGGGGCAAGCACATGGATCATTTTCCCGGTAACCGACGAGGATATCGATGAACTTCGGGAGATCATCGAGGGCGTGAAATGCAGCTACCATACAGACGCGGCGGTAATGGACGTCATCATGGAAGAAGCAC
>JAFZWA010000060.1 GCA_017617525.1 Clostridiales bacterium
CGCAGAAAAAGAAGAAAAAGTTGAGAAGCAGGCGGATTTTTGTTCTGAAAATGCAAGAATTATTGTGAAATTTTGCATTTAGGTAAAGACTTTTTCCCGATTTTGATATATAGTTTACAGGGTGGGATCAGAGATCCCATCTAACCAATGCCAAAATCTGTTTTACAGATTGAGAAATATAGAGAAAAGGAAGATGAATTATGGCACAGATTGATTTGACCAAGTATGGCATCACAGGCACGACCGAGATCGTCTACAATCCTTCTTACGAACTGCTTTTCGAAGAAGAGACAAAAGCCGGTCTTACAGGTTACGAGGTAGGTAAGGTCACCGAGCTGGATACTGTTAACGTTATGACAGGTATCTTCACAGGCCGTTCCCCGAAAGACAAGTACATCGTAATGGACGCTAACTCCAAGGATACAGTTTGGTGGACATCCGATGAGTACAAGAACGACAACCACCCGATGAGCGAAGAGACATGGGCAGTTGTTAAGGACATCGCTAAGAAGGAGCTCTCCAACAAGAGACTTTTCGTAGTAGATGCTTTCTGCGGTGCTAACAAAGATACAAGAATGGCTATCCGCTTCATCGTTGAAGTAGCTTGGCAGGCACATTTCGTAAAGAACATGTTCATCGTTCCGACAGCTGAAGAGCTCGAGAGCTTTGAGCCTGACTTCGTAGTTTACAACGCTTCCAAGGCGAAGGTTGAGAACTTCAAGGAGCTCGGCCTCAACTCTGAGACATGCGCTGCATTCAACATCACATCCCGTGAGCAGGTCATCATCAACACATGGTACGGCGGCGAGATGAAGAAGGGTATGTTCTCCATGATGAACTACTACCTCCCGCTCAAGGGCATCGCTTCCATGCACTGCTCCGCTAACTGCGATATGGAAGGTAAGCACACAGCTATCTTCTTCGGTCTTTCCGGTACAGGTAAGACAACACTTTCCACAGACCCGAAGCGTCGTCTCATCGGTGATGACGAGCACGGCTGGGATGACAACGGCGTCTTCAACTTCGAGGGCGGCTGCTATGCTAAGGTTATCGGCCTGGATAAGGAATCCGAGCCGGACATCTACAACGCGATCAGAAGAAACGCTCTTCTCGAGAACGTTACAGTAGCAGATGACGGAAAGATCGACTTCGACGACAAGTCCGTTACAGAGAACACACGTGTTTCTTACCCGATCAACCACATCAACAACATCGCTGCAGAAGTTAACGGCGTTTCTTCCGGCCCGGCCGCTGAGAACGTAATCTTCCTGTCCGCTGATGCTTTCGGCGTACTCCCGCCGGTTTCCATCCTCACACCTGAGCAGACGAAGTACTACTTCCTCTCCGGCTTCACAGCTAAGCTCGCTGGTACAGAGCGTGGAATCACAGAGCCGACTCCGACATTCTCCGCTTGCTTCGGTCAGGCATTCCTTGAACTGCACCCGACAAAGTACGCTGAGGAACTGGTAAAGAAGATGGAGAAGAACGGCGCTAAGGCTTTCCTCGTTAACACAGGTTGGAACGGCACAGGCAAGAGAATCACCATCAAGGATACACGTGGAATCATCGACGCTATCCTCAACGGCGACATCCTCAAGGCTCCGACAAAGAAGATCCCGATGTTCGATCTGGAAGTTCCGACAGAGCTCCCGGGCGTAGATTCCGGAATCCTCGATCCTCGCGACACATACGCTGACGCTTCCGTTTGGGAAGAGAAGGCAAAGGATCTCGCTGGCCGCTTCATCAAGAACTTCGCTAAGTACGAAGGCAACGAAGCAGGTAAGGCTCTCGTAGCTGCAGGCCCGAAGCTTTGATCTTCGCGAAAAGCACTTGTTTAGAGTGATTCAGAGGTCACCTCGAAAGAGGTGGCCTCTTTTCTTTTATTTTCCCGTTGCAGTGCTTTTCCCAATGTATTAGAATGTTGCAGTAATTCGATTTTGAGGTGACAAATATGCCGTGGAGCCCGATGCTCTTTGTAAATAGTGTTCTTCTTGGTGTGGGTCTTGCGATGGATGCATTCTCTGTGTCTCTTGCCACCGGTCTTCGTGAACCGAAGATGAAGCTTCGAAGGATGAACCTGATCGCCGGAGTGTTCGGCGGTTTTCAGGCGGCAATGCCTCTGATCGGATGGATCTGCGTGCATACGCTTCTTGTGTATTTCCAGGCATTTGAGAAATTTATCCCATGGATCGCCATGATCCTTCTCGGCTTTATCGGCGGAAAGATGCTCTACGAGGGCATCAGGAAAAAAGGAGACGATGAGGCCCCGACTCAGATGGGACTTCACGAACTCTTCATTATGGGTGTTGCGACATCTATAGACGCGTTGTCCGTAGGCTTTACGATCGCCGAATACGAGGCGCTTCAGGCTATTGTGGCCGCCCTTATCATCGGCGTCGTCACGTTTGTTATCTGTATGGTCGGACTCTTCCTCGGAAAGAAATTCGGCACGCGCTTCTCTTCCAAAGCTCAGATCCTGGGCGGTGTAATCCTTATCGTTCTAGGGATAGAGATTTTTGTGAAAATGTGAATATATAAATAACAAAATATAATATTATAGATTTTTTGATTTTTTCGGTGCTATAATGACCCTATAAACTAATGGCCGTTTGAAACCTTGCTTTACATTGATACGGCAGGGTTTTCAACATTTACCATGTGGAGGGTACACACATGAAAGACACAAGAAAGAAGATAGGTGCATTAATCATTTCAGCAGCATTGGTATTCGGCCTCAGCACAACTCTGTTTGCGGCCGGTGAAGCTGAACTGACCGGTGGTGAAGTCGGCGGATATACCAGTACTGATTCTCCGACTGTCCAGAGTAAGCAGGTCAAGATCAAAAAAGAGATCACCGCTTACAACAAAGAGGGTTCTAACGTCAACGCCCCGACGATCAGCTATACATACGCGATCGAAGCGGGCAGCGCAGGCGTATCCATTACGGATGCAGACTCTGATCACAATCCGGCGGCAGCTGTTACAAAGACAACGCTTGCCGGAATCACAACAGGCGTAACGATGACAGGAACGTCTGCCAATACGATCGCCTGGACGACAGATGATACATTGGAAACTGCCGATGCAGGAAAACCGAATTACAAGGATCTGACCATCGATTTTTCGAATGTAGTATTTACAGCTCCTGGCGTTTACCGTTATAAACTTACGGAAACTGCCTCAGGTTATGCTGATGCCGGTGTTACGGAAACGACAAATGTAAGTGCGAATCCAAATACAGCAGGCAGTCATGAACGTTATCTGGATGTTTATGTAATGGCTTCTTCCACATATACCGATGGCACGAAGGCTTCTGACTGGGATATCTACGGTTATGTATGTCTCTACGAAGATGAAGCGATCACTCCGGATGGTGACACGACAACGACCGGTGCGGTAAAGACAAACGGTTTTGTGGCGGCGACAAATGATGGAGATACGATCAACGCTGACAGCTATTACACATTCAACGTAACGATCAGTAAGACGCTCACCGGTGATAATGCCAGCATGAATCACCAGTTCCCCGTTAATGTGGACTTTACAAATGCTGCAGTCACTAAAGATGTAAAACTTAACGCAGAAACTAACGGTTCTGTAACGGATTATGCTCATACAGCAGTTGCTGCAAGTAATCTGGACGGACTGGTTACGATCGCAAGTGGCGGATCTGTCAAGTATATCGGAATTCCTTGCGGAACTTCCGTAGAGATCTACGAGACAAACGATGTAGCTAATGTTACCTACAGAACGACACTTACAGTAGATGGAGCAGCCGGCACGGCAAAAGATATTTCATCCACATCTACACCGTCGGCTTTCGCAGCATATACTGCGGCGGACTATAACTCCCTGAATGGCGTGATCACAACGACAGCGAATGCGGATGATGATACTGCTCATACAGTTGCGATCGCGAACGTCTTCCAGACGATCTCTCCTACCGGCGTAATCGTAAGAACCGCTCCGTACATTCTCCTTCTGGGTGCAGGCATTGTCCTGTTCGTACTGAGCCGTCGCTGGGGCAAAAAAGAAAAAGCATAAGAAGATACCGGTCTTTTATGTGAGAAATCACATCCTTATCTAGTATCGGGGTAATCGATGATCAAAGAGAAGCTTAAGCAAATATCCACAGTACTATCCAAAAACAGGGATGGTATCAGAAGATTTATACGCAACAGCTTTCTGATCGTCATAAGTCTGTGGGTCATGTTTTCCTTCATCATCGGAACGAAGACCGTGAACACATACGACATGTCCCCGGCGTTGAATATCGGTGACCGGATCATCTATTCGCGTGTCAATAAGGACCCTGTCTCACAGGATATCATCGTTTTCAAGAAAGAAGGGGAAACGTGTATTTCCCGTGTGATCGCGATCCCAGGCGATACTGTAGAGATAACGGAAGACGGCGCGGTAAAAGTCAATGGCAATCTCATCGTTGAAGAGAAGATCTATAGCCTGACTTTTCCGTATACCGATTTTCTGGAATATCCGATCACGCTATCTTCCGACGAATACTTTGTTTTAGGAGACAACCGCCTGACCGGCGTCGACAGCAGGTACTATGGTCCTGTCAAAAAAGACGAGATCCTGGGTACGCTGATACTGCTTATAAGGCAGCATAGTTTTTAAGGTAACAGAATAATGGCGTTTTCAAAGACATTGAAAATTGCAAATAAAGTTCTTTCTGCGGTGGCAACCGTCACCTCTGTTTCGATCATGGCCTTTTCCGGGTATATGATCTATGAGAACACCTATCTTCAGAATCGGGCATTCAGTTCTGCGTATATCCAGTACAAGCCCGAACTAAATGAGGAGACGGTTTCCGTTGATGAACTGATGTCGAACATTCCCGACGCTGTCGGCTGGATCACGATGGATGATACCCACATCGATTATCCGGTCGTCCACGGGAACGATGACCTTTACTATGCAAACCGTGATATCTATCAGCAACCCTCTCTTACAGGAGCCATTTATCTGCAGGCGAAAAATGCAGGTGATTTTGCCGAATCCTACAATCTCCTCTACGGACATCACATGGATAATGGCGCGATGTTCGGAGATCTCACGAAGTACCTAGATCAGGGATTCTTCAGTAGTCACCTTACGGGAACGCTGGTCACATCCAAAGAAGTCCTCGACGTCGAAGTCATCTCCGTTGTTGAAACGGATGCATATGAAGATGCTGTTTACGGTATTACTTCTCTGGATTGGAACGGATATACCAATAACATTCTGAACAATAACAACATCGTGGTCGTTAATACGAACAGCGCGGTAAAAAGCGCGGAGAAGTTCCTTGTTCTCTCTACTTGTGAGGGGGCTGCGACGGACGGAAGAATACTTCTGATCTGTAAACTCAAAGAGACACAGAAAACCGTTGATCCGGTAGTTACACAGGCGCCGGATGAAGATCATGCGGGACGGGCGATCGTCAAGACCGGTGATTCCCAAAGATACGGCTCGGGATGGGCGCTTCTTAACCTCTGCTGTCTGATACTGACGATCATGACCGTGATTCCATGTCTCATGGATATGACGGATAAGAAGAAAGAAAAAACACCAGGCAGGTTTGCCGGACCTATCGTCGGGATCCTGCTTGCGATCGCTGCGCTTGTGATCTTCATAACTTACGAGAACATGACGCAGCCTATGGTCATGAAAGACAAATATACACCGTGGATGCTGATCATCCTCGGAATCGCGCTTGTGTCGGAGGAGTTCTTCGCACGGCGCAAGAAGAACGAAGAGAAAGAGGGAGAAGAAACAGCTGATGTTTAAGCGCTTGTCTGGAAAACTTACACGGACTTGTGTTTCAACGGTGTTAGCCGCCGCTTTACTCTTTTCTGCTGTTCCGATCGGACTTATAGATTCTCCCTTCCTCCACACAGTCAGATCCGTACAGGCATCTTCTGATGATGAACCTTTCACACTGGAGCAGGAACTTACCGGAATCGACGGGAAGAAGTATCATTTTACCGCCACATATTCCCAAGATGCAGGAATCCCTTCAGACGCGGAACTGGTCGTTAATGAGATCAGTGAAGGCGAAGAATATGACGAGTACCTCGAAGAAGTTCAGGCGACGCTGGAAGAAAAAACTGTCGAAAAAGTCCACCTGTTCGATATTTCTATCATGAAAGAAGATACCGAGTATCAGCCGAAAGACGGATATCCGGTCAACATGAAGATCGAACTGGAAGAGACCTCTTCCGAAGATCTTACCGTGGTTCACTTCGCTGAGGAACCCGGCGAGGGTGAGGCCGAGATCATCGAAAATACTACGCTTCCGGGAGAAGACGATACGACGATCGTTGAGTTCGCTGCGGAGAGTTTCTCCGTCTATGCCATTGTTGAACACGAAGGCGAAGATGTTGTGACTCCCAGATTTACCGTTCACTACCTAAGTCCGGTAACAGACCTGGCTTCTCAGGAAAGTGTCGTAAATGGCGAATACTATTACACCGTCCCTTCTTATTCTTTCCCGAACACTGCCAATCAGATGCAAACGACGCAGATCGTTCAGGATGGAGAGACGCTGGAAATGATCGTGAATCCGCCGAACATGGCCAATAAGTTTTTCTTCGGCTGGTATGTTGTAGATGAGACTTCTTCCAACGGAAACAACTATACATACCGCTGGACGCAGTCGCCGGACCATCTCCCGTTTGAAACACCGATCTCCGTAACAGATAACGGAGATGGCACATTTACCATGTCCTGGACAGTCGACGGAAAGACATGCAGTAAGACGGCCGAAATGGATCCGACAGATTACAGCGCGCATATCTATGTTGCACCGATCTACGAGAACTACTGCTTTGTAAACTTCCACGAACTTGCATATGCGGTCAGTAACGCCAGTAATCTTCTTACCCGTAAGCTTGTGATTCTCGGCAGTGACGGAACCGAGAGTGTTCTCATCAGCGACGTCAGCGCCAAGGCGACAGATACGATCCGCCGAATCTTCCGCGGATGGCAGTACCGTACGAACAACACCTGGATCTCGGTCCAGACGATGGATGACAACGGAAATCCGGTTACGAAGAGTATCGATGTCACGGAAGATGTTGACCTTTATCCGTACTTCCAGGAAGGACGCTGGCTGTACTTTAACGTAGGTGACAGTGGTAACGGCGCAACTTATGTTCCTGCCCAGTTTACACTTGCCGAATTTGACTCCGAAGACGGCGGCGCAAGTGTTGGCGGTGAAGTGACGAGCCTTCCGCCCACGAGTCGTGTCGGTTACGATTTCGGCGGATGGCGAGTGATCACCGGGTATACAAACGGTGATCCGGATCAGCCTGAATACATGCTGGTCACGGATGAAAACGGAAACTTCCTCCCGTCCGTAGATCTGTCTATAGACGGAACATATGAGGATAACGACGGCAACTTGCAGACCGGCGTGGCCTATACCATCAAAAACGGAAAACTTACGATCAAGTATCCTCTTGAATCGCTTACTTTCTATGCAGAATGGATCGAGAAAGCGAATTCCTCGTACACAGTAGTTATCTGGAAGCAGAAGGTCACGGATGATCCAAATGCATCCAACGCTGACAAGGAATACGACTATTATGTATTGGATCCGAATGTCCTTCCTTCTGTTGTCGCAAGTGCATCCGGACTTACCGTGGATCAGCTGGATCTGAATTCGTACAAAACATTGACTACGAATTCCTCTACCGCAAGTGACTTTACGGGATTCCATCTTCGCACGACCGATCCAGTAGTTATGAGTGACGAGAGAGTTCGCGGCGACAAGTCAACAGTAGTAAATATCTACTATGACAGAAATGTTCGTACACTGTCTTTCAGAACTACGAACAACGGAACGCCGATCAAGCAAATCACGGCACTTTACCAGCAGAATATCTCGTCGAATTTTCCGATCGTCGGTAACAACGGCGTTACGTATGATCAAGGAGAGCGCTGGGCTCCTCAGGGCTATGGCACATCACAAAATACATTTAAAGAGGTCCTTGTATATATCGACGTAATGCCGAATGAGAATATTACGTTTGTTTTGAATGAGGGCACAGCCACCCAGAAGGATCTATACTACTATATCGAACCTCTTCCGGATGAAGCCCCCGGAGAAAGCGATCGGACATATAACGGAAAAAGATTTAAACTGTATCATCATACAGTCGCCAAATACGGATATTTCACAGAGGCTGAAGACTATCTGTCACTTGTTGGCTTTTCTAAAAGCACTGCTTATCCGCCTCAGGCATACAATTCAAACGGGCAAAGTGTAACCCAGGTATGGGACTACAATTCGAATGCCAATACCAGAGCAGCATCAATCTATTGTTACTATCTCAGAGATGGAAGCAAACTGACTTTTGACTACAATTATCCTACAGCTACCGGCATGTCGGACAAAACGGTCGTGATAGACGATGTCTTATATGAGACCCCTCTTGAAAAGTACGACTATCGTGCTCATCCGGACGACACGGAAAACGCGATCCGTCCGACAGGCTCCGATATTCCCGCTCACTATGAGTTCGGCGGATGGTTCGAAGACAAGGCATGTACAAAGCCTTTCGATTTTTCAACTACGATGCCGGCAGCAGATAAGATCGTTTATGGTAAATGGACACCGATCTACTACTATATCGAGATCGATCCAAACGGTGGTGAGATCAACCATATCAATTTCACGGAAGCGACGGATGGTGGATGGCCGACATTTTACCTCGGCGGATTTGAAAGTTCGAATTCTTCAGATCCAAAGTGGATCGCTGCCTGGAATGCAAATGGCGATGCGATCGGAAGTACGCCGTCCTGGGTATCCGTTCTTCAGAATATCGGAACCGGTCACAATACCTCCCAGTCTACATACTTTAGTGCGATGTATGGTACGGCGATCGGCGAGTATGAATTGGAGCGGACATTCGTTGAATACGAAGGTGCGGATGACGGCACAAAATACTACTATATGAACATGCAGTTCGATGATACCAGTGGGGATTGGGGCTTGCATGCGGATCTTCGTAATGCCCTGTATCTTACGGCCGATGAACTGGAAGCATACTACAAGTATTTGAAAGCCGCACAGGCTTGGCATGAGGCCTCTCGTCCGGGGTACTACGACGGAACGATTCCGGCAACCTTTGAAGACTTCAAGGATCGCTATGTCAAAAAGGATAACAACGGCGACTTTGTTTTGTATGAAGAAGTACCGAGCGGATCTTATGCATTTGTCGGTTGGTATGTGGTAAAACCGGATGGTACACTTTCCGATACCCCCTACAATTTCGCAAACGAAGTCGAGGATACGATCAAACTTCGCGCTGTATGGCGAAAGGTCGGTTCCTACTATATTGCCTATAATCCTTCGTACATCCTTACATTGGGCGACGGAAGTCAAGTTTTCATAAATGGTGAGATAACTGCATGGACTGACCCTGTCAACAGCGGGGAAGAGATGTATAACGACGGTGCTCAGACGACCACATTACAGCAGCCGACCGGCGTTACCGTAAATGGTCAGGAAATGGGAGATGATTACATTTTCCGCGGCTGGCAGGTCGTAAAGTATACAGGATATGACGCAAATGGACATGCGACTTTTACGCCGCTTCATGATGTGTACTATGCGGAACCGACTCCGTTTGTGATCGATGCGCATGATGCTGATGCAAACGGATGCATCCACATGCAGGCGATCTACCAGCTTGCTACTGAAGCAGACCGAAGACCGCTTGTGGCCAATCTGATGCTGAATGCCAATGACGGTTATCTGGTAGATGGAAACGGATCTGAACTGAATTCGGTTCAGAATATTACTGCTGCATCTGGCTGGACCGATTCGGGTTCCGTCGTAGAAGATGGTTCTGCCAATGAGATCGTATTCGGAGATATGCAGTCCAATGCGGCGGTACATATCTACAAATATGGTGTAACTCCGGGAATGCTGGATGATCCTTATGATGTCAGTACGAATTACTATAAGCATCCGAATAATTATCTGCTGATCGGTTTCGACGAAGGTTCCGACTATACACTTTCAAAGACGGCGGCAACTGATGACGACCTTAAGACAGGAGCGGCTTATGTTCCTACTTATGCAACAGATTCCGTCATTTCCGTGCAGAGAACAGATAGCGTCAGACTTTACGCGGTATGGGAGCCGATGGTATATGTAACATTTACGAACCGTACGGATTCTCCAGTTACCTATACGATCTCCGGCACGGGAGCCGCCATGAGTATCGTCAATCAGGCGACAGGTGCTTTTGGACGTGAAAAGTTCACGGAAACTACGATCACTCTGGATCCGGGCGAAAGCATTAAACTCGTCATGCCGGAAGGCGCCGAGGAGCAGTTCACGATCAACGGAATTAACAGGAGCACCACACAGCTTCTGAATGTTTCGAGTTATTTCCGCGGACAGCAGACGGGACTTGCTACCGCAGGTCTTTACAGATCCAGTGAAGCGGATTTCACTCTTACGGATACACTCCATGAGGATCCGGACGGTGTTCTTGTCTATTTCGACGGTGTGGATACGATCTTCTACGACACAAACGGAGGAACATGGACGGATACGGCCAGGACCGGAAGCAGTTATGAGTCTGTAATCAATGACAGTTCTCTCGTTTATGTGGACGAGGATGGTCTGCCATATGAGCCGGTAGATCTTTCCAACGGTAATACGGCAAAAGCAACAGAGCCTACTGATCCGACTCGTGCCGGGTATACTTTCATCGGATGGACGACCAGCGAGGAAGCGGCACTCTGCGAACCTGACGGATACACATTGCCGGGAACGAGCGCTGCCGACGGAATCAACAACCTGGCGGTCATTAAGAGAGATCTACTCTGGGATTTCGATACAGACGTCCATAGTGGTATGACGCTGTATGCGGTCTGGGGTCAGAATGTTACGGTCACTTTCCACCTGACGAATAACCATACATGGAACAACGGCAATGACAGCAGTTACTATGTGCCCGGAAATAACCGCATATATGTAGTAACGCTGGCAAAGGGTGATACAGTAAATACGCCGATAGCACCTTCCTGGAATAACACGAATCAGTTCTATCGCTGGATAAAGGACAATAATAGTTATCAGGATATGACTACAACGAACGCTGGCTCGGTGACCGGTATATACGATTTTTCGGAACCAGTTACACAGAATATTGATCTTTATACTTCATGGGTCGATGCCTCGCACATCGACGTTGTGATCAGTAAGACAGTTGCGAACGCAGATAATTCGCCTCTGACGGCAAGTCAGCAGACCAAAGAATTTACCTTTACTGCTGAGATTACGACAACTACATACTCGAGAACAATTACACGTAGTTGGGCCGGTTGGTCGGTATCAAATGTTTCTACAAGCTCCGTTACAGATACTCAGACATTCACGTTGAAACATGGAGAGGATCTTACTCTTCCTCTGTATTTTGTGCCCTCTGATTCTGAGAGAATCAGTCAAACTGGAACTTATGAACTGAACGTGTTTTTTCAGTCCGTTGTGATCACCGAGGTTTCCGACCCGGCATATACGGTAACACTGCGAGTGAATAACCAACCGATAGCAAGTGGAAACGGAGCTTCGGTAAATACGATGCGAACCGCTCCAACAGCGAACAATCCAACGGGTAATACCAGGACGTATTCGTTGAACGGAACAGGCAGTTACTCTGATGGTGCGACAGTGACGGCTGACTTCACCAATACGCGTACACATACGAGTGTGGATGTAACGAAGAGCGTTGTCGCGGATGACTATACGACCGGTGATGAAGAGTTCACTTTTGCAGTCGAGTATAGAGATACGACCGGAACGGTCGTCACGCCTACTGAGTATATTGGAACCACTTTCACTCTGAAGAATGGCGAAACGAGGAAACTTGAGCATGTTCCGATCGGAGGAACAGTTGTAGTGACGGAGACGGCTGACGGATGGACAGCAGTATCTTCAAACGATGCTGATCCGACGCAGACATCCGGGAAACCATTTACTCTGGCAAGTATTCCTGAAGAAGGCGGATCGATCACCTTCACAAATACAAGAGATACATATGATGTGACAGTTGCAAATCAGGTGCTTCCGGATGAATACGGCAGTAAGACAAAGTCGTTTACCTACACGGCGACGCTGTGGAACGGCGATACGCAGGTCGTATTCCCGAGCTCGCTCACAAATGCGACTTTCAGCAACGGCAGAAAAGAAATGACCTTTGTTCTCAAGGACGGAGAATCCTATGTGATCAAGGATCTTCCGGGTGGATATAGACTGATCGTGACGCAGACTGCGGAAGAAGACTATGTCACCAAAGTCGGTAAGGACAGCGAGACAAAAGTCGAGGCGCTGACATACACCATTTCGAATCTGGCAAGCGATGCACAGATCGGTTTTGTGAACACGCTGAAGACCGGTGATTATACCATCACCAAGAATGTACAGCTTACAGGATCGCAGACGATTCCTGCCGGCACTACCTTCGCGTTTACGGCAAAACTTCTGAGTACGGCAAACTCCGGCACCCCGGTCGCTATTTCCTCGGACATTGAGGCGATGGTGACTGCTTTGGGCGGAAGCGTGTCCGGAGATGTGATCAATTTCACTTTGACCAATGGCGGCAGCATCACTCTCACAGGCCTTCCGGTCGGCTACTTCCTGCAGGTCCAGGAGAATGCACCAGGTTACGCGGCATACGTCAACGGCATTCGAACATATGCGGTCACCGTTCCGATCGCGGAGACAGGGAACAGCGATATCAACTACATCAACCGAATTGCCGAAGCGACACTGAAGATCCAAAAAGTTGATAAGGAAACCGGAGATCCGATCCCCGGAACTGCATTCCGTTTGTATAACATAAAGAATGGTTCGCAGAATACAATGTTTACTCTGGTATCCGGTACGGACGGATTCCTGGCTTATACGGAGTCTGGTGAAACGAAGCATGAGTTATCGCTCGAGAGCGGAACTTATTATCTGGCAGAGCAGGCACATGCCGGAGGTTATGAACCGCTTCCGGATGAGATCGTGATCACGGTAGATAATACGAAGTCTTCAGATGAGAGAATAAGTATCAGCCAGAGCAGCGATGCGACGCTTACCTATGATACGGTGGAAGGCAAGTTTACACTTACAGTCGAAAATGCAAAGGTCAAGACACCTGCGCCGACGGGTCTTTCCTTCGACTTCCGTCCGTTTGTGATGGTCCTTTTCACGGGGCTCATCCTCTTCGTTTCGGTAAAACGGGGAAAAGAGAAAAAAGAAGAGGAAGATACACCTGATAAAGCATGAAGTTTCACCGTTGAAATGTGAAATCATAGATGTTTTGAATATCAATGTATGATATTATATCTGTACTAGGTTATAGGGGAGTGTATCGTCATGAAAGAAAGAACACCTTTAGTTACACACATTTTTACCGCAGATCCTTCTGCACATGTTTTTAACGGTAAGATCTATGTCTATCCGTCCCACGATATCCCGCACGACGGCGAGGATAACGACGATGGTGACGAGTACAGAATGGAAGATTACCACATCCTTTCTCTGGATAATCTCGACGCAGACTGCGTGGATAACGGCGAGGCTCTCCACATGAAGAACATTCCGTGGGTCAGCAAGCAGATGTGGGCTCCGGACTGCGCATATAAGAACGGCAAGTACTATCTTTATTTCCCGGCTCGTGACAAGGACGGCATCTTCCGTATCGGTGTTGCTGTATCCGATAAGCCGGAAGGTCCTTTTGCACCGGAAGACAACTATATCGAGGGTTCCTACAGTATCGACCCGGCAGTTCTCGTAGATGATGACGGACGTTCCTACATCTACTACGGCGGTCTCTGGGGTGGTCAGCTCGAGATGTGGCAGACAGGTAAGTTCGATGAGAACACACCGCGCCCGGTTGGCAAGGATAAGGCTCTCGGACCGATGTTCGCAGAACTCAATGACGACATGAAGTCCTTTAAGACAGAACCGAAGCACCTCGAGATCCTGGACGAGAACGGCAACCCGCTTCTCGCTGAGGATGAGGACAGAAGATATTTCGAAGGTCCTTG
This sequence comes from Clostridiales bacterium, assembly GCA_017617525.1. Classification (GTDB taxonomy): domain Bacteria; phylum Bacillota; class Clostridia; order Saccharofermentanales; family Saccharofermentanaceae; genus Scatonaster. The sequence goes on from JAFZWA010000060.1 coordinate 14,056, forward strand.
GATGCACAAGTACAATGGACTTTATTACCTCTCCTATTCGACAGGTACGACACACTATCTCGTATACGCGACATCTGAGAATCCGGACGGTCCTTTCACATACAGAGGACGCATCATGGAGCCGGTAATCGGCTGGACGACACACCACTCGATCGTTGAGTATCAGGGCAAGTGGTATCTGTTCTATCACGACTGCGAGCTCAGTAACGGCATCAACCACCGCCGCTGCGTTAAGTACACAGAGCTCAAGTACAACGAGGACGGTACGATCCAGACCATCAAACCGTACGAGAAGTAAGAAAGACTCGACACGGAGCGTTTCCCGAAAAGGAAACGCTCCTTCATTTCGAACAAAGAGGTTCACTATGGGAAAAGAACAATGGGATGCATACGATATTCACCGCGTGAAAACAGGTGAGGTCGTTACGCGTGGACAAAAGCCTGCGGAAGGACAGTTCCGCATGGTCGTACATATCTGTATTTTCAATTCGGAAGGAAAGATGCTGATCCAGCAGCGCCAGCCATTTAAATCCGACTGGTCGAATCTGTGGGATATTTCCGTGGGCGGATGCTCACAGTCCGGCGAGACATCTCAGGATGCCGCGCACAGAGAACTCCTGGAAGAGATTGGTCTGGATGTGGATTTCACAAACGTCGTTCCGAGATTTACTATCAACTGGGAACACGGTTTCGATGACTTTTACATGCTCGAAAAGGACCTGGATCCGGCAACTCTTACTCTTCAGCAGGAAGAAGTGCAGGCCGTGAAATGGGCAAGCCACGAAGAGATCATCGACATGATCAGAAACGACGAGTTCATCACGTACTATGAAAGCCTCATCGACATGATCTTTGATATGCGTGTGGGATACGGTGCGCACAGCAGCGAAAAGCTTCGCTGATCTTACGCTTTACTCTTATCTTCGGCCTGTCCTTTTTGGAGCTTATCCTGAAGCTTTAAGATAATTATCGCAAGTTCTTCCGCGTTTCTTATGTTCCTCAGGAAGATCTTTTTGCCGTTATACGGGTGAATGATCAGATGCGCGTAACGAAAGAGCCTGGTGCCGATCGTGGCTCTGACCTCGACTTCTTTGATCTCGGAAAGAGCGATCTCGATCCTTCTGTTTGACGGAAGAAAGCGGTAGATCTGACCGTAAAGACGGTACTTCGTAACGAAGACCAATGTGCATATGCGGGCAAGAAGAGCACACATGAATCCGAGAAAAGCGATGAGCCAGAAACCGAATGCCAGAAGACCGATCAGGCGTCCCGTCCGCGTGGTCATATCGGTGTAAAAGTACAGAAATCCCAGACAGCAGCCCAGGAAAAAGTCTGCAAATACGGGGATCAGGGACGATCTCAGATAAAACAGGATCGAATTATCCTTGTCGTTACGTTTTTCAATGGGTTCGAATTTCATAAAGCACTAAACTGTGGCGCCGACGGCATCCCAGACTTCTTCGTACTTCTTCTCATAGTCTTCGGAAGAGTAGTACACTTCAAGCTGCGCGAAAGTCGCTTCGTCCGGGTAGTAGCACGGGTTGTTGGCGATCTTCGGATCGAGCATCTCACGTGCGGCGGTATTCGGTGTGGAATAGCCGACGAACTTGCAGTTCGCGAGAGCTACGTCCGGGTCGTACATGTAGTTGATGAAAGCGTGCGCGCCCTCGACGTTTTTGGCGTTCGTCGGGATGCACATCATGTCGATCGACCAGTTACTTCCGCTCGGAAGGATGAAGCGAATGTCGATATCATTGCTCTTCCCGAGCTTCTTTACACGTTCTTCGATAACGCGATGGTCACCGCTCCAGCCGACAGACGCGACCAGGTCTCCGTTTGCCATCTTGTCCTTTAAATTGTCGATACCGAGTGCCGGCGCGACCTGAGTTTTCTGATCGAGCAGGACTTTCTGCGCTTCGGAGAGTTCTTTGTCATCGATGGAGTTGATGCTGTAGCCGCAGTAGTTCAGTGCGACGCCGATGGATTCTCTCATGCTTCGGTACATGCCGATCTTTCCGCGATACTGCTGATCGAAAAGCACTCCCCAGATCTCTTTCGGGTCAGTGGTATCTTCCGGGATCTCCACGCGGTTGGCATCATAGATGAGACCGACGGTGCAGTAAAGGTACGGGATCGCGTAATTGAGCATGCCGTCGTTGATCGCTTTTTCCGTGGAATAAGTGACGGAGCGGAACATCGGATCCATGTATTTTTCAACATTCGGGAGCTTGCTCCAATCGAGATCGCGAAGCTTGTTCTCTCTGAGAAGACGGGTCACCATGTATTCGGAAGGGATGATGACGTCATAGGAATTGTCGAGGTTCGGATACATGTCTTCGTTGTCTTCGAAAGTCCTGTAAACGACCTTATACTTCGGATATGCTTTTTCAAAATTGGTGATGGTATCTTCCGCGATGAAATCGCCCCAGTTGTAGATGACCAGCTCGCGGCGGGAGTTACAGCCCGTCAGAATACAAGCGGATGAGATCAATGCGAACGACATCCCTAAAGCGGCGATACGACGCGTCAAGCCGAAAAACTTTTTCACTAACACTACCCCTCCTGATCCTATGTTAGGGAAAAGAACTACCCGATTAACACGCACATTATAACATAAACCATTGCAATTTAACGCGGAAGAGATTATTCTATTTGGTGCTGCGATGTTTCTGTAATAAGGATTTGACAGAGCATCATCTAATGTAAGTTTAGAAATTGAGGTCTGATAATGGGCGAAGAAGAGAGACAAGGTCGTCATCTTATAACCGAGGCAAAGCGTGTCGTCGTTAAAGTCGGTACGTCTACTATCACGTACGAAAACGGCCGTATGAACATGCGTAACATGGATCGTCTGGCCAGAGCGATCGCGGACCTCATGAATTCCGGAAGAGAAGTAGTACTCGTTACGTCCGGTGCGATCGGCGTTGGTGTCGGCTGTCTGGATCTGCCGGAACGTCCGAGCGAGATGCGTGACAAGCAGGCGGTTGCCGCTGTCGGTCAGTGCGAGCTCATGAACGTATACAGCCGTTGCTTCGCGGAATATTCCCGTGTCGTTGCCCAGATCCTTTTGACGAAGGACGGTATCGACGATCCGATCACAAGAACAAATATCAGCAACACCATGGAGGCTCTTATCGAAAAGGGTATTCTGCCTGTTGTTAACGAAAACGATACCGTATCTACTGCCGAGATGCCTCACGCAGGCACATTCGGTGATAACGATACACTTTCCGCACTGGTTGCACGTGTCGTAAACGCTGATCTTCTGATCATCCTTTCCGATATCGATGCTGTTTATGACAGCAATCCGAAAGAGAATCCGGACGCAAAGCGCATCTCTGTCGTTACAGAGGTCAGTGATGAACTGATCAAGGGAGCAGGCGGCGCAGGATCCGCACTCGGAACCGGCGGAATGCAGACGAAGATCCTCGCGATGAGCATGCTGATGGATCATGGCATCGCAGGTGTTATTGCCGAGGGCTCCCAGTCCCAGATCCTCGAGGATATCCTCGACGGAGAAGACATCGGCACACTGTTCGTTCCGCACAAATAAGTATTAAATAGACGCAAAAATCAGAAACGTCGTCGCTGGTCCTCGGGATTTGCCCTGCAGAATCGCTCCGACGTTTTGTTTTTGCGCCGCTAAACTTCTGAATGTTGGCGGAACGAACGGTACTTCTAAAAGAAGGGATAAAAAAAGCAGCCTTTGTTGAAAGACTGCCCGGAGTTTTTATGAAGCACTTTGTTGTTAATCGGATGGTCAGCTAAAACCCTATAACACAAACTCAAAACCCGGGTTTTCAACAAGCTTCCCCGGAAGCACTCTCAACTGCTTCCATTGTCATTATATCGATACGACCGCGAAAAGAAATCATCAATCTGTTAACGCAAAAATAAGAATAGTGAAGACCACTTCATATTTGAACACATTTTCTTCACAATTGCCCGCAAGCCATTGAAAACAGGGCTTTTACATTCTAAAGAAAATGTATCCCGGAAGACCTGTTTCCAGAAAATCTCTCTTATTGCAATAGCCGAAAGAAAACATAAGGAGCGATTCCGCAGGACGAAGTCCGAGGACCGGCAACGTTGTTTATCTTTCGACTATGATATGAACAGATTATTTCTTAATAAGTTTTCCGAGCCATGTGGAAAGCATCAGGTAAGCCCATGCTGCTTCAAGCGGCATATCGTACAGCGGCTTGATCTTGGCATTGAGGATCGCCTTCGTGGAAGGAGAAGGAACCATCGAGCTGTCGATCGGTGCTACGAAGACCTGCTTGCCATAGTGGTCGCAGGCTTTTTTCAGATACAGGATCGAGAACGGGTTATCCTCGGAAAGTGTATTCACGGTGCCGTCGTGATGCAGGCGCTGCAGTACGTACTTATAGTCGGAACGCGCGATGCTGTAGTTATCGTAGCTGATACATACCGGCGCGCCGATCGTTAAGATCGTGTCTTCCTTCGGCAGAGTCATGAGCTTGCTCAAAGCGCGGAGATTCTTCATGGCGTTCGGGCATTCTTCCGGGGGAACAACGCCTTCGTTTGGGACGAACTTCTTGCCGGAGATCTTTCCCGCGACACGATTCTTATAGCTTGCGTAGTCGTCGGTCTTTCTGTTCGGGGTCATGATGTAGCCGGCGTAGTGGACATAGATCTTGCCGTCCGCTGCTTTTCCAACGACATAAACGCCCTTGTCGACTTCCATAGCCAGCGCGTAGGCGGCTTTCAAGTTAACGACGGCGTCGGAGTCTTCTTCCGTCGGAGCGATCTTGGATCCGAAGAATACGATCGGGATCTCATATCCGGAAAGCAGAAGGTCCGCGAGCTGGGCTGTGTACGACATGGTGTTCGCGCCGTGAGCGACGAGCACGCATCCGTAGCCGCCCTTATCGAGTTCGTTTTTCATGGAATCGAAAAGCACCTTATACATCGGCGGTGTGAAGTTTTCGGAGCAGACATCTACAGGTTCGATGATCGTGAAATCCTTGCCGAACTTGCCGGCAGCATCGAGGACAGCGTACGGAGCCGTACCGAGCTCGAGTGCTTTTTTAGATAAGCGGGTAGATATATTTCCACCGGTGAATACCATCAGGACTTTCTTCAGATCTGCCATTTGTCGCACCTCCAAATCTGGAAATCTCGGCTTCCGGTCACGAGGAAAATCCGTCCCCGAGGGAAGACCGATTACTCATATTTCCATTATATCGCAATGATTTTTAATTTGTCTGATATAATACACAAGAAAGATAAAAGAAATAGCGGGGAAATGTTAACATGCGGTTAATTAGTTGGAATGTAAACGGCATCCGTGCAGTAGCGAAAAAAGGCTTTCTCGATACGGTAAAAGCACTCGACCCGGACGTACTCTGCATCCAGGAAACAAAGGCGTCCGTCGATCAGCTGGACGACAGCCTTTTGAATATCCCGGGCTACAAGAGTTACTTTTCCTCGGCAGAGAGAAAAGGATATTCCGGTACCTGTGTATATACGAAAAAAGAACCTGTGTCGGTCTCGTACGGACTCGGCACGGATGAATTCGACCATGAAGGAAGAACGATCGAACTGGACTTCGGTGACTTCATCCTCTACAACATCTATTTTCCGAACGGCGGACAGGGTCCGGAGAGAGTGGATTTCAAACTGCGCTTTTACGACTGCTTCCTTGAGAAGGTGAAAAAGCAGATGGACGAAGGACGCATGGTTCTTGTCTGCGGCGACGTCAACACCGCACATAAAGAGATCGATCTTTCCAATCCGAAAGCAAACAGCAAGATCTCCGGATTCCTTCCGGAGGAGCGCGTATATATGGATCATTTCGCGGAAAAAGGACTGGTCGACACCTTCCGCATGCTCTATCCGGACGTTACGGAGAAGTACACCTGGTGGTCCTATAAGACTTTTGCCAGAGACAGAAACGTCGGCTGGCGTATCGACTATTTCTTCGTAGATGAAGCGCATAAGGATAAGATCGCCGAATCGGAGATGATGTCCGACATCATGGGATCCGATCACTGCCCGATCTATATCGACCTGAAATAATCGGATATTCTTACCGACAAACTCCCTATATAACTAAAAAATTAGTGTATAGGGGGGCTTTCCTGTGGTATAATGCCCGTGTTATAGAATTCTACGCACGTTCGGCGGTGCTTTTCAGAAGGAGAAAGCCGAACTGAAAAGAGAGGAAAAACTTATGAAAAAGTTACGTATCAGCGCTGCGGTCATGGCTCTGTGCCTGATGAGCGGTGTTTGTCTGTCCGGTTGTAAGAGCTCCGAATACGCGGCTACTTCCGAGACAAGTCTTTCCGGCGCGAGCCAGTCTGATTCCGGTCTTACGCTTCCGATGGATACCGGTTCCGGAACAGGTGATTCGGCGGCCACAGCTTCGGATGGGACATACATGAAGATGACATTCGAGAACAACTACGACGCGGCAGCGATCGCCGAGATGAACAAGACGGTCAAGATCCACGGCATGCAGTTTACTACTCTGGATTACAACTATTATTTTGCTCAGGAGTACGTTCAGCTGTATACAAACGGATATGGCAGCATTCAGATGACAGCCGCGGGCTTCCTCGATATGAACTCTAATCTGACAGAGACAAAGACGGTAAAGGATTACCTGGGTGAGCAGGTTATCTTCGATCTGCAGGGCGAGGCATTCCTCCTCGAATACTCACAGAAGAATAATCTGGAACTTGATGATGAGATCCTTCAGAAGATTGAGGATACTTTCAAAGAAACAGAGGAGACAGCCGCTCAGTATGGTATGACTCTTGATGAGTATCTGCAGGCATGGTACGGACCGGATGCAACCGTTGACGGCATGCGTTCTGTTCTTCAGCGCTATGAGCTGGTAACTCTTGCTATGAAGCATTATGTTGAAGTTTATCCGTTCGCGGAAGGCGAGACACTTCTTCCGGTCGTTTATCACGTTCTTTTCCCGACGATCAGTCTGGAAACAGGCGCGAAGCTTTCCGACGAGGAGTGTGCGGCAGCTAAGCAGAGAGCAGAGGATCTTCAGAAGTCCGTAACCGGTCTTGAGGATCTCCAGACAAAAGCAGATGCCGCGGTCGCAGCAGGTGAAGCAGGTGAAGCAAGACAGTACAGAGTAAACCTCGGCCAGATGGTAAAGCCGTTCGAAGAATGGTGCTTCGCAGAGCACAATGTAGGTGATTGCGATATCGTTGAGACTGATTATGGTTATCACGTAATGTACTTCGTCGGTAAGGAAGAAGCGGACGAGAGCGAGAGATCTCAGATCGCTTACAAGCAGTTCCAGGATGAGATGGATGTAGCCGTTGCCAGCCCGGAATATGCTCCGGAGTTTTCCTAATCGTTAATAACTAATAAAGCAAAAGAATATCTCTCTTGCGACTCAAACAGTTTGCTGAAGCAAAACTCGTCGCCTGAGAGATTTCTTTTGCTTTTTTATTTGTTGCTTTTCGATTAAGAAAACGTCGTGGGGGAGCTTAAGTTTTGCTTGCTTTTTCAAACTCTTTCTTTTATACTGTCTTTTGCAATTGCGAACCATTCGCAATTGGAAGAAGTTAGGAAAGAGTTTTTTGTTGTATGAAGTTTAGTTTGAAACGTTTCATTTCGAGTGTTCTTGCGGTTTCTTTTACCGTTGGCACGGCGGGGCTCCTTTGCTCCTGCAGGCGTGGCTTCGGCGCGGATGCCGAGGGCAAGGTCAAGGTCGTCGCGACGATCTTCCCGATGTATGATTTTGCGCAGAAGATCGGCGGGGATAAGGTCGCGGTGAAGATGCTGATCCCGGCAGGTACGGAACCGCATGAATGGGAGCCGTCCACGAATGACATGCTGATGCTCGAAGAAGCGGATCTGTTTGTATATAACGGCGCGGGCATGGAGCCCTGGGCCGAGGACGTTCTCGGAAGTGTGAAGAACAAGGATCTTGTCGCGCTCGAGGCATCAAAAGATGTCACGCTTCTTAAGACAGCGGAAGTGCACGATATGGAAGACGTTCATGATCATGAAGAAGAGCATGACGAAGAAGAGCATGAGCATCATCACCACGGCGAGTACGATCCGCATGTGTGGCTTTCTCCGAAGAACGCGGAAGCAGAGATGGAGGCGATCGCGGAAGCCTTGATCGCCATCGATGAGGCAAACGCGGATATCTACAGAAAGAATCTGGAAGACGCAAAGAAGCAGTGCGAAGACCTGGACAGTGCTTTTCGCGAGGCATTAAAGCCATATGAGGGCGGACATATCGTTGTCGCTCACGAGGCATACGGATACCTGTGCCGCGAATACGGACTCAAGCAGATCGGCATCGAGGGCGTGTCGGCGGATCAGGAACCGGACGCGGCGAGAATGAGAGAGATCATCGACAAGGTCAACGAATACGGCATCAAGTGTATTTTCTTCGAAGAACTCGTTGACCCGAAGGTCGCGCAGACGATCGCGGACGAAGCGGGCTGCAAGACGCAGGCGCTTTCCCCGCTGGACGGACTTTCGAAAGAAGATATCGATTCCGGGCGTGACTACTTTTCGGTCATGCAGGACAATCTGAAAGCACTTGTGGCTGCATTTGAGTGATCAGCAGGGAGGAGCGGGCTATGACCAAAGTCATTGAAGTCGAGAATATGTCCTTCGGCTATACGCGGGACATGATCCTGGAGAACGTGGATTTCACCGTCGAGGAGGGCGATTTTGCCGTCGTCATCGGCGATAACGGCGTGGGCAAAAGCACCATGGTCAAGCTCCTTCTGGGCGCGATCCACCCGACAAAGGGCAGGATCAGTATCGAAGGAAAGACCGTCACTTCGCTTTCCGGTTCGGGCATCGGATACCTGCCGCAGAACGGCGGTAACCGCGCGGCCGCTTTTCCCGCGACTTGCGAAGAGATCGTCATGAGCGGTCTTTACAAGAAGATCGGCTTCATGCGTTTCCCGGGAAAAGCACATAAGGAGAAGGCAGAAGCCGCGCTTTCGAGCGTCGGCATGCTGGATAAGAAGAAGGAACTGATCGGAAATCTCTCGGGTGGACAGCAGCAGCGTATCATGCTGGCGAGAGTTCTTGCGGGAGATCCGAAGATCCTGATCCTCGACGAGCCGACGGTCGGAGTCGACGCGGAATCCGTCGATCGCCTGCTTCACATCCTTCACCATTTGAATATCGAGAAAAAGGTCACCATTCTCATGGTCACTCATGACGTTGAGAAGGTTGGTCCGTACGCGAACCGAGTGCTGTGCCTTTCCGAAGGTGCATGCAGGGAAGAGCTTCTTCCGGACGCGCAGATCGTGCACGCGCACTCTCACAGCCACCCGCATGGCGTAGAGCATATCCACTGCGCGAACTGCGAGCATGGCCACGGAAAGGAGGCGAAGTAATATGCCGTTGATCCTTCAGTATGAGTACATGCAAAGAGCGCTTTTCGTAGGCCTTCTTCTTTCGGTGATCGTCGCCTGCCTCGGCACGGTCATGGTCCACAAGCGCCTGTCCCTGATCGGAGACGCGCTTTCGCATTCTTCCCTCGCCGGTGTCGCGCTGGGACTTCTTTTAGGCTTTAATCCGATCGTGGGCGCGATGGCGATCTGTATCGTTTCGGCGCTTTCGATCGAAGCGATCAGAAAGAAGCTCGGAAACCATTCGGAGCTTGCGGTCGCGATCGTGATGTCCACGGGCATCGGTCTCGCTGGTGTGCTTTCCGGCTTCGTCAAAAGCTCTGCCGACTTCAACAGCTTCCTCTTCGGATCGATCGTCGCGATCAGCAGCTTTGAGGCGCGCCTGGTCATGATCCTTTCCGTCATCGTACTTCTCGCGTTCGTCCTGCTCTACAAAGAGCTTTTCTACATCTCCTTCGATGAACAGGCGGCGGCGATCTCCGGCGTTCCGGTCGGATTCGTCAACGCGGTATTCACGATCCTTACGGCCGTGACGGTCTCCATCGCGGCAAGAACGGTCGGTGCCCTGATCATCTCATCGCTTCTGGTCGTACCGGTCGCGGCGGCCATGGGCATCGCGAAAAGCTATAAGACGACCGTCCTGTGGGCGATCTTCGTTTCCACGGTCTCAACGATCGGAGGCCTGGTGCTTTCTTTCTACTTCGGCTTAAAGCCGGGAGGAACGATCGTACTTCTCTCCGTTGTGTTTTTCCTGCTTTTCCGCGTGATCGGATATCTTCGCGAAAAGCACTCTGTGAAGAAAGGAGCCTGACATGTCTTTTCCGGATTCTCTTCGCAAAACAAAATCCAGACTTAAGGTCTGGGAGATATTAAGCGACAGCAAGACGCCGCTCACGGCCCGTCAGATTGCGCAGAAAGCAGCCGACGGGGAACAGGAGAAGGGTGTGTGGCTCTCAAGCGTATACCGCGCCCTGGAGGCTTTTGAAAAAGCGCAGGTCGTGAACCGGACTTTTCTTAAGGACAGCCCGGAGGCGCTGTATTCTCTTTCCGAAACGGGACACCATCACTACGCGATCTGCATGAACTGCAAAAGCAGAACGGAACTCGAAGGGTGCCCGTTTGGCGAGCACGATCACCTGCATACGGTCGATGAGGACTTCATGGTCGTGGGACATGTCGTAGAGGTCTTCGGATACTGTAAGGACTGCCGAAAGAAGATGCAGAAGAATGAGAAGAAGTGATCCCTGATCGCTCACAATGAAGAAAAAGAAAAGCGCCGTTTCCGTGATCCGGAACGGCGCTTTTGGTTAAGTCAGATGACCCGGAATCAGAATACGATGATTCCGCGTGTATAAAGGTAGCTGACGAGGATTCCCGTGGCTACACCGAAGATCGCGCTTGTCAGTACGTCGGAGATGTAGTGGACGTACAGATAAAGACGCGAGAATGCGATTCCGAATGCATAGACCAGAGCGGCAATGCCGAGCTTCGGCGAGAAGCGGACGATCGTTGTCGCGGCTGCAAACGAAGAGAATGTGTGTCCGGAAGGGAAGGAGAAGTCCTTCGGCTCGCGGATGATGATGTCGCGGAGCTCGCCTCTTGCCTCGTACGGGCGGGGACGCTTCGTGACTCTCTTGAGAATAAGGTTAACGAACAGCAGGCTGCAGCCAAGCGCGAGAAGAATGCAGATGGCGGCTTCCTGATTGATGTTTGCGAAATAGAAAGTAGCGGCAGCGGCAAACCATACGATGCCGAAGTTGCCTGTCAGCGAAAGAAACGGCATGACATGGTCAAACACTCTGCAACGCAGGTGCTCATACATCCAATCCAATACTTTCAGTTCGCGTCTGGAAATACGTGACGGCATACCGTTCCTCCTTCCTGATTTTTCGGTTTTAAGACGCGTCCACCAGGATATCTCCCGAGCGGACATACCTACTTACGTTATATAGGATAGCTTGAACAGCTAGATAAATCAATGTTTATTTGCTTCAAAACCGTTAAAAAACTATGAAAAGAGGGCATGATTTTCTGTCGCTGTTTAACATATTTGAGATTTTCATGTTATCCTTTCTGTATGACTACGTTTTTGCATCCATTTTCAATCGGAAAAGTGACGATCCCGGAGAACATTTCTCTGGCCCCGATGGCCGGTACGAGCACGTGCATCTACCGCACGATCGCTCACGAATACGGCTCTGCTTTCGGCGTGACGGAGCTTGTTTCCGCGCGCGGGATCAGGTTCAAGGAGTCCGTCGAGATCTCGATGCGTTATCTGCGTATCGATCCGGAGAAAGAAGGGAAGACCGGTATACAGCTTTTTGGTGCGGACCCGGATGATTTTGCCTATGCGGTCCCGTGCATCCTCGAAGATCCGCGCCTTGCCGCGGTCGATGTGATCGATATCAATATGGGATGTCCGGTAAGTAAAGTCGTGAAGACCGGTGCAGGATCGTCACTCATGATCGATCCGCGCCTGGCAGCGTCAATTATCGAGGCGAGTGTGCGCGCCGCAGAGCCCTATGGAAAGCCCGTTACCGTGAAGTTCCGCTCCGGCTGGGACGAAGAAGATATCAACGCGCCTGAGTTTGCGAAGATGTGTATTGATTCCGGTGCAAAAGCACTTGCCCTCCACGCCAGAACGCAGAAACAGATGTACCGCGGCACCGCGGACTGGGAAGTCATCCGCAAGACGAAAGAAGCCATCGCAGGAACCGGTATTCCGCTTTGGGGAAACGGTGACGTCACGGATGGCATTTCCGCAGTTGCCATGCTGAAAGAGACCGGATGTGACGGCGTCATGGTCGGTCGTGCCGCTCAGGGAAATCCGTGGGTATTCAGTGAGATCCGCGCGGCACTTGAGGCAGCCGACAGGGGAGAAGATCCTGCTGTTGTGAGAGGAAACTTCACACCTGACAGAAAGACAAAAGCAGAAGTGATCCGCCGTCACCTTATCGGTCTTTGCGAGGACCTTGGGGAGAAGACGGGCGTAAAGGAAATGCGTTCGCAGATCGCCTGCTACTTAAAAGGCGGACGAGGCACGGCCGAGATCAAGAACCGCCTGATGACCGCAGGTACGATCCCTGAGGTAGAGGCGCTCCTGGATGAGTACGCAAGCGCGGAATGAGGCACGAGTGCTTTTCGCGCAGTAGGATCAAAGATCGAATTCAGCCACTACGCAGAAGTCTTCCGAATGGTCGAGGGCTTCGCCGGAAAGAAGAGATATGTCCTTGATGAGCCGGTAATGGCCGGAAGGAAGATCATCCCCGCACATTTCACTGAGATCGATATCATCTGAAGCGACCACACGGCCGTTCTCCGCAGGCTCGCGGCTGCTTTCGAGATACTCGCGTACGCTCTCGACGATGCGCTCGGCTTCTTCTTCATTCTGATACGGAATGTCTATTTCTTCATCGCCGTCATAGTAATGGATACTGTTTCCATCATCGGAGATGAATTCGTTATCGAGGATATATCCTTCCATCGTAAACATGTGGTCCGCAAGGAACGGAACGACATACCAGTCATCCCCTGACTTGTATTCCAGAGTGTAGAGATTGCCGAACATATACTTGTCGTTATCCTTGGCGGTGATCTCGTAGTGGATCGTCCTGCCGCTTACGACGTCGACGGTCATATTGAGTTCGCGGTCGCCGGAAGTGCTGTCGGATGCAAATGTAGACTTTTCGTTAAAGGGAGACGACTGTTTCTTCGCGCAGGCTGCGGTCCCGAAAAGAAGAGAGGCGCATGCGGTAAGAGCGATCATACGAATTGAATGCGATAGTTTTTTCATAGACAATACCTCAGATTCTATTTTGCTTTCACCCTATAAAACAGTTTTCCGAAAGATATCTTACACTTAATTATCTTAGCATGAAAAAGGACTGCCCCGCGAAGGAAAAGATCCTTGCCGGGACAGTCCCTGAATTTCAACTTACTGTGATTACTTCTTCAGAAGTCCTCCGAAGAGTCCACGTACGAGGGAAGAACCAACCTGACGACCGGCAGCTGTCATCGCGGAATTCGTGATCTTGGTCAGCGGGCTGTTCTTCTTCGCGCGCTCTGCCTCGGCCTTTGCCTTAGCTTCTGCACGTTCAGCTTCTTTTCTCGCCTTTTCTTCTTCACGCTTGATGCGCTCTTCTTCTCTTCTTGCGCGGTCTTCCTGGCGCTCTCTTTCTCTCTGCTCACGAAGCTCGGCAGCGCGCTCTTTCTCTTCGATCCTGCGCTCTCTGTCTTCCTGACGGTCCTTTTCGCGCTGTTCGCGGATCTCGGCGGCACGCTCTTTCTCTGCGGCCTTTTCTTCTGCGATGCGCTCCTTTTCGGCAGCTTTCTCTTCAGCAGCAGCGGCTTTTTCTTCAGCGATCGCCTGCTTTTCTTCTTCCGCCTGAGCAGCGGCAGCGTTCGTTCCTTCGTATTTCGCCATCAGCAGTTCATAAGCGGACTCCGGATCTACAGGGAGTCTGTACTTTTCGTACAGATCGTTGGACTCGGTGACTTCCTGGATCTTCTCGAATCCGGCAGAACCGATAAAGCTCTGCGGCGGGAGGATGAAGGCGCGCTCTACGACATTCGGTGTACCCTTCTCATCGAGGAAGGAAACGAGAGCTTCACCAACAGCCAGCTCGGAAAGAGCAGTTTCTGTATCGAAGGACGGGTTCGCGCGGAAGGATTCCGCAGCGGCCTTGACCTTCTTCTGCTCAGCCGGTGTATAAGCACGAAGCGCGTGCTGAACACGGTTCTGGAGCTGTGCGAGGATGTTGTCCGGGATATCGCTCGGGCTCTGGGAAATGAAGTAAACGCCGATGCCCTTACTGCGGATCAGACGAACGATCTGATCGATCTTCTCGAGGAGGAATGCCGGAGCATCGTTAAAGAGAAGATGTGCTTCGTCAAAGAAGAATACCATCTTCGGCTTTTCCGGATCGCCGACTTCCGGCATGTTCTCATAGATCTCGGAAAGGAGCCAGAGAAGGAATGTCGAATAAAGAAGCGGCTTATTGAAAAGCTCTGTGGCGTTGAGAACATTGATCATGCCGCGGCCGTTGCTGTCGCACTTGAAGAAGTCGTTGACATCAAATGCAGGCTCGGAGAAGAAAGCTTCTGCGCCTTCGTCAGCGAGGAGAGCCAGATTTCTCTGGATCGCGCCGATCGTCGCGGTGGAGATATTACCATAGGTGAGTTTATATTCGTCAGCGTGGTCACCGATGTAGGTGAGAAGGAGACGCAGGTCCTTGAGGTCAAGGAGCAGAAGTCCCTGATCGTCAGCGATACGGAATACCATGGACATTACCGCGCGCTGTACATCGGAAAGACCCAGCATACGGCCGAGAAGGATCGGACCGAGCTCGGAGATGGTCGTTCTCATCGGGATACCCATCTGACCGAATACATCGTAGAAAGTGGTCGGATATGCCTTATACTCGAAATTCTCGATACCGAACTTCGCGATACGTTCCTGCATGTTTTCATTACTTACACCTGCAGAACAGATACCGGACATATCACCTTTTACGTCAGCGAGAAATACCGGGACACCCATATCGGAGAAACTCTCAGCCATGACTTTGAGAGTTACGGATTTACCTGTACCTGTCGCGCCGGCGATCAAACCATGACGGTTCGCCTTTGAAGGCTCAATGAAGCACTTGTTGGCGGTTCCGCCTACCCAAATTTTATTATCGTAAAGCATATTCAAACCTCCCTATCCATATAATAGAAGTACTGTTTCTATTTTCGCAAAGACGGGGGATAATCGCAAGGCAATTTTATGTAAAAGTGTCCGATAAATGAAAACGTTTTGTTACATCCGTGCATTGCCCGGACCGTATAATAGACGCAAAGTTTTCGAATGGAAAAGGAGGTGCCGAAAGTTGCTCGATACAGTAACCCTGATCACGTTTCTTGCGATGGGTATTCTCCTTTGTTTTTACGGCTTCCGTCTCTTCCGTTTTTCCATGGCGCTGGCCGGATTCTTCATGGGCATGCAGGGCGCGAATCTCATGAATTCGCTCTTCCTTCTTTCGAAGATCCCGGAAAAATCCCAGAAGATGTGGGAGTTCTTTTTCCCGATCATACTCGGTGTCGCTTTGGCGGTGCTTTCCTATGCGCTTTATAAAAAAGCACTGTTCTTCATCACGGTGTTCTTTACCTGGTATACGCTCGTAAAGATCTGCCTTCTCTACATCATCAAGACACAGAATAATCTTTCGCTCGTGATCTCTCTTTCACCGGATTCGATCGCGAAGCTCACCGACGGCTCGGAAAACGTGCAGAACCTGATCCCGGACGACAAGCTCGCGAGTGTCATGAAATGGCTGCCCGGAGGCACCGACGGGGAGAAGCTTCTGGCGGTCTGCCTGATCGCTCTCGTGATCGGCATCTTCGTCGGCATCATCATCTGTTTGATCCAGGGCCCCGCGATCAAGATCGTCACTTCCGTCATCGGCGCGGATATCCTGCGAGATGTTTTCCTCGGATGTATGGGCATCCTTTACGAGTGGAAGAGCCTGCCGTCATTTCTTGAACCGGTGGTCAAAGCGGGACTTCATAACGGATGGGTATCGTTCTTCATATGGGCGGCGCTCATCGGCTCGGGCATTACCGTGCAGTTCAAATACGGGGATGATTAAATAGTAGACTCACTTTTCGCAAAAAAGTTCTGCTAAGGTACAAGAAAAGTGCAACAGATCCGAGATCCGCGTCGTCTTATTTTCAGAAGCGAATAATCGCGAAGGAGACCAAGACCATGAAAAAGCAACCTGTACAAAATGCAAACAGACCGACATATCCGACTCTCTACCAGGTAAACAGCAGGACCGGTAACGTCCCGATCAAAAAGATCGCCGTTGTATCCGCGCTTACAGCTTCGATGGCACTCATGAGCGGATGTCTCGAAGAAAACGGATCGAAAAAGAGCATGGGCCGATTCGAGAAGATGGGCGAGAAATTCGGACAACAGACCGAGACGTATATCGAAGGTGAAATCGAGACATTAGCGACAGATGATTACGTTCTCGGGGGTGAGGCCGAGACGGTAGCTACAGATGATTACGTGCTCGCGGGCGCGGCCGATACGGAAGCGACAGACGACTACGTAGTAATGGGTGATATGGTAGAGTACACCGATGACTATGAACTCACGGGGGGAGAGACGGTAGAGACTGAATGTACCGTATCCTACGAGATCGTCGGCGACATGTTCACCGAAGGCTGATATTGATCGAAAAGCACTACCCGAGGAGAATCCGGACATGGAAAAAAGTTCGACTGAAAAACTCGCGAAAAGAATTACACTGGTGGTCACTCACCAGTGTAATTTTGATTGCAGATATTGTCTTCAGAAACATGAAGATGTCTCCATGACAAAAGAGACCGCGATCAAATCGATCGATGCTTTTGCATCCGGAATCGTCGAAGGAGACAAAGCGCAGATCTCCTTTTATGGTGGTGAACCGCTCCTTCAGAAAGAACTGATCAAAGAACTCGTGAACTATTCTTGCGAGAAGATCCTTTCGATTCCGGATACCAGACTCACTTTCGAGATCACGACCAACGGACTTCTTCTTGATGAAGACTTCATCGCGTTCGCGAAAAGAAATAAGATCCTCCTTGCGCTTTCCCATGACGGACTTGCCCAGGATGAGGTACGAACTGACCGTGGCGGCAATAAGACGAAAGACCGCATAGACGAGAAACTTCAGATGCTCCTTAAGACATTCCCGGAGACGATCGTCATGATGACCGTGCATCCCGACTACGTCGACCGCATCGTCGACTCTCTGAAGTTCTTCCGAAGCAAAGGAGTAAAGTCGGTAAGCATGGTGCTCGCGCACGGCGAAAGAGTCAGCTGGGATGACGAGACTTTCGAAAAACTCACGCGGGAAATGAATAAGGTAGAGGCGCTTTACGAGCAGTGGAACGCGGGTAATGATGTGTTCCGTTTCATCCCGTTCGATAACAAGATCAAGAACTACATCCGTCAGCGTGACGCCGACAGTGTGACGTGTCATTTCGGATGCCACAAGTTCATGGTGGATGCCGACGGAAAATATTATCCGTGTTCGCACTTTATCGGAAGAGACGGATTCGGTATCGGCTCTTTGGAAGAAGGCATCAGCGAAGAAAAACTGAAGGATCTCGAAAGCAAGAGAGTGGAGCCGGAGGACTGCAAGGGATGTGCGCTCCGTTTTCGCTGCCGACACACCTGCGCGTGCAGTAATCACGGCCATACGGGAAGCATGTCGGAGGTTTCCGCGCTGCAGTGTGAGTATGAAAAACTGACCATTCAACTGGCCGATCGGGCAGCGGCTCTGCTCCTTAACGAAAGCAACCCGGGATTCGTCTCGAGAATGTATCCGATCTGACTCTTCGAACTACACAACAAAAGACATTTTTCGCACTGGAAAATCGTTGTTTTTCCAGTGTTTTTTCATGCGTCTCTTTATAGTAACCGTGCTATAATCCGTTATTGTGCAAAAGAAGCTTTATTAAGGAACACGAAAGTGCTTTTGTAAAAGAGGGGATTTTAAAATGCATAACATGCTTATGAGTCTTGCGCTGATGTTTTTGCTCGGCTTTTGTATCAGCGGGATTTTTAAGAAATTACATATACCGTCGCTTCTGGGACTGATCATCACAGGTATCATCCTGGGTCCTGCCGCGCTCAATCTTCTGGATACGAAGATCCTCTCGATCTCTTCCGAGCTTCGTGAGATCGCGCTTATCGTTATCCTGTTCCGCGCAGGTCTTAGTCTCGATATCAGCGACATGAAGAAGATCGGTCGCCCGGCTATCATGCTCTGCTTTGTCCCGGCGACATTTGAGATCATCGGCGCGATCGTTTTAGGACCGATCTGTCTCGGACTTTCCCATGTCGATTCCGCGATCGTCGGCGCTATGCTGGCGGCAGCGTCCCCGGCGATCATCGTTCCGAAGATGCTGTGGCTCATGGAAGAAGGCTACGGTACGGATAAGCATATCCCGCAGCTCATCATGGCGGGTGCTTCCGCGGACGATATCTACGCGATCGTTCTTTTCACCGCGTTTATCGGCATGAGCAAGGGCGAAGGCCTTTCCGCGTGGACGATCGTTTCCATCCCGATCTCGATCGTGACCGGTCTCGGTGTCGGTATCTTCGTCGGTATCGTTATGTCGCAGATCTTTAAGAGGATGCACCTTCGTGACACCATCAAGATCCTTCTCCTGTTCGGTATGTCCTTCTTCTTCGTCGGAGCTGAGACATATGTTTCCAGATTTGTTCCGTTCTCCGGACTTCTCGCTGTTATGGCACTCGGCGGAACGATCCTCAACAGAAGAAAAGAAGTCGCCAACCGTCTTTCCGCGAAGATCGCGAAGATCTGGGTCGGCGCGGAGCTTTTACTTTTCATCATGCTCGGTTCTGCCGTTGAGATCAAAGCTCTTGTTTCGGCAGGTCTCGGATCTGTCGTCCTGATCCTCGGCGCGCTTTTGTTCCGTTCGGTCGGCGTTATCTTCAGCCTCTTGGGTTCCGGATTGAAGATGAAAGAGATCCTTTACTGTGATGTCGCTTATTTTCCGAAGGCGACCGTACAGGCTGCCGTCGGTGCGATTCCGCTGGCACAGGGTCTTGCTTGTGGTATGATGGTTCTGACCACAGCCGTTCTTTCGATCCTGATCACGGCACCGCTCGGCGCGATCCTTATGGATATCACCGTAAAGAAGTGTCTGACCAGAAGCAGAAAACCGCGAGATGTTTCGGGAAGACGAAACCCGGGTCTTACGTTACCGGAGGAAGAACAGAGCTTTTCGTAGTGAAGTGCTTCACTTCGGGGTAGAAAATGGCAGGTAAATAAACGCGCGCGATCGATCTCGCGAATGCGTAAGAGAATAACGGAGGTCCCCATGGAGATCGCATTAGGTTTTGGAAAAGAGAAGATCCCGGTACAGGTACCGGATAATCAGGTCATGGCGGTTCTGACGCCGAACGAGGCTGAGATCGGCCTTACCGGCAGTGACGAAGTATACCGCTCCATGCGTGAGCCGATCGGTCTTCCGCCGCTTCGCGAAGTCGTAAAAGCAGGCGAGACCGTCGCGATCATCACATCCGACATCACACGCCCGATCCCGAGCTACAAGGTGCTCCCGGCAGTGCTCGATGAGCTCTCCGCCGCAGGCGTTAAGGACTCCGACATCACGATCGTTTTCGCGCTCGGATCTCACGGCGGACACACCGAAGAGCGTATGCGTTACATGGTCGGCGACGCGGTTTACGATCGTGTCCGTTGCATCGACTCTGACGTCAACGACGCCGTTCATGTAGGCACAACTTCCAGAGGCACACCGGTCGACATTTTCCGTCCGGTAGTTGAAGCGGACCGCCGCATCTGCCTCGGCAACATCGAATATCACTATTTCGCCGGTTATTCCGGAGGCTATAAGGCCATCATGCCGGGCGTTTCCACATGGGACGCCATCCAGCACAACCACAGCGCGATGGTCGAGCCGACCGCCTGTGCCGGCCGCCTCGAGGGTAACCCGGTCCGTGAGGACATCGAAGAATCCGGTAGGATCCTGGGCGTCGACTACATCGTAAATGTCGTTCTCGACGCGAAGAAGGAGATCATCCGAAGCTTTGCCGGTGACCCGATCCTCGCGCACAGAGAGGGCTGCAAATTCCTCGATTCTTTCTATAAGGTATCCATCCCGGAGCAGGCGGACATCGTCGTCGTTTCCGCGGGCGGTTTCCCGAAAGACATCAATATGTATCAGGCGCAAAAAGCACTGGACAACGCCAAGCACGCGGTCAAGGACGGCGGTATCATCGTCTGGATCGCTTCCTGTAAGGAAGGGCTCGGCGAGCATCACTTCGAGCAGTGGCTGACAGGTCACGAGAAGAGCTCCGACATGATCACACACATCAAGACGGACTTTGTCCTCGGCGGACATAAGGCGGCCGCGATCGCGATGGTCCTCGAGCGCGCACGTATCTTCTTCGTATCCGATCTCGATCACGACTTTGTTAAGAAGGTATTCCTCGAGCCGTATTCCGATATCCAGACAGCCATCGACGCGGCGATCGCGGAGAAGGGTCCGGACGCGAAGATCGTTCTCATGCCGTACGGAGGATCCACACTTCCGAAAGTAGAAGCCTGAGTGCTTTTCGAGAGGCAATGGGATAAAGATCTGTGGGATGAGTGATTTATCCCAATAAAATGAATCGTAACTGAGATAAAAACGATGATCCTGTCGTTTTTATCTCAGTTTTTTTGTGCCCGATTGAGATAAATTCAGGAAAAACCGTGTTTTTATCTCAGTGATCCTTGAATTTATTGATATAAAGAAGAAGAAAAGCAAGTTTTTATCCCAATTGCTCCGAGATTTATTGATATAAAAACGGAGAAAAATGATTTTTTATCCCAATCGTCTCGAGATTTACTGATATAAAAACGAAGAATCTGATGTTTTTATCCTACTCGTATTTGGAATCACTGAGATAAATCAAGGAAAAACTCGAGTTTTATATCAATGACCCTGTTTTTTTAGGGGGGATCCGAGCAGAAGTCGTATCAGAGCAGGAAGCTTAAGCCTGCGAGCGCACCATAGGCGATGAGGGTGACGACAACGGCGGCGATGCATACGCCGATCACAGCCGCGAGGATCGCTTTCTTGAACGGTACTTCACATACCGCGGCGATGCCCGATCCGGTCCAGGCGCCGGTTCCTGGAAGAGGAATGGCGATAAATCCGACCAGTGTCCAGAAAGCGGTATTTCCGGCCTTTTCGACTTTCTTCGCGAACTTGTTCTCGCAGAAGTCTACGATCTTTTTCAGCTTCGGATACTTTCTCATCCAGTCAAAGATCTTCTTTATGAAAAGAAGGATGAAGGGAACGGGCAGAAGATTTCCGACGATCGCCAGCGGCAGCGCGACGTGCCACGGGATTCCGACAGTCGCGGCGTACGGGATGCTGCCACGGAGTTCCACGACCGGAACCATCGATATGAGAAACATGTAAAGGATCTTGCTCATCCTGTCTTAAGCTCCTTTATTTCTACGGCAAAAGCACTTGCCGGGAATTCATTCTTCACAAACGGCATAAGGATACCACATAAACGCCGGTCTGCCAAACCGACGAGATCACGATACGACGTTGACCGGGGATCCGTTTAAATACGCGGCAAGATTTCCCGCCGCAACATCCATCAGGCGGAGGCGAGTCTCTTTCGGTGCCCACGCGATGTGCGGTGTCAGGAATGTATTCGGAGCCGAAAGGAGAGGATTGCTCTCACGGATCGGCTCGACACTTACGACATCGGCGCCGAGGGCGGCGATCTTACCGCTCTTTAAGGCTTCGGCCACGGCGGCCTCATCGAGAACGGGACCGCGGGAGGTGTTGAGAAGGATGACGCTGTCTTTCATCTTCGCGATCGTCTCACTGTTTACAAGACCTGTGGTATCCGCGGTGAGTGGGCAGTGGAAAGAAAGGATGTCCGACTCTTTCCAGAGCGTTTCCGCGTCTACAAAGGTGACCTGAGGATCGGCGTTTTTCATTTCTTCCGTGACCTCGGATCTTCTGCAGGCAAGAACTCTCATGCCGAGTTCATTTGCGATGCGGCTTACGCGCGAAGCGATCTTTCCGAATCCGAAAAGACCTAATGTTTTTCCATAAAGTTCGGTCAGATCTCCGTCCCAGAAACAAAAGTCGCGGTTTTTGGACCAGACGCCCTGGTGCACCAGATCGCTGTGATGACCTACGGCATTACAGATCTCCAGAAGAAGTGCAATGGTCATCTGCGCGGTGGCAAAGGTCGCATATTCCGGGATATTCGTTACAGTGATCCCGTGTTCTCTGCAGTATTCCACATCCACGACATTAAAACCCGTGGACAGACAGCCGATATATTTCAGATCCGGAAGCTTTTCCAGAACTTCTTTCGGGAAACATGTCTTATTTGTGAGACAGATGGAAACTCCGGAAAGTCTTTCGAAGATCTCGCAAGGCACGGTGTAGTCATATACCACCAGTTCGCCGAGCGCTTCAAAAGGAGCCCAGGAGATGTCTCCGGGGTTTTCCGTGTATCCGTCAAGAACTACTATCTTCAAGAATTCTTCTCCTTGATGTATTTGTCGATGGAAGCAGCAGCCGTCTTACCTGCGCCCATGGCGAGGATAACGGTAGCCGCGCCGGTTACGGCGTCACCGCCGGCATATACGCCCGGACGGGATGTTGCCATAGACTCATCGGCAACGAGACAGCCTCTCGCGTTGGCATCCAGACCATCAGTCGTAGATCTGATCAACGGGTTCGGAGATGTACCGATCGACATAACGACGGTATCGACTTCGATCTCGTGCTCGGAGCCCGGGATCGCGACAGGTCTTCTTCTTCCGCTCGCGTCAGGTTCGCCGAGTTCCATGGAGATGACTTCGATGGCACGGACTTCGCCGTTTTCGGAACCGAGGATACGTGTCGGATTATTCAGGCACATGAACTCGATGCCTTCTTCTTTCGCGTGATGTACTTCTTCGGCACGGGCCGGCATTTCCTCTTCGGAACGACGGTATACGATGTAGACTTTATCTGCGCCGAGACGCTTCGCTGTACGAGCTGCGTCCATAGCGACGTTACCGCCGCCGACAACGGCTACGGCATTGCTCTTTCTGATCGGTGTGTCGTATTCGTTAATATACGCCTTCATGAGGTTGACGCGTGTGAGATATTCGTTAGCGGAATATACACCGATCAGGGACTCGCCCTCGATACCCATGAAGGACGGAAGTCCTGCGCCGGATCCGATGAAGATCGCTTCATAGCCTTCCGCGAAGATCTCGTCGACGGTAAGAGTCTTACCGATAACGAAGTTGGTTCTTACCTCAACACCAAGTGCCTCGAGGTTATCGACTTCTTTCTGTACGATCGCCTTCGGGAGACGGAACTCCGGAATACCATAGACCAGAACGCCGCCGGCCTTATGGAATGCCTCGAAGATCGTGACTTCATATCCGAGTCTTGCGAGGTCGCCCGCGCAGGTGAGACCGGACGGACCGGAACCTACGACAGCCACACGGTGACCGTTCTTTTCAACAGTCGGAGCGGCTTCCTTGGAATGAGCCATATGGTAATCGGCAACGAAACGCTCGAGACGACCGATACCGACGCTCTCGCCCTTCATGCCGCGAACGCACTTGCTTTCGCACTGTGTTTCCTGTGTGCAGACACGACCGCAGACTGCAGGGAGGCAGTTGGTCGCCGTGATGATCTTATACGCTTCTTCGAAGTTTCCTTCCGCGACCTGTGCGATGAAATCCGGGATGCGGACATTGACCGGACATCCGCTGACGCACGGACGGTTCTTACAGTTTAAGCAGCGGGTCGCTTCTTCTTTTGCCATTTCTTCGGTATAGCCGAGCGCGACCTCGTCGAAATTCTTGTTACGCACATTCGGATCCTGCTCCGGCATCGGAACTTTGGTAAGAGACATATTAGCCATTGTTCTGTTCCTCCTTCTTTTCGTCGCCCATCTTCAGCATGCGGCACTCGTGCTCCGCGCTTTCTCTTTCCTGGGCCTTGTAGTAGGAGTTTCTTCTCATCAGTTCGTCAAAGTCGACTTCATGTCCGTCGAAATCCGGACCGTCAACACAAGCGAAACGGATCTTGCCACCGACCGTTACACGGCAGCCGCCGCACATTCCCGTTCCGTCGATCATGATCGGGTTCAAGCTGACAAGTGTCTTAATGCCGTAAGGACGTGTGACCTCGGCTAAGAACTTCATCATCGGGATCGGTCCGATCGCGATGACCAGATCGTACTTATTGCCCGCGTCGATCAGGGACTGGAGTTTATTGGTAACGAAACCTTTTTCACCGTAGGAGCCGTCGTCTGTCGTGACATAAAGGTTGTCACTTACGGCGCGCATCTCGTCTTCAAGGATAACGATGTCCTTGTTTCTGAAACCGGCGATCATATCAACATGAGCACCCGCGTTGTGCAGTGCTTTTGCGGAAGGATAAGCGATCGCACATCCGACGCCGCCACCGACGACACAGACGTTCTTGTAGCCGTCGATCTCGGTCGCGTTTCCCAAAGGTCCGACGAAATCCTGGATCGAATCGCCCTCGTTCATCTTGGCCAGTGCTTTTGTAGAAGTACCAACGGCCTGGAAGATGATGGTAACGGTACCACGCGCAGGATCCGTGTCGGCGATCGTCAGCGGAATACGCTCGCCGTATTCGTCGATGCGGAAGATGATGAACTGCCCGGCCTTCGCTTTTTTCGCGATGTACGGAGCATCGATATCCATGAGAGTGACAGCTTCGTTGAGCTGCCTTTTGGCTACGATTCTAAACATATTTCCCCGTCCTTTCGAAAAGCACTATCCCTCGATGCTTCTCAAATGAAAATCATATCCTTATTTAATACTAGAGGGAAATGAAAATCAATATTTTCTCCTATATTGGAAAAAAAGAGTAACGGGGATTGTCGATTCTTTATCGGTCAGGATTCGGGAACGGAATCGACCTTGCTGTCGAGAAGACGGATCGCGCCCATTTTCTGCTGATTCCACTTGGAATAATCGTCCTTGTCGTGAGCAGATTCGATCTGGAAAGTAAATCCCGGAGATACGGCATCGATCCTTCTTTCGTTACCGCCCGCGTCGAGCTGGTAAACGACGATGTCCGCGGTATATCTTCCGTAGGTCAGATGCGTAAGCGGAAGGGTGAGCTTGACCTTGTTTTCACCCGGAAGGATATCGACAAGATTTCCCGGCAGGGAAGAAGCGATCCTGCTTCCGTCCTGATACGAGAGCTGAACGCGGAAGCCCACGTTCTTGATGTCTTTTGCGGCCGTGTAAGTAAGCTCGAACTCGGCCTCTCCGGAGGTCGGGAAAACGGGCTCCGGCTTATTGAGAAGACGGAAACTGTCCAAAGAGAAAACGTCTCTTGCGCGCATGCGCTGGTAATCCTTCGAACGGTGCTCCGGCCCGTATTTGATCTCGGAAGGCATGATGGCTTCGGATCCGAGGTAGACGGCGATCGCCTGATCGACATCTCCTTCGAAGATGACCTTACCTTTATCGAGCACGATGCAGCGCTTGCAGAGTTGGCGGATCGTGTTCATGTTATGGCTGACGTAAAGCACGGTACGGATATCGTTGTTGGCCGCCTCGAGAAGACTGTTGATGCACTTTTTCTGGAACTCGACATCGCCGACCGCGAGCACCTCGTCCATAATGACGATCTCACTTTCGAGGTGATAAGCGACGGAGAATCCGAGCTTTACGAACATGCCGCTGGAATATCTTTTTACCGGTGTGTCGATGAATTCTTCAAGTCCCGAGAACGCGATGATGTCATCCATCTTTTCGTCGATCTCCGCTTTTGTCATGCCGAGGATCGCGCCGTTGAGATAGATGTTCTCGCGTCCGGTCATCTCGCCGTGGAAACCTGTTCCGACTTCGAGCATGGAAGTGATGTGACCATAAAGATCGATGGTGCCTTCGGTCGGTGCCGTGATGCGGCAGAGGATCTTAAGGAGCGTGGATTTGCCGGCGCCGTTCTTTCCGAGGATGCCGAGCGTCTCGCCCTTATAGACCGTCAGGTCGATGCCGTCGAGCGCATAGAATTCTTTGTTGCGGCTCGTCTTCGTGGCCGGTGCTTTTGGATCGGTATTCTTATCGCGGGAACGCCATTCCTTGATCGCGCCCTCGAGCGTGCGCGCGCCGATCTTACCGAGACGGTACTTTTTCTTCAGTCCCGAAACACGGATCATGACCTTTCTTTCGGTATTTGCGTTGTTGTTTTCCGTCGTACTCATACCGTATCCGCGAACGTCCTTTCCACACGATTAAAGATGATGATGCTGAAGAAGAACATCAGGATCGTTATGACAAGTCCTGCCAGATAGTAGACCAGGTCGAATTCGCCCTGCCCGAGCATGATCATACGGATCAGCTCCATCATTTCACTGACGGGATTGATCTTAACGAGGATCTTCATGACGCCGTCCGGGATGCTGCTGATCGGGTAGACCACGGCAGACCCGTACATCCAGAGATTGACGAGGACATTGACGACCGCGAGGAGGTCTCTGTATTTCGTGGTCACGCTGGAGATCAGGACGCCGACGCTCATGCCGAAGATCGCCATCTGCAGGAACAGAAGCGGAAGGAGCGGATAGAGCGCCCACATCGGTGAAACATCGCCCTTAACGACGAAGGTCACGAGCAGCACGGCCACGATGAGAAGCTGAATCAGGAACTTCAGGATACTTACGATCATGTTCGAGATTGGGACACATATCCTGGGGAAGTATACTTTACTGAAAAGGTACGCGTTAGCGACAAACGTCTGTGAGTTTCTCGTCAAGCTGAAAGAGAAGATCTCCCAGACCGCGGAAGATACAAAGTAGAAGAGGATCTGCGGGATCCCTGCCGTTCCGACATCGGCGATATGGCCGAAGACGAACATGTAGATCAAGCTCGAAAGAACAGGGTTGATGATGATCCATAAAGGACCCAGGACCGTCTGCTGATAAGTGACGGTGAAAGTTCTTTTCGTAAGGAGGACGACGAGATCGCGGTACTGCCAGACTTCGCCCAGATTGAGCCGCGCGCTTTTGTCGTCCGGCCTGAGGGTGATATGGTAGGAACTATCCTGTTCGATCATGGTTTTATCCGACATCTGTCTGTCCTTTTCGTTTCCTTCGTTTTCGGGAGATACCTTTTCCCGACCTTTACTATTGTACTCAAGATACAAAGAATAGTAAATTCACTTAAAAAATGATAGACTATATCTTGTCTTATTATGTAATTGTACTGGGGAGGATAAGATGCTTCGTGTCAAAGGATTGACGAAGAAATTCGGCAAGAAAGTGGCTAACGAGAACGTGAACCTTTCTCTTGAAGCGGGAGAGATCGGCGTTCTGCTGGGACCGAACGGTGCCGGTAAATCGACTGCCATCAAATGTATCCTCGGTCTTTTGCATTTTGACGGAACCGTTAAGATCGGGGGCTTCCCCGCAAACTCCAGCAAAGCCAAACAGATCCTGGGCTATGTCCCGGAATTCCCGTGCCTTTATGACATGCTCACCGTCCGTGAGCAGTTTGAGTTCGTCGTCCGCGCGTATAAGCTCGACCGTGAGAAGAGCCGAAGATACGCCGCGGAACTTGTCGACCGCCTGCGCCTTACAGAAGTCGTGGACACGCTCTGCAAGGACCTTTCCAAGGGCATGCAGCAGAAGGTCTCGATCATCTGCGCGCTGCTCCCGCGTCCGAAACTTCTCCTTCTGGATGAGCCGATGCTGGGTCTGGATCCGCACGCGATCAAGGAACTCCGCATCATCATTCAGGATCTCGCGGATGAAGGCGTCGCCGTTTTGATCTCGACACACATGATCGCCACGGTCGAAGGCATCTGGGGCAAGGCATATATCATGAACAAGGGCAAGGTCGTTTCCTGCCACAGAAAAGAAGAGATGGTCGGCATGTGGTCCGAGTCTCTCGAGAGGATCTTCTTCGCGGAGACCGAGTCGTATGACTCGCAGTGGCGTTATGACGAAGATATCCGTCCTTCTACGGCAAAAGCACCTGCCGGAAAACCAGCGGCGCAACCGGCCAAAAAGCCTGCCCAGACGGTAAGCCGTCCGAAGACGACAAAGAAAAAGAAGAACAACAAAAAGAAGAAGTGAAGAAGCCATGAGTGCTTTTACGTATTTGGTGACCAAGCAATGGAGAAACTCTCTCCGCGAAAAGATCAGACACCCGCAGTTCTGGATCGGTGTCTTGATCGTGCTTGCGTATTTCGCGCTCTATATCTATCAGGAGATCAGCCACACAGGCGAGACCGGTGTTCTGGATAACGCGATCCCGACGTTTAAAGGCGGCGTGACGATCGCTTTCCTCGTCATCGCTTTTGCCGCGCTCAGCATCGGTCTTAACCATGGCAGTTCTTTTTTCAAGGCATCGGACATCAACTACCTGTTCGTATCTCCGCTTTCGCCTTACAAAGTCCTCATTTACGGACTCTTAAGAAAATTCCTGGTCACCGTGGTCGCGACGCTGATCCTTTTGATGCAGCTTACGAATCTGCGTTTTTATTTCGGACTCGGCATTCGCGAGCTTCTCATCCTGATGGTCTCGTGGATCCTTCTTTCGACGAGCCTTTCGGTGATCACGCTGTCCGTGTATTCGATCACGGCCGTTTCCAAAGTGATGAGAAGGATCATCCTGATCGCTCTTTACCTTACATGCACGACGATCCTTGTGGGTGTCGTTTTTGCCCTCTGGCAGAGTGGCACGCCATTCTCGGATACGATCACGTTCTTTAACGAACCGCACCTTCACTACATCCCGCTCGGCGGCTGGGCTTCCGGCTTCATGGTTGCGGCCATGGAAGGAAGAAAGACCCATGCCCTTATCTACGCGGGTCTTCTCGTCCTGCTTTCCATGGTCGGACTGTTCTTCGCGTTACGTAACCGTTCCGAGTATTACGAAGACGTACTTACTTCCATCGGTCACGGCTATGGTAATTCCCAGTACCACAATAGTTCGGAAATGATGATGAAAGACCAGGGCAAGAAGAGAAAGTCGCATCTCATCGGAAAGAAGAGAGGCGAGGTCGTTCTTTTCCAAAGGCAGATGACCGAGCAGAAAAGAAGCCTGACGATCCTTTTTGACCGGGGAACGCTCGGCATGATGGCGCTGGCGATCCTACTCGGCGCGTTCTTGCAGTCGCTTGACCGAAAAGGCATGTATCCTTTCATCATGGAGATCCTCTCGGTCGCGATCCTCTGCTATGCCATGATCTTTACGATCCCGATGAGCAAGTTCGTCGATGAACTGAATAAGCCTTTTATCTATCTGATCCCGGGAAGCTCTCTGCGCAAGCTTTACTACGCTTCCACCGCGCCTATGATCAAAGCTTTCGTCGAAGGCATCCTCTGCTTCGTAATCGTTTCTCTGTTCGCGAGACTTCACCCGGCATTCGTACTCTGCGGCGCTTTCTTCTACGCGTCTGCGGCGCTTCTTTTCTACGCGTCCTATCTGGCATCTTTGAAAACGATGGGACTTCGAAACTCCAGAGGCTCTCACATGACACTGGCGTTCGCGATCCTTTCGGCCATCTTCCTTTTCGAACTGTCCGTCGGCGCGAATATCGGAAAGAAGCTTTATGATATCTCGCCGGCCATGTTCCTTCTGGATTTCGTGATCCTGGCGGCATTTAATGTTTTAGTATCGATCGTCTTTTTCTACAGTTCAAAAGGCATACTTGACTATCGGGCATAAGGGGGAGAAAAGGAAATGCACTTTCAATTCAAACGCGTTCTTTCCATGTGCCTGATCGGAGGCGTCCTTCTCTCATCCGTTTCCTGCGGAAAGAAGAAGAGCAAGAAGGAACTGGTAAAAGAAGATGACCCGTATTTTACCCCGAGCTATGTGGAACTTACGGTCGATCCGATGCCGGGAAACAAGATCGAATATTCGTGTATAAATACATCCAAGATCATCGGCAACAATGTCGTGATCGGATATCTGGTCGTCTACGATTTCCCGGACGAACTGATCGACCAGTATGTAACTGACTGGGATCAGCCCAGCCAGGAGTATATCGATTTCATCGAGAAGTACTACAAAACGGGTTTTGCGATCTTTGACCAGGAAGGAACGCTGGTCACCGATATCGAGCTTGCGTATAACTGTGAACCGATCGCCGTCGCGGAAGGAAAAGACGGAGAAGTGATCTTCATGGTCAATAACTATAAGGCCGGTGAATGCAAGGCGACATACGTTATGAATACCTATAGCGCCGAGGGGATCCAGACCGGTTCACTCACGCTCCCGGACAGCTTCGACGATTATCCGCAGACCTTCTATCAGGCGGAAAACGGAAATTACATCATCGTTTGTGATGAGGCGATATATGTTTATTCCCAGGAGGCAAAATTCGTCGGTAAGTCCGATATCGAGAACTCCTTGAATCTCATGGCGCAGAACGGTGAACTGTATCAGTTCATCTACGAAGTATCCGGGAATGAAGAGATCACCGTGTACATGCGCGAGTTCGATTCCAAGACCGGAAAATTCAAAGACGAAAAGAAGATGGAACACCTTTTCACGAACCTGATCGCGGGCGGTGACGGTAACTTCTATAACGTTGACGG
The DNA here is from genome assembly GCA_017617525.1 of Clostridiales bacterium. Classification (GTDB taxonomy): domain Bacteria; phylum Bacillota; class Clostridia; order Saccharofermentanales; family Saccharofermentanaceae; genus Scatonaster. Next base: position 44,569 of record JAFZWA010000060.1, read on the forward strand.
TAACGGCATTTCGAAAGTCGATCTTGAGACCGGAAGTGAAGAAGCGTTCTTTAACTGGAACGCCACGGATGTCAATTACAGTTCTTATGACGAAGAAAGCTTCCACGTATTCTCGGAAGACAAGATCGCATTTACCTGTTCGGAATGGGAAACGGATAAAGAGACCGGAGATGTGCAGCCGCACAACTATTTCGTGACACTGACCCGCGCGGAAAAGAACCCGCATGCCGGTAAAGCCTATATCGAGATGGGGACGATCGGTATGCCTTCCTCTGACCTTCAGGATTACATCATCCGTTATAACAACGAGGAAGACGGAAAAGCAAGGATCCGCGTCCATGACTACTTTGTTGATGAGATCACCGGAACTCATGACCTGGGCTTACAGACAGATCTTTCGAACCGTGTATACATGGATATGATCAATGGAGAAGGACCGGATATCCTCGTCAACTTCGCGGGCTACAGCCAGTTCAATTCCGACGAGGTCCTCGTCGATCTGAATAAGTATGTCGACGGTAAGAACGGACTTAACAGAGACGAGTATTTCGATAACGTACTGACCGCCTATGAGAATAAAGATAAGCTTTTCCAGATTCCGGTTTGCTTTGATATCCGAGGCCTTATGGGTAACAAGGAGATGATCGGTGAAAGATCCGGATGGACCTATTCCGAGTTCAATCAGATCATCGGAGAACTTCCGGGGGATGTACAGGTCTTTGAAGATACGGAATACAAAGATCTCCTTTATTCTCTTCTCACCGGCGCGATGAGAAGCTTCATCGACTATGACAAAAAAGAGGTCTTCTTCGACGGCGACGAGTTTAAGCAGCTTCTGGAGATTGTCAAAAAATACGGCCTGGAATATGTTCCGAGCTACGAGGAATACGAAAATCCGTTTAACACGAACACATGCGCTCCGATCGAACCCTTTAACCCTGTTGATCCGACGGAGCTGATGCAGGATGACAATCTGGCTCTTATGGTCACTTATATCTACAGCATCACCCAGTATGCGGAGATCTCACGTTCTCTCGGGAACAAGGAGATCTTCATCGGCATGCCTTCCCCGGACGGAACGGGCGTATGCGCAAGCGCGTCTCTGACACTGGCGATCTCCGCGTTCTCGCAGAACAAAGACGAGTCCTGGGATTTCATTCGTCGTCTTTTCGATGAGGATTCCCAATACCTTTATACTAATTCTTATATGTCGATCCCGCTGAACAGAAAAGCGTTTGACCGTGTCAATCAGGACGCGATCGACGAAAGAGAGAGGGAACTTAAAGAGAATCAGGAGTTCGCCGCAGAGTACGGTATGCTCCTTCACGGAGACATCAACCCGATCACGGAACAGGATGTTCAAGGATATAAAGAACTCGTTGAAAGCGTCAGCACGATCGAGTCTTATGACCCTGCGCTCCTGGACATCATTTTGGAGGAATCGGCTGCCTACTTCGCGGATCAGAAGAGCGTAGATGATGTGTGCGCGATCATCCAGAATAGAACCCAGACAATTGTCAACGAAAGATGACGAAAGCCCCTGTAAAATAACAATTCATTCACATTACATTTCATTCATTTATTCCCCGTGGTGCATTCCTATAATGAGTCTGACAAGAACCACGGAGGTGTTTTTATGAAGAAATTAGCGCGTAATGTTTTAGCGTTTGCGTTAGCATTAACAATGGCTGTTCCGCTTGCCGCCTGTAAGAAATCAGGCAAGGGCGCAAAGGGCGGCAGCGGAAAGAAAAATTCGGTGATCGCAGAGGACGATCCGTTCTTTGACGCGGTCGAGATCCCACTCGATATAGAGACAGACGCGAATAAGAAACTCCAGTACAAGGAGATTTCCGAACCGACGATCGTCGGTGACAGAGTCTTTGCGACATACAATCTCTCTTACGAGATGCCGCAGGAACTCATGGACAAATTCGACAAGGTCGACTGCACCAATGAAGCAGCATATTCTCAACTGATGGATGAGTTTAACGAGTATAACGAGATGGGAACTCTCGTTTTCGATCTGGACGGAAACCTTCTTTCCAGAACGCCGTCTGACAATATGGAATCAAATGCCGGAAATCTTGCCCAGCTTTCTGACGGCTCGTTCGTCATGATCGTTTCCCGCTTAGCTCAGAACGAATGCAAGACGAGTACGGAGATCGTCAAATTGAACGCCGATTTCCAAGAGCAGAGCTCGGTCAAGATCGATCAGGATGTTGAACTCGGATGGGATATGCAGATCATTCCGATGGATAACGGTAATCTTCTTATCGCTGACTATGCCGGCATTCACATCGTAAGTCTCGAAGGCAAGTTGATCGCCAATGAATCTCCTGCCGGCTTCTGCGGAAAAGCATATGTTCAGGACGGAGATATCTATGCGCTGATCGATGAATTCGACAGTGGTAAAAACGAGGATAAATTCTATTTCCAGAAGCTCGACGGAAATACGGGTAAGCCGACCGGTGATCGTATTGCCACCACATTTGAAGCATATACTCTGATCCAGGGTACCGATGGTATCTACTCTGTCGGTTATTCAGGACTTAGAAAGTTCGATATTCCGTCCGGAACTTCCACTGATTATGTGATCGAATGGAACTGGACAGACATCAACTCCGGTTATATTTCTACACAGAACGCGACGATCCTTTCAGACGATGAGATGATCTTCACCAAGTATTCTTATGAAGAGACTGACGATCCGAATATCAAAGTCAGCGGTCGTGATATTTCTCTTATGAAGTTTAAGAGAGCGGAAAAGAATCCGCATGCCGGAAAGAATGTCATCGTGCTGGGCTGTGTCGGCGCGGAAACTCCTTTCAGAGATTACGTGATCGACTACAACAAGGATCCGAACCACATCTCCCGTATCTACATCACAGACTACGCGGATGACCTGTTCGCTTCGAGTGACTATATGCAGGCTTTAGCAGATGTATCTGACAAAGTTTATCTCGACATGATGTCCGGTGATGGTCCTGACATCCTGATGAACTTCTACGAGTTCGCGCAGTTTAATTCAGAAGATATCCTTGTAGATATGAACAAGTTTATCGACGGCCAGAATGGTCTCAATAGAGCTGATTATTTCGACAACATCCTGCGCGCCTGTGAAACATCCGGAAAGCTTTTCCAGATCCCGGTATGCATTGCCATCAACGGTTTTGCTGCCAACCCGTCCCTGATCGGAGAGCGCACTTCCTGGACATTTGATGAGTTTGACCAGATGGCATCTTCACTTCCGCAGAACGTATCTCTTATCTCTGACACATCCAGACAGGATCTGATGCAGATGCTCCTCGACTTCTCGATGTCTTCCTTTGTTGACAGCGACAAGAAAGAAGTCTCCTTTGACAGCGCGGATTTCAGAAAACTTCTTGAGATCGCAAAGAAGTACGGTTCGGACAAGACCGCCGGCGGTGACATGGGATTGTTTGCCGGATCGACCACGGACATGGAGTATGTTGATGACAGTTCCAAATTCGCAGAGGGCCTTATCGCGCTCACGAGTGTAGATATCTGCGGTGTTGATGATTATGCGCGTGTCGTAAACGAAGTAACCTTTAAGCCGACATTTATCGGTATGCCGGGAGCTTCCGGAGCCGGTATGGCAGCAAGAGCTCAGATGTCGTTCGCGATCTCCGCGTCTTCCTCGCATCAGGACGAAGCCTGGGATTTCATCAAGTTCCTGTACGGCAAAGACTGCCAGGCAAAATTCGCGAGATCTTTCTGGGGACTTCCGATCCACAAGGGAGCTCTTGAAGAAAAGAACGCAGAAGACGTAAAGAACTATAACGAGTTCATTGAAGATTATTCCAAGTTCCTGCAGGAAGAAGGTCTCGAAGGACAGGGCAAGGAAATGACAAAGATCACCGACGAGATGTGTGCGGATTTCATAACGATGCTCGAGGGCGTTTCCGTCATCAAGAATTCCGATCTCGGCATCATGGCGATCGTCAAGGAAGAAACAGCAGCGTTCTTCGAAAATCAGAAGCCTGTCGATGACGTAGTCAAGATCATCCAGAATCGTGCGACGACTAAGGTGCATGAGAGGTAAAGTGACGTTTTTGTCACTTTAAGGTCACTTGTTAGTCATACCGCAATGTGACAATAAAATTGCCGGAAGGGAAACGGTCCCCCTAAGCTGGTTTCCCGGACGGATGGAAAAAAGTAGAGAACCTTTACTATCTTCTATTTACTTTCATACCCCGGGAGCGAGGTCCACCCCCCTCGCTCCCACCCCTCCTTAACAAAACAGCAAGGCGACCAGACGCATAAAGTACATGACACAAATCTGTTGCGATATAGTACAATAATTGCGTTGGGGCTTGTGCGAAAAAATACAAAGGTATAAAGATGGCGACACACGAATACAATCCGGATGAAGTGAGAAAAAGACGAATCAAAGGACGGAGAAAAAGAAAGCTCCGTGAATGGTTCGTATTTACCGGATATCTCACACCGAGTCTTCTTGGTGTTCTGCTTTTCTTCTTCGGACCGATGCTCATCGTTCTGGTCCAGTCCTTTCAGAGAAGTTCAACCAATACCGAGTTTGTCGGATTCGATAACTATGTACATGTCTGGAACAACCAGGCATTCAAAACGGCAGCTACAAACACACTGATCTTTGCAGGCATCGCCGTTCCGCTGGCAGTGCTCCTCGCACTCCTCCTGGCTCTCCTTTTAAGTTCGAAGATTCCGGGCAAGAGCGTTTTCAGAAGTATCATGCTCAACCCGATGATGGTACCGGTTGCCTCGATCGTTCTGATCTGGCAGGTCATGTTCAGTTACAACGGCGCGCTGAATACATACATGGGATGGTTCGGCATCGACAAGATCGACTGGATGAAATCTGACTGGTCACGAATGGTTATCCTGATCCTCTTCCTGTGGAAGAACCTCGGATACAACATGGTACTTTTTATTTCCGCGATCTCCGCTGTTCCTCAGGAGCAGCTTGAGTCGGCGAAGATGGACGGCGCGAGCGCGGTCCGCAGATTCTTCAGCATCAAACTGCCATACCTGTGGCCGACGATCTTCTTTGTCGGGATCATGTCACTGATCAACTCGTTTAAGATCTTCCGTGAAGTATATCTTCTCGCCGGTGACTATCCGTTTGACGCACTCTACATGCTTCAGAATTTCATGAACAATATGTTCTCACACTTAGATAACGCGAAACTTACTGCAGCGGCGATCATCATGTGTATCGCGATGATCATCATCGTCGGTATCCTCTTTATTGCGGAGAACCGACTGGGCAGAGATACGGAGGAGTAATGACATGAAGAAAAACGAAATTACTCCACTTCAGCCGATGCCCGAAAAGGTGCAGGGAGAACAGCACGATCACGGTTCCATCCGTGACATCCAAGAGGTCGAGATCGTCCGTCTTTCCGATGAAGAACTCGAAGAGATGCACGAAAGAGCAAGAGCCGTCGCTAAGAGAAAAGCGGTCGTAAGAAACGCGACAACGAAATTCTGGACGGCGCTCGGAACGCTCCTCGCGATCGCGGTCGCGGCTTTCGCCCTGATGCCGATCGTACTTACGATCCTCGACTCGTTCATGTCGACGGATGAGATCAAGACAAACTACAGTGCCGTTTATAACAGCCTTTCTTCCGCGGCGGCCGAGACGAAGACTTATCTTTCTTCGACACCGAAGCTGAAGATGATCCCGGACATGGTTTCTTTCAGCCAGTATAAGACGCTTCTGTTCTTAAGTCCGACTTATCTTCTGAAGTTCTGGAACTCCGTGGCACTCGTTGTGCCGATCGTTTTCGGACAGCTTCTGGTAGGATGTCTCGCGGCATACAGTTTCTCAAGATACAGAAGAAAGAGAAGAGAAGTTCTTTTCTTCTCGTACGTAATCCTGATGCTCATGCCATTCCAGGTAACGCTGGTTCCGAACTACCTGATCGCGAACTGGCTCGGGATCTATAACACATGGTGGGCGATCATCCTTCCGGGTGTATTCTCCACATTCAGTGTTTACCTCTTAAGTAAATACATGAGGCAGATCCCTTCGTCGTATATCGAAGCGGCGAAGCTGGACGGCGCGAACGAATGGAACATATTCACGAAGATCAGTCTGCCGATGTGTAAGAGCGCGATCTACGCGATGGCGATCCTTCTGTTCATCGACTACTGGAACATGGTTGAGCAGCCGCTCATCCTTTTGGAAAACGAGAGCAAGCAGCCGCTGTCCGTATTCCTTTCACAAATCAACGCATCGGAGATCGGCGTAGCTTTCGCGGCATCATTCATATTCATGTTACCGCCGCTTCTGATCTTCCTTTACGGCGAACAGTATCTGGTCGAGGGTATCTCCCGATCGGGAATCAAATAAGGTTACGAGGTTTTTGAGGAGGTTTTGACTATGTCAGACGAAATAAAAAAGAAAAAGAGCAAAAAGTGGATAATCAAAGCTCTGATCATCTTCCTGATCGTGATGGGCATCCTGACGTTCTTTTCTAATACCATCATGAATATGACATTGACGCAGGTCAGCACACAGCAGATCTACGGTGGTACGTTGACTTCGATCTCCCGTACTTCCGGCCTTCTGCGAGCGAATACCGAGCTTCAGGTAAAGGCTCCGGGTGAGATCAAAATTGAAGAAGTTCCTGTATATCCGTATCAGGAAGTTGCGGAAGGCGATGTTCTCGCTGTCCTTGAGATCCCCGAGAAGAAAGAGGACCTCGAAGCCAAGAAAAAAGAGCTTGAAGATCTTAAGAAAAAGATGGGATACGATGAGCGCACACCGAACAGACCTGTTGACCACTATTCAGATGAGATGCAGATCGTCGATTACGAAAAAGACGTAAAGCAGTGTACAAAGAATCTCGAGGCGGCTAAGAACAAGGAAGCGGCGATTGCAAAGACCAAAACTGAGATCAAGACGATCGAAGATGCGATCGTACAGCTGAATAAAGAAGCGGCAGATCTGGAAAACCAGAAGGCCGAGTATGAGCAGAGAAGAGACGAGGCGTACGAAAAGTTCGAAGCGGCAAAAGAAGCCCTGACGCTTGCTCAGGAAGATCTCGCTGCTCAGATCACGGATCCGGCCGATCCGAATTTCGATCAGGCGGCTCTTGATGCGGCGAACCAGGCGGTCGCCGATGCGGAAAAAGAAGTTCAGACACATCAGGATTCTTATAACGGATTCAATGCCAATATCAAGACAGTAAGCGATAAGATGATCGATAACGAAACAGCCAAGGCCGCGAAAGATGCGGAACTGCAGGAAAAGCAGACCGATCTTGCGGAGTTCGAACAGCTTTCTTCCGTAGAAGACGCAGAGAGAGCTCTGAAAGACGCAAAGCACAATCTCCAGCAGGCAAAGCAGAATCTGAGCGATGCCAGAACAAATGAAAGCATTGACAAGGATAAAGCCGCGGACGACAAGAATCTGGAACTCAAGCAACTCGAGGACCTCGAAAAAGAAGTCGAGGAACTTGAAAAGTATTACGAGATCACGGAGATCAAGGCACCGATCAGCGGTACTCTGATCACGATCAACGCTGAAAGAAAAGGCACATACGCAAAAGATGATGTACTGTTCGTAATCGCGGACATGGAATCCGGTTTCTATATTGAGTGTCCGGTAACTAAGACCGAAGCACAGAGCATGTATCCCGGCATGGAAGTAAGAACGGATATCAGCGAAAGCAGCCGTATCGAGTCCATCCGACCGGACCCGCAGAATCCGTCCGACAGCTGCATCATCAAGGTTGCGATCGATGACAGCGGCTGGTATATGGTACCGGGCGCGATGACAGTCGACTGCACACTCTCGACATTCAACAAGTCCTACGAGAGTGTAGTGCCGAAGGGCGCGGTCCAGACAGATTCCGAGGGAACTTTCATCTATGTTCTCGTCACGAAGAACAGCCCTCTCGGTGAAAGATATATCGCCAGAAAAGTGGAAGTAAAGATCCTTGCTGAGGACGCGACAACCTACGCGATCCAGGGCTCCGGCATCAGCTACGCGTACTGTATCGTACGTACGGAAAAACCGATCAAGAATGGTGAGCAGGTACGTCTTGCTGAAGGAGAAGCAATCTGATGGAGATCCGTCAAAAGTTGAAAAACTTCATAAAGAATAAGTGGGCTGTCCTTTGTCGACGCACTCACTATGTCCTTCTCGGCATACCATTCGTATTAGCCACGGCAGGACTGGTGCTCGGAGTGGCATCCGTCATCCGGATCGACCAGGTACTGGACCGTCAGAGTTTCCAATACGCGGCTGAACATTACGAATCGAAAGTAATGCCGTACCGCCAGATGACCGTTTTAGGTCCGGGACTTGCGCAAGGCGACGGCTCCGCGGCAAGAAGCACCGAGGATGGTCTGAATCTCGAGAAGGTCAAGAGTCTTCATGAGGCACTGGACATCACGGAAAGATCTACGGTCGGTGACTCGAGTAAAGGTCAGGGCAAGGGAAGCGTTATCGTTAACCCGTGGAAAGACTGCTACTCCACGACCGCGACATACGCCGCGAAAGGAATGATCAACAAAGAAGAGACCGGCTCTGTGGACTCTTGTGAACTTGTCGGAGTCGGCGGTGACTATGCGTCACTTCACCCGTTCATCTACGAAAGCGGCGGATTTCTCCAGCAGGACGAGGCAGGAAGACTGTCCATCGTACTCAACACTCAGATGGCATGGAACCTCTTCCGCTCGTACCAGGTCTTAGGTGCTTTTGTCGAGATCAACGGAACGATCTATTCGGTCGTTGGTGTCGTCAACGACGGAACCGATGAACTTTCCGAGACAGTCGGGGCGACAAAGCCGAGAGCATATGTCCAGTTCTCGCAGCTGGCTTCTCTCGCCAACGGAGGCTTCATCCCGACGAATTCCATGGAAACAGACTCGGCCATCAAGGAGGAAGATCTGGCGATCACTTGCTACGAAGTCCTCATGATGGATCCGATCAAGAACATCGCGTTCAACGACTTAAAGAAAGCGCTTTCCGATACGGTCAGCTATTCGGAAGACACTTCCAAGCTCGTATTGATCAATAACACAGACAGATTCAACGTGATCTCTCTTTTCAAGAAATATTTCCCGCTGAAAAAGTCTTATGTCGGCGGTGACGGAATTTCCGTTCCATATTACGAGCGTTCGGCGCGACTTGCCGAGCAATATGTGGTATTCTGGGCAGAGGCACTGGTCGTCGGAATCTTCTTCGTGATCGTCGGTGGATGCAACATCTACGCGATCATCCACGGGAAGAAGCCACGGCACAAAAAGGAAGAAGCCGAGGATGACAATGAGTTCGTTGCAGAAGACGAAAAAACAAGATAAGACATTTACTTCAGAAAAAGCGCCCGCATCTTTTCTTTTGAAAAGATCGCGGGCTTTTGTCGTTTTTTGCATGATCACGGCTATCCTTCTTTTCAGCCTTTCCGGCTGCCGCTCAGCAGAAAAGAAAACGACCCGCTCGCTCTTTGCGCTCGACACATATATCACGATCACGCTCGAGGGAAAAGACTCGGAAGAGGCGGCGAATGAAGCGGCAAACTACATCATGGAACTTGAAAGGAAACTCAGTAGGCAGGATCCGGGTAGTGAGATCTCTTCGCTGAATCTTTCCTCGAAAGAAATGCCGGTCACTCTTTCAAAAGAGACATACGATCTGCTTTCCATGGTCGTCGAATACTCGAATGAAACCGAAGGAAGATTCGATCTAACGATCGCTCCGGTCATGGACATCTGGGGATTCGGAACAGAAGACGCGCATGTTCCGACACAAGAGGAGATCGCTGAAGTCCTTCCTCTTGTCGACTATAGTAAAGTCCATCTTCTGCCGGATAACAAAGCCTATCTCGAAGAAGGCGTGAAGGTCGATCTCGGTGGCGCGGCCAAGGGCTACATCGGAGATCTTCTGATGGAAAAACTGGAAGGGTATAAGCTTTCGAAGATCATCCTCGATCTCGGCGGAAATATCTGCTGCGGATCAAGTTCGTCGGAACTCAATATCGGCATCATCTCTCCGCTTTCCTCCGATCAGCTCTGCTGCACGTATTCGCTTCCCAAAGGTCAGAACTGCTCGGTCATTACGAGCGGCGCGTACGAAAGAAACATCGAAGAAAACGGTGTCCGTTACGGGCACATCATGGATACGTCAACCGGGTATCCGGCGGACACGGACCTTCTTTCCGCGACTGTGATCGGACCTGACGGAACGAAGGGAGATGTTTACTCGACAACGCTCTTTTCACTCGGTTCCGAAAAGGCGATGGAGCTTTCGTCCCGTGAGGGCATCGATTGTATTCTCTGTATGGAAAATGGTACATTATGGGTATCATCAACACTTGAAGGAAAAGTGAATGCCCAAGAAGGATGGAAAATCGAATACTTCAGCTAAAGCACTTCCGAAGAGACGTTTCCGTTTCTGCCTCGGCGATGTTTTCGTGATCGTTTCGATCCTTCTTTTCTACGCGATCCTGATCGTCGGAACATGGATCTACACCCGAAAGAATAAAAACAAGCCGCCGTATGTGCGCATCACCCGGGACGGTCAGGTACTGCTCGAAAAGGACCTGCGTGAGTTTTCCGAGCCGATGGAATATCGGATCGACGGTGATCACGGCCATATGGTGATCTATATTTCCTCCGAAAAAGTATATGTGAAAGAAAGCGACTGCCCGGATAAGATCTGCATGGATCAGGGAGACCTGAAAAAGCCGGGCGACGGTGCCGTATGCCTTCCGAACCGCGTGGTCGTAGAGATCGTCGCGGGTGATGAGGACGATGCTTCAGGAAAGGTGGATGTAATTTCAAAATGAGAATGAAACGTACCGCCTATGACCTGACAAAGACCGCCATGATGCTCGCGCTTGCGCTGATCCTGAGCATCGTTGAGGCATGGCTTCTGCCTCGTGGTATCCTTCCGATCCCGGGCTTTAAGCTGGGCCTTGCCAATGTCGCCATCCTCGTTACGCTTTATAGCGTCGGAAGAAAAGAGGCGCTCGCCGTGGCGATCCTTCGCTCGGTCGTCATCCTTGCTTTCGGCGGAAATGTCATCGGCTTCATGTTCTCGCTTTTGGGCGGCGTATCTGCCTGGGCGACGATGAGTCTTCTTTCGGATATGGAGCATGTCTCGATCTACGGCGTAAGTATGGCGGGCGCCGCGACCCATGCCGTCGGGCAGATCCTGGTCGCGATCTTCGTTACAAAGACCGTCTATGTGATCGGTTACATGCCGTATCTTGTGCTGGCGAGTTCTTTTGCCGGAGCATTCATCGCTTTCCTGACGATCCCTGTGGTAAAAGCACTCGACCATATCGGAAATGAAATGATACAATAAACAGGTAGATCGAAGAATCGAAGAGGATAAGGCGGGGTCGAAATATGAGAAAGAATGAAAGTCCTTTTTGGCCACAAAAAAGCATACTGAATCCACCACCACCGAAAGAGCCCTACGAGCCCGTTCGCCGCGTGCGTATGACACTGACGCGCGAAGAGCAGAGAACACTCGATAAGGTAGCGGCATCTGATTATCAGGTTCCGGTCTCGATCCTTATGGAACACGCGGGACTTGCGGTGGCGAATGCCTGTGTTGTCGCGGCAAAAGCAACGACGACACCGATCCACTTCTTCGCCGGTAAGGGCATGAACGGCGGCGACTCCTATGTAGCCGCAAGGATCTTATCTTCCTGGGGATATAAGGTCACGATCTGGGACTGCTTCCCGGGCGAGACGCATTCCCCGACGGTAAAGAACAACCGCGCGGCCGCCGAGAAGTTCGGCGTACCGATCAAGCCGGCCACGGAATTCGACCCGAGCAACTGGCAGGCCGGTATCTCCCGCATGATCTATGAAAACGAACCCGGTATGCCGTGCGTACTTGTCGACGGCATCATCGGAACAGGATATGAATTCACAAGACCCCTACCGCCGCAGCTTACGGCGATCACGGAAAAGATCGAAGAAGGTCATGTCCGCGGGGCAAGAGTCCTTTCCATCGATATCCCGACAGGTGTCGACTGCGATACCGGTGAGGTCGATCCGGGCGCGGTAAACGCCGACATGACGATCTCTTTTGTGCTTCCGAAGAAAGGTATCACGATCTTCCCCGGAAAGACGAAGGCAGGTCAGGTGAGAGTTCCGACGATCGGTCTTCCGATCAATTTCGCGGATATCGTACTCGGTCCGATCCCGGAGGAAGTCATCGAAGACGGCTCCGAACAAGAGAGTACATAATGAACTAAAAACAAGTGGAATTGTTAAAAAGAATGGTTGGAAAATCTGAAAATATCTGATTATTCTTGACAATGCCTATTATATAGAGTATAAAGTGTGCGGTATTGACAATGGTGTCTTGATGGAGTATTCAGGACACCCTTGTTTTGAAAAGGCTTTCGCACCGAAAAGGGAGGCAAAAAATGAAAAACTGCGCAATCGTAGGTATCAACTGGGGCGATGAAGGTAAGGGCCGTATGGTCGACCTGCTCACGGAAAAGTACGACATCGTCGTTCGTTTCCAGGGTGGCGGTAACGCCGGTCATACAGTTATCAATGAGAAGGGCAAATTCGCTCTGCATCTTCTGCCGTCAGGTATCTTCCGCGATGGTGTCGTAAATATCCTCGGAAACGGCGTAGCGCTGGATCCGGAAAACCTGTGGAAGGAAATGTCGGAAGTTATTTCTCAGGGCGTTGCGATCACTCCTGAGAACCTTAAGATCTCCGACCGCGCATCTTTGCTTCTTCCGTGGCACAGAGAACTGGACGGACTGGAAGAACAGCGTCTGGCTGATAAGAAATTCGGTTCTACCAAGCAGGGTATCGCTCCTTTCTATTCTGACAAGTATCAGAAGAAGACGATCCTTGCCGGTGAACTCTTCTATAAGGATCACCTGATGGAGCACCTCGCAGATCTTCTCGAGTGGAAGAATCTGACGATCACAAAGGTTTACGGCGCAAGACCGTACACCATGGAAATGCTCAAAGAGTGGGTCGACGACGCTTGTGAGAAGATCAAGCCGTTCGTATGCGACACAGGTGCTTTTCTCGCAAAGGCAAAAGAAGAAGACAAGAACATCCTCTTCGAGGCTCAGCTCGGATCTCTCCGTGACCTCGACTACGGAATCCACCCGTACACCACATCTTCCAACACAATGGCTGCTTACGCGCCGATCGGATCCGGTTTCCCGGGTGCGAAGATCGAGGATGTTGTCGGTGTCGTAAAGGCATACTCCACATGCGTAGGTGAAGGCCCGTTCGTATGCGAGATGTTCGGTGACGAGGCAGAAGAGCTTCGTAAGGCCGGCTTCGAGTATGGCGCAAAGACCGGTAGACCGCGTCGTGTCGGTCCGCTGGATATCGTTGCTACACGCTACGGTATCGAGGTTCAGGCAGCAACTGAGATCTCTCTTACCAAGCTCGACGTTCTGAGCTACATGGATAAGATCCCGGTATGCACACAGTATGAACTGGACGGACAGAAGATCGACCGTTTCCCGTTCCCGGTAGCACTGAATTCCTGCAAGCCGGTCATCGAGTATTTCGAAGGCTGGAAGACGGACATCTCCGGCGCGAGAAAATGGGAAGACCTTCCGAAGCAGGCTCAGGACTACGTCCTTTATGTCGAGAAGGCAATCGGCTGCCCGATCACGTATGTCTCGGTCGGACCTGAAAGAGAAAGCATCATCATCAGAAAATAAAATGAAAAACACTTCGGGCTTCGTTTCGGAGCCCGTTTTTCGTATCCGAAAAGACGATAAGAGGATACGGAAGAAAGGGAGAACATTATGTGTGGAATCGTTGGATATACAGGATCACAGCCCGCGGCACCGATCCTTCTGGACGGACTTAAGAAACTCGAGTATAGAGGCTATGACTCCGCCGGAGTTGCTGTTCTGAACGAAGGCACCATCAAGGTCGATAAAGTCAGCGGCCGTATCGCAAACCTCTGCGAACTGACAGAAGACGGTAAGAATTGTCCCGGAATGCTTGGTATCGGTCACACAAGATGGGCAACACACGGTGCCCCGACAGATACCAACGCGCACCCGCACCTCAGTAACGATGGCCGTTTCGCTATCGTTCACAACGGTATCATCGAGAACTACATTTCTCTTCGTGAGGAACTCATCAGCAAGGGATATCACTTCGACAGTGAAACAGATACCGAAGTTATCGTTCACCTCATCGAAATGTACTACAAGGGCGACCTTCGTCGTGCCGTTATCAAGACATCCGCTCGTCTTTCCGGTTCCTACGCTCTCGGCGTTATCTGCACGGATAAGCCGGACACGATCGTAGTTGCCCGTGAGGCAAGCCCGCTGATCCTTGGTGTCGGTGCAGGCGAGAACTTCTTCGCTTCCGACGTAACCGCACTCGTAGCAAACACAAGAAACGCGATCTACCTTGACGATGGTGAGTTCGCTGAATTGACACCTGAAGAAGTCAAGGTATTTGACGCTGCAGGTCAGACCATCACTAAGAAGATCTCCCGTATCACATGGGATATCGAAGCAGCTGAAAAAGGCGGCTACGAGCACTTCATGCTCAAGGAGATCATCGAGCAGCCGAGAGCTGTCAAGGCAACTGTTGCTCCTCGTATCAAGGACGGCAAGATCGTTCTCGACGAGATCGAATGGACAAAGGATTATCTCGAGTCCATCAACAAGATCGTCATCACGGCATGCGGTTCCGCTTACTATGCAGGATGCGCCGCTAAGTACACGATCGAAAAGCTCTGCCGTATCCCGGTTTCCTGTGAGCTCGCAAGTGAGCTCCGTTACAGCGATCCGCTGATCGACGAGCATACACTTCTGATCGTTCTTTCCCAGTCCGGTGAAACAGCGGATACCATCGCTGCCATGAAGGAGTGTAAGGAGAGAGGCGCAAGAACTCTGGCGATCGTAAACGTTGTCGGAAGCACCATCGCAAAGCTCGCGGACGATGTCCTTTACACATGGGCAGGTCCGGAGATCGCCGTTGCGACAACAAAGGGTTACACGACACAGGTTTCCGTTCTGTACCTTGTTGCCGTATATATCGCTAAGACACTCGATAGACTCGAGGATGCCGATTATTATCACCACCTGTCCACACTCCTGATGCTCCCGAAGCGTGTTCAGGAAGTTCTCGACATGAACCCGAAGATCCCGAAGATGGCAAAGAAGTATCACAACACCAAGTCGATGTTCTTCATCGGAAGAAATACCGACTCCGCGATCGCTCTGGAAGCGGCTCTGAAGATGAAGGAGATCTCCTACATCCACGCAGAATCCTATGCCGCAGGTGAGCTCAAGCACGGCACCATCGCTCTCATCGAAGAGCATCAGCCGGTCATCGCTCTTTGCTGCAACCCGCACATCATGGAAAAGACATTGAGCAACATCGTTGAGGTCAAGGCCCGTGGCGCTGAGGTCCTGGCGGTTACTTACAAGGGCAACCACGAGATCCTGGCACAGGCAGACGACGTTATCTTCATCCCGAAGATCGACAATCTCTTCTCCGCGGTAGTTGAGATCGTTCCGCTTCAGATGCTCGCTTACCACGTTGCCAAGGAGAACGGCTGCGATATCGATAAGCCGAAGAACCTTGCGAAGTCCGTTACGGTAGAGTAATCGGTAACAACCTGATAATCGATCAAAAGAAATCCTCTTTACTTGAAAAAGCAATACTGGGATAAAATCGACAAATGAGTCGGATTTATCCCAGTCTTTTTTCTCCTCGATAGGATAAAAACGCAAAAAACGTCGTTTTTATCCCAGTGCTTTTCGCGCGGAATGGGATAAATCTTCACAAAATAGAGTTTTTATCTCAATTTCCCTCTGATTTCCCGGACACAAACTGGGATAAAACGAGATGATTTACCGTTTTTATCCCAGTTGACCTTGGATTTATTGGGATAAAAAACGGATAATCGCGCTTTTTATCTCAGTGACGATCAAAATTACTGGGATAAAACAACCGATTCTTCAGGATTTATATCAGTCCTGTATGTCGCGAGGCCATATGACGAAGGGGATATACGTCGATCTCGTATGAATAGCAAAAGGCCGTCTCGTTTGAGACGGCCTTTTGATTTGGTGGAGCATAGGGGACTTGAACCCCTGACCCCCACACTGCCAGTGTGATGCGCTCCCAACTGCGCTAATGCCCCGAGAGTCTTTGTCAGACAAATGAGATTTTATTATGAAACAGCGGTGTTGTCAATTATTCGGGAAACTAACCGTGCGGTCACTTTTGTTGAAAGAGGTCAAGTATTGTTGTAAACTTTATCATAGATATTTCTGCGGAGGGTAAGATGAAAGCAGGTAAACTTTTAGCTTCGATACTTGTGGTCTCGATGGCGTTGCCGATGTGCGCCTGCAAGCCCTCGTCTTCTAAGGTAACGGACGATCAGACGGAGAAGACTTCCGAGAAGAAACAGACCGGAACGATCCCTACCGATACGGAAGATCCGACGGACACATCCGACGGAACAGAAACTTCCTCTGAGCCATCGGTTCCGAGCACAGTTACTGACGAATCAACAGATCCCCTCGTGATCTACGGATACGACAAAGACTTCGAACAGACGCTCGCCGATTATCTTACGGATATCGAATATGAGTATGTCCTCATCGATCGTTCCGAATATACTAAAGAACTGAATAACGCGATCGTTCTGGGCGAGAAGAAGCCGGACCTTTTCATGATGGATGCCGACAATCTCGAGGCTTGGACCGCAAGCGAGAACTCCATCGGAATCGAGCAGGTAGGTATCAGCCGACAGGAGCTTTCCGATCAGTTCAAATACACCTATGACGCGGCTACGAACAGTGAGAATTCCATTAAAGGACTTGCTTTCGAGCTTCAGCCGTCTGTAGTTTTCTATAATCGCGCGGAAGCGGAGCAGTACCTGGGTACGGCGGATCCTTCCAAGGTAGCCCCGATGGTTTCCTCGTGGGATATTCTGCTTGAGTACGCAAGGGAAGTCAGCATGAATTCCGAAGGCGCAAAGAAGCTTCTTGCAGACAGGACTCAGATCAGCAACGTTTTCTGGGCAGCGCATACAGGCTCGTGGGTAGAAGATGGTGCCGTTAAGACCGATTCTGATTTCGATAAGTATGTGACGCTTCAGTCGACACTTTACCATGAGACCCTGACCATGGATCTTCCAATCGGAAGCACCGAATGGCAGCAGGCGATCGCAGACGGACAGTGTGTCCTGTTCTTCGGTTCGCTGAAGACGGCTTCTGATGTGATCGGTTATGTTCCGGGCCATAAAGAAGTAGAAGAGACAACGACTTCTACAGAGACCGGCGCGGAAACGACAGAGAGCACTACCGTTCCGCCGGAGACAGGTTGGTCGATCGTTCCTGCCGCGACACCTTCTTTTGACGGAGGCATGTGGCTGATGGTCGCTTCCACCTGTGACCGAAAAGAGACCGCGGGAAAAGTACTTCGAACGCTCACTACAGATTCGACGGTATTGACGGATCTTGCCGTAAAAGGTCAGTTCGTCAACAGCGTGAGCATCATGGAAAAGTGCGCGGCCGATCCGAACTTTACAAGCGATTTCCTTCACGGCCAGAATCCTTACGCGGTCCTGGTTCCGGAGGCAAAGAAGATCTCTGCTCCGAAGGACATCACCATTCAGAAATACGCTGTCGCGGAGATCGACAAGCTTCTTCCTTCTTACTATGACGGTGAGATCGAGACTTTAGATGAGCTGAAGGAACTGTTCACGGTCGGCTTGTCCGAACTGCTCGGTCTGTCTTAAAGAATTTGATTTTTCTCCGAAAATCCGAAACCGTTTTCGAGTGCCTTGCTAATTGCCTTTTGCCGAATTTGCCCGAAAAACAGGCGTTTTTTACCGTTTTTTAACAGCGCGAATCGTTCCGATTTGCGCTTTTCTATTGTATGATATATGTACTTGAAATCTTGTCTTAAGGAGGCACATGGCAAATGCAATTCGGACATTTTGACGATAAGACGCGTGAGTATGTAATCGAAACCCCTAAAACACCATATCCGTGGATCAACTACCTTGGCTCGGAGGCTTTCTTCGGTCTGATCTCCAATACGGCAGGCGGATACAACTTCTATAAGGACGCACGTCTCCGCAGAATCACAAGATATCGCTACAACAACGTACCGATCGATATGGGCGGACGTTATTTCTACATCAATGACAACGGAACAGTCTGGAATCCGGGCTGGTCTCCGGTAAAGACAGAACTCGACTCTTACGAGTGCCGTCATGGTATGGGCTATACCATCATCACAGGTAAGAAGAACGATCTTAAGGCTGAGGTCACATTCTTCGTACCGAACGGATACGACGGAGAAGTTCAGCAGGTAGTTCTCACAAACGAAGGATCTTCTGCTAAGACATTCAAGCTTTTCTCTTTTGCCGAGTGGTGCCTTTGGGACGCGCAGGATGACTGCACCAACTTCCAGAGAAACTTCTCCACAGGTCGTGTAGAAGTAGACGGTTCCGTTATCTACCACAAGACAGAGTACAGAGACAGACGTAATCACTACGCTTTCTATTCCGTAAACGATGCGATCGACGGTTACGACACAGATCGTGATTCCTTCATCGGCATCTACAACGGCTTCAATAATCCGGAAGCAGTACTGGCCGGCAAGGCAACAGATTCCTTCGCAGACGGCTGGTCTCCGATCGCTTCCCACTACAAAGAGATCACACTCGCAGCAGGCGAGAGCAAGACACTCATCTTCATCCTCGGTTATGTTGAGATGCCTGTTGACCAGAAGTTCGAAGCTGACGGCAAGACAATCAACAAGGTAAAAGCCAAGGCTATGATCGAGAAGTTCGATACACCGGAAAAGGTTGCCGCAGGTCTTGCTGATCTGAAGGCTTCCTGGGACAAGCTCCTCGGTATCCTCAACGTCACAACACCGGATGACAAGGTCGACCGTATGGTCAACATCTGGAACCAGTACCAGTGCATGGTTACATTTAACCTTTCCCGTTCCGCTTCTTACTTCGAATCCGGAATCGGCCGTGGCATGGGCTTCCGTGATTCCAACCAGGATATCCTCGGTTTCGTTCACCAGATCCCGGATCGTGCGAAAGAGCGTATCATCGATATTGCTTCCACACAGTTCCCGGACGGCGGATGCTATCACCAGTATCAGCCGCTCACTAAGAAGGGTAACGCCGACATCGGCGGTGACTTCTCTGATGACCCGCTCTGGCTGATCCTTTCCGTTTCCGCTTACATCAAGGAGACAGGCGACTGGTCCATCCTTGACGAGATGGTTCCTTACGACAACGACATGAGCGTTGCACAGACCATGCTCGAGCACCTGAAGGTTTCCTTCTATCACATCGTAAACAACCTCGGTCCTCACGGTCTGCCGCTCGCAATGCGTGCTGACTGGAACGACTGCATCAACCTGTCCTGCTACTCCGACACACCGGGTGAGTCCTTCCAGACATACACCAACCCGAAGTTCGCTGCTGAGGGCGGTTACTCCAAGGTAGCTGAGTCCGTAATGGTTGCTACACTGTTCACCTACACAGGCCCGAACTATGTCGCTATCCTCAAGCACCTCGGTAAGGACGATGAGGCTGCAGCTGCTCAGGCTGAGATCGACAAGATGAAGAAGAACATCATGGAGTCCGCTTGGGACGGTGACTGGTTCCTCAGAGCTTATGACGCGAACGGCGAGAAGATGGGTTCTAAGGAATGCGAAGAAGGTCAGATCTTCATCGAGCCGCAGGGCTTCGCTATCATGTCTGATGTAGGTAAGGAGCAGGGCGCTGACAAGAAGACTCTTGCGGCGATCGACGAAAGACTCAACACCAAGTTCGGTCTCGTTCTCAACAATCCTGCATTCACCAAGTACTACATCCAGTACGGTGAGATCTCCACATATCCGGGCGGATACAAGGAGAACGCCGGTATCTTTACACACAACAACGCTTGGATCATCTGCGCGGCTGCTTACGCAGGTGAAGGTGATCAGGCATTCAAGTACTATTCCGAGATCGCTCCTGCATTCACGGAAGAAACATCCGACATCCACAAGACTGAGCCGTACGTATATGGCCAGATGATCGGTGGTAAGGACGCAGGTTCCGACATCGGAAGAACCGGAAAGAACTTCGGTCAGGGCAAGAACTCCTGGCTCACAGGTACAGCCGCTTGGAACATGGTTGCAATCTCCCAGTACATCCTGGGTGTACAGCCTGACTTCGACGGTCTGAAGATCGATCCTTCTATCCCGTCCGCATGGGATGGATTCACGATCAACAGAAAGTATCGTGGCGCGGAGTACAAGGTAACGATCAAGAACCCGGATCACGTATGCAAGGGTATCAAGAGCGTAACCGTTGACGGAAACGCGATCGAAGGAAACATCCTGCCTGTATTCGACGGCGGCGTTCATAACGTTGAAGTCGTAATGGGCTGAGGAAACTCATTTTATTGATTGGTTAAACGTAGTACGGTCCGTTAAGGCGGATGGGGAAACTCCGCCGGGCCGGAAACGTAAGCCATAGCCGTAACGATCGGCGTCCCTCATCGTACTTTGAGGCAATAGCGTCAGGTGCGGTGGCTCCGTTGGTCAGCTATATATGTACGGCACCGTGTTATTTCCGTGGTTGCACGGAAGAATAAATCAGACCTTCTGTTTGAGGAGACAGAAACGGGAATGATTTATTTATGGGGAAAGCGGTTCTGGGAATATATGGCTGCGATCGGAAAGGTCGTTTGCCCCGATTGTGGATAAGTTCGCGAAAGCCCTTAGGGGATGGGAAATTTCGTGAATCCTGGTGGGGAGGTGCAAGGCTTGTGCCGCAGAACCATCTGTAACACAATCGGGCAACGAAAAGGGATCGGACGAATCTGATATAGATCATCCGGTCTTATTTTTTTCAGGAGGACAAATACGATGAAAAGTGAAAGAGCAAGATCAGTCATTGCACCGGCGGATCAGGTGCTTGCGAAGAAGTTCGGAAATGTCGCAGGCAATGGTCCCGTAAGTGCACAGTACATTTCTACTTTAAATGGCGGCGTGGTATTCGGCGTTGCCGGACTCCCGTTCCCGGCTCCTGTCTGTGCCGCACTTCTTACTTCAGATGACATCAACGCATATATCGGCGCGGCTGCGCAGAAAAAGGAATCTGTCCTGATCGCGAAGAACGACGGAGCACTTCGTCTCTTCGTAGAAGAAAACGGTCAGGTATCCGATAAGACGGAAGACAGTGAAGGAAAGAAACTCCTTTCCGATGCTTCCCCGATCATTGAGTACGCTTCCGAGTGGGGCGGTAAACTCGACGAGGGCGGTGAGCTGATCTGCGATCTCAGTTCTCCGGCTCCGGGCCCACACTATTACACCAACCTTCTCATCGGTAACCGCATCGGATTCGATCATCCGCTGCAGAGTACACCGAAGAGCGCGATCGACCGTGTCGGCGGCGGATGCTTCCGTTCCCACGCGGATACACAGGTTCTCGCTACACGCTGGGACTACCTGCCGGAGCAGAACGGCTTCCCGGCAAACCGTCAGTTCTACCTCGTTGAAAACGGCAAGGTGATCTTCTATTCCGGTTCCGCGAAGCAGGATTCCGTAGAGAAGGCAGTCTGCCGTCACGCACAGAACAGAACGGTCATCGAGTACACACTTAAGAACGGTCTTAAGGTACGTCGTTCGATCTTTATCCTGCCGCAGGAAGACAAGCTCCCGGTAGCGACGGAAGCACAGCTCATCGAGATCGAGAACAACGGTTCTGAAGGAAAAGATCTGCGTATCGTTTACACGGGTATGTTCGGTACTCAGGAAGTTCACGCGCTCCGTGAAGACGTTATCTTCAGCACAGTCGTTGCTCAGTCCGAAGTATTCTACGGCGACAACGATGAGATCCGCGCGATCTCCTTCAACCCGAATCCGAAGTGGACGAAGGGCAACATCCGTTACAACACATTAATGGTTCACGAGAACGGCAAGGTCGTTTTCCCGGATCAGTTCTGCGCCAGATATGCTGATTTCGTCGGCGCCGGCACACTTGAGAATCCGCAGTTCGCGGCAGTTCTCAGTAACGCGCACTCCAGAAAAGGCCCGGGCTTCTTCGCTCTGTCCGCTCCGTTCACGGTAGCAGCAGGTGCTAAGGTCCAGATCGATAACTTCACATGCCTTTCTTCTGACTGCGTTAACGAAAACTACAAAGAAGACATCACCATGCAGGAAGAGCTCGAAGCACTCATTGCTCGTTTTACCGATGCAAAAGCACTTCCGGAGTGCCTCGATAAGGTGATCTCTTTCACAAAGAAGTATTCTTCTTACATGCAGATCAAGCATGAGGATAAGGACTTCGAAGCTTACGTAAACAACAACCTTCCGTTCCAGGTATTCTACCAGACGTTCGTATCCCGTTCTCTGGACTGGACACAGAAGGGCTACCGTGAGATCGGTTTCCGTGAGATCCAGGACATCTTCGCATCCATGTATTACTTCGCAGGCATGGGCGAGATCGAGTTCGTTAAGAAGCTCCTCCGTGAGTGGATCTCCAACATCTACAAAGACGGTTATGCTAACCACAACTTCTACTGGAAGGGTAAGGAGCCGGGCTGGTGGTCTGATGACGCACTCTGGCTTCTGCAGGCACTCGACCGTTACATCAGCCTGACCGCTGACTATGACTTCCTCAAGGAAGAACTCCCGATCGCCGGTGAAGACGGTGAGAAGAGATCCATCCTCGACACGATCAAGGCAGTATTCACATACTCCTACAAGATCTCCGTCGGCGCTCACGGCATCCCGCTCATCGACAGAGCCGACTGGAACGACTGTCTGCGTGTCGATCCTGACTGCGTAAACGGTCCGACAAAGATCGAGAACTACAACGAGCAGCTCAAGGCAAGCGGTAAGAAGTACGGTGAAGTCGCTTACGAGTCTGAGTATTCCGAGTCCGTCATGAACGGATGCCTCCTTAAGGTAGCCGTAGATGCCGCTATCGGCATGTTTAAGACATGCGGCGACGCTGAATATGGTGCTTACCTCGAGAGCGTTTCCGCGGACCTCAAGAGCCGCATTAATGAGTACGCTTGGAAGGGCGATTACTTCGCACGAGTTCTTTTCAACAGGAAAGACAAGCCGGAACTTTCTTACCTCGGTGCTCAGGGCGACGGTCTCGTCATCGAGGACGGCAAGGTCGGCACATACTTCCTGAACTCCTTCAGTTGGGCGGTCCTTGCTGACTGTGCATCGGAAGAGCAGATCTCCACAATGCTCGACAGCCTCGACAAGAATCTCAAGACACCGTTCGGTTTCCGTCTCTGTACAGGCGTTGATTACCCGAAGATCGCTCCGAAGATCGACGTTGCTCTCTACTATCAGGGCGACCGTGAGAACGGTGCTGTCTTTAAGCACGCCAACATGATGGCTGCCGCCGCGATGCTCAAGGCTGCCAAGGCCGTTAACGACAAGGCTCTGGCTGAACGTCTCACAAATACTGCATTCTGGGTCATCGACTGCATCCTGCCGTATCGCACAATGAAGTCTCCGTTCACCGTCTGCGGTAACCCGAGACTGTGTACACAGTACAACAACTCCGAGACAGGCGAGAACATCGGACCGACGCTTTCCGGTACATCCACATGGCTCCTGCTCTGCCTCTTCACAAGCTTCGGCGTAGACTTCACAAGTGATGCCCTGATCGTTGAACCGATCCTGCGTCCGGGCGATACTTCCGAGGATATTATGGTTTCTTCGGGTAAAGCACTGTACCACATCACAGTCGATAAGCCGCAGGGCTTCAGAAGAACCAAGGACGGCGTCTCCATCAGCGTAGACGGATCTCCGATCGAAGGCGTAAGAGTTCCGATCTTCAGCGACGGCGCAGTCCACGAGGTCAAGGTCAAGTTCTGATAATCAAAATAATACAGTAAAAAGTAATACCCCCGCCGCTGGTCCTCGGGCTTCGCCCTGCGGAATCGCGATGGGGGTAATCTTTTTACTGTATGAATTCGATACGGGAATATCTCCTGATGTCAGCCTCCCGGCGGCGGTGGCGGGAGATTCGGATCCGGTGTAGGTGTCGGCGTCGGTGTCGGGGAGACGTGGACGTTACAATCTCTATCCGGGTTCAGGTAACTATCTTCGATGAAGTAGTCGGTGATCGCCGCGTCTGCCTGTTTACACCAGTCAGTGGCTTTCAGACCGGAATCGGTACACACGGTCGCGCGGACGATGTTCTCCGGTACCTCAAATTCGGCTCCCGGAAGATCCTTATGGATCTCCTGCATGACAGCATTCCAGATCAACATGGCATTGTTTCTGTCGCCCTTCGGGATCTCTGTCGTACGAAGTCGGTTATCGTAACCATACCAGACGGCGGCCGCGTAGTACGGAGTATATCCGCAGAACCACTTATCGACGTTATCGTCCGTGGTACCGGTCTTACCCGCGACGGAGATCTTCTCGCCGTTAGCGTTTTCGATCGGCATGACCTTATTCTTCGCAGTACCGGAAGTGATAACATCCTGAAGCATGCTGGTCATCAGGAAGGAAGTATCTTCACGGTAAACGCGGTGCTGATTCGCCTGATGCTCTAAAACGACGTTACCGTTACTGTCGAGTACTTTTGTATAGGCATATGGCTTGGTGTAAACACCACCGGTCGCGAATGTCGTATATGCGGCAGCCATCTCCAGAGGCGACATACCTACGTTAAAACCACCGATCGCGGTAGAAGGGTACTGTTCCTTCAGTCGGTCGATACCGACCTCATTTAAGAACCACAGCGCCATGTCGGGGCCGACATCGTTCCATACCATGACGGCGATCGTATTTCTTGAGGAAGATACTGCTCTTCGGATCGTCATTCTTCCGTTGAACTTA
The DNA here is from genome assembly GCA_017617525.1 of Clostridiales bacterium. Classification (GTDB taxonomy): domain Bacteria; phylum Bacillota; class Clostridia; order Saccharofermentanales; family Saccharofermentanaceae; genus Scatonaster. The sequence goes on from JAFZWA010000060.1 coordinate 69,397, forward strand.
CCGTCAGAGTTTTTCGGCCATACGGCATCCGGATTGGACGGGTCGAGGTGTGATTCCTTATCGTCGTAAGTCATCGAAGGCGTGATCAGACGAAGCTCGAGAGCAGGTCCGTAGTCGATCAGCGGCTTGATGGAAGAACCAGGCTGACGTTTCGCGTCCACGGCACGGTTCGTACCGAGGTTAACAGTCTTTTCTCCGTATCCGCCCTGCATGCCGGCGATCGCGCCGGTCTTTACGTTGACGACGACCATACCGCCCTGCGGCTTTTCCGGATAGTCTTCCAGTGCTTCAGGATCGGACTGGAACAGCGACTGGTTCATGAACGTTTCATCCATAACGGACTGAACATTCGGCTCCATCGTGGTGTAGATGTGGTAGCCGCGGTTATAAACGGTCGTCGCCGCGAGAGAACGGCTGATATTTCTTTCTTTCTGGATATCGGAGATGACTTCGGAAACGGCATACTCAACGAAATACGAGTTGATCGATGTCGCGGAAGACGTGTTCTTCGACTTAAAGACGAGTTCGGTATTCAGCGCGTTCTCGTATTCTTCCTGAGTGATGTCGCCCAGTTCGTACATCTTCGTCAGAACGATACGCATGCGGCGCATCGCGTTTCTTCTTCCGGATTCGCGGAGTGGGTTATAGTACGAGGGGCTCTTCGGAAGTCCCGCGAGGAAGGCGCATTCCGCGAGGGAAAGCTCTTTCGCGTTCTTGCCGAAATAGTTCTGCGCACCGGCCTCGATACCGACGTAGTTGTTGCCCATCGGCGCGAGGTTGATGTAAAGCTGCATGATCTCGTCTTTACTGAGCTGCTGCTCGAGCGTCATGGCGGAGAACCACTCCTGGACCTTACGCTGAGTGGATCTCTGGTCCTGACCCGTAATGAGCTTTACGGTCTGCTGGGTGATCGTGGAACCACCGTGAGAAGCCGTACCGCCGTTAAACAGCGCGGAAAGCACCGCCGAACCGATACGTTTTACGTCGATACCGGAGTGCTCGAGGAAACGCTCATCCTCGATCGCCATGATGGCCTCATCGATGTAGGTGTTCTTGACCTCGGTGTACGGAACGTAGATACGGTCGACGTTTTCACTACCTGTCAGCTTTGCGATGACGGTTCCGTTGCTGTCGTAAACGAACGAAGTCTCTACGGAATCGGTCATGGAAATATCCGAGATGGAAAGCGGTGTGGTCGTTGAGATATAGCCGATGAGCATACCTGCGCCGAAACCGCCGATCAGGAAACCGACGCACAGAAGCAAAATGACCGCGGTCTTCAGGATATCCAGCGCGGCATGCAGTATTTCGACATACCAGTGTCTGTTATGTGCGGCGCGCGTAGGCTTACCGCGGAGACGGGAACGCAGTTCATCCGCGAGGGCGGAGTTTTCCGGAGCGCAGGGGACCGTCGAACGCTTCTGTCCCGTAGGATCCTTCGGGCGCTGACGCTCATATGCCTGCTGGCGGGAATAGCCCGTACCGGACTGCTGGCTCGGAGCCGGATTTCTCGGCATCGTGGCATCTGATGATACCGGACGCTTGGAAGATCCGGAGCGCTGTGGCTGTTTATTGTTGTTATTTGTGCCGGACGGCTTCTTGGAAGATTTGCCGTTCGGATGCTGTTCTGACATAATGTACCTTCTTACAGACCCTTTGTAGGGGATCGATAAAAATCCACAATAATAATACCAGTAATCGGAATAATTGGAAAGAGAAGGGGTTTTACGCTATAATGAGACCATAAAGTAAAGAGGATTTTAGAAATGGGGATTTTCGACAGCAGTAGATCACTATCCGGCCGTTGCGTGGGCATTTCCAATGAGGGATGCGGTGTCGTACGCATTGATGAGCCCGGTGCCAAAGAAGAAGGCATGAAGGTCTTCGTTCAGGACATGCTCCCCGGCGAAAAAGGCAAGATCAAGATCACCGATAAGAAAAACAACATGACCTACGGCGTAAAGGTGGGCCAGATCGCTCCGTCGAAAAACCGCTGTGAGCCGATGTGCCCGGAATTCCCCGTATGCGGCGGCTGCCAGATCCAGCACGCTTCCTACGAATGCCAGCTCCAGATGAAGGAGAGCATGGTCAAGAACTGCCTCGTCAGAATGGGCCATTTCCCCGAAAACGAGATCATTTCCTGCATGGAACATATCCTTCCTTGTAAAGAGCAGTACTACTACAGAAACCAGATGCAGTATCCCGTCGAGTACAGTCGTGAAAAGCGCTGTGTGAATATCGGACTTTATAAACGCTCCAGCCACATGATCATCGAGCATAAGACGTGCTATCTGGCACATCCGGCAGCGGAGATCGTAAGAAACGTTGCTCAGATCTTCTTCTCCGAGCTCTCTCGTATCGACTCGGCAAAAGCACTGCGCCAGGTCGTCGTCAGAACGGGTTTCATGTCCAAGGAGATGATGGTCATCTTCGTAATCTCTAAGCCCGTAAAGATCGATGCGGAAGCTTTTGCAGAAGTATGCGGCGAGGCCCTGAAAAAAGACGGCAAGGGCATGAGACTGATCAGTATGTGGACGGAAGAACGTCCGAGTTCCACGAAATGGAAGAACCCCAAGGGTACATGGACGAATATCTGGGGTGAGACCACGATCCGAGAGTTCCTGGATAACCGCGTTTTCCGCATCTCGCCGGATTCTTTCTTCCAGGTCAACACCAAGCAGACTGTAACTCTTTACAACAAGATCAAGGAATACCTGCGCTATGACGGCGCCCTTCCGAGAATGCTCCTGGACCTTTACTGCGGAACCGGAAGCATCGGAATCTTCTGCTCGGATGCGTGCCACCATATGTACGGAATCGAGTCGGTGGAGTCCGCTGTTATCGATGCCAGAAACAACGCCAGAATGAATTTTATCGAAGATACCGAGTTCTTCTGCAGCCGTGCCGAAGACTTCGATTTCGGTGCCATGATGCCGGATACGGTAGTTATCGACCCGCCGAGAAAAGGCTGCGACGAGGCGCTCCTCAATAAGCTTCTCCAGCTCGCTCCGACGAGGATCGTCTACGTTTCCTGTAATCCCGCGACACTCGCCAGAGACCTCGAGCGATTCTTCCATATGCAGAGCGAAGGATCCGTAAAATACGGCATCAAGAAGATCTGCCCGGTCGACATGTTCCCGCAGACAACACATGTCGAGACGTGCGTACTTTTATCCAAACTTTCTCGTGCGCCAAAACTTGAAGTAACCGTAAAAATGTCTGAACTGGATATCACGGAAGCAGAGGCAAAAGCTTCCTATCAGGAAATCCAGGATTATGTTATGGAGAACACGGGGCTTCATGTCTCCAACCTTAATATTGCGCAGGTTAAGCGAAAGTACGGAATACTCGAGCGGCAGAACTATAATCTCCCGAAAACCGATGGAGCAAGACAACCTCAATGTACTCCGGAGAAGGAACGGGCTATAGTTGATGCATTTCGGCATTATAAAATGATCGATTAGGTGTTTGATTTAAGTGGATAATGCTCAATGTGCGCAAGCGAACTTTTGCGGTTGCTATGTATATTATGGTGTAAACTTGCAAATTTCAACATAAAACTTGCAAATTTCAACATGATCCGGGAGCCCGGATTTTTTTTGTGCAATAATCTCTCCGAATTATAATAAGGGGGGATTTAATATGAAGAATAAAGCCTCGGTGTTGATTGAAGAAGAAAAAGAAGTAGAGAAAGAGCAACTGGATTATGGAATAGCTTGCATCGTTGCTCTTGCAATTCCACTAGTGATTGCAGCTATTTTCGCTGTTATCCTTGAAAGAGCGATTGAAATGGTGTTGCTGATGGCATGTCTCTTCCCACTTCGAGAACATGCAGGTGGTTTCCATTTTAGTAATCGACGAATGTGCTCAGTAGTTTCAACGCTTATATTCATTCTGCAGATTCTTGCAATAAAATACTGGGAGGTTCACAGATATATTGCTATAGCAGCATTTATAGTCGCCTCAATTCCGATAGCGTTTTTTGCACCAGTAGGAAATAAGAATAGGAATCTGGATTTATACGAAAAGGAAAAGTATGGAGATCGAGCTAAAACAATTTGGCTTGTGCAAACATTTGCGTTCTTCGTGCTATGGATTCTTAATCTCTCGAGATGGTATATAATCATATTAGTTGCAGTAATGACTGTCGGTATGTTGGTTTCAATCGGGTACATTCAGGAAAAGATTGGTTACAGGAATAGGGAAGAGAATGTATAAGATCGGTATATGTGATGACGAAAAGAGTACTTGTGCGGAATTAGAGGATATTATTGATGACTTCTTTCGCGTACGAGGAGAGAAATGCGAAATTCAAGTGTGGTATACTGCAGAGTCATTGCGTAATGATATGATAAAATTTCGTCCGGATGTTCTTTTCCTTGATATCGAGTTTCCAACTGAAAATGGAGTCTCGGTCGGAAAATTTATTCGCGATGATCTAAATGATCAGATTATGAACATCGTTTATATCTCTCACAAAACGAATTATGCGATGGAACTGTTTCAAGTTCATCCATATGATTTCTTAGTAAAACCGATTGAGAAGAAGCAGATCATAGCAACTATTTCAAAGATTCTTGAACTGGAAGAGATTGAAAACAAGGAATTTAAATACGTATATAACAGGGAGGAACACAGAATTCCATATGGCGAAATTCTGTATTTTTCTAGTGAGAATAGGCGTGTTGTCATTCATATGCGGGACGGGTCAGAAGAAGCGTATTATGGTAAACTCAATGATATCGCAAACAAAATGCCGTTTAACTTCTTTGTTGCATCGAAATCGTGTGTGATAAATATGAAATATGTCATAATGTGGAAGCGGGATTATGCAAAAATGGCGGATGGAACAGGAATACAGATTTCTCGCCCACACAGAGAATTGTTTGAAAGCGCAATACATAAGTATACCATAAGGGGGGGGTGAATTAATATGAGAGAAATATATAAATTTATATTCATCCTGGCTACAGAAATTGTGCGTATTGTTATAACAAGCAAGTTTGCTGTTTCATTTATGGATAAATCAGAAGAATACATAAAGCGAATTCTTGCGTATTCGACTTCGGTAGTATTAACAACTACGGAATACTACTTTTTTAACATTTCCTGGTTGAATCTGCTTAGTACTTTGGTGGGCTTGATTATTATAACGATTCCTTACTATGGAAAACTAAAGAAGAAAATCCAATTTGTTCTCTATGTCCTATCCATAAGTTGTATCCTGGATTTATGTGTATATGCGTTGTTATCTTCAACTTTTGATTATGAGAATTATTCCACTCCGGCAAGCATTCTTTCATTGTTCTTCTTATTGATAGTACAACTCATTACGAAGAGAGTTCTGGCTAAGAACAAAAGCGAAGAGTTAAGTTCTCCGCATTGGTGGAGATATATTGTTTCGCTTGTGACATGTATTGCAGCGTCGCTCGTCGTTATTATGGATAAATCGATCTCTCCGTGGAGCCTTTCTGCAGTATGTGGGGCATTCCTTTTCATTAATCTTATCGTTGTATATTTGTTTGAGGATCTTATAAAGACAAAGCAGAATGAATATGAGAATCTTATTCTCAGTGATCAGGCTAGGGCTTACGAAAAAGAATTGTCAATGCAACAGGAAAATGTTGATGCTATCCGCGCGTACCGACACGATATGAAACATCATTTATTGGCTATGAGAGTTATGAATAAAGAGGGCAAGGTTGACGAACTTGATCGGTATATAGTACAAGTGTCGGAGGATCTTAGTGAAATAGAACCAATTGCCTATACGGGGAATGTCGGAGTTGATGGTGTTCTGAATTATATGCTTCAAAAGGCGAAGTATAATGGAATCGATGTTCAATTGCATGTTGTTATACCGGAGGATTTAGATATTCCAGTATTTGACATGAATATTATCCTTGGAAACTTGATTGAGAATGCTATTGAGGCCAATGAGTGTGTTGATAAACCGAGAATAGATATTCTTATGAAGTATGTTAAAAACGCATTACTCATAGAAATATCAAACACCCACGTAAACACTATAGACCTGATAAACAATGAGATGGTTTCAACCAAACAAGATAAAACTACCCACGGATATGGGATAAGAAATGTAAGAAAAGTACTCTCTAAGTATGAACACTCGCTCGTATTCGAAGAAAACGAGGACATCTTTGTAGTAAGAGTCATGTTGAGAAAAAAGTAAAATTATATTGATATTTGCGCAAATTTCAACATAAAACCTGCAAAATTCAACATGAACATATTTTCCACCTTCTCACATAATATGATGAAATCATCATAAATGTTAGGAGGGATGCGGGTATGAAATCTGAAAAATCGAAGAATTCGATGAAGAAGGTCGGTAAGGCTGTGGTGCTTCGCGTGGCTGAACACTATGCTAATGTGACGTGCCCATTAGTCGTTTACCAACCCAAGATGCCAGAGTCTGTGAAAAGACTCAGAAAGTTTTAAGGAGGATGAAAGTATGCGTAGAAGATTATTAAGTTTGTTTTGCACGGCGGCAGTTCTGTTTACAATGTCTCTTCAGGTTTTTGCAGCTACAAGCACTGTAACGAGTGCTATTAATATCTCTGCCGGAGGCACTGGATATTCGGACACAATGGGGGTTCTTTCCACATCACTTGCTGTGCCTTATGGATCTAATGGTGGAACGCTTCAGTATGATAAGTATAATGTCAAACTAGTAGCATTTCAGTTTAATTCGTTTTCTCCAAATGAAAAGCCGGTGAACAACGTTCGCTTTAATTTCCGCTTGGTTACTAAAACATCACACACAAATGCTGGAACAGTAGTTTACTTATACTCACATAATACATCCGCATCCAACTGGATTTGGTCAGGTTATGGAGTTAGTGGACAGGAGATGGCAATGAAATCGAATATTACAAACTATTCTTCTAAAGCATGTACGCTTGCGTGTCAGTGGTATCTTTTCATGACATAATCATTTGGGGTGATAGTTATGAGAAGGATGAAACAACTGACAATAACGATTCTACTTCTTTCGTTATCTGTATCGGCTTGCCAGCATAATTCGGATAATAGAGAGGCGGGTAAATCCCCGTCTCTCTATGTCACGCCAATTGAATCTTCACGAAAAAGTGGCGAGCATAATGGAAGTATTCAATCAGATATATCATCAAAAGAACAAATAACGTTGCCTGATGATCTATTTGATGAGGCATTTGTAGTAGTAGATAATAGCGGAGGATATGCAAATATATATGAAATAAACGTTGACCTTCCATATAGTTTTTCAAGAGAATGGGCAGCTAATCATCCGACTGTTCAAGCTGATATAGGCATAATCAATACTGATAATTGGAAGTATGAGTACAATTTGATTTGGACTGTTAATTGGTTTATGGGAAAAAGCTTTAATTATAGTATTGAACCAGCGCCAGAGCATGGGGAGTTGCCTGAGGATTATCATGAGGAGACATATTCTCCTCCGAAAGGAATCCTGGAAGAAACAATAGGAAGCATCCATGTCATTTCTATTGGTAGCTTGCCGAATTATCAGGAGTTAATCAATTATTCAGGAACGCAACCTATAGATTCAAAATGGGAAATAGCATGTTTTGATATCGCCAATGATGAGTTTCCAATAGAGACTGGGTATTTTCCCAATGATTATCAAGCACTGCATTTGGTGGGTTTATCAGAATGCTATTTAGACGGAATTCCTCTGGTAGGAACAATGGGTTATTTGGCTCAACCATACGGAGTTTTCGATTATGATCCATTAGTCAGATCTACAATTGGCGGATCATTAATCACAAATCATACCCAGTTTTCAAGAAATAAGAATTACATTGCTAGCGTATTGAGGACTAAGGATTTTGAAGTGAAAAATGTAGTGGAAAAGAACATCCCAATTAAACCGCTAACAGAATGTACTGAAGGTATACGCGACGCATTTGCCTATTACGAAGATAGTCTCAATGTAAGACATGTTCAGATTTTTGCTGCCGAGTTAGTATACATGCCTCTAAGTGAATACGACACTTCAAATGGAGATTACCTAAACCAAGGAAAGACATATTTGGTTCCAGTCTGGAATCTTTATTTTAGAAATGGTTCACACCTAGGCTTTTGTTGCCTTTCTATAGATGCAGTAACCGGTAATGCCATATATTCAAAAGAGTATTCGCCAGAAGATCCTAGAATATATGGTAATGAGATTTAGGGTGTCGGTGTTATGCGAAATAATAAAATAGTGAAGAAAATAGCAGGTCTGGTTTCTGCTTGTTTGCTTGTTTTCTCAATTCCTTCATGTAAAAGAACTCAGCCAAAGGATTCCCATAATCGGGTTGCTGGGCAGTTCGGGTATAAAGGGTTTTATATGGATATTCCTTTGAAGGAAGGTTACACATTATATGATATTGGCGAAATCTTTCTGGATAAAGACAATTATTGTTTGTCGGCAATCTATAGTCACTATGACGAAGAACAGAACACTCGAGATTTCCTTACAGATATACTTACTATCGACATGAAAGGATCGATACAACATACACTGGAAATTACAAAACATCAGGCTGTCAGGGCAGTATTTGAGCATGAATATGCTTTCTTTGCGTACTCTGATAAGGACCTTCTCAAAGTGAAAAATGGGGAAATGCAACAATCAGAACTTACAGCTGATCTGGTTTTTTTTGATAAGACTAGTGGAGATACCACACGTGTAATCCATCCGGATAAAAAAGCAGATACGGTATTTACTATATCCGATGGTTTTGTATTGACAGGAGAACATTCTATTATGAAGTACTCCTTTGATGGAGTTTTACTGTCAAGTATACTGACCGATTTTACAATATATCCAAATGGAACAACGGTTTTTGAATCTGATGGGAATACTTATCTTTTGACGGATAGTGGGGAGTGGACATCAAATTATTACAAACTGGATTTCATCAAGAATAAAGCAGAATATATTACTGATACAGATCACCTAGGTGATGATGTATTATCTTGTTCTGGAAGGTATTTGTTTGGGGTCAAAGGTGAATATAAAGTTGATTTTGCTAATATGCAGATTCAACCGATGGCAATGTGGAACGATATTGATATTCGTCCGCTTAAGATGGCAGATGCAAATCAAGTCTTTGTTGCAATTGACGATACGCACTTTGTCCAAAAGACTGTATATAGAGATGGAACAGGTGATGTTGGTTTTTTCTCGTACGACAGCTCAATCAATCAAAATCGGACCCCAATAGTGATTGGGGGATATGATATATACTCTGATGATATTTTGAAATGGGCTGTCTACAATTTCAATACTAAAAACGAAGAGTATAGGGTTGTATTAGATGATTATGCAGACAAATTTTCATACTCAACACCGCAAGAAGCACAATCAGCAAGGTTGCGGTTGATGAAGTATTTTAACGAGGGTAACGTTCCGGATGTATTCTATGGAGATCATTTCGATTATGATTATTTCGGTCATGCTGGAATGGTTTTGGATTTAGTTCCTTTTTTTGAAACAGATCAGTCACTTAAGTATTCTGATCTTATTCCAAGTATACAAGATAATCTCAAGACTGATGGAGAGCACTGCTATTCAGTATTCTCTGCATTCTCATTGGAAGGCTACTATGGATTAAAAAGCGATTTTCAGACTAACCAGATTAGTCTCTCCAACGTTAAAAGCATGTGTCAAGGAACAGATAAAGGCTTTACTTGTGAACTGTCCTCTCCCTGCATAGCTGTCGAAGCGATAATGTACAACTATAGAGAGTATTGGGGCGAGTATGGAAAAGAAAAAACAATTACTCGACAAGAAATAGAGGAATTTGTTTCTAATACAATTGATATGGGGGTAGATCCATCTATTACTTGGGGAGGGATTGGCTCTCTTCAGAATGTTTATGACGGACTGTATTATCTTGCAAATGCAGGTCCGACAGATCTTTTTTCCTTGGCGACGGAAGAACGTGCGGCAAAAGATGGATTGGTATTTGTGGGGTACCCATCAATTAACGGCTCGGTTCATCTTATTACGACATCAGGAAGAGTCGGAATTTCTTCATCAACGACGCATCGAGATCAGTGTTGGGATTTTGTACGGGAACTCCTTTTGCCTGACACTCAGAAAAAAGTTGTACTGAGTGGTAGAAACCCTGTAAACAACGAAGTGTTTGAATTAATGTGTAATAGTGCGCTCGATCCAGAAGCGGTTTCAGATCAAGATATGAAGAGATTTGTTCTGGGGCATGGCGCTGTTAGTAAAGATGTTATTGATGATTATCGAACATTTATTGACTCAATTGACACCATCAAATCCCTTGACTGGGGTTCATATAACATAATTAGTGAAGAGATCGCATCTTATTACACCCAGAATCGTTCCATCGAACAGATCGCTGAAACGCTTGACAAGCGGCTTAGTCTATATGTTCAAGAAAATTACCCATGTTGAAAAATATCTTGGTCTGCATTTTGAAGGGAGAATGATTATGCCTAATTGGGGAGAAGTGTTGAAAGAAATACAAGGAATGCGAATAGATAATCCCCTTGACACTATTCGAAGAAAGTATTTGGCAACTATGCACAAGTATACCGAACGTAATATAATAGCGTACTATTCCGGCTTCTTACAAAAACCCCAAGGCGATGTTGCGATTAATGATAGCGACAAAAATGCTTTGATGCAGGCGGTTTGCGGGCTAGATAAGACTAAGGGACTTGATATCATACTTCATACGCCAGGTGGAAATACTGCGGCAACAGAATCAATTGTAAACTACCTCAGATCCTTGTTTGGGAATGATATTCGTGCGTTTATTCCTCAAATAGCTATGTCTGCAGGTACAATGATAGCACTGTCTTGCAAAGAAATTGTTATGGGTAAACAATCAAATATTGGACCCATTGATCCTCAGTTTGGTGGGATGTCTTGCGCCGCAATTATTGAAGAATTCCAAAATGCAGTAAGCGGAATAAAAGCAGATCCGGCTTCAGCTCCGCTTTGGCAAGTTATCATTTCGAAATACCATCCTACATTTTTGGGGGACTGCCAAAAGGCTATAGATTGGTCTGAAAAGATTGTTACAGATTGGTTATGTACGAATATGTTGGCAGATAGCGAAAATCCAAGTGAGGATGCAAAGCGAATAATTGACAAATTAGGTAGTCATAAAGAAACATATACCCATGCAAAGCATATTCATATTGATGAATGCCGCGGACTCGGAATAAGCGCTGTTCCACTTGAGACGCTTGATAATAGATCGATTGACGAGTGTAAGGATTTGCAAGATTGTGTCCTGACAATACATCATACGTACATGCATACTTTTTCTAATTCTAACGCTGTCAAAATTGTTGAAAATCATCTGGGGAGTGCTATGATAATGAATATCCCGGTAAATGTATCGGCTGTGCCGGTAAAGGTTTGAATGGAGGACATCAATGAGCGCTGAAGATTTCTATTATGTCTATCAATCATTGAAAATTGATGTAGAACCTCTTTCTCCTCAATATACTCCAGAGGAGTATGGGCGGAATTTGTTATCTATGGCTAAGTCAGAGTGTGGTGTTTCATACGCAGCGTCAACAGATTACAAGGAACCCGGACAAAAGTGACCTATTGCGGACTAAAAACCTATAGAGATTTTTACGCGAACATACTTCTGAGAATGACTTCTTGGGTTATCTGGATCAGTCATGCGTACGATACCTCTAGACAATAAGGGTTGGATATATGTTTGCATAGCATATGCTGTTGTGGATAGTCCAAGAAATGTAGCTATTTCTTTCCGACTTCTCGGCTTGTTTAGAAATTCCAGAAGTCGGTCTTCGTTCGAAATTAAGTGCTTGTCATCGACCGTTGACGAACTGGAGCTATTATAGAGAGTTACATTAAACGAACCTCTTTCATCAGAAAAGATGGGGGGCTTAAGTCCATATGATTCCATTGCTCGTCTGATAGCAGGGATTCCGGAATAACGGTTTTCAGTAATATGCATCGTTTCTAATGCTGTGGCCAAAACGGGATTTCTTGTATCTGGTTGTATTTTGCCGAGTTGATCCACACGTATTCTTCCATATATTCCGCCTGGATTCTGAATCTCAATTCTATCATTATACATAGTTATCTGTATCGGTTTGCTCTCAGTATGTATGCTGTAATCTCGATGAACGAGAGTGTTCAGAATAGCTTCTCTGATTGCGGTTATAGGATACTCTGAATGATCCTCTCGTTTCCCAGTTTCAGGATTAATGATTGTTCTCATGCTCATGTTTTTTTGTATAAATGCAATTGCTTTTTCCAACATCTCAGGAATGCTTCCCTCGATTCGTTTGTTATCCAGAAACCTTTCTCCAGATTCACTAAACTCAGTTTTTGTTACTCCGGCAACCTGTACGGCAATTATGCTTAGTTGAGGGAAAAATGCCTGTGGGTACCTGCAAAACAATAATACAGAGCACAGAGTGATTTGGCCTTCTCTAGTAATACTCATTAATTCATATATTGTTCTGTCATCTAAATCACTGAGATTTGGTTTTTGAAGTTTGAGTTGTTGAATATATTCTTCAAGCAATGAGGGGTCAAGAACCGAGAAAGACGCTCTTGGAACAGGTCTTACATCATCTTGATATTTTTTCCTGAATGCTTCGTAACTGTATATTTCATATTCAGTCATTGGCTCATCGCTATCCCCTACACGTATGTACGATCCTTTTATCCGCCCCTTACCACTGTAGAAACATGGCCTTTCAGCAACATCTAAACCGGGAATCTCCGCTGCAACAAAATATAAACCATTTTTTTCAGCTATAGTAATAAGCGGCCGAACTATCGGTTCCATCTGTAAGCATTGTTCGTTTATCTTTTTCTGGAGATCCTGAGGATTATAAACACCACATTCTGTAAAACTTTCGCCTTCGTCAACACCAAATATAATCGTGCCACCATCATCTTGATTAGAGAAAGCAGATAACGTATCGTACAGATGCTTGGGGCAGCCATGTTGAGCAGCTTTTATTTCCAATACTTTTGATTCGCATCTGGTGTTTTGTATTTCAACTAATTTATCAAGCAGTTCTTCTGGTGTCATAGTTAACTCTACTTTCTATTATTTATTGAAATTTTAACATGTTGTTTTTTGCTTTTCAAGTTATGAAACATAAAATTTGTGTTTTTGACGCGGTTAATTTAACATTTCAAGAATGTATTTAATTATTTCGCGTTTCAATTTGATTTTTTCTGTTTCTAAATAAGGGAACGAATGTTCTTGACAGTGGGTGCGTAAGATGATATAACGAACAATAAGAACAAATGTTCTCGCTCGTTGCACCTTGAAAACTCAAACCACCAAACAAAGGAGGCCGTCTGCTTGACGATACGAAATCATGTTTAGCGTGTGTATTAGCGATATGGAAAAACAAGGCACGTACATCGGTACAGCAAGAGGCACCAGCAAATTGGACCAGAAGAACATCGGATCCCGATGGGTAAGGGCAAGTTGTGTCCTGACGATCGGAGCCCGGTTGGTAAAGGCGATCTATGCCCGATCTACTGTCTGTTTTGTTGGTGCCTTTTTGTATCTCCGAAAAGGATACACGACTATCTTTCTGGTGATTTGAAACCCATAGGAGGATCCTCGCCCTCCGTGAACCTTGACAACTGAATAGCAGATCCAACTCCTACAAAGACACTTGCCCGTAGTCACAGGCCGAGCGTTGAAGCGATGAGCGAGCATCGTGATCCGTCACACCCAATGAGCGTTGAAGCAAGAAGGGATAGCTTCCCTGGGAGCTGGAGATCCGAAGACCCCCATCTGGGGAGACTTCATGCCCGGGAGTGGACGATAAATACGGGCAAAGAAAAGCGAGCAGTAAAGCTCTTAAAACAATCACAGCAAAGAAGATGCTCTGAGAAGGCATTAATATACACGAAAGGAAATTTATTATGAACGAAGAAAACTATAAGCCGCTGGAAGAGCATTCGTTGCAGGAACTGGCGGAAAAAGAATTTGTGCAGCGCGATCCGCTGATCGAGCATATGCTGCCGCCTGAAGGAACACTCTTGTTCTGCGGTAGCTCCAAGATCGGAAAATCCTGGCTCGCGCTTGATATGGGATTGCATATCTGCAAGGGCGAGAAGTTTTGGGGCTACGATGTGAGAAAAGCAGCCGTCCTTTATATCTGTCTCGAAGATGGAGAGCTCCGTCTTCAGAACAGGATGTTTAAGATCGGCGAAGAAGGTCAGAAGGATTTCTATTACGCTACTGACATTGCTTCGACAGAAGAAGACATCATAAAGCAGCTTGATGAACAAATGGAAAAGCATCCGGAGATCGGTCTAATCATCATCGATTCTTTGACAGCGCTAAGAGCCAAACTAGCCGTTGTCAACAACAATGCATTTATAGATGACTATAGGATCCTGAATGCTTTTCACCACTTTACTGATAACCATCATATCACACTTCTCATCGTACATCACGTAAGAAAGATGAGATCCGAGGATCCGTTTGATGACATTGCCGGAACGAACGGGTTGTCTGCCGCGGCAGATGGATCGTTCGTTTTCCGGAAGGAGAAGTTTACTGATGATGAAGTGAAGCTCTATGCCAAATGCCGGGACGCAGGACAACATATGTGGACGATTCGATTGGATGAGGAAACCTGCATCTGGAAGATGATCCATGAGAGCACTCCGATGGAGGATGTGATTAATAGTGATCCGGATCTGAAGAAGACAGTCGAGTTCATCCGAAAGGAAAGATCCTTCTTTGGATCGGCTACGGAATTCTGCGAACGGATCGGAGTTGAGAAAAAACCTCAATCGCTCAGTGGGAAACTTTTCAATCACAGAAGAGAACTGGCGAAGCAGGGTATCGATTTCGAACGGACAAGAGGAAACAAGGGATCGATTTTCTGTTTCTCGCTGATTAGTGATGAAGTGACGAACATGTCCCCACCACCCCTGATCGAAGACATCCTACAGCCACAGGAGTTTGTGACGAACAGTGACGATGTGACGACTTTTTCTCCTACGGAGGGAACAGCAGAAGAATCGTCACTCGCCTATGAGGAAGATAATATCGTCACTTCGTCACAAGAACCACCGTAGCAGTCGTTTTCAGATTTTTCCATATCGTCACTTTGTAGATGAACATCATCACTATCTGAAGAACAACTACACGGCGAATGAAATTTTCTTTTTCAGCTGCTGAAACGGCGGAGCCGTTTTCTAAAAGAAACGGAAAGAACAAATGGAAACCGCGCTGGGGCGCGGCGGAAGAAGAGGAAAGTGCATTACATAAAAGGCAAGCATCGCGGTTGTGTCCACAACCACCGCTTGTCGGGCGGCAGCCCGAACCCACTTCCCTACATTTCCAACCGCGCGGGAGCGCATTTTAACATAGGAGGAACACCAAATGAAAGACAAAAGTATACATATCCGTGTCGATGAAGAGACACATGAGACCATAAAACGGAAGGCGCTGGAATCGTATCTGACCATCTCAGAGTATGTTGTCCAATGCAGTTTGGACAAGCAGATCTTTGTCATCCCAGGTCTGGATGAGATGGTTTTGGAGCAAAAACGCATCGGAAATAATCTCAACCAGCTGGCTCATCTGGCCAACGCAGACAAGATTTCTGTTGCCGGATTGGACGAAATGATCGCTGAACATCACAAACTCACCCAGACTCTGAATGATCTTTTGGAGCGGAGGAGGTGGCGCTGATGGCAACCGTAAACATACTTTCCAACGGAAGTCATCCGGGTGGAGGCGGACTGCAAGCGACACTCGACTATTGCATGCAGGATGAAAAGACAATGTACGAAGGACAGAAGCTTGTGTACGGCATGAACTGCTCGGAGCAGGATCCGTATCTGGACATGATGACCACGAAGAAACTGTATGGGAAGACCGGTGGAAGGATGTACTATCACCTGGATCAATCCTTCTCCCCGGATGAAAAGATTACTCCGGAACAGGCTCACAAGATTGCGATTGAGTTTGCTGAAGAACAGTTCAAAGGCTATGAAGTTCTCATAGCAACCCATGTGGATGCCCACCACATCCACTCCCATTTTGTGGTGAACAGTGTCAGTTTTGAGAACGGATTGAAGTACCATTCGTCAAAAGACAACATCCGGCAGCTACGAGAAGCATCCGATACGATCTGCTTAAAGCACGGGTTCTCTGTCGTGAAACCGAAAGAACAGAAGAAAACAACGGGCATTGGAACGAGAGAATACCGTGTAGCGTGTAAGTCTTCAAGCTGGAAGATGAATCTTATCGTTGCGATCGAAGCCGGAATGCGTAGGGCAAAAACAAAAGATGAGTTTCTGGACTTTATGAAGAAGCGCGGATATGAAGTGAACTGGACAGACACAAGAAAATATATCACCTACACCACTCCGAATGGATACCGGTGCAGGGACATAAGACTACATGAAGACAAATTTCTGAAGGAGGCAATGGAAAATGAATTCAGAATCAGACAAGAGATTGCAAGAAGTGAAACGTATTGCGGCTCAGAATTTGGCCGAGGCGCAGAAGCCGACACCATGCTTTATGATCACACAGGAAAACTGGAAGGCACTCCTAACGGGGTTCTACTCTCAACTGGCGCTGATGGAGAAGATGGTTACTCGCGAGCAGATGGCAGCATTCTACGAGGAACTGAGGGAGTACTACGAGAGAAAGTCGGACTGGTTGGATCAGAAAACGGTGGAGATAAAGCGGGAAATGCAGGCTCAGGAGAAGAGTTGGAAGGAAGAGATGGATCGACAGGCTGGGAATCTGAACGAGCAATATGCTTCAGCTTTGGAGAAAACGCAGGAGAAAATGGAGAAAAAGATGCAGGAGAATACGGAGAAACTGTATCACCGGATACTGACGCCTTCTCTGCTTACGACATTGCTTGCAGCAGTGCTTACCTTGCTGCGGATATTATGAGCATCTTCGATTCGCAGCCGAAGGAAGATGAGACGCCTCATCCTCACCCCGTAAGAGAACGGAAGAACAGACAAAAAGACGATCGGGATGGTCCGGTCATGAGTATGTAAGGAGGAACGAAATGTTTGATGTATGGAGTGGACTTGCAAACTTCCTTGCTGAAATCATTGAGAAGTATGGTGGAGAACTGAACCTGGATCGCATCCCTAACTTTACTGTACACAAACAGTCCGGGAAGAAAAGATCTATGCTGAAGGAATATAGAGACAGGTTTATAAAAGCAAGACGAAAGTGAACTGTTCCGAATTGACAACGAAAATTGACTCTGCTAATCTGTACGTAAAGACGTACAGATTAGGAGTTCACTATGACTATAAACGAGAGATTGTTTTCAACTATGAAGGATCAGGGGATAAGCATTCGCGAACTATCTCGTAGAACAGGGATCACGGCAAGTACCATTAGCGATTGGAATACGAAGCATACTAATCCATCGGCGGATAAGATAATGATTCTTTGTGCCGTTCTGAATATATCTCCCTCGTATCTTCTGACAGGAGAGGAAGAACAGTCAACAGATATGGTTTTATCCCAGGATGAAAAGGTGCTGATTGAAACTTACAGAAGCTTTGATTCACGTGCACAAAAACGATTTGCAAACTATATGCATCGCATTAAGACGACGAAGGAAGAATAATGATGGAAGGAAAGAAAAAAGTATATATGTATACGCGAGTATCCACAGCTATGCAGGTTGACGGGTATTCTCTTGAAGCGCAGAAGACCAGAATGAAGATGTATGCTGAGTTCAATGACTTTGAGATTGTTGGTGAGTATGAAGATGCCGGGAAATCAGGGAAATCCATTGAAGGAAGGCCGGCTTTTAATCAAATGATGGAAGATATAAAGCAGGGAAAAGACAATGTATCCTACGTTTTAGTGTTTAAGTTGTCACGGTTTGGACGACATGCTGCGGATGTTCTGTCATCGCTTCAGATCATGCAGGATTTCAATGTGAATCTTATTTGCGTGGAGGATGGAATCGACTCCTCCAAAGATGCTGGGAAACTTATGATATCCGTGTTGTCGGCGGTGGCTGAAATAGAGCGTGAAAACATAAGAGTACAGACGATGGAAGGTCGCATTCAGAAGGCGCGCGAAGGAAAATGGAATGGTGGATTTGCACCGTATGGATATAAGTTGGTAGATGGAAACCTTATTATTGAGGAAGATGAGGCTGAAGCAATTCGTCTTATATTTGATAAGTATGTAAATACGGAACTCGGAATTACAGGAATTGCCAGATATCTGCAGTCGCATGGATACAAGAAGAAAGTACGGCAGAACGGAAAACACGAGTATTTTTCCACGTATTTCATAAAAGCGATACTTCATAACCCGGTCTATAGTGGGAAGATTGCATTTGGCCGGCGGAAGACTGAAAAGGTACATGGTACTCGAAATGAGTATAGACAGGTCGTTCAGAAGGACTATCTGACAGCTGAAGGTTCACATGAAGCTATTATTTCTGATGAAATATGGAGCATGACATTGCTGAAACTGGAGGGAAATGCTAGAAAATATACAAGGAACAAAGACGGAAAGAATGGTAGAAGTCATCTGCTCTCCGGGTTGTTGAAATGTCCTGTATGCGGAGCACCACTTTATCATAGTGTAACTAGAAAACGCAAGAAGAATGGTGAGCAGTATAAAGAATATGGGTATTATGCATGCAAACATCGTTTAGGAACGGAGGGGGACAAGTGTTCCTTCAAGAAGCAGATAAAAGATGATTTGATAGAGAGTGCCGTGATCGAAATTGTTGTTAATCTCGTCAAGAAACCGCAGTTTGTCGAGATAATGAAGGAGAAAATCGAATCCAAGGTAGATACGTCTGTAATCGAGAAGGAAATCTCTACGCTGGAAACCGAATTGCGACGGCAACTATCCGTCCATGGAAGACTAACAAAAGAGGTCGATGGGTTAGATCCAGATGATAAGCATTACGAAAGAATGAAGGCTGATCTGGATAATCGTATATACAATATGTATGATAGCATAGACGAGCTCGAAGAACAGTTGGCTATAGCACGAAACAAGAAAATGATGGCTGTTTCTGATAAAATGAAAGCAGACAATGTTTATAAAATTCTGCTGTTCTTTGATGAACTGTATCACAAGATGAATGAGGAAGAACAACGTACTCTTATGTCCCTGCTCATAAGCGAAATACATGTGTTTGAGGAACGAACCGAAAATGGACAGTGGCTTAAAGAGGTTGTGTTTAATCTTCCGATTATTGATGGTGAGAGGGTGAATATGAGTTTGGACAAAGAAAATACGGTTGAGACGGTCGTCCTGCTTTCCAAAGTGAAATAAATGAGGCTTCTTTAAGTAAAGAAAAACCCATCGGATTCGATGGGTTTTATTTAGCGAAAATGTTTGTCTGTGAATGATCAGCCTACGAACATCTGTGCCCAGTACATGCCGTAGCCATTGGGATCGTTATCGACTTTGACACTGCCCAAGCCCATCTTGGTGTAGGCAGGGTTCATAATGTTCTTTCTGTGTCCGTCAGAAGACATCCAGCCGTTAACGACATCCTGAGCGGACCAGCGGCCTGCGGAAATGTTTTCTGATGCCGCGCTGAAGGAAAGCCCCTGATCGGTAATCGCGGTTGTGCATTTATTTCCGTTCGGACGTGTATGTCCCCAAGTTGTAGTAATTTCCTTTGCGCGGACTCTTGCGGCGGCATTAAGCGAGCTGTCAAGCGTAAGAGGCGCGATACCTTCTTTTGCGCGCTCAGCATTTACCAGATCCAGGACTTCCTGGGCATAAGCACTTGTGGGATCTGCTGTCGGAACCGGAGTAGGAGTTGCAGGAACCGGAGTCGGGGTTGCCGGTACCGGTGTAGGTGTTGCAGGAACAGGGGTAGCTGTCGGCTTCGGAGCTTTAGTCGGCTTCGGCTTAGGTGTCGGTGTCGAAGTAGCTTCCGTTACTTCCGGAGTGGTCTCGGTCGTTTCCTCAGGAGTTGTCTCTGTTTCCGAGGGTTCGGTCGCCGATGTTTCGGACGAGGTAACAGGTGCTTCAGTTGTTTCCGATTCGGTTGTTTCAGTAGTTTCGGTCTCTGTGATCTCCGAGGCGGAGTCAGAAGCCTTTGTGTCTTTATCTGAATCTCTTTCCTTCGTGGAACATGCCGAAAGAACATATACTAAGGCGACAAGTAAAACTGCGACGGTGAACCGGGAAGAGGTTCTTCTTGGTTTATGGTTATTGTTTTTCATTTGGATCCATCCCCGATTAAATGTGTTTCCCGTTTATTATATTAGGGAAGGTATCGCTTGTAAACGATAAATGCGTTTTCGGCAAGAAAACACGGTGCTTTTCGCATGGGAGGATCTCGGGGCATATGGTAGAATGAAAAAAACAGGAAGCCATTCGGCCTTTAAGACATGGGGGTAAAGGTATGGAACTGTCATCAACACCGCGCGGAGAGCGCATTTATATCGGTTTCTTCGGCATGAGAAATGCCGGTAAATCCAGTGTCGTAAATGCATTTACCAATCAGGAGATCGCCATCGTTTCGGATGTGAAAGGAACGACGACCGACCCGGTCTATAAGGCGATGGAACTTCTGCCGCTGGGCCCTGTCATGATCGTTGACACGCCCGGCATGGATGACGAAGGCGAGCTCGGCATGCTTCGTATCGAGAAGTGCAAAGAGGTCATGGCGAAGGTCGATATCGCGATCCTGGTCGTTGACGGAACGCTTGGCATGACCGATGGTGACCGCGTCCTTCAGAAGATGTTCGAAGAGAGAAATCTCCCCTACATAACGGTTTATAACAAGCTCGATCTGGTGCCGCAGCGCATCGGCAAGGGCAGAACGAAAGAAGTGGCCCAGGACAGCATCTGGGTGTCCGCTTCCGATAAGATCAATATCACTGACTTAAAAGAAATGGTGGCACATCTGGTCGTCGATCCGAATAACGGAAGAAGGATCATTTCCGATCTGATCGAAAAGGGCGATATTGTCGTTTTAGTTACGCCGATCGATGAGGCCGCGCCGAAGGGGCGCTTGATCCTTCCGCAGCAGCAGACGCTCCGTGATATTCTGGATACGGACGCGATCGGTATCGTTACCCAGGTCCCGCAGATCCCGGATGTGCTCGCATCCTTAAGCAAGCCGCCAAAGCTCGTCGTCACGGACAGCCAGGCGTTTAAAGAAGTCAATGAACTCGTTCCGGAGGAGATCCCGCTGACATCGTTCTCGATGCTTTTCGCGCGGTATAAGGGCGATCTCGGAGAGGCGATCCTGTCCGCGAAGTTCCTGGACACGCTTGAAAATAACGCAAGGATCCTGATCTCCGAAGGCTGCACGCATCATCGTCAGTGCAACGATATCGGTACCGTGAAGCTTCCGAAGATGATCGAAAAGACGACGGGAAAGAAATTCCGTTTCGAGTGGAGTTCCGGCGATTCCTTCCCGGATGACTTAAAGGATTTCGACCTTGTGATCCACTGCGGCGGCTGCATGCTCAATCCGAGAGAAATGCTGCACCGCATCCGCGTCTGCCAGAACGCGGGCGTGCCGATCACAAATTACGGCGTGATCCTGGCGCACATGCAGGGGATCCTGCCGCGCGTTTCCGCACCGCTTCTCGGAAAGAACTGATCGGGAGAAAAAAGAACATCCCGGCTTATTTGTGCCAGGATGTGTTGCTCGTATCGATACTGTCAAGAAGAGCTTGATCCTCGAGCTCTTCTTTTTCTTTAAGTTCAGTTTCATCCGGCGTCGCCGCGGCTTTCGCTCTGTTGAGGTTGGAACTGAGGGCTGCTTCGGTCTTATCATCTCTGATCGACTTTTTAAGGACGTAGGAGAAGATGATGAGCATGATCAGCATCATCACGCCGCAGACGGATGCCGCTGCGAGGAGGTCTGCGTCTTTACTGATCGAGTTGTCGAAAAGGGCGGCTTTATAGTCCTTCCAGGCTTCTTTTCGATCCATGTCCGGATAGGTGCAGACAAAATAATCCGAAAATCCCGTGGAGTAGACATCCATCTGATATAGCTCGGTTCCCAAGGGATCCATCTTGCTGATCTCGTCGAGTTCCTCTGCGCGCTTTTTGGTGATGATCGATGAGTAGACCTGCGGAGAATCCGGCGTGTAATAACGGAATATGCAGCCTTTATCGGTACTTGTTCCGTTGAGATAGCAGTCGACCGTGCCGACTTTTTCAAACTTCTTATATCCGCCGGTCGCGGGCGTTAAGACATAAAGGATACAGCCGAGACAAAGAAGCAGCAGGAATGCCCAAACGACAATGATCCAGGCGAGCTTTCTGCGCTCGTCTTTTTTACGCTCTTCGCGGTCTTCTTTTTTCGGCGTGATAAGCGGTATCGGAATGAAAAAGAAGAAGTTCGTCATGGATCAATTCCCCCCAAGGACGAAGATCAGGCCTGTTCGTACTCTGCCTCTCTGGCCTGTCTTTCGCGGATGGTCTTTTCGATCATCATGTCCTTGACCTTCATAAGACGCGTGGTCGCGGAACGCTCGCTTTCGTCGAGTTTCATGGTGATGTAACGGATCTTCTCTTCGTAGTCCGGGATCATGACGTGCTCGAGAGCGTTAACACGACGGCGTGTCTTCTCGATCTCGGAAGCCATGAGCTGACACTTCTTTTCGATCTCCGCGAGGGCGATCAGATCCGGCATGATGTCGGAAAGCGCGAGGATCGCGTCATCGAGGTCGATCGGAGTAAAGGAGTAACCGTAAGAGTAGATATCGCCTTCATCGGCGGTCTTGTACTGAGCCTTGAAGATCGGGACCTTAACGCTCATGACGTTCTTTTCGGATACTTCCAGAGACATGCTCTGCTTGTGGTACATCATGGCGACGGCGATCGCCTGATTAGACATCAGGGATCTGGCAACGGACATGTGCTGATTGGCAACTTCGAGTTTTGCTTCCACTTCGCGGCGGATACGCTTGTTTTCACGTACGGCTTCGAGGAACTGGCGCATGAGTTCGTCACGCTTGTCCTTGAGAAGCTTGTGTCCGCGGCGCGCGGTAACCAAACGCTTCTTCAAGCGTGTCAGTTCCATTCTTGTCGGATTTACATTCGCGGTTGCCATGTTCAGTCAGTCTCTTTCTTACTTTTTCTCGTCGTAATACTTGTCGAGGAGCTTATCGCTGATACGCTTGTGCTCAGATCTCGGGAGGATCCTCAGGAGCTTCCAGCCGAGGTCTAATGTTTCTTCGATATCTCTGTCCTGATTGAAGCCCTGGGATACGTATTCTTTTTCGAACGCGTCGGAGAACTTCGCGTAGAGCTTGTCCATGTCGGTAAGAGCAGCTTCACCCAAGATGACCATGAGTTCTTTTGCCTCTTTACCACGAGCGTAAGCAGAGAAGAGCTGGTTCATGGTGTTAGAGTGGTCCTCACGGGTCTTGCCTTCGCCGATACCCTTATCCTTAAGACGGGAAAGTGACGGCAGAACGTCGATCGGCGGCATGATGCCCTTTCTGTAAAGGTCACGGGAGAGGATGACCTGTCCCTCAGTGATGTAACCGGTAAGGTCAGGGATCGGGTGAGTCTTATCGTCCTCAGGCATGGTCAGGATCGGGATCATGGTGATGGATCCGTTCTTGCCCTTCTGACGGCCGGCTCTTTCGTACAGGGACGCAAGGTCGGTGTACATGTAACCCGGATAACCACGACGGCCCGGAACCTCTTTACGAGCGGCGGAAACCTCACGGAGAGCATCGGCGTAGTTCGTGATATCGGTGAGGATAACAAGAACGTGCATGTCGAGGTCAAAAGCGAGATACTCGGCAGCGGTCAGCGCCATACGCGGTGTAGCGATACGCTCAACGGCCGGGTCGTTAGCAAGGTTAATGAAAAGAACTGTTCGATCGATAGCTCCTGTCTCACGGAAACTGTCCATGAAGAAGTTCGCTTCCTCGAACGTGATACCGATAGCTGCGAATACAACGGCGAACTTCTCGTCGGTGCCTCTTACCTTCGCCTGACGAGCGATCTGTGCGGCGAGGTTTGCGTGCGGAAGACCGGAAGCGGAGAATATCGGGAGTTTCTGACCACGTACGAGAGTGTTCAGACCATCGATGGCGGAAACGCCTGTCTGAATAAACTCGTTCGGGAAGTTTCTGGCAGCCGGGTTCATCGGGAGACCGTTAACGTCGAGACGCTTGTCCGGGATGATCTCCGGGCCGTCGTCGATCGGACGTCCGAGTCCGTCGAATACACGACCGAGCATGTCCTTAGAAACCGGAAGCTCCATCTGCTTTCCGGAGAATCTTACTTTACTGTCGGCCAGGTTAATACCGGCGCCGCTTTCGAAGAGCTGTACGAGAGCATTTGTGCCGTCGATCTCAAGAACACGGCAACGGCGCTTTTCGCCATTTGCGAGCTCGATCTCACCGAGCTCATTGTAACTTACATCCGTAACGCCACGGACCAGCATCAGCGGTCCTGCAACTTCTGATATGGTACGGTACTCTTTTGCCATGTCTTAATCCTCCTTATTCAGCAGTTCGGAGAGTTCGAACGCCAGCTGTGCACCGATGGAGACAAATTCATTCTCCGCGTCATCTTCGGTAACGTACTTGAAACGACCGATCTTCTCACGAACCGGGAGAGCGACCAGCGCTTCGATGTCGGCGCCCATTTCCAGAGCACCGGTTGCCTTGTCGTAGTAATCCAGGATGAGCTTCATCATGAAGTCCTGTTTCTTCAGGGAAGTATGCGTATCGACTTCGTGGAACGCCAGCTGATGCAGGAAGTCCTCACGAATGGATCTTGCGACTTCCATCTTCAAACGGTCGGAAGAAGAAAGAGCATCCATACCTACGAGTTTTACGATTTCTTCGAGTTCCGCTTCTTCCTGCAGGATGAGCATCATGCGGGCGCGGTTGCCGTTCCACTCAGGAGATACGTTCTCTTCGAACCATCCTGCGAGCGAATCGGTATAGAGGGAGTAACTGGTCAGCCAGTTGATGGCCGGGAAGTGACGCTTGTAAGCAAGTCCGGCATCAAGACCCCAGAATACTTTTACGATACGAAGTGTCGCCTGGGATACAGGCTCGGAAATATCACCACCCGGAGGAGATACGGCGCCGATCGCGGAGAGGGAACCCTCAAGTCCTTCGGATCCGAGTGTCGTAACACGGCCGGCACGCTCATAGAACTGAGCCAGACGGGAACCGAGGTAAGCCGGGTAACCTTCCTCACCGGGCATCTCTTCGAGACGACCGGACATCTCACGGAGAGCCTCTGCCCAACGGGATGTGGAGTCAGCCATGAGAGCTACGGAGTAGCCCATGTCACGGAAGTATTCGGCAATGGTGATACCTGTATAAATGGAAGCCTCACGAGCGGCAACAGGCATATCCGAGGTGTTCGCGATGAGAACGGTACGTTTCATCAAGCTCTCGCCTGTGTACGGGTCGATGAGTTCCGGGAATTCGTTAAGTACGTCGGTCATCTCGTTACCACGCTCACCGCAGCCGATATAAACGACGATGTCTGCCTGTGCCCATTTTGCGAGCTGGTGCTGGGTAACTGTCTTACCGGAACCGAACGGACCCGGGATAGCTGCTACACCGCCCTTAGCGATCGGGAACATGCAGTCGATAACACGCTGACCTGTAACGAGCGGCATCGTCGGCGCATGCTTTTTGACATACGGACGGCCTCTTCTTACCGGCCAACGCTGGTAGAGCATCAGGTTGATCTCTTCACCCTTTTCGGTAGTAAGCTTACCGACCGGATCTTCGAGCTTATATTCACCGCTACTGATAGAAGCGATCGTGCCGCTGACTCCCGGCGGAACCAGGATCTTATGCTTAACGGTCTCGGTCTCCTGAACGATACCGATCGTGTCGCCGCCGACAACCTTATCGCCCGCGCTCTTGGTCGCTTCGAACTTCCAGACGCTTTCTCTGGAAAGGGAAGGAACTTCGATACCACGGGAAAGGTTGTTTCCGATCTTTTCCATGATGGATTCCAGAGGTCTCTGGATACCGTCGAAGATACCACCGATCAGTCCGGGTCCGAGTTCTACGGAAAGCGGAACTCCTGTGGATTCTACCGGCTCGCCTGCGCGAAGACCTGCAGTCTCTTCATAAACCTGGATGGAAGCACGGTCGCCATGCATTTCGATGATCTCGCCGATCAGACGCTCGTTACTTACACGTACAACGTCGAAAAGGTTCGCATCACGCATTCCTTCTGCAATTACCAGTGGTCCGGAGACCTTCACGATGGATCCATTGCTCATTTTGCTTACTCCTTTTTACCTTCTTACTGTTCTTTCAAAATGTCGCTGCCGACTGCCTTCTCCACTGACTTGGAGATGGCCTTCATGCCCATGCCTTCGTTCCCTGTAACCCCCGGGATCGGAAGGATGACCGGAAGAGGCCGGTCGCTGTATTTATCGATTTCTGTTTCCAGCTTCTTGGCAAGCGATTCCGTGATCAGGATCACCGCGTAATCGCCTTCGGCCAGATTGTGAAGCGTGGTGGCCGGGTTGTCCATGCGGTCGAGAGGAAAGATATCCAGACCGATGGAAGCGAAGCCGTATATACTGTCTCGATCGCCCATGGCGGCAATTTTATTCATACAGCCTCCTTAATCTCTTAGCTACGACATCCAGCGGCAGGTTGTTCTGCTTTGCCGCGAGGATGATACGTACGTTTCTGATCTCCGCCTCTTTGCCCAGATAGAAACCGATCATCGGTTCCGGACCGAGAGGAGAGTGTTTCGTAGGAGTCAAAAGAGAGATCATCTCATCGTCTACCCATTTCTCGTATTCCGCCGGGGAGGAGGACAAATATTTCGTCCCCGAACTGTAAGGTGTAGTAGAAAGGTAGGAGAGAAGATCCTCCATTTTCTTCTCCGAATCGGCGCAGGCGACAAGTTTCTCTTTCGAGATCGTCTTATTGCCGGAGGAAAGTGCTTTTTCCAGGAAAGCGGAATCCTTACCGGTCTTGATCGCGCGGAACGCCGTCTTGATATTGCATGTTGCCGTATAGATCTCCATTTCTTTTTCAAGAAGCTCCACGCCCGAAGCAGCTGCTTCCTTAGTGATCTCATCGAGGCACTTTCTGTCGATCAGAACGTCTGCCATCTGGCCGTCGCCCGTACGGACGAGAAGATCGTAGACTTCCTGTCCGAGCTTAGCGAACGGCTCAGGGAGCTTTTCGAAAGAGTGTGTCTCGATCGCTTCTTTCATAAGAGAAGGATCTATATAAGATGGTTTGCAGAATTGCTGGTCCACATCGAAATCCGAAAGCAGGCACTTAATGCCGGCCTTGAGGTTGTGGAAGTCGTTACGAAGGATCAATACCTTGAAGATGGACGGGTCCGGAGCGGACTTAAGAACCCAGTTCCATGCGCGAGAAAGCTCAAGGTCCAGGATCTTTCCGCTGTCCCTTGTGTCGTCGGGCATAGTCCAGCCGCGTTCCTGAAGGATCGCGACTACCGCCTCGTAAGAAGGCGCTGCCAGAAGCTTATCCATGTCGCCCTTACGGAAGAAGCTCTTCTCGTAAACGTGAGCGCCGGAAACGGCGTAGGCATATTTTGAAATACTAGGTCCCATTACTTAAGGCTGTCCTTTCGTAATACTTATTTCTTCGCGAAAAGCACCTGGTTGACTGCGTCTCTGACATCGCTCTCGAGGTCGCTGACGCGTGCTTCCAATGTGCCGTTATATTCGCATTCTCCACAGATCAGGATGCATCCTGTGTCGAAATCGCCTGTCTTATCGGAAAGCGTGATCTTTGAATTCGTCTTTTCGGAAAGCTCCGAAAGGAAAGAATCGGTGATGTCCGCTTTGTCCTGCGCGCTAACGATCAGGCTTCCGTCATCGCCCTCACTGCTGGCAACGACGAAGTCACGGATCATCGCGAGACGCTCCTCCTTCGGAAGAGCACGGATACGCTTTTTGGCTTCTTCGACGATCTCATCGATCAGAGCCACACGCTCGGAAAGAAGGCGACGCTGAGATTTGGTGTTCTGCGTCGCGCGGTTCTGCTTTGCCTGCGCGTCGATCACAGCCTGGGCGTCAGAAAGCATTTTCGCTTCTTCTTCCTTGGCCTGATCTTTTTTCTTGGCGATGAGTTTTTCGGCATCCTGCTCGGCCCTGGCCACACGTGCGTCAGCCGCGTCACGTGCGTCTTTCAGGATCCGGTCAATGATGGAATCTATTCCGGCCATATCTGCTCCTTATTCAATCACAACGAGATGTTGTGTTTTCTTACCACTTAATACCGTTGATGCTCATTACCATGAGAAGTGAGCTAACGAAGGAAAGAAGTGCGTACAGCTCTACAAGAGAAGCGGATGTAACGGCTTTACCGGAATCCTGCGGACGCTTGGAGATGAGTTGTACACCTGTGAGAGCTACTCGAGCCTGAAGAAGCGCAGAAGCCAATCCGCCGAGAGCCATCGGGAGACAAGCGACGAGGAAGAGACCGCCACGAGCAACGCCTGCTGCTGTGTTCGGGATAACTTCTCCACCGAGAACGCCGATCTGTGTAAGGGAAAGGATGGTGATAACCAGACCGTAAAGACCCTGAGAACCCGGAAGAAGCATCAATACGAGAAGCTTACCGAATTTACTGGAATCCTCGGCGATTACCGGAGACGCTGCCTCCGCAACCATACCTACGCCTTTGGACGAACCGAAACAGTTAGTTGTAACGGCAAGTCCTGCTCCAAATAATGCAAGTAACATACCCCAATTCATTTAATTGTCCTCCTTAATTTTGAAGTGTTTGGTGTTACCAGTGAACGGCGTAAACATTGTTCCGCCGCCGTCGTAGAATTTCGAGAGGAACTCTACGTACTGTAATCTATTAACATGAACATAAGCGCCGAGAGCACTGATGCCCAGATTAATCGCATGGAAGAACAGGAAAACAGGGATGAAGATCAGGAGTTTTCCGATTCCCGAGAAGAAGAGGGTTCCGATGGAGTTTGCGACCGATCCTACGATACCCGTTACGAGACCCAAAGCCATGAGACGGGAGTAAGAAAGAAGGTCACTGAAGTATCCGGTAACTCCGTATACGGCACCGAAACCTCCGATGAATTTTCCGATGATGCCTTTCTTGCCGTAACCGCCGCCGAGGAAGATGCCTACGCCACCGGCAATTGCGACCCACTTACCGATCTCCGCGATCGGAACGCTGTCAGAGATCGTCCAAGGAGTGAACTCTCCGAGGATCATCGGGAGAATGATCATAACTACTCCGGCAAAAGCAACGAACCAGAAGAAGATCTCACAGAAGGCCGCCGCGACTTCGCCGTTCTTGCAATATCTGTAGAACTTGGCGCCAAGACCGAGAAGGATGTGGATAAAGCCGAGGCAGAAACTCAGGATAAGGAGTTTCATCGGATCCTTACTCGGGTCGAACCAGATCGGATCCAGAGAGACTTTTCCGGAGAAGAAGCCTTTGGAGACCGCTCCGACGACATCGCCGAAGAAACTGCCGTACATGAAGCCCCAGAAAGTGGTGGCCATGCCGCAGTAGAAGAATTTCATCATGTTCTTTTTGTTATTGCCCTCCGGCTTTCTCTTCTTTAATACAAAGAGAGTACCAAGCATCAGAAGGATGCCGTAGCCTGCGTCGGAAAGCATCATGCCGAAGAAGAAATAGTAGAAGAACGCCATGACCGGGTTCGGGTCGATATCGCCACGGGTCGGTGCGCTATAGGATTCTACGACATCCTCAACAGGAGCAACGAACGCGCCGTTTTTAAACTTCGCCGGAACTTCTTCGTCCGGGAGCGGATCACGGCTTTCGAATACCAGTTCGAACTTGGAGGTGAGGACCTCCTCAACATGCGCGCAGTCTTCTTCCGCGACGAAACCGTCAAGGATGAAGGTCTTGCCCGAGAAGAGAAGTCTTCCGAGCATATCGTACTTATCCTCGCGCATGATCATATAATCAGAAAGGAAATAGAGATCGTCGAGCTTGGTCGTGTATTCCTTCAGCTTATCTCTTGCTTCTTCGATATTCTTGGAAGCTTCCTTGATCCTATTCTTTAATCTTCCGATACGGACCTCCGGCGGATGCTTGGTCGGATCCGAAGGCGCGGTGAAGGACATACGGCGAAGTGTCGCCATGACGTCCTCGTAATCTTTCTTATGAACAATAAAGGTGGCACAGGTCTGATCGCCTGCGGTATAAACGATCTCGGTATAGATATCCGGGATCTTCAGTTCTTCGTCATCTGCGGAGATGCCCTTAAGGACAGCCTCGGATTCTTTCATCGCGCGATACTGGTTGCAGAATTCCTCGTAGAAGGACTTCTCGTCATAAGCCTCAGAGAACTGACCTGTGATGCAGGAAGTCTTCTGGGATCCCGTGTACTGCATCGGGATGTCGAGCTTCTCCCAGGGGAGGATCGCGTCAAGCTGGTGACGTGTATGTGTGCGGACCGTTGTCTCCGAAGCGATCTTTCGATCGAGCGCCTCGATGTCGTAAACGATCTTCATGGTCTCATCATTTCGGGAAGCGCGCTTGTTGAACTCTTCTTCTGTGAGTTCTTCACGACCGGCAAAGCCGGAAAGGAACGGTTTCTTTTCCTGAGAATATTCTTCTACAAGTGAAATTGCGTGGCGGATAGACGCGGACGTCTTTTCGAGCTGGGTAAGACTTGTTCTGGTAGGGAAGAGGTTGAGTTCCTCTGTCTCATCAGAAGCATCGCGCTCTGTAACGTCTACGGTTCCGAGACGCTGCAGCAGATCGACGATCTTCTTTGCGTCTTTCTGCATCGCGATGATCTCTATATGCTTCATGGGAAGTATAGCCATAAGTCTTTATTTCCTTCCCATCAAAATATCCATTGCTGCGGAGATGGCAGCTTCGCGGTTCGGCTCGGCATCATCTCTTAACTTTTCGGCTGCTTTTTCAGAAGCGGCATCGCTTGCCGTGTTCTCGGAAGAACCGGAAGTCTTATGCTTTTCATAGAGGTCGGAAACTTTCTTTCTGGCATTCGAAAGGGCTTCCTGATAATCTTTCTGCGCTTGTTTCTGTGCGTTCGCCAGGATCTCATCCGCCTTTATTCTTGCGTCCTGTTCGATCCCGGAGGCCTTCTTTTCAGCCTCGAGAATTCGGTTCACCTGTTCTGATGCCATAGATGCTTCCTTTCCGAAAACCCAAATTTCCACATATAAATCATTGTTCCTATTTTCACATAAGAACTAGTAGAAATCAATAGCGAATTTGTGCAAAGTGTTCAAAAGTTTTTGCGCTATGAAAATCAGGTGAAAAGCGTGAAACTTAATGCTTTCTTTATAATTGCTTTGCTATTGTTTTGGGTTTTCTGCATAGAATGATATTGTAAAATGGGCGGCCGAAAGAAAAGGGCACGCGAAGGATGGAGGGTAATACCATGTTGAAAATCGAACATCTTACGAAAACATACCCGGGCGGAAAAGTCGGCGTATCCGACCTTTCTCTTGAAGTGAAACCCGGAGAGATCTACGGCTTCATCGGCCACAACGGTGCCGGTAAGACAACGACCATCAAGGCGATCGTCGGCCTTCATAAATTCGAAGCAGGTAAGATCACGATCGACGGTATCTCCATCAGCGACGAGCCGGTCAAGGCCAAGAGCATCCTCGCGTATATCCCGGACAACCCGGAGCTTTACGATAATCTTTCCGGCATGCAGTATCTGAACTTCGTCGCGGATATTTTCAATGTTCCGAAGCACGATCGAAAAGCACGCATCGAGAGCTACGCGGAATCTCTTGAGATCTTAAGTGCTCTCAATAACCAGATCGCTTCTTATTCCCACGGCATGAAGCAGAAACTCGCGATCATCGCGGCGTTCCTGCATCACCCGAAACTCCTCGTCATGGACGAACCGTTCGTAGGACTCGATCCGAAGGCGGCATTCACGGTAAAGAAGATCATGCGCGAGTCCTGCGATCATGGCAACGCGATCTTCTTCTCGACGCACGTTCTCGAAGTTGCCGAAAAGCTCTGCGACAAGATCGCTATCATCAAAGACGGCAAACTGGTCGCTTCCGGCACGATGGAGGAAGTCAAGGGCAATGCTTCTCTCGAAGAAGTCTTCCTGGGAATCACTGAGGAGGCCAAGTAAGATGCGTTCACTATATCTGCTGCTCCGAACAGAGTTCCTTTCTCTCGTCGGCAGCTTTAACAGAAAAGGAAAGACCCCGGTCGTAGTCGCCGCGATACTCCTGATCATCTTTGGCCTTTTTATGATCGGCACGATGGCGCTTACAGGCGCTGTCACCGCTCATGAACTGGTCGAAAAGGACTTGACGGAGTTTTCGATCTTCGTTTCCATCACACTCTCCATGATCATCGCGTTGATGTTCGGCGTGGTCAACTCCACAAGAGACGCTAAGAGCAATGATACGGGAATGCTTCTGGCTATGCCGATCCCGAAGGCTTCGATCGTTATCGCGAAACTCCTCGGCATGTATCTTCTTGATGTCCTCTGCACGATGGTCATGCTGGTCCCGACGCTTTGGATCGTATGCGAACAGGGAAAGCAGTCGTACGATGTTTTCGCACGCGGCCTTCTCATCGGTTTCCTGATCCCGGCACTGCCGCTTTTCATCTCGCTTCTGATCAGCGGACTGATGTCATACCTTCGCAAGGCGACAAAGTTCGGTCAGATGGCCTCGTCATCCCTGTCCATCGCCGCGGTACTTCTTTATATGTTTGTCGTCCCGCGTATGTCCAACCTTGCAAATGAACTTGACCTCACGCCTGCCGAATCGATCTCGAAGATGAAGCTGATCCCGCCTTTTTACTGGATCACCGAAGCGATCTATAACGCAGATCCGCTCTGCATCCTCCTGACGCTCCTGATCACATTGATCCCGCTGGTACTTGCGGTCTATATCCATACCAGAGGACTTACCGGTGTGGAATTCCACGTGGACAATTCGAAGAAGGCGAGATCCTTTAAGACGAATTCTTCCCGCATGGCCGTTCTTAAAATGGAGTTCAAAAGATACTTTTCTTCCACGAACTACGTCATGAATACGCTTTTCGGAACGCTGGCGATGCTCGCGATCACGATCATGATCGCCGTACAGGGTCTGGGCTCACTTGCCGAGTTCGGAACCGTCGAGTTCAACGGTAAGTCCGTCGCGCTTCTAGATTACCTGACCGGTCCTTTGTGGACATGTATCTGGATGATCTTCATCAATTTCTTCGGCTCCGTGACCTTTACGACACCGTCGTCCGTCTCGATCGAAGGAAAGAGGATCTGGCTCAGCAAGTCGCTTCCGATCGAGACCAAGGATATCCTTAACTCGAAGATCCTTGTGAGCCTTCTGATCTACCAGCCGCTGTCGTTCGTATGCTGCGTGATCCTGGCAATCGTAAGCAAATGCGGCATCCTGCCGTTCCTCCTTCTGGTCCTTTCCACCAGCCTCTTCCAGCTCCTGACGACACTGGTCGGATTGATCTTCGGCCTGATCTACGCCCGCCTCGACTGGACGAATGAGGCACAGGTCATAAAGAACGGACTCGCCGTGATCCTCAGCATGGTCGTTAACATGCTTCTTGCTTTCCTCATGTGCATCGCGCCGTTTATTGCCGTGATCATCGGAAAGACAGTCGTGACCTACTCGATCCTCGGCATCGAGATCGCGGTTATGGCAGGACTTTGTGCCGGCGCTTATGCTATAATTACTCACTACGGGGTAAGAAAGTATGAATCGCTGAACGGCTGATTCCGCGGCAAAAGCACCTGGGCACGATCCTTTGTGCGTCATATAGTTCACCTTCCCCCGATCTAGGAGAACAAGATGGACCTTTTTCATCGGGCACAGGAACCGGAAAATCGTGAGCTTATCTGGGTCAAACCATTCGATAACCGAATGGATGAGATCCTGCGGCTCAAAGAGAAATCCGAGACCTGTCCCAAAGAGATGAAGAAGGTCTTTTTGTCTGCGTGGGGAGAGCTCGCGTCCCACGTTAAATCGCACCAGAAGGTCGCTTCCCAGATCGTAAAGAGCGGGCTTCCTTTGCATGTCTACTACAACCTGACCATTAAAACGGATATGGCTTCGACGACGATCGATTTCCTGATCATCTCCGACGAGCTGATCGTAGTAGTGCTTTTCAAGACGAAAGAGCATATCGAGTGGGACCGTTACGACACGAGATTTGCCAAGCTACCGGAGGCGGTGGAAACGCGCGCGGCGGAAGAAAAGGCATGCATCCTCGCCGATTGGCTCCAGCTCAGCCGCGTTCTTTCGACGAAAGATATGGCCAGAGTCGTTCCCGTTCTGATCGACGAAGATGAAGACGAAGCAAGTGCCGCTTCGCATCCGATCGAGAGAAGCGAGATCTATGAAGGCATCAGCAAAGCCCTCCGCGTCAACCCGGATGTCTTTGAAAAATGGCTTCTCGAGAACTGCGAAGAATCCGAGTTCCCGGTGTTCGTTGGTACGCGTCTCAACAAGGCGATCGCGGCGATCGATCAGGCTGTCATCTGACATTTTCACAATCCCAAAATCTAAAGAAATGCTGAATACCAGTGCTTTTCGGGCAGACGTTTACAAAACTGTCATAGAAAAGACGTAAAGATGCGCGTTTGTTATTTGAATAGGCATAGATTATTCAAATGT
The DNA here is from genome assembly GCA_017617525.1 of Clostridiales bacterium. Lineage (GTDB taxonomy): Bacteria > Bacillota > Clostridia > Saccharofermentanales > Saccharofermentanaceae > Scatonaster. The sequence continues at coordinate 103,993 of JAFZWA010000060.1, forward strand.
TCCCGACATAATGAAATTGTAGAGGTTCACATGTTTTGACATACGTTTCGACAAAAGACCCTAAATCCCGAGAAAGGGAGGACAGAAGAATGACACAGTATTTGGTAACAGGTGCAACCGGTCAGATCGGTAATACCATCGTGCGAATGCTTCTGGATAACGGAAAGAAGGTTCGTGTACTTGTCCATCCGGAAGAAGATACGACTCCTCTCGCGGGACTTCCGGTAAAGGTGAAATACGGCGACCTCCTCGTGAAGGATTCCATGAAAGATTTCTTCGATCTCGAGGATCCCCGAGACGCGATCCTGATCCACGCGCAGGAGAGAAACGTCATCTCCGAGAAAACGGATCTGATGGTCAGAAGAGTAAACGTACACGGCACGATGAACATCACGGATATATGCGTGAAGAAAAAGATAGGCAAGTTGATCTACATCGGCTCAGCAAGGGCGATCCCGTTCGAAGAGAAAGGGGAGCCCGTAAAAGACGTACAGTACTTTGACAGAAACAAAGTTGTGGGCGATTACGCCAAGTCCAAGGCAGAAGCCACACAGTACATCCTGGATAAGGTCACGCTCAACGGATTGAACGCGGTGATCCTCCTGCCCTCACTGGTCCTCGGACCTTATGAATACGGCAATTCGGACATCATCAGTCTGATCAGGGATTACCTCTCCGGAGACCTTAAGGTCAGTATCCCGGGCGGCGTGGATTTCACGGACGTTCGAGATGTCGCGGCAGGTGTTCTGGAAGCGGCCGAGCGAAAAGGACAGAAAGGCACATGCTACATCCTTTCCAATACGTACATGAGTACACAGGATTTCCTGCATCACCTGCATGAGATCACGGGAAGAGATGAAGTCACGAAGAAAGTGCCGAACTGGCTCCTCAGCGGCAAGGGTATCGCGCAGCTTTACTACAAGATAACGAAAAAGACCAACCCGAAAGAGAAGTACGGACCGTTCCTTTCGCCGGAACCGCTCTATGAGAGTGAACGCGCAAGCGCTGAACTGAACTACTCCAAGCGCGACATGAGATCTTCCCTGGAAGATACCGTCGAGTGGGTTGAGACCAAAGATAAAGAGGACGCTCTCTCCTCAAGAGGATTTACCGGATATGAGAGATCGAAATATGATTCGGTAAGAAAGGCCGGCAACGGCTGATAAAACAGAAGGACCTTTCCTAATATATACCTCTACTTCCTTGTTTCCTGAGGCTGTTCGGAGAATTCCGGGCAGCCTCACCCTTTGCCCGAAAAGAAATATCTTTTTGCTATTGAGGAAAAGAAATAATCTTTCTTGTGCTGGTCCTCGACGCTTCGCGCCTGCGGAGGCACTGCGAAAGATTTTTCTTTTCCGTCAAACAAGGGGTGAAGATATTTCTTTTCGTCGAGTAGCGTGATTCTGTGATATAGTATATAAGTACAGTTCTGTGCGACTTTAACAGCGAAGGAAGTGTTGTCCCATGCCGAAGACGGCTATGCTTGTGATCGATATGCAGAATGCTCTTATCCTGGAGCATCCGTACGATGAAAAACGTCTGATCAAAACGGTTTCCCAGATGGAGAAGATCTGCAGGGACAAAGGGATCGAAGTGATCTTTGTCCGTCACGAAGATAATACACTCGTCAAGGGTGAGAACGGATTCGAGATCTATTCGCAGGTCGCGCCGAGAAAAGAAGAGAAGATCTTCGACAAGAAATATAACAGTGCTTTTCGCGGAACAGGATTAAACGAATATCTTCAGGAAAGAGAGATCAAGAACCTGATCATCACGGGTATGCAGACGGACTTCTGCGTAGACGCGACGGTCAAGGTGGCTTTCGAGCTCGGATATAACGTCATCATTCCGCGTGGCGGACATACGACTTTCGATAACAGATACCTCTCCGGAGAGGAACTCTATCACTACTACAGCTACGAGATCTGGAATCACCGCTATGCGCAGGTGATGTCTATCGACCATATTGAGGAGTGCTTATGAAATCACAGTTTTTCACCTATGACCAGACAACATGGCCGCGCGCCCAGCATTTTCACTACTACGCGAAAATGTTCCCGATGAACATCTCCCTGAACAGAAAGATCGACGTCACGGAGCTCCTTCCGGCGATCGAGAAAAAGGGATTCCGTCCGGATTGTGTGTTCTATTACATGGTTACCCGCGCGATCAACAATCAGGGCGAGCTTTCCGTTGCGTACAAGGACGGACAGATCGGCTGGTGGAATTACTTAAACCCGGCATATCCGGTCTATCACGAGGATGACGAGACGAGCACGATCCTTTGGACAGAGTACGACGAGGACTTCGCTGTTTTTAACGAAAAGTTCCTGACAGATCTGGAAAAGTACGGCAACAGCAAGGGCGTTTTCGCCATGAAGGGCATGCCGCCGACGAACAGCTATAATGTCTGCTTCAATCCGTGGTTCTCTTTTGACGGATACTCCGTAGATCTTCACGAGATGAAGGATTATTTCTTCCCGACCGTCGACATGTGCAAGATCGTTGAGGAGAACGGCAGAAAGTATCTGCCGATCTCGATCACCGTGCATAAAGCGGCGACGGATCTGATCCACTTAAAGAAATTCTTCGACGACATCGAGAGCTATTTCCCGATGTTCATCAACGATTAATGTGAGGTAGTTTTATGACCGTTCGCGAATTGCAGGATGCGATCAACAAGGAAAAGAAGGAGCGCGATATCTGTATCTTGGTACACGCATATCAGCGTCACGATATCTGGGAAGTAGCCGACTATATCGGTGACTCCTTCGGACTTGCCCAGGAAGCGGCAAAAGTATCTGCCAAGAAAGTCATCATGTGCGGTGTTCGCTTTATGGCCGAGACCGTAAAGATGCTTTCCCCGGAGAAACAGGTATATCTCGCGAACCCGACAGCGGGCTGCCCGATGGCCGAGCAGATCGAGCCGGAAATGCTCGCCGCTTTAAAGGCCGAGAATCCGGACCACACGGTCGTTGCGTACATCAACACGACAGCTGAGCTGAAGACACTCTGCGATGTCGCGGTCACATCTTCTTCCGCGGTAAAGATCATCAAGAACATCGATAACGATAAGATCCTTTTCGTACCGGACTGTAACCTCGGCGACTGGATCGGCAAGAAGCTTCCGGAAAAGGAAATGAAGCTCGTCCACGGCGGATGTCCGACACACCTTCGTTTCACACAGAGAGATTTCGACAGAGCCCGCGAGGAACATCCGGGCGCGAAGATCCTGATCCATCCGGAGAGCCGTCCGGAATTCGTCGCTCAGGCGGATTTCGTCGGATCCACAACGGAGATCATGGCATATGCGAAGAAGAGCGATGAGAAGGAATTCATCATCGCGACGGAAAACAGTATCGTCGAGCATCTGCAGTTCGACTGCCCGGACAAGAGCTTTTTCGCACTTTCCAAAGACTGCGTCTGCCACAACATGCAGGCCACGACACTGGTCGATGTATACCGCACCGTTCTCGGTATCGGCGGCGAAGAGATCATCATGAGCGATGAGCTGATCCGCGATTCCAGAAAGTGCATCGACGCGATGCTGGAACTCGGAAAATGAGCAGCGCTTTGATCGCCATGAGCGGCGGCGTGGATTCTTCACTGGCCGCCAAGATCATGATGGACAGAGGATACGACTGTATCGGCTGCACCATGAAGCTATACAGCAACGAGGATATCGTTGTTGCCAATCCCAAGACATGCTGTTCTTTAGATGACGTGGAAGACGCGCGTTCTGTCTGCATGCACCTCGGCATCCCGTATTACGTTTTCAACTTCAAGGAAGAATTCAAGGAAAAGGTCATCGGCAAGTTCGTTGATTCCTACGAACACGGAAGGACCCCGAATCCCTGTATCGACTGTAACCGCTATCTCAAATTCGGAAAGCTCTATGAGCGCGCGCAGGTCCTTAAGTGCGATGTGATCGTCACGGGCCACTATGCGCGTATCGAAAAAAGAGACGACGGTCGCTATCATCTTCTAAAAGCACTGGACGAGACCAAGGATCAGAGCTATGTGCTTTACAACCTGACGCAGGAACAGCTGGCGCATACGGTATTCCCGCTCGGCGATCTTCAGAAGAGCGAGGTTCGTGAGGCGGCGAAAGACGCGGGCATGATCAATGCCGAAAAAAGAGAAAGCCAGGACATTTGCTTCGTTCCCGACGGAGACTATGTTTCCTTCTTAAAGAAGACTACGGGAAAAGAATACCCGGCAGGCGATTTTGTCGATAAAGACGGAAAAGTACTCGGCACCCACAAAGGTATCGTCTGTTACACCCCGGGGCAGAGAAGAGGCCTGGGTCTTGCGCTTCCGGCGCCGATGTATGTCTCCCGCCTCGATGTGGAAAATAACCGAGTCATCCTCGTATACGATGAAGATCTTAGAAATACCGAAGCCCTGATCGACGATGTCAACTGGATCAGTGGCGAAGTTCCTGAAGGTGAGATCCGCGTTACGGCAAAGCTCCGCTACCACCAAAAAGAACAGTGGGCGACTGCCATTCCTCTGGAAGACGGAAAAGTCCGCCTTGTGTTCGACGAACCGATCCGTGCGATCACACCGGGACAAGCCGCGGTTTTCTATAACGGCGACGAAGTGATCGGTGGCGGAACCATTATCGGATAATCTCGGCTTTCTTTGAAATAAACCTTACGGCCCTTCACCTCACTTTGTTCGGAGGTGCCTTCAGGTTATTTCGAAGAAAGCCATTATTCCGAAGGATATATTTTGAAAGAATAATAATTTATCGTTTATCGATAAAAAATACTTGCAATTCAATATGCGCCATGATAATATCCAATCAGATGAAGCTAATCTGAAAAGACGGGAAATCGTGAAGAATATGAAAGAGGAGCGTGTATCATGGTTTTTATTGGTTGTATTGTAGCCGCATGTATTATCGTCCTGGGATTGATCTGTAAAGGCTGGAAAAAAGACGACGAAGTTGCATCAGGATGTCTCACATGGCTGGTGACTATCGGCGCGACTATCGGCGTCATTGTCTTAATACTCGTTGGCTATGCGTTCTACAGCGTGTCCAGATTCATTGAAGCGGACACAAAATGGTATGAACAAACGGAGCTGACCGCCGAAGATAAAGAACGTTGGAGCTATTATGTGGCTCTTCCGGAGGCGCAGCACTGTTTTGAGTACTATTCTTATCGTGGATATCGCGACAGAAAGTACATGATCGAGACGCGTGCATATACCAGTATCGAGAAAATGTGCGAGGACCTGCCGGAAGGCTGTGAAGATGCTATCTCAAAAGCCATTCTTTCCGAGCCGAAAGAGGAGGAAGATATTCGCGGGGTAGATGTAAAACAATATAAAGTAGAAAACGACCTGCTTCCTTTGACCGACAACGAAGAAATCAGAAGTAAGTACGATGCTTATGCGACGGCAGGGTCGCGACAATACTACGTCAACGAATACGAAGTCGGGATGTATAGATTCATCCTATGCTTCCAGACGTAACAGTTATTCGACTCCGAGGAATTACCTATTCGATTTCAGGGTAAAACGTGGTACAATACGCGTGGTTGAATTGAATCAGTTCCGGTGGCGAGTGCTTTTGCCGCGGAAAAAGAACTGAAAATATATAATTCCCTAGAAAAGGAGACACCATGCTCGAATTACAGCATGTCTCATTCGAAGTGAATGAGGACGGGCAGGAGAAAGGAATCCTGCATGATATTAACCTCGTGATCCCGGACGGAAATCTGACCGTTATCACAGGACCGAACGGTGGCGGTAAATCCACTCTGGCGAAGATCATTGCCGGTATTCTTACGCCGACGGAGGGCAAGATCCTCTTTAACGGCGAGGATATCACGGAGATGTCCATTACCGACCGCGCGAAGAAGGGTATCGGATTCGCGTTCCAGCAGCCGGTGCGTTTTAAGGGACTTCAGGTATTTGACCTGATCCGCCTGGCGACAGGTTCGAAGCTTTCTTCGGTAGATGCTTGCAAGTATCTTTCCGAAGTCGGTCTTTGCGCGCGAGAGTATATCAATCGTGAAGTGAACGCCAGCCTTTCCGGAGGTGAGCTGAAGCGTATCGAGATCGCGACAGTTCTCGCGAAGGGCTCGCAGCTCTCCGTGTTCGATGAGCCGGAAGCCGGTATCGACCTTTGGAGCTTCCAGAACCTCATCAAGGTTTTCGAAAGCATGAGAAAGAAGATCAAGGACAGCTCGATCCTGATTATTTCCCACCAGGAGAGGATCCTGAATATTGCCGATGAGGTCGTTGTCATCAGCGACGGAAACCTCGTCGCACATGGTCCGAAGGACGAGATCCTGCCGTCGCTCGAGGGCACTATGTCCGCCGTGAAACGCTGCGGCAAGGGGCTGACTGAGGAAGGAGGCGAGGAGTAATGCTGAATCTGGATGCTACATCAGATCGCCTTTTGGCGGAAGTTGCTGACCTTCATAAGGTCCCGGTCGGAGCGTTTAACATCCGCGCCAACGGTAAGGCAGTCGCGAGAAATTCCTCTGCGAACATCGACATTATCCCGAAGGAAAACGGCTCGGGCATCGATATCAAGATCAAGCCCGGAACGAAGAACGAGAGCGTTCACATTCCGGTCGTCATGACCGCCAGCGGCATCAAGGAGATCGTCTATAACGATTTCTATATCGGCGAAGACTGTGATGTCGTCATCGTTGCCGGCTGCGGTATCGACAACTGCGGTCCGAAGGACAGCGAGCACGACGGTATCCACCGCTTCTTCGTAGGTAAGGGCTCGAAGGTCAAATATGTCGAGAAGCACTATGGTTCCGGTGAGGGCACCGGTAAGCGTATCCTCAATCCGGGCACCGAAGTCTACATGGAAGAAGACAGCTACATGGAGATGGAAATGACGCAGATCAAGGGCGTTGATGACACTGTCCGTGACACGAAGGCGGAGCTCGGCAAGGGCGCAAGACTGGTCGTTCATGAGCGTCTCATGACCCATGGGGATCAGAAGGCCGTAAGTAATTACCGTGTTGATCTTAACGGTGAAGGCTGCTCGGCTGACGTCGTTTCCCGTTCGGTTGCCAAGGATGATTCTTATCAGAAGTTCGACGCGGTCCTGAACGGCAACACCGCCTGCTCCGGACACACCGAGTGCGACGCGATCATCATGGATAACGGCAGGATCCTGGCAGTTCCGGGACTCGAAGCGAATAACGTCGACGCGGCGCTCGTGCATGAGGCGGCCATCGGTAAGATCGCGGGTGAGCAGCTGATCAAGCTGATGACGCTGGGTCTTACGGAGGCGGAAGCTGAGGAGCAGATCATCAACGGCTTCCTGAAGTGATCTGATCTAATCTAAAATGAATACGCAATCAGCAAGGCTGTGTGTTTACCGGGAGATTCCGAAAACACACAGCCTTTTTCATGCAAGAAAGACGGCGGAAAAAATTTCCCCCGGATGTGTGACCAAACACGTTTATAATTTATCTAATGGGTATATCGAAAAAAGCGCTTATTTCATTAAGTTGAGAAAAAGGAGGCATCGATGACCAACGCTGAAGAACAGCGACTGGTGTTAGCTTCAAAGAAAAACGATAAAGAAGCTTTCGCGAGTCTGATTCAGTTGAATAAACAGTATATGTATAAAGTCGCACTGGCCATTCTTATGAATGACGAGGATGTTGCCGACGCGATGCAGGATACCATTCTTACCTGCTGGGAGAAGATCACAGGCCTTCGGGAAGAACGGTATTTCAAAACATGGATGACAAAGATACTGATCAATCACTGCTATGCAATGATAAATGAAAGGAAACGTTTTACGGACCTTTCCGAATGGAAGGAGCCCACTGTCACAGATGAGTACAATCTCGAACTCAAAGAGGCGCTGAGCCTTCTCGATGAGAAATACCGTCCGGTGGTGATCCTCTATTATGTGCACGAGTTCGAAACGAAAGAAATCGCGCAGATCCTGAATATCAGTAAGAGTGCAGTCACGACACGGTTGCAGCGGGCAAGAAAGAAACTTGCCGGATACTACAACAGTGATTTTCGAGGAGAAATGAGAAATGAACGAAAAGAATATATTTGAAGAGAATGTAATGATTCCGGATATTGTTGATGCCAAAGTGGATCAGGCACTTTCAGATCTGCCGGATCATGGGGCGATCCGGGAAGTGAGCCCGAAGAAGAAAAAGAACAACGGAAAGACCGTTACCCGCGTGATGGCTTTTGTCGCTGCTGTAGCCGTCCTTCTTGGGTCTTATGGCGTGTATCGCGCGGTAAGATCCGGAAAGGAGAAAGCAGATGCGGAATCCCTGATTTCGGAAGGCACTGATCGCCAGAATGGAACGATCAGTCAAAGATTTACCATTATGGTCGCCGGACAGGGACTGAGAGAAGATAATTCGATCCCTTTTGAGAATTTGACTTCGCAATTCACGGGCATGTCAATGTCCTACTCTAATTACAAATTTGAGTGCGAGTTTCCTCTTTCTGTTGTCGGTGACAATGTGGAGAGCGTGGAGTATTCGTTCAAAAATGCAGATGTGGCGATCATCCATAACGGAACTTCACCGGACAATATCACGGGAGAAAAGATCGATCTGGATGAATGGTATCTTTCCGAGTGGACGGATGAACCAAACAGGTATTATATAGGGAATGGGGAATTTGACATAGGTACGGTCGATTTTTATCATGCGTACAAAGAGACGGCTCCTTTCGGATCCGGAGAAAACAATAAAAAGTATCTCTGCGTACTGACCGTGGGCCGTAGTGATCTTTATGAACATCAAGTTCTCCAGGAAAAAGACAATTACAATGCTTTTACCTGCGATTTTCTTACCGCCATGTGTAAGGATATCGTGGTCACGATCAAAGTCAATTTCGAAGATGGTTCGAGTGAAGTCACCGATATCGGTATCAAGGGTGCAGAAGTCCCCTATTCCTATCAGGATGAGGATGGAACTGTATATAACGAAATGGGGACAGGTTTTGCATGCTATATCAAAGGATCATCGGAGGAGCCGGGTGAGGTCCACCTGAGATCTTTTGAGGAAGAAGGAATTGATAAGGAAGCATTTTGGGAGGAAGAAAAGGGCTTGAACTATGAGCCGGATGAGGAAGTGGTTCAGGAACAGGAAAGACTGAGAGATCTTGTTGAAGAAAAGAACATCCTGAATGCTCCGGATCTGCCGGTCATTCCGTATACGTTCGAAAACGGAAATGGTGGACTTGGCAGATATTTCGAGTCGGGATCTGTCTGGATCGATTTCGGGTTCCCCTTCATAGTAAGCGGGGAGGATGTCGACCATGTGGAATACAGGTCCGCATGCGAGAATCTGTGTTTTTATGTTTACCATAGAGCAGGAGATGAAGAATACAGGATCGAAGGAACGGAAAGCAGTATCGGTTCCGGCAGAAACGATGCGGCGTTTGCGGAGGATCCCGAACATCCGAAAAAAGGAGAACAGGTATATTATTGCTACTCATCCTTCTCCATGAAGTATCCGGTAGAGGAAATGCAGAATTATGAACTGTACGTGGAATATGATGCGAGCGACATTGAGGAATTGAAGTCCAAGGATACGGATCTGTATACGATGAAGGGATACGAGGATTCCGACTATTATAATACTGCCTTGAAAGACGCAGCTATGGAGATGACGGTATATTTCCGGGATGGGACGAGTGTGACAAAGAAGATCGGATTCGCACTTATTCTGGAGCCATCTGAGGAAGTGTCCAGTTACAATGATCGAAACCTCTATGCCTATATCATCGAATGAGCGCGGGAAGATCTTACGTGACGGAGCAGAAAAGTCTCGGATGAAAAGAAAAAGGACGGTGGATGCCGTCCTTTTTCTTTATGGTGGAGCATATGAGGATCGAACTCACGACCTCCAGATTGCGAACCTGGCGCTCTCCCAGCTGAGCTAATGCCCCGAATTACTTCACTATTATCGTGGTTGACTCATTAAATGTCAAGGCGAATTTTCCCATCTTCTGTGGTATAGTAGGTGGAAGAAAAAGGGAAAGGGAGTATCCGATGAAAGCCTTGAAAAGAATCATCAGTATCGCCTGCGCGGCGGCAGTTATCATGGGGATCTCCGCGGCGTCGACAGTTGCTTTTACTAAGGAAGCCGACACACTTGTTGTGGACGGCAAGACTTTTTCTTCGACCAGAAACTGCAAGGGTGACAACTGGAAGTACAACGCGGAATCGCACACTCTTTCTCTGAACGGATATGACGGCATGTACATCGATCTGGGTACGCAGGAAGGTGCGGTGATCGAGCTTTCCGGCGAAAACAAAGTCGTATCTCACGTCGCGTCCCCGGCGATCCTTGTGGAAGGTGATCTGACGATCACGGGCGAGGGAACGCTTTCTTTAGAAGTGGATGCATGTCACAGCGCGGTATGCGCGCAGGGCGGATCTCTTACGATCGAAAACACGAAGATATCCGTTTCCGGAAGCGGCGAAGTTCCTGATTCCGCGTATCTTCTTTCGGCGGATAACACGATTTCGATGACGGGATCTGAGATCTCGATCTCGGATTCGATCTCCGGCTCCGGCGGAGCGATCGGCTCGATGAACGGGGACATCCTGGTGAACGAAGGCTGTAAGGTCTCCGTTTCTACCGCGACAAAAGGACTCGCTGCGTTAAGTGGAAGAGTGTCGATTCAAGGTGAAAACACGACGGTGGATATCACGGCTTCGGAAAACACGCTCTACGCGAGATCCGGGATCACGGTGGAAAAGCCGGCGAAGCTTCGCACGGAGAGTAAAAACGCGGTCACATCCGTTTACTGCCCGGAGGGAAACATCGTATTTAATTCGGTCGCGGTGGATATAAAATCGGCAAGTGCAGCGATGGCGGCAAAGTCCATCCAGCTGAACGGCTGCTATATCAATGATCCTTTTGACTGCCTGATCTCAGAAGTATCGGAGCTTCAGACGGTGACTCTTTATGACGAGGTATGGGGCGAGGTGCACATTATTTCGGGAATCGCCCCGACTCCGACGCCTACGCCTACTCCCACGCCGACACCGATCCCGACGCCTACGACGGAACCGGAAGAATTCGGAAATTCGAGCAGAGGGATCACACCTCGCATGATCATCGGAGGTGTGCTGGTCGTAGCTGCTTTAGCCGTATTTGCGGTGATCCTGATTAAAGAACTCCGATCTCGATCTCATTACCGTCGATAATGATCATCGTTCCCCATTCATTTAATTCCGGGATACCCTCGCTTGTCGAACTGATGCGGAAGATGTTGGCAAGGACAAGTCTCGTCTGACCGTAGATGCCCTGTGTGCGTACGGTGATCTTTCCGTCCTGCCTCAGTGCTTTTACCGAACCGATCGTCTTAAGATCGGCGGAGTAGATATCCGCGCTGACTTCTTCTCCTTCGGGAAGTTCGAAGAGCGTGATGGTCAGGTTTTCCATGTAGTTATATACAGGTTTTTCGTCAAAAGCACCGGCGACGATGATCGAGCCCGGACGTACCAGGATCGGCATCGTGTCATAGCCATGCTGCTCGTTTTTCCAGATCGGACCTTCGATGCGCTCTCTTGTGAGGAGGTTGGTCCACGTGCCGGACGGTACGTAATATCTGACGATTCCGTCTTCGGAAGTGATCGGCGCGATGAGGAGTGACTGGCCCAGCATGTACTGCTGTTCGAGATTGTATGTGTTCTGGTCTTCCGGGAACTCCAGCATCATCGGGCGGGTCATCGGAATACCGATGGAACTCGACTCAACGGCGCTCGAGAAGATGTAAGGCATAAGTCCGAGTTTGAACTTCGAGAACAGAAGTGTCTCGTTCATCGCTTCAGTACCATACTGCCACGGTACGCGGAAAGTTCTGACACCGCCGAATACAGCGTTCGGAAGGAACATGGCGGCCTGATGCCAGCGCATGTAAAGATCCGATGTGCTTTCATCGGTCAGTCCTCCGATGTTTTCGCTCCAGAACGGGAAGCCGGAAAGAGAAAGGGAAAGACCGGAAGAAAGCGCCGTGCGCATGCCTTCGTAAGAAGGATCTTCGTTATCGAGAGCCATGAACGGGAACTGGTGAGAACCGATGAAACCGGAGTGACCGAGGATGCACGCGTTGTTTTCACCGTTTCTTCTTCTCAGAAGATCGTAAACGGCCTCTTCGTAGAGGTAGGAATACAGATTGTGTAAGCTTTCTGCTTCGAACTCATCCTTGTAAGTGATTCCGAATTCGGCTGCCTTCGCGCCGTAAGCAGGAGATCTGGAAGGTGCGTCACCGCCGTTGTCGAGACGGAAAGCGTCGACGCCCATCTTGATGAGATCGTCGAGGAATTTCTGGTACCAGGAACGGGCGACGAGGTTTGTGAAGTCCACAAGGCCTGCTCCCGGCGCGACTGCGTCGGACTGGTACATGTCGCCGTTTCCGTAGTTGATATAGTAGTTGCCGTCGAAGCCTTCCTGGAACATCGGCGATTTCTGCGAGATATAAGGTGTGATCCAGACGCAGACGCGGATGCCGTTTTCATGCAATGTTTTGATCATCTGCTGCGGGTTCGGGAATCTCGTCTTGTCCCAAAGAAGAGAGGACCACTCAAAGCCCTTCATCCAGTACGGACCGAAGTGGATGACGGAAAGAGGCATGCCCATGTTCTCGACCTGCTCGACCAGATCCAGGATGGAATCTTCGTCACAGACTTCGTAGAACGGGGCGGAAAGCCAGGAGCCGAAAGACCAGGCCGGCGGGATCGCCGGACGTCCGATCATCTCGGAATATGTGTCAAGGACGTGCTTCATGGAAGCGCCGCCGATGATGATATATTCCATGGACTCACCCTGAAGTGAGAACTGTGTTCTGGCAACGGGGCCTTCTGCCGAAATGTCTGTTGTTGCGTCGTTGGCGATCTCGAAGGAAACGCACTCGGTGCTGTTAACGAGTACGCCATAGCCGCGGGAAGAAATGAAGAACGGAACGCACTTCGCCGAGCGGCCGAACTTCATGCCGGCGTCTTCGTTCCAGATGTCGAAAGAACCGCCGTTTCGGATGATGCTTCCGGGAGCTTCGCCGAGACCATAGATATATTCACCTTCGCTCAAGGATAACTGTTCGCGGATATAGGTCTTTCCGTCAGGCGCGGTGACGTGTGCCATGCCGCCGATCTCGGTGGCGGTCAGATAGCGTCCTGCGTAATAGAAAGAGATGCCCCACTGGCCGTTCTTGCTGATGCGGAGCTCGAGAAGGCTCGCGGTATAGCTGTAGTAATCTTCAGTTTCACTGCTGACGGGCTGGACGATGGTCTTGTTAAGCTCGAGCGCGGCTTTGACGGCGCGGCTGCCTTTGTGGTTCGTGATCTTCACGGAAAACATGTTGGCGCCGACGGCGTTGATCTTTACGGAGAGAAGTCCGCAGCCGAATGCCGAGAGGGAGTTTTCCTGTTCGCGGTACGGCGCGAAAAGCGTGATGCCGGAATCGGAATAGTCGATATCCGCGATCTCTTTCGGGATCTGCAGGGTGTAACCTTCTTTTACCATCCAAAGACCATCTGTGAATTTCATGTTCTGCTCTCCTTCTTCCATGCCCCAAAACAGTGCTTTTTGCGGAGAAAACGCTTCTCCGACTAAATTATAGCAGTTCAGTTCTTAAGGAAAGGGACAGAAATCCTACTACTGTGTTTCATTTATGTGAAAGTTAAAGGTTATGTTATACTGATTTACATAGAAAAGAACTCGTCCCGATACTTTTCGGGCAGAAGGAGCTTGAGCGTCCATGGCTTCGACAAAAGAACTCGCCCGCTACGCGAAAAAGATGAATGACCGCCGACAGGAACTGATGGCGGATGAGGGTGCGTTCGCGAAACTTGCCGGACATTTGCTCGAAAGCGGCTACAAGCGAGTTTTCCTGATCTGCGGCAAACAGACGCAGAAGCTGAAATTGTTTGATTCCTTCGTTGAAGAACTGCAAAGTAACGGCGCTCGCTGCTTTGTCTGGGCGCATTCCGGACAGATGGCGAGCCATGCCGCGATCGAGTCCTGCGCTTACCAGTGCCAGCAGTATAACTGCGAAGTCATCGTTTCTTTCGGAGGCGGTTCCGTGATCGACCTCGGAAAGATGGTGGCCGCGTGGCTGAAAAATACCGACAAATCCCTCTATCAGATGCGAGGGATCGGTCGCATCAAGAACCCGGGCCTTCCACACTACGCGGTGTCGACGACCTGCAGCGGCGCGGAAAGCTCCGCATACGCTTTTGTTCTGGCCGACCACCAGATCTTCATGTACTTCAGTGAACACCTGATCCCGACGGCGGTCGTTCTCGACCCGAATCTCGTCTTGCGTCTCCCGATGGAGAATATGGCGTCCGCTTCCGTTCTGGCGCTGACGCACGCGATCGAGGCGTTTATCAATCCGGTCTCCGCTGAGTTTCCGGCCGAAAGGGCAAATCTTCTGATCGCGATCCCGATCTTTTTCGCGTATATGGAAAAGTCCTATAAGCACGGCTCTGGAAATGACGCCTATCTTCAGATGATGATGGCGCCCTACTATTCCGGTGTCGCGTCAAGACGACTGGGATACGGCATGACGCACAGCCTGGCTACCTACATTTCCCATAAGTACAAGGTATCCACAGGAAGGGCGTGCGCGATGCTTCTGCCGGCGATCCTGGAGTATGAATTTAATGAAGTGAAGGCCGATCTTGCCGTACTGGCCAGAACGGCGCATATCTGTTCCGCGCGAGCGACGGAAGAAGAAGCGGCCCAGGCTTTTATCAACGGATTCCGAAGTATCTGCCGTCGTGTGGATATGCCCGAGGATCTGTCGTTCCTGAAAAGTGAGGATATGAATGATATCTCCAGGCTGGCGCTTTTCGACGCGGAGACCTGGGACCTGCCGAAAAGGATGAACCAGAAGACTGCTGTCTCCATCTTGAAGAAAGTAAGATACGGAGAGCAAAGCACAAATGGAACCTGAGAAGCGAAAAGTAACGTATACTCTTCCTTTGCCGGTCACCCGGCTTCTTTCGCGGCTTCGCGAGAACGGCTTTGAAGCCTATGTGATCGGCGGTGCCGTTCGTGACATCCTTCTCGGAAAAACTCCCGGAGACTACGACGTCGCGACTTCCGCGGAACCTTCTGAAGTGATCTCCGTATTCGGCGAAAAGTTTAGTCACCCGACAGGAATCTCGCATGGCACCGTGACTGTCGTTTCGGACGGCATGCCCATCGAAGTGACGACTTTCCGCGTGGACGGAGATTATGTAGATTCCAGGCATCCGGAAGAAGTCCGTTTTACCAGATCTTTGCAGGAAGACGTACGCCGCCGAGACTTTACCGTGAATGCTTTAGCTCTTGGCGAAGACGGCATGGTCATCGACTATTTCGGAGGAATGAAAGATCTGGAGGCCGGAGTTCTTCGAACCGTCGGCGATCCGAAGGAGCGCTTTGAGGAAGACGCGCTTCGCATCCTCAGGGCACTGCGCTTTTCTTCCGAATATGGCTTTTCCATCGAGAAAAGCACTTCCGACGAGATCTTCCGTCAGAAGGATTCCCTTTTACACCTTTCTGTAGAAAGGATCTGGAAAGAGTTCTCCCGACTGATCTGCGGCTCTTTCTGTGCGCCGATCCTTCGAAAATACTTTGACGTTTTCTCCGTGATCATCCCGGAGATCGCTCCGATGCAGGGATTTGAACAGAATAATCCGCACCACATCTTTGACGTGTGGGAGCATACTCTCGCGGCGATGATGGTCGTTCCACCGACGGTGGTCCTTCGTGCCGCGATCCTTTTTCATGATATCGGAAAGCCTTCCTGCTACGAGCTCGGAGAGGACGGCATCGGACATTTCCGCGGACATCCGAAGGTCAGCGCGGTGATGACGGAAGAGATCCTACAGCGTTTCAAGGTCGACACGGACACGAAAGAAACCGTCGTCCTTCTTGTTAAGACGCACGATGTTCCGCTGGAACCGAATCTGAAGAGCGTCAGAAGAAGACTTGCCCAGTACGGAGAAGAGAAAGTGCGGCTGCTTTTGGAAGTGAAACGCGCTGATATCTCCGCCCACTCCATGAAAAGTGCCTACCGCCTTCCGGAACTGGACCGTTTTGAAACGATGCTGGATCAGGCGATCAAGGATCAGCTCTGCTTTTCCTATGCCTCGATGGCGATCGACGGAAAAGATCTCATTGAGATGGGGATCCCGGCGGGAACCCGCCTGGGTGCGATCAAAAAACAGCTTTTAAACGAGATCATAGACGGAGTGCTTCCAAACGAGAAAACCGCCTTGCTGCAACGTGCACAGGCGATCTGGGAGAGTATCCGATAAGTCCTTTCCGGTGATTATGTACGCCATTTCACATTTTGACACATTCTGATATACAAGTGCACAGACGAGGCGCATGTTTGACTGGCTCTAGACGTACAATATGCACAATTTCTTCCGCTGGTTTAAGAATTTGCAATAAAAAGGATACAAAATGTGGCAGAATTGTGACAAAATCTGCTAGAATTTGAACTTCTCTCGTTGATAAAATAGAACCATAAAACACAAGACAACTTGGCAAAGTCATTAAGGAATCTGAATTTGAAAGCTAACTTTGACAGATCGTTGACATTCGAGAACTGACATCACGGCGTATCACAAAAACAATACGGGCCGTTCCTTCGGGAGCGGCCTTTTGCGTGATTTACAATTTTGAAATAATAGCGTGCGTTTTTTGCCATATAGGGCTAATATAATTATTATCGATAGTTGTTTAGTGTTTGGGGAAGCAACGGATTTTCGGGGGAGAGACGAATGAAGCTGCAACACTTTGCCAAGGTGATATCGAAAAATATTACTGTCCTTTCGATTGCGTCAGCGTTTGCGCTGGGCGCTTTTGGCATGTCTGACCTCAGAGAAGAACTCCTCGACACTTCCAAATGGTTCAAGCCCCAGCCGGAAACGGAACAGACGAAATTCGAAAACATCGCCGAGAACGCAGATGCCAATCCGTTTGAAAAGGACAGCAGCGGGCTTCCCGTCGACCGTGATGAGAGCGCCAAAGAGAGTTCCTCGGAATCGACCACTGAACTTACCACAACGACAACAACTGAAGCGACCACGACCGAGACAAGCGATCCTTCTGAGGACAGTTCCCTGACTTCCGACACGGAAGAACCGGAAGCTACTGCTTCGGCGACCAAAGATCCTTCTGATGTCGATCCTTCCGACGAAACTCCCGAGACGACAAAGAAAAAGAAAGAGACCAAGGAATCCAAGAAGGAAACAACTGAGGCTCCGAAAGATACTACGACAAATGCACCGACCGACACAACGGCCGCTCCTACTGAGACAACAGCCGCACCGACTGAAACGACAGCTGCTCCGACAAAGCCGGCTGCGATGGGCGACACCAGCGGTTCCTATAACGACGGCATGGCTTCCGAAGTTCTGACGCTTGTAAACAACGAGCGCGCGGCAAACGGTCTGGCTCCGCTTTCCTGGAGCAATTCCCTGGCGAAGGCTGCAAAGACAAGAGCGACGGAGATCGTAGTGACCTGGTCGCATAGCCGCCCGGACGGAAGCGAGTGGTACACGGTAAGTGACGTCACCTATGGTGAAAACCTTGCGAAAGGTCAGTCTTCCGCGTCTTCTGCAATGACCGCCTGGATGAATTCGGCAGATCACAGGAATAACATCTTGATGGCTGACTATAAGACGCTTGGAGTTGCCTGCTACGCTTGCAACGGAAAGTATTACTGGGTGCAGGAGTTTGGATACTAATAAACAGAAGACTCCGCTGATATTTCGAAATTACGTACGGTGGCCACTCATGATCCTCATGGTGGCGACCGTCTTTTTGGGTCTCCTATATATTTACATTATCGATCCTGTTGAGATCTCGGGCGCAACGCCCTCTTGCTTTATCCACTCGCAATTTGGTGTCTATTGTCCGGGATGTGGAAATACCAGGGCTCTTCACGCGCTTACCCACGGACACATCCTCGATATGTTCAGCTATAATCTTCTGTTTCCGTTTGCGGTCATTATTCTGGCATGGTTTTTTTTCGTCGGATTCAGTACACTACTATTTAAAAAGAGAGTTATGTGGATCCCGAGCCGGATCCCGACGGCCGGAGTGATCGGCATCGTAGCCGTGGTAGTGCTTTTCACGGTGCTTCGAAATATTCCGGCATGGCCATTTACGATCCTGGCCCCTTGAAAGGAGAAAGAGAAAAATGTCCAAATGCATTTTTTGCGGAAACGAAACAGGCGGAACCGAGTTCTGCCAGAGCTGTGGCGCGAAAGTCGAAGGCGCGCTGATCGCTCAGGAAGCACCTGTTGAGGAACAGGTGGAGACGCCTGAGGTGATCACCCCCGAGCGGATGGACCCGCAGGACACACCCGGGAACTTCTACAAACCTCAGGCGGCGACAGGTATTCTGGCCGCGAACATCGTCGTTCTCGTTCTGGCAGTCGCTTTGTGTGTGCATACGATCGGTATCACGATCCTTGCCATGATCTTTTCGATCATCGGTATCATAAATGCTTCTAAAGTAAAAAGTGCGCAGAGCGAATTTGAGGCGCAGCACAGAAAAAGCACCGCGACCGTTATGTTTATTCTGGGACTTGTCGCTCTTTTTATCGGGTTTGCGGTGTATCTGATCCTGAGTCTGCTTCGTGTCGTCACGAAAAACATTTTCGGCTTCTTCAGCTTTTGACCGTGACCTGGCGGTTAGGATATAATACTATTTTAGATAATGAAAGCAAACAGGAGGTAATTTACTATGCCAGCTTGTAGATATTGTGGTCAGGAAACGGGCGGATCCGCTTTCTGCCAGAACTGTGGAGCAAAGGTTGAGGAACAGCAGCCGATTCCATCTCCGATCCCGCAGATCGGACCGAATACGATTCCTACTGAACCGATCCAGCCTTTCCCGACGCAGGATGCACCTTACACGATCCCGACGATGCCGAATTTCTATACACCGGGTGGAGCCGGCGGACTTCTCGCAGGAAACATCATCACACTTATCCTCGGTGTAATTACATGCTGCTTCTTAGCACCGATCATCTCGATCATCGTTTCGATCATCGGTATCGTGTTCGCTTCCAGAGTTAAGAACAGCACAAACGCGTCTGAAGAAAGAACAAATCGTACGATCGCTCTTGTCATGATGCTGATCGCTATCGCGTTTATCATCCTCGGCGGCGTCCTCTTCGTAGCCAGCGTATACTCGCAGTATGGCGGATTCGAAGGATTCTGGGATTACGTCAGTGAGAAGGTCGAAGAAGCTGAAGAGTCCAGAAAATCCAAGATCCTTTTCTCTGCTTTGAAGGCAAGATTCTTCTGATCTTAAAGTGAGGTCGACTGATGCGTTGCAGTAACTGCCAAAAAGAACTTGCGGAGAATGCCTACTTCTGCCCTGACTGCGGAATGAAGGTAGATCGGAATGAATCAGCGGAGCAGATGCCGGATCCGACGGTGCCTGTTTCTCCGTCGGTTCCTTCTGAACCCGAGTCTTCGTTTGTTCCTGCGTCTTTTGACGCGGCAAGACCGGATATGGCAACTATGTTTGCTCTTCCGACACCGCTGCCGGATCCTTCTTTGTACCCGCCGATCCCGCCGCTTCAGGTCTATGATGAGAGTGATTACTATCACATCGACGCGACGGAAAAACCGGACTTCGAAGCGATGCGCGGTATATCCATTGTTTTGATCGTTATGTCGGCGCTTTCTTTCATCGGGATCATTTTCCCGATGCCGCTCGCGATCATCAGTCTGGTGAAAGCTTGTAATGGTACCGAAGAACGCAATCCGAGGATCGCGAAGCAGAGTCATAATGTCTGCAGGACACTGGTCATCATTTCGGCCATTGCCGTGACGATCATCTGGATCGCAATATCCGTTTACTTTTCCTTAAGAGAAAAGTCGGCCTGATCTTTGAGTCGTTAAGCACAAGAAAAGAACATATTAATCGCACCAAAACAACAGGGTCAAAGCGACTCTGTTGTTTGCTTTTTATGAAAAATCTTTGTCAATTTATTGTGAAATTCGCCAAGAACGAATGAAAAATCTCTAAAATCGTTGTATAATTGTTTTTACAATTCATGCAATGAGGAGAATAGCGATGAAGAAGTGTCCTGTATGTGGCGTTATGATGGGTGATAACGTTGCGCGTTGCTTCATGTGTAAGTACGATTTCCAAAAAGCCGCTCGTGAAGGTGAGGATGCCGCAAGGGAAGAAGCCAGTGCGAACATCAAGCGAAGTGAGCAGGAAGCGAGTGCGCGTGTAGAGCAAAAACGCTCCGAAGAGGAAAAAATTATCGCGGAAATGAAGAATCGCAATCAGCGCGAGATCGAAACGCTGAATCAGCAGCTCGAGTCCGAGAAACTTCGTATCGAGACAGAGTATGTTGAGATCAGAAAGCGTGCCCTGGATGAGCGTAAACAACTCGAGAAGGAACTGGCTGAGGTCAGAGAACAGGTCGAGATCGAAAAGAAACGTCAGGGAGATCTGCAAGCGGAGAAAACCAGACTTCGTGAGGAAGCGATCAAAGATGCTCAGGCTGAGCGCGACGCAATGATCGCTCAGGCGAAAAAAGAGCAGGAAGCTATTCTCATGAGCGCACAGAAAGAGACAGAACAGCTCGCTGTGCAGGTTCAGAAAGAATATAAAGACGCTATGGCCAGAAGACAGCAGCTGCTGGACGAGGCCCAGATCGCCGAAGCAGCCGCCAAGGATGCTATGGCACATCGTGATCAGGCTGAAAAAGAGTTGAAGGAAATGGAAAAATCCTTGACCGCGATGAAGACCGATTACGATGAAGCCAGAAGAAAGCTCGAGGCAGAAGCGGAAGAAACTACCCGCCAAAGACTCAAGGAAGGCGAAGAGGCAAAAGCTGCCGCGATCGCCGAAGGTGAACAGGCAAAAGCGGCTGCTCTCGCAGAAGCTCAGCAGGTCCTGGCAGAAGTAGAAAATACAAAGAAACAGGCCGATTCGGAAATGCAGGCGTATGTAGCGGAAGCACAGCGCATCATGGCCGAGGTCGAGAAGGTTCAGGCACAGAGACAGGGACTCGAAGAAGACTGCCAGCGTATGCAGGCGGCTCTTGATGAGACACAGCAGCAGTATGAGACTGTAGCTCAGGAGAAAGAGAACCTGGACGCTCAGGTCGAAGCTTTGAAGAAGGAAGCGGAGTCAGAGAGTGCCCGGATCATCGGTGAAGCACAGAAAGAGAACGAGAGGATCCTTACTGAGACCGCAGCGGAAAGAGATCGCATGATCTCCGAGACGCAGGCGCAGATCGAGTCTGCCGCGGCACAGGCAAAGGCCGAACTCGAATCCTCCCAGAAAGAAAAAGAGCGCGTAGACGCAGAGACGGCACAGCTTCTCGGTTCTGCTCAGCAGGAAAAAGAGAAGATGGAAAAGGAAGCCACCCAGATGATGGAGCAGGCTAAGAAAGCCATCTCTGATGCCGAGGCGGAAAAGAATAAGCTGACATCTGAGGCCAGAGCTAGCTGCGATGTAATTGCCAAGCAGAAAGCCGCTTTGGAATCCGATATCGCGAAGATGACCAAAGAGCAGGAGCAGAGCAAGAGCACATTTGAATCTCAGATTGCTGCTCTCCAGACAGATCTTGATAATGCCAAGGCGATCATCGCCGATTCGAAGATCGCGAAGAAACTGGCAGAAGTCGAAGCGCAGGAGTTGATCTTGAAAGCTGAGAAGAGAGCTGTTGCCTTGAAGGATGCCGCACTTTCCGAAAGTGAGAAGGGCAAACTTCAGGATGAGTTAAAGAAGAAGGAAAGTGAGCTGGCAGAAATGGCAAAGTCGAAGGAAGAACTTGAGAAGCAGCTGAACGAGATGCAGAAGACGATCAAGAAAATGCAGGATCGTATCGACAATATGCCGGTTGGCGGTGGCGCTGTCGCGATCGCGGATGGCATGAAGGAATACTCCGTAGTCGTAGTTCCACATCTTCCGAACGGCGAAGTCAACTCCGAGCGTATCGCTGAGATCCTCGCTACAAAGGCAGCCGCCGGCTGGAGACTCCACAGCATGGTCAATGACGAAGGCGGTAAGCTGCAGGCGACCATGGGCGGTGAGAGCATGTCGTTGTCGACAAGTTCCGTTTCCATCAAGGAAGACCGCGTGATCATGATCTTCGAAAGAAACGTCGAGGAAGAGTAAACGCTCAAACGTCGGTATTTCAACCAATTCAGCAGTTAAGAGGGGCTGTTTCCGGGTATCCGGGAACGGCCCTTTTCACGCGGGAAAAGGAAACCCGAATTCGCAAATAAAAATGCCGTTAAGTATCACAAAAAACTTTTGTAGTTTATGAAAGTTTTTGTGGATATTGATACTGATATCGGTTATAATAGTCCCATTAGAGTTTGAATTAGGAGGACGAATACATGACCAATTATTCGGCAGACAAGATCCGTAACATCGCGCTTCTGGGCCATGGCGGATCTGGTAAGACAGCGCTTGCTGAGGCGATGCTCTTTTGTGGTAAAGCGATCGACCGTCTCGGACGTTCGGCAGATGGTAATACCGCACTGGACTTTGACCCTGAAGAGATCAAGCGTCAGATTTCCCTTAACACATCCGTAGCGGCATGTGAGTGGAAGAACACGAAGATGAATCTCATCGACACCCCCGGTGATTTCGATTTTCTCGGTGAGACGATGGCCGGTATTCGTGTAGCAGGCAGCGCGATCGTAGTTATCAGCGCAAAGGGCGGCACTTCCGTAGGTTCCGAGAAGGCGATCCGCTTACTTAATAAGAGAAAGGTTCCTTTCCTTTTCTTCCTTAACCGTATGGACGAACCGAACGCAGACTTCGAGGGCGTTGTTTCCCGTATGATGGCTCGTTACGGCCGTGGCGTTATCCCGCTTTCTCTCCCGATCATGACCGGTGACAAGATGACGGGTATCGTAGACGTTATGAACAAGCGCGCTTTCACTCTCGATGAGAAGACAGGCGCTCAGACAGAAGTTCCGCTTCCGGCAGAATTCGAAGATCGTGTAGTTGAACTGCAGGATAAGATCAACGAAGTAGTTGCTGAGAGCGACGAAGAACTCATGGAGAAGTATTTCGCAGGCGAACCGTTCACAGAGGACGAGTTCCGTCGTGGCGTACATGCCGGATTTGCTGACGGCGTTCTGCACCCGATCTACTGCGGATCCGCTTACAAGAACTGGGGCGTTGAGTTCCTGATGAACTGCCTTTCCAAGGATACACCGCCGGCTTCCACTAAGCCGCCGCAAGAAGGTGAAACACCGGATGGCGAGAAGCTCACGATCGTATGCAATGAGAACGATCCGCTCGCGGCATTCGTATTCAAGACGATCGCTGACCCGTTCGTAGGCCGTATCTCCCTCTTCCGTGTTTACGCGGGTGTTATGAAGAGTAACTCCACCGTTTATAACGCGGTAAAAGAAAAGGAAGAGCGTCTTGGCGGTCTGTTCTTCATGGTTGGTAAGAAGCAGATACCGACAGATAAGGTCGTTGCAGGTGATATCGGCGCAGTCGCAAAACTCGTTATCACACAGACAAACGATACTCTCTGCGATAAGTCCCGTATCGTAACACTGACAAAGATCAACTTCCCGACACCGTGTCTTTCCATGGGTATCGTCCCGAAGGCAAGAGGTGAAGAAGATAAGATCATGTCCGGTCTTAACAAGCTGAAGGATGAGGATCCGGTATTTACAGTTGTTAACAACGCAGAGACAAAGCAGATGGTCATCTCCGGTCTCGGTGAGCAGGAGATCTCCGTACTCAAGAGCAAGCTCAAGAGTAAGTTCAACGTAGACGCTGATCTCGAAGAGCCTCGTGTTCCTTACCGTGAAGCGATCCGTAAGAAGGTCAAGGTTCAGGGTAAGCACAAGAAACAGTCCGGTGGTCATGGTCAGTACGGTGACGTATGGATCGAGTTTGAGCCGACAGATTCTGAAGAGCTCGTATTCGAAGAGAACGTATTCGGCGGCGCCGTTCCGAAGAACTTCTTCCCGGCAGTTGAAAAGGGTCTCCAGGACGCAGTTAAGAAGGGTATCCTCGGTGCGTTCCCGGTAGTTAACCTCAAGGCAACGCTCGTCGATGGTTCTTACCACGATGTAGACTCCTCGGAAATGGCATTTAAGATCGCCGCTAACCTCGCTTTCAAGGCAGGTATGGCTGCGGCTAACCCGGTTCTCCTTGAGCCTATCAGCACAGTATCCGTTCACATTCCTGAGGATAAGCAGGGTGATATCATGGGCGACATGAACAAGCGTCGTGGCCGCATCATGGGTATCGATTCTGACGAGACAGGTTCCGTCATCAACTGCGAAGTTCCGACATCCGAAATGGCTACTTACGCTACAGACCTTAAGTCCATGACACAGGGTCGTGGCTGGTACACCATCGAGCACGCTCGCTACGAGCAGGCTCCGGGCGATGTTCAGGCGAAGGTTATCGAGGCAAGAAAAGCATTCCTGTCTGACGACGAGTGATCGTAGAATATCAAGCTATTAGATGAAAGATTCCCCTGCGGCGAAAGCTGTGGGGGAATTTTTTTGCGACCGGCCGGCGAAGATTCGCTGAATGCTCGCTCAAGTGTCAAAAACAGCGAAAGCTGAGCGAATCTTCGTGGCCCTTTTCCTGCTTTCATGGCATTAACGGGAGATGTGGTTGAGGATCATCTGCACGATCGTTTCTTTGCTCAGTTCTTCGGTGATCTTTGTTTCGCATAAGACGTCGGAGTAATCTTTTTCGACCCACCATTCCCGCATTGCTTCTTCGCCAAAAGAACCTGCCTTTGCTCTTGTCTTATGACGCTTAACGGTTTCTTCGAACGGAAGGTCAAAGTAGTACGCGTAGATATCTTTGCCGTATAGTGAGACAGCCTGCTCGAAGAGCGGGCGGTACCAGTCAGATACCATAATCCCCTCCAGAATGACGACTTCGTTGTGTTCAAAACCATACTGTAATAGCTGTTTTAGAAGTGGAAGCGCCAAGGTATCCTTACCGTCACTTACTTTGAGGATCTCGCGTCGGACCATATCCTGCGAAATCAGCATGGTATTACTTCCCAGGATGCTCTGAAGTTCCTTCGCGACAGTCGTTTTGCCACTTCCCGAATTCCCTCTAAGAATGACCAGCTTCCTCATATCCGCACTCCTTATCAATCACTTCCTATATGGTAACAAAAAACGCGCGCAGCGCACAGCGTCAGTAAAAATGCATCCTCCTCATTTTCGCGTAACAAATCGGCGTAATGCCGGATCCTTTCGGTCGGAGCAAGCATCGATCGCGTAAACTTTCCGGAGCGATTCTCGCAGGAGCGAAGCGACGAGGACCAGCGACGGAATTTTACGCGATCGAGAATTGTCTGCCCCGAAAAGATATGTTTTTACGCCGATTTGTTATAGAATAATATATATGCATTTTTACTGACGGAGGAGCACGCTATGCCGTATTCAAGCGTTTTTCTGACAGAGATCATCAAGTCATTCGAACTGGAGGTCATTTATGCGCCTGAGGATATCGAAAAGGTTCGTATCCACGTGGCAGACGTAACTCGTCCGGGCCTGCAGCTTGCGGGTTATTACGATCACTTCGGTCCTGACCGTATCCAGCTGATCGGTAACATGGAGCACGCGTTCCTCGATAAGCTGACATCGGAACAGAGGGAAGAGCGTTTACAGGCGCTTTTCGAGAAGAAGATCCCGTGTCTGATCCTGACGAGAAATCACGTAGCGCACGATGAGCTGATCAAGGTCGCACAGAAGGCGGAGATCCCGGTCCTTCGCACGCATCAGGCAACCAGTGAGTTCATGTCTTCGCTGGTCAAATATCTCAATGTTGAACTTGCTCCCCGTATCTCG
Source organism: Clostridiales bacterium (assembly GCA_017617525.1). Lineage (GTDB taxonomy): Bacteria > Bacillota > Clostridia > Saccharofermentanales > Saccharofermentanaceae > Scatonaster. Next base: position 129,804 of record JAFZWA010000060.1, read on the forward strand.
ATGCACGGCGTACTCGTCGAGGTAAACGGTGAAGGTATCCTGATCTTAGGTGAAAGCGGCGTAGGTAAATCCGAGACGGCGCTCGAGATCGTTAAGCGTGGTCACCGTCTGATCGCGGACGATCAGGTCGAGATCAGAAGAGTTTCCGAAACGACACTTCTCGGCAGAGCTCCGGAAGTCATCCGCCACCTCATCGAGATCCGCGGCATCGGTATTCTCGACGTAAAAGAACTGTACGGTGTATCTTCCGTTAAACTTCAGGAGAACATCGACTTCGTTATCAACCTCGAACTGTGGGATGAGAAGAAGACATATGACCGTCTCGGTATCACCGATGAGACGACCGATATACTCGGCATCAAAGTGCCTTCGATCACGATCCCTGTCGGACCCGGTCGTAACCTGGCGATCATCGTCGAAGCGGCAGCGATCAACTACCGTGTTAAGAAGATGGGCTATAACGCCGCAAAAGATCTGGTCACCCGCGTATTTCCGGGCGGGCTGAATGCTGACTGATCGGGGGATTTGAGCTTTCATGAGAGTGGACAACAGTACGATCGAGGCATTTAAGAAAAAGCTTGATGAGGCGGGAATGACTGATCTTTCTTCGGAACTTCGTTTCGAGGAAATGATGAAACCGCATACGTCTTTCCGTGTAGGCGGACCCGCGCAGGTCTATGCCGAGCCTTCCAATACAAAAGAACTTGTCGCGCTTCTTTCGGCTTCTGATTCTGTGGGTATGCCGTATTTCCTCATGGGTAACGGTTCCAATATCGTCGTTTCCGATGAGGGCATCGACGGACTGGTGATCCGACTGGGCGAGAAGTTTTCGGAGATCACGTCCGAAGATGATCCGGATGATCCTGATTGTGTCCTGATCCGCGCTTCCGCGGGCACGCTTCTTACGAAACTTTCGTCTTATGCCGCGAAAGCGGGACTTACCGGACTTGAGTTCGCGTCCGGTATTCCGGGTTCTCTCGGCGGCGCGGTCTTCATGAACGCGGGCGCCTATGACCACGACATGTCAGAGGTCCTGGAAACAGTCATTTCGATATCGCCTTCCGGGGAAGTGCTTTCCTGGAAGAAAGAGGATCTTAAGCTCGGATACCGTTCCAGCGTCTTTATGCTGCAGGGCGGGATCGTTGCCGAGGCAGTGCTGAAGCTTCGTCGCGGAAACGTCGATGAGATCCAGGCACAGATCCGCACATATACGGAGAAGAGAACAAAATCCCAGCCGTTGAACTTCCCGAGCGCGGGCAGCATGTTCAAGCGGCCGACGGGATATTATACGGGAGCCCTGATCGAACAGGCGGGGCTCAAGGGCTTTTCGATCGGAGGCGCTCAGGTCTCTGAAAAGCACGCGGGTTTCGTCATTAATACGGGAAACGCGACCGCCGCGGATATTGACGCGCTGGTCTCCCATATTCAGGCGACGATCCGTGAAAAGAACGGAGTAGAACTTACACGCGAAGTCCGTTTTATCGGACGCGGATTTAACTGACGGCAGGAGGCAATACATGGATCTGATCATTCTCACCGGAATGTCCGGCGCCGGAAAGAGCCAGGCGGCAAACATCTTGGAGGACCAGGGATATTTCTGTATCGATAATCTCCCGCCGATGGTTCTTCCGGAACTCGTCCGTACGTTCATCAAAGGACAGGGCGGCGAGGGTTTCGCCATCGACAAACTGGCTTTCGTTGTTGACGTTAGAAGTAACGAGTATCTGAAAGGTTTCGGCAAAGCGATGACCGAGATCAAGAATATCGGATGCCCGTACCGCATTATCTTCCTTGAGGCAAACGACTCCGTACTGGTCAGCCGTTACCGTCAGACCAGAAGAAAGCACCCGCTTTCCGCAGGCCTTTCACTCGTTGAGGCGATCGAAAAGGAGCGCTCGCTCATGCGTGGTATACGCGCCCGCGCGACCCACATCATCGACACGTCCCTGATCACGCTTTCCGCGCTTCGCGAAGAGATCCTGAACATCATCGAAGTCGAAGACTTAAGCACGATGGATATCCATATCGAGTCCTTCGGATTCAAGTACGGTATCCCGGGCGACAGCGATGTTACCTGCGATGTTCGTTTCCTGCCGAACCCGTTCTATATTCCGGAGCTGAAGATGCTCTGTGGTAAGGATCAGGCGATCATCGACTTTTTGGAAGAACATGATGAGACCGAAAAGTACTATGAGAAGATGATGGATCTTCTTTGCTTCTCGATCCCGTTTTATATCCGTGAAGGTAAAGCCCGTCTTTCCGTAGGCGTCGGCTGCACCGGCGGACGTCACCGTTCCGTTTACATGGCCGAAAGATTGTACGAAGGTCTGAAAGCCAAGGGCTTCCGCGTATCCATTCACCATCGTGACATCGAAAAAGATCCGCGATACTTCCCGCCAGAGGAAAAGAAAGCATGACATACACGCAGGGTGTAAAAGAACAGATACTTAAGTATTCGTATAAGACCGAAGACGAATGGGCCGCTGAAATGGCGGCCGTTTGTCTATGTACGGGCTACGACTGCGATTACGAAAAGAATCTGGTGAAGGTCCTCTGCACGACGGAAGATACGGCCAAAAGACTCGTCCGTGACGCGAATATGAGCGGCACGGGACTCGCTGCCGAGGGACCGAATAAAGTCGGCCGAAGAGGCGGAAGTGTCTTTGAGGTGCTTTTCGAGGCGACGGAGTTCGAGTCTTTCATCACGGATTACCTGATGCCCGATACGATCACCGATAAGATCTCTTCCTCGGAGAATTTGAGAAGAGCCATGATGAAAGGCGCTTTTCTCGCCAGAGGCTCCATGAGCGATCCGAATAAGACCTACAGGATCGAGATCCTCTGTAAGACCGACGCGTTTGTAAAGATGCTCGTCCTTCTGATGCACGCGGAAAACATCCGCCCGATGACAAGAGTTTCGGACGTGACTTGGGCGATCTATTTCAAAAAGCATGACGAGATCTGCGATTTCCTGGTCATCCTCGGTGCCGTCAATCAGATGATGGAACTGCAAAATATCCGCGCGCAGCACGATGTCAACGGCATGGTCTCGCGAAGCGTCAACCTCGATACATGGACGGTGAAACAGCAGTCTGAGGCAAGCGCCAGAAGAACGAAACAGCTCGAAAAGCTCCTTGCGTCCGACAAGGCGAACCGCATTCCGAAAGAGCTTCTCGAGGTCGCGAAGATCCATATCGATAACCCGGGCCTGTCCCTTACGGAGCTCGGCCGTCTCATGGATCCGCCGATCAGTAAGTCCGGCATGAATCACCGTATCCAGAAGCTTCTCGATTATCTATAATAATCCGATCGAAAGAAGGATGGAACGCGAATAGTATTTCTATGATTTATCCGTATTTTCCCTAAAATTCATCTAGTATATATCTCATGTTCAACTGTGTAAAATAACATTTAGAAGTTCTGTGTGAATGGTAAATGGGGTATATGAGCATGGGAGAGAATTCCGCGAAAAAACTGTTTTCCGGTCTGTCTATGCGAAGCAAGGTGCAAGGATGCGTCACAATGGCTGTGATCGCGTGTGCCATTGCTCTTTTTGCCGTGCTTTACTGCCGATATCTCGTTCCGATCTACATCGTCTGCATGATCATTTCCGTGATCGAACTTATTACCGTAGAACTTCTTATGTTCTGGAAACCCCGTCAATTCAATATTTCAATGACTGCCATAAGCCTCGGACTTGTCGCGCTTCTGGTCACGGTCTCCATTTTGGTTCCCTGGAATATCGATTCTTCGGATTCGGATTCCTATGAGGAGAATATGAACTACTTAAATGATAGAAACTATTCGGTGCTTTTCTTTCCGGATCAGGTTCCGGAAGAGGTGGAAGGATATGATTTCGAATTCCGTTCCGGCCGTTTTTCCGATAAAGGCTATGTCTATGTCGAGTATTGCTGCCCGCAGTCCGCGATGGCAGGTTATCAAATGAAGGTCGAAAAGATGTCCATCATCAACCCGCTGACGATAGACGAATCCCAGTCGACGACTTTTTCCATGGAACAGCAGGCGAAGATGAAAGAAGCGTTCGGACTTGAAGATGGCCAGATCACAAGCTTTGACTTCAAGGTCGTTTTGCCGGATGACATCGGCGAACACCCGAACACGCAGGTCTTCATCATGTCCTGCGAACTGGATAAAGAACACCCGAGCACGGAAGCGATCCTGATCGACGTTGACAACGGATGGGTGTGCTTTTCGCGCCTCTTCTGAAAAAGAACTACCTTCTTTATATCGCGGCTTTCCCCGAAATAGAATGAATATCACGCTTTCCCACGGCTATTGACATATAGTTCAATACCGCTTTATAATCAGTATTGTTGAATATACAATACTGAATAACAAATAACAGAGGAATAACGAAACGAAGTAAATAGAAAAAGGAGGAATGTGAGAATGAATGTGCAATTCAAAAAAGGCGTGCTCGACCTTTGCGTTCTGGCGATGCTCAATGACAGCGACCGCTACGGATACGAGTTGGCAAGCACACTTTCAGAGACCATCATGATCTCAGACGGAACTGTGTATCCGCTTCTTCGAAAACTCGCGGCCGACGGGCTGGTTGCTTCCTACCTTCAGGAATCGCAGAGTGGTCCGCCGAGAAAATACTACAGTCTGACTGCCATGGGTAAGGTCCGTCTCCAGGAATTGCTGGATGACTGGAACTCCTTTACGGCGAGCGTAAATAAGATCGTAGGAGGGAAAAGCGCATGAATAAAAGAGATTATGTTTCTGCGCTCCGTGCGCAGTTGAAGAGACTTCCTTCCAATGATGTGGAGGAGATCGCAAAAGAGTTTGAAACACACTTCGATATCGGTGTTTCTGAGGGAAAGACCGAGGAAGAGATCGCAGCTAAACTGGGTTCTCCGGAAGAAGTCGCTCAGATCTATCTTTCCGATGAGATCCCGAATTTTGATGTAGCTTCTGCTGCAGACGCAGCCGGTGCTCCGCAGTTCCCGATCATCCCGATCAAAACGGGCATGATCCTCGGACGTGGTGTCGGACCGCAGACCGCCGCTGGTTTCTGTGATCCGGTAGTAGCAAAACCGGTAGTCAACAAAGCTCCGAAGAAGGAGCCCGAAAACTACAAGTTCGCTCACACAGGCGCGAAGGCAAAAGAAGAATACGCACCGGTCGAGCCTCAGGGCAAAAAGCAGGTCGACCTTCCGGATTACTCCATGTATCCGACTCAGGATCCGAGCAGAATGCAGCCGTCCGAAAAGAAAGAACACAACCTCGCATTCGCGATCTTGTTCACCATCTTCGTATTCATCCCGGTATGGCTCATCGCACTGGCACTTTTGCTCCTGCTCATCGCTACACCGATCCTTACAGGCGTCATTGCCGGAGTGCTTTTCTGCTGGTCAGCTTCCCTTACGACAGCTGTCGCAGGCACGATCTGCCTGGGCATCAGCCTGATCTTCGCAGCGATCGCGGAGCTCTTCGTAGCATACTTTGCGGCCAAGGGATTCATCCTCGGAACGATCGCTTACTTCCGTTATATCTTTAAGATCAACGGAAACAGCGCGAAAGGAGGCAACGCATGAAAAACAGAACTGCAATCGCAATCGTGATCATGGTCGCGTGCTTCGCGATGTCAATGGTCTTCCTTTTCATCAGTGCGGGTCTTTATATGATCAGTGGCACAAAAGAACTTGCTGACCGCATTCGAGATAACCGCTGGGATGATCTTCCTCCGAAGATCGAATTCATCACAGTGGATGACGACAGTGTCGTCGTAGACCTTCCGGGTCTGGACGTTCTCGTGGATGATGCCGGAGTCGATGTAAACGTATTCGGTATCCACGTAGACCTTCGTGATGAAGACGACATCAAAGAGGCAGAGAAGAAGGAAAAGAAATCCGAGTCCAAGAAGGACGATAAGGATGCAAAGAAAGACAAGAAGAAGGGCGACGCTAAGAAGGGTTAACACTGAAACAGGACACTTCAGACTATGACCTTTAAAGCGTAGCCGGAAAAAGAAACTGGATTGAAGAAACGCGTGTCGGGAAGCCGGGGCGCGTTTTTTCATTCATGTTAAGAAACGATACCTCTCTATATATAGAAAAGTATTGACATTGCCGATATTTGAACGCATAATCTCCTTAATAGTAAAAATGCACTGACGGAGAAAAGTAGCGATCCGAAGACGTACAGGGCGTGCCGGCGGAAGAATTGAGAGCCGGCATACGAGGGAAGATCAGTCGAAGTTCACTCCTGAGCAGATCTGCAGAACACATGGCGAAACGCGATGCCAGTAGGTGGATACGGAGAGCCCGCCGTTACTTGGGGCAGAGGCTGATAGGCCTTGAGAGTGCGAGTGCTTTTCAAGAAGAAAGACTCGAAAATGGGTGGTACCGCGAGATAGATATTTCGTCCCATTGCTGAAGGAAACGACGGCAATGGGACTTTTTGTTGCCGTCAGAAAACGAAAGGCAGGTAGTAAAGATGAGAAAAGAAGTAAACTCATGGATCTATGATCCGAAAGCCGAGTGCATGTCTGATGACGAGCGCGCCCAGGTACAGAGTGAACGCCTGATCAAGTGCGTGAACCGCATGTGGGAAAACGTTCCATACTACAGAAAGCGTATGGAAGAAAAGGGTGTTCAGCCGGGCGACATCAAGAGCGTTGCGGATCTCCCGAAACTCCCGTTCACAGATAAATTCGATTTCAGAGACAACTATCCGTTCGGAACACTGGCGGTACCGAGACAGGAGCTCGTTCGTGTACACGCTTCTTCCGGTACGACCGGCAAGATGAAGGTCGTTGGTTATACAGCGAATGACGTAAAACTCTGGAACTCCGTTCTCTGCCGCGCGATGGCAAGATCCGGCGTTCAGAAGGGTGACCTCGTTCACATCGCTTACGGTTACGGCCTCTTCACAGGCGGTCTTGGCCCACACTATGCATGCGCGGATATGGGATGCGTCGCGCTTCCTGTTTCCGGTGGTAACACCGCAAGACAGATCACGATCCTTCGTGAGTGGAAGCCGGAAGTCCTGATGTGCACACCGACATACGCGCTGCACATTGCCGACCAGCTTGAGGCTGCGGGCATCGACAAGAGCGAACTGAACCTCCGCTGCGGTATCTTCGGCGCTGAGGCTTGGACGATCGAGATGAGAGATCAGATCGAAGAAAAACTCGGCCTTCGTGCTTTCGATATCTATGGACTTACAGAGATCTGCGGACCTGGTGTAGGATGCTCCTGCGACAAGTCCGACCTTATCCACATCGAGGCAGACCACTTCATTCCGGAGATCGTTGATCCGGAGACAGGCGAGCCGCTTCCGGACGGAGAACTCGGTGAGCTCGTATTCTCTTCCATCAGTAAGGAAGGCGTTCCGCTCCTGCGTTACAATACTCACGACCTTACACGTCTCTATCACGGTAAGTGTGAGTGCGGACGTACTACACCGAAGATCGAGAAGGTAACAGGACGTGCCGACGACATGATGATCATCCGTGGCGTTAACGTATTCCCGTCTCAGATCGAGGCTGTTCTCCTTGCTCACAGTGAGGTCGAGCCGCACTACATGATCTATCTCGATCGTGTTCAGAATCTCGATAGAATGACTGTTAAGGTCGAGATGACACCTTCGTTCTTCTCTGACTCCATCCGTGAGATCGAAAAGACAGAGAGAATGCTCGAAGGCGAGATCGCGTCCATGACCGGTATCCACGCGAAGATCAAGCTCTGCGAGCCGAGATCCTTGCCGAGATCTGAGGGTAAGATGAAGCGAGTTATCGACGAGCGCTTCAGCAAATAAACTCGAATAAAGAGAAACAAATAAGCTCCTAGCGGTTCAGACAGTTTGCTTCGCAAAACTCACCGCCGGGAGCTTTTTGTTTCTCTTTATATATTTCCTGAAGCGCTCTTACGTGGGGAGCAAAACTCGTCGCTCTGAGAGGTTCCCTTTCTCTTTCCTTTTTCATGTAAGTGAATTACTTCTTGAAGCTTTTCTTTCGGGGGGCTCACCGCGGGAGCTTTTTGTTTCTCTTGTTTGCAATTAGGGCGGTGTATTTCGGACGGAAACGGCTCGATACTGCCGGAGAAAAGTGTATAATTTTCTTATAGCAAGGGGGTTATGGGAATGGCTACACTATGTAAGAATTGTGCGCATGCGCTGGTCTATGATCCGGGGATCAAAAAGCTGCTATGCACCACGTGCGGCAGTACTTTTCAAGCGGAAGAAGTGGAATCCGGGGCGAAGAACCTTAGGGAAAACGACAGCGCCACGCGATGTAAAGAAACTCACGGAAATAAAGGAGAGATCGAGGAGAAGTTCCTCGAGAATTACATCTACACATGTTCCGAGTGCGGTGGTGAGATCATCATTCACGGCTCGGAAGTATCGACGAAGTGCATCTACTGCGGAAATCCGAATGTCGTTTTCTCCCGTGTGTCGAAAGAAAAGACTCCGGACTATATCCTGCCGTTTACCGTAACAAAGGAATACGCTCTCCGAGCCATCCGTTCCAAGATGGCAAGATCATATTTTGTTCCGAAGGAGCTCAAGGATTTTCAGCCGGAAGATGTGCGTGGCATCTATCTTCCGTACTGGCTCGTCGATGCAGATTTTGAAGAAGACTGTTTGATCGCAAGCAGAGAGTCCAGAGGAAAAACCATTTATACGATCTTTTCTAGAAGAACGGGAGAAATGAAGTTGAAGAAGTTTCCCGTCGATGGCTGCAAGATCCTTTCCAACGAAAGTGCTGCCCGTCTGGAACCGTTTAATCTCAGTTCCATGATTGATTTCGATGAGGACTATCTTCTGGGGTTCTATTCCAATGCTTCAGATATCTCCCACAACGAACTCTATGAGGTTACCACGAAGCGTTGCCGTGAGTTCTTCGAGTATAAAGCGCTGATAGGCGTTCCGGGGAAAGGTCATAAGATCGTCAGCGAAGAACATGTCACCGCGATCAAGAACAACTATAAGTATGCGATGTTTCCTGTATGGTTTGTTACTTTCGAATACGAAGGAAAGCATAATACCATTCTGGTAAACGGACAGACGGGTAAGGTCGTTTGCTGCCTGCCCTGGCTTGGATCGCGCTTCTGGGCAATGGTGCTCGGGAATGGAGCTGTCGTGGCATTCCTTTCGTTCTTTGTTTTCAAGTTTTTGTTCAAAATGCTGTTTGAATCGGGAATATTCTTTAATACCATTTGTCTTTTTGCAGCCGCGATCGTTGCGTTTTTCAGCATAGGGATCGGGAAAAAGGGAAAGATCCTAAAGGAACTCGAACTTTCCCAGTCGACCAAGATGTTTAACTTCGTAAAGAAGAGACAGGAGTGAGAAAATGGAGATAATTTTACCTATTCTTTTTTCCATCGGATTCGGATTTGGCGTAGCCTATCTGGTATCGGCGTCGCTCCTTGTCAAAGAAAACAGTATCGGGGACGAAAAAGGCGAGATGCGCAACTATTGTTCCGGTGTGTCGTTCACGTATAAACAAGATGGCGCGTCAAGTCCATCCCAGGTCGGGCCGCTGAAACAACCGACATTCCAACTTGCGCCCCAAGGAACCGCGCCGGTGGAAAAACCGAAGGAATGGACAGACAACAAGTCTCCGGTGATTGAAGATCCGGCACGTACCTATAAACCGCAGCCGCCACGTAAAAGAGATAATCCGTCGTCTTTTCCGAGATCTTTCCACGATGTATAATGTAAAGAACAGACGGAGAAGGAGGGCAATGGGGTCATGCCTTTTCGTATAGTTTCAGGTGACATCACGAAGCTTCATGTCGATGCCATCGTGAACGCGGCGAACACGTCGCTTCTCGGCGGTGGCGGTGTTGATGGCGCGATCCATCGCGCGGCCGGCCCGCGTCTTCTCGAAGAGTGCAGAACGCTGAACGGCTGCAGGACAGGCGAAGCGAAAGTCACACTCGGTTATGATCTTCCCGCAAAATACGTTATCCATACCGTCGGCCCGATCTGGCAGGGCGGTCATCGCGGTGAGGAAGAACTCCTTCGATCTGCTTATAGAAATTCCCTTCTTATTGCGCGCGAAAAGCACTGTGATTCGGTCGCTTTTCCGATGATCTCCGCCGGCGTGTACGGGTATCCGAAAGAGCAGGCGCTTGAGGTCGCGGTCAGCACGATTCGCGCGTTTCTGGATGAAGAAGAAAACGATATGGAAGTGCTGCTCGTCATTTTCGACCGCGGCAGTTTCCGATTTGATGTGCATCTCTATTCCGAGATCTCCGGCTATATCCGAAATACATATGATGAAGAAAAAGACCGCGGCTCGATCCTGGGCGATGTGGCAAAGTCAGTTGCTTTTGGCGGAGTGACCGGATCTCGCCGTTCGATATTTGCTCGTTCAAAGAAGTCGTCGAGTGACTCGTGTGAAAGAGCAGGTGCTGCGAAAGAAGTATTGGATGAAGAAGCTGCCGCTCCTCAAGAAGCAGAGATCCTTGAAGCAGTAAGAGTGGAGGAGCAAAGATGCCTGGGCTCGGCGATGGCCGATGCCATGCCGATGGCAAGTGCCGCGATGCCCGATTTCATGGCAGACGCGGCAACTCCGAACGATCTAAAGGCGGCGCTGGAAAACCTCGACGAAAGCTTTTCACAGTCGCTCCTTCGCATGATCGACAGCAAGGGCATGAAGGATTCCGAATGTTATAAGAAAGCCAATATCGACAGAAAGCTTTTCTCGAAGATCAGATCCGACATCAATTACCGTCCGAGCAAACAGACGGTCCTGGCATTTGCCGTCGCGCTCGAACTTGATCTTTCCGAGACGGAAACGTTCCTGAAAAAGGCGGGCTTCGCGCTTTCACATTCGAATAAAGCCGATGTCATCGTGGAGTATTTTATCTCCAACAAAAACTACGATATGTACAGTATTAATCAGGCGCTTTTCGCGTTTGATCAGAATCTGCTCGGCGCTTGAGGAAGCGTCCGGCCGGAAAGTCAAATGACGATCGGACGGGCGAAAACCGAAAGGCAAGGCCGGGCATTTTTATATGTTTATCAGCGCCGGGTAGGGGCGCAAAATAATTGAAGTTAGTAGGAGGATAGAAACATGGGAAGAACTTTGCAGGACATTAAGAAGATGATCGACGAACTCGGCATCCGGATGATCGATTTCAAACTCACCGATATCGACGGACGCTGGAGACACCTGGCGATCCCGGCGGAGAGACTTAGCGAGAGCACGATGACACAGGGTATCGGTTTTGACGGAAGTAACTATGGTTACGCGCCCGTCGAGAACTCCGACATGGTCTTTATCCCGGTGCTCGATTCCGCGGTCGTTGACCGTTACTGCGAAGTGCCGACGCTTTCCATGATCGGTGATGTAAGAGTGATCGCGCTTCCCGAGAACAGACCTTTTGACCAGTACCCGAGAAACGTCGCGATCCGCGCGCTTGAGTACATGAAGGAAACGGGTGTCGCCGATCAGATGATCATCGGACCGGAGTACGAATTCTATATCTTTGACGATGTCCGTTACACGACAAACTACTATGATATGTCCACGAGCATCTACACATCCCAGGCGCATTACGCGTCCGGAAACGAGATGAGCAATAACGGTTTCCAGGTCATGCCGGGCGCGGGCTATCACAACAGCCTTCCGACCGATATCCGAAATGACATCAGATCCCGCATGTGCCTTGCCATGGCGGATTGGGGCATCGGTGTTAAGTACCACCATCCGGAGGTCGGCGGTTCCGGTCAGATGGAGATCGAAGTCGAGCTCGGCGATATGCTGAAGCTTGCGGACGACACCATGTCGGCAAAATATGTCATCAAGAACGAAGCGGTCCAGGAAGGACTCACGGCGACATTCATGCCGAAGCCTCTGGCAGAAGAAGCGGGGTCCGGTATGCACGTGCACATGCTTCTCTTCAAGGACGGAAAGCCTGTGTTCTACGATGAGAACGGATACGCGCAGCTCAGCGAGACGGCGCACTATTTCATGGGCGGACTTCTGAAACACGCGAGATCCATCTGCGCGATCACGAATCCTTCGACGAATTCCTATAAGCGTTTGATCCCGGGTTTTGAGGCTCCGGTCACGATCGGTTACGCGATGAGTAACCGTTCCGCGGTCATCCGTATTCCGGCCTACGCGAAAACACCGGACACCAAGCGTTTCGAACTGAGAAATCCGGATGCGACATGTAATCCGTACTATGCGTATGCCGCGATCCTGATGGCAGGACTTGACGGCATCAAGAACAAGATCGATCCGCATGCCAATGGCTGGGGTCCTTATGACTGCAATCTTTATACTCTTCCCGAAGAGGAAAAAGCAAAGCTTACCGGACTTCCCGCGTCTCTTGAAGAAGCGATCCGCGCGCTTGAAGAAGACCACGATTATCTCATGGCCGGAGGCGTATTCCCGGAAAGACTTTTGAAGCAGCTTATCGACAGAAACAAGAAGTCTGCGTCGAAGATCAGCAAGCTTCCGCACCCGATGGAATTCGCGATGTACTATGACCTGTAAAAAGTCGAAAAGACAGGTGCTTTTCGAGCAGTGAAAACGTAAAAAACAGCGGCCGGTCGTGATATGCGATCGGCCGTTTTGCTTTGCCCGAAAATCTTCTTTTGTTCATGACCAAAATGTCATTTATTCATGACTCATCATTTTTATAATGTATATGGTAAATGTGCGTGTGGAGGTATACGTTATGAAAAAAACTGCACGAAGAATGTGTGCGTTTATTCTCGCAGCTGCGATGATGATCCCGCTTACAGCTTGTAAAAAAGGCAAAGGAAAGAATAAGGGTTCTTCCGGTCCGAGACAGGATTATGTTAAGGAAGATGATCCTTATTATTCCAGCAAGGAAACCGAACTGAAAGTAGAGATTCCGACGAGGTCCGATAAAGAACTCGAGTATCAGGAGCTCTATAACGCAAGGATCATCGGCGATCAGTTGATGTGTGAATACTATGTTTCCTACAAGATGCCGAAAGACATCGAGGACAAGATCTATTCATTCGATTATGAGAATGGAGATTACACGGAGATCGAGAAGCTCTATGCGGAGTACTATGGTAACGGCATGGTGATCTTCGATCTGGAAGGGAATATTATCAAGCTGATCGAAAGCAACGGTTCGGATGGATTCACCAAGGTCGTTCCGAAAAACGGCGGCGGATTCTACGCGACCAGATATCAGTTGATTGATGACAATGAGTGCAGGGCGCAGGTCGAACTCGTAACGGTCGATGAAAACTTCGAAGTTACGAACAGTGTTCCTCTCGATGAATCGGTCCAGGATATCGATAAGATCATCGAACTGGACAACGGCAATTTCCTTTTCGTCGGTTACATGGAGAACTATATCGTCGGAAAAGACGGTAGCGTGATCAACTCCTTTGCTCCGGAAGATTGGGTCTTGAATTACTTCAAGATCGACGGAAAGATCTACGCCTGCTTCGAAGAATATAACGAGACCACATACGAAAGCCAGACATATATCCAGCAGATCGATGAAAACACATGCAAATTCGTGGGCGATAAGACCAAAGTGGACTATGATCTGTGGAACGCGGTTCAGGGCGAAGACGGCATCTACTGCTCAACTTCTGAAGGTGTAAAGAAGCTCGATCTTCTGAAGAATGAGGAAGAGACGATCCTCGAGTGGAACTGGACGGATGTCAACTATATGGATAGTTTCGGTGAAGATTCGATTTCCGTTATCTCCGAAGACAAGATCCTCCTCACCAGAATGACTTATGAAGAGGGAACCGGATACGGAAAGACGATCCCGACAACAAGGCTTTTCATGAACGTGCTTACACGTGAAGAGAAAAACCCTCACGCAGGTAAGAGGATCCTTCAGATCGGAACCCTCGGCGGAGTCACTTCTGAATTCTACGAACAGGTGATCGACTACAATGTTGATCCGAACCATGACGCACGTATCCAGATGAGGTTTTTCGATAATGAGATCGAATATTCCGGCGATGATTACTTGAAGTCAGTCGGTGAGTTTTCGGATAAGATCTATCTGGAGATGCTTTCCGGAGACGGCCCGGATATCCTTATGAATTTCTCCTCTTTGTGTCAGTTTGATACAGAAGATGTACTTGTTGACCTGAACACTTATATCGATGGTGATAAGGGACTTAACAGAGCCGATTATTTCGATAACATTCTGAATGCTTTCGAATCCTCTGAGAAACTCTACCATATCCCGGTATGTGTCAATATCGACGGATATATCGGCAATAAAGACCTGATCGGAGAAAGAACAGGCTGGACATACGAAGAGTTCGACCAGATCGCTTCTTCGCTTCCCAAGGATGTTTCCATGATCGAAGAAACGGAGTACGCGTCTTTCCTCCAGATGCTTCTTCTCGTGTCCTCGTCTTATTACGTTGACTACGGAACGAAAGAAGTAAAGTTTGAAGGTCCTGATTTCAAAAAAGCACTTGAGATCTCCAAGAAGTACGGAGTTGAGCATATCACAGATGACGGAATGGACATTGGCATGAGCCACGTCGATATATGGACAGACAGCATGATGATGCCGCAGGATGAAGCCGATCCTTTCGAAGAAGGACTTCTGGCATTAAGACGTGTGTACATCTACGGAATCAGAAACTATGTCTCGGAGTATCAGACCTTAAAGAAAAAGTCGGTATTTGTCGGCATCCCGTCTCCAAACGGAACAGGTATGACCGCGTCTCCGGTCCTTACGTTCGCGATCTCCGCATCCTCCAAGTGCAAGGACGAGGCATGGGACTTTATCCGCTTCTTCTTTGAAGAAGATCAGCAGACGAAGTTCTCGATCAATGAGTACTCGATCCCGCTCAATCGAAAAGCACTTGACGCGAAGATCGATGACGACATCAGATACTATGAGGAAGAGAAGAAGTTTGTCGAGGAGAATAAGGATATGTTTAGTGAGCTTCCGGATGAATATTTCTATGAGATCACTCCGGAGATCAAGGCGGATTTCTTAAAACTCGTTGAAGCTGTTTCCACTTCGGAAAACATGGACCCGGCGATCATGGCGATCATCAACGAAGACTCCGCCGCGTACTTTGCGGGACAGAAGAGCGTGGACGATGTCGCGAAGCTGATCCAGAACCGAGCAAGAACCAAGGTCTCTGAGCGCTGATCCTTCTCGAAAAGCACTGTCCGACAGACAGGAAGAGAAACTGAAGAAAATGCGGTGGCGGAAACGCTGCCGCATTTTTGTATGTTTTAGGACAGTTAATAGAATGGTCATTTTTCCCTGATAAAATACTATTGATTACTTACGAGAAGATGAGAAAGCGGAGGGGAACGTGAGAAACGCTTTTGCAGTGCTTTTCATAGGAATGGTCATTGCCTTGGTGGTGTGCGCAAGCGTGGCCAAAAGATCTTATAAGAAGATCGGCGCCACTGTTGCCATGCTGATCAGCATGCTTATTCCTCCTGTCATCGGAAACCTCATCATCATTCTCTCCACGGAAAAACTTCCCGCCACGATCGGCTGCTATATCTATTTCATCGGCATGGACTGCGTTATGATGGCGCTCCTGCATTTCACTTTCGAGTACTGCGTAGTGAAGTGGCCCAGTAATTTCCTTCGTTATCTGGTGTATGGCCTCGTTACGCTGGACGTGCTCCAGTATGCGCTGAACCCGATCTTCGGACACGCATTCGATACCGAAGCGATCATCGTGGACGGAAGAGATTATTACCGTCTGCTCCCGTACCTGGGTCAGACGTATCACCGTGTCATCGTCTATGGCATGCTGATCGCGATCGTCGTGATCTTCCTGGTAAAGCTCATCACTTCGGCCCGTGCTTATTCGGAACGCTATGTCGTGATCTTGATCACGATCCTTTTGACAGCTTGCTGGCAGAGCTACTACATCTTCTCGAGAACACCGGTTGAAAAATCCATGGCCGGCTACGGTATCTTCGGTCTTCTGATCTTTTACTTCTCACTTTACTATCGGCCGATCACTCTTCTCGACCGACTGCTGGCGAACATGGCTTCGGATCTGCCGGACGCTATCTTCTTCTACGATATCTACGGACGCTGCATCTGGGCAAATGATCAGGCGATCGAGCTGGTTCAGCTTCCCGACGATAAATTCGACCGCTCCTCTGAACTCCTTCAGGCGAAGTTCGGCCAGAAAGAAGATTTCAACGAACCGGAGTGGACCTGCAGAAAAGTCGTCGGAACGGGCGCGGACGCGAAGTACTACGACCAGTCCAAAAGAACCGTGACCGACGAAAAAGGTCGCGCGACGGGTTTCTTCATCACGATCCGTGATATCACGAAAGAACAGAAACTTCTCCAGAAAGAAAGATATAACGCGACGCACGATACGCTGACGGATCTTTATACAAAAGAATATCTCTACGAATGCATCCGTAAAAAACTCGACGAGAATCCGGATACGGAATACATGATCCATTATGTCGATATCCAGAACTTCAAACTCGTCAACGATGTATACGGAAGTTCCTTCGGCGACAAGACCCTGAAGAGCATTGCGGTCTTCCTGAAAAAACATGTTCCTTCTGACGGAGTATTCGGAAGGGTCGGCGGCGACACATTCGGTGTTCTCATTCCGAAGAAAGCTTTCAACAAAGAAAAACTGGAAAGCGAATTCCGAGCTTTCTCCGTCGGCGAAGGCGCGCTGAACCACCACATCGTGATCCACGTCGGTGTCTATGAAGTCGTGGACAGAAGCCTGGAGATCTCATTCATGTTTGACCGCGCGCTCCTCGCGATGGGCACGATCGATGAAAACTATCAGACACATGTCGCGATCTACGACGAAAAGATCAGAAAGGATGTCCTCTGGGCGCAGCATATTTCCGCGCAGCTGAAGGAAGCGATCCGGAAGAAACACGTTCTTCCTTATCTTCAGCCGATCGTGGATAAAGAAGGAAAGATCGTGGGCGCGGAAGCTCTCGCCAGATGGATCCACCCTCAGGACGGCTTCCTGTCGCCGGCGACATTTATCCCTGTATTTGAAAAGAACGGCATGATCATTGAGATCGACCGCCATATGTGGCGATGCGCCTGCGAGATCCTTGCGGAATGGGAAAAGGAGGGAAGAGACCTCTTTATCTCCGTCAATATCTCACCGAAGGATTTCTACTTCATGGATGTCGCTTCCGAGCTGAAAGCACTTGTCAAAGAGTATCGGATCGATCCTGCCAAACTGCGTATCGAGATCACGGAAACGACCATGATGACTGATGTCGAAAACAGGATGAAGGTTCTCGAGGATCTTCGAAAAGACGGATTCATCGTCGAGATGGACGACTTCGGATCGGGTTATTCTTCGCTGAATCTTCTTAAGGACATGCCGGTCGATGTCCTTAAGATCGACATGCGCTTCCTGACATCCACCGCGGACGACGCCAAGGCCAGAACGATCCTTCAGAACATCATCCAGTTGTCGGATGATCTCGGAATGTTCTCGTTGACCGAGGGCGTCGAGACAAAGACGCAGCTCGAGATGCTCGCGGATATGGGCTGTAAGCTTTTCCAGGGCTACTATTTCGCAAAGCCTCTTCCGCTTACGGAATTCGATGACTTCTTCCGAACGGCTTCGGCCTGATGGTTCTCTACATACATGAAAAAAGGGCGTCTTGGGGAGGACGCCCTTTTGTTTTACTGTTTTACGTTTTACGGATCAGGCTTTGCGGCTTGCGGAAAGGACCAGCTTCTCGCAAAGATCCTCGTAGCCGATTCCTGCCGCGCGTGCTTCCTGCGGGATCAGGCTGTTCGGAGTCATGCCCGGGAGGTTATTTGCCTCGAGGCAGTAGAACTTGCCGTCTTCCTCGGAAAGGATGAAGTCGACACGGGAATAGTTACCGAGGCCCAGTGTATTGTGAACGGCAACGGCGAGGCGCTGCGCTTCTTTTGTCTGCTCGTCGGTAAGAGGAGCCGGGCAGATCTCTTCGGTCGCGTTGGCCTGATACTTGTTCTTGTAGTCATAGAAGCCCTGCTTCGGACGGATCTCGATGATCGGAAGTGCTTTTCCGTCGAGAACACCGATACTGAACTCACGGCCGTGGATCATCTTTTCGACAAGGCATGTCTTCTCGTATTTGGTGGAGTAGGTGATCGCCGGCTCCCATTCGGACTCATCGTGAACGATGGAAACGCCGCAGGAAGAGCCGCAGCCGATCGGTTTAACGACACAAGGGAAGCCGATGTCTTTTCTGATCATGTCGATCGAGTGCTTGCTTGGATCGAAGATGACCCAGTCTGCGGTCGGGATCTCGAACTGGACAAGAAGTGTCTTCGAGAGGTGCTTGTCCATTGCCATGGCGCATCCGAGATAGCCGGAGCCTGTGTACGGGATATCGTAGCAGTCGAGGACGGCCTGAAGCCTTCCGTTTTCGCCCATGCCGCCGTGGCAGCCGATGAAAACGGCGTCTGCCTTTTTGCAAAGATCGATGATGCCGGGGCCGATCAGTTCTTTTCGACCACCGTGAGAACTGATGATCGCGTCAAGATCCGGCTCGGTCTCAGGGATCGAGTAGGAAAATGTCTTTCCGGAATCCGGCTTTACGAATAAGGAATCGATATCGTCCGTACCGGTGATGCCTTCATATACATCGACAAAAGCCACTTCGTGACCTTTGGATAAGAGTGCGTTTGAAATCAAGCTTGCCGAGCAGAGCGACACGTCGCGTTCCGGGCTGATACCGCCTGCCAATACTGCGATTTTCATTGGATAAGGACCTCCCCTCAAACTGTGCGTGGGTTTCATCTTCAAAAGAAGATTCCCCTGCATACTAACTGATTATACCTTATTTGGCAAAATGGGGCGGGAAATTTGAGGATTTGTAACGAAAGAGTAGGATAGTTGGTGACGAAGAACCGCGTCAATGGTATGATAGTGGGGTATAAGTAGGTGGAGGTCGCAATATGCTTGCCGTTCTTTATTTGATCATAGCCATTTTCTTTGGCACACAGCTGATCCGTTTCCTGATCCCGGATATCCGTCGTCTGTACGTCGGTGTCGCCGCGGATACGGAGATCATCGAAAAAGTACCTACACTCCTTTTCCTGCTTTCTTCCGGTACCCTCGTCGGTCTTCTTCTGACATCCTGGGTCACCTATTTCCTTGCGTATGTCATGCATCCCTATATCCCGGCGGATACCGCGAACCTCCTGCCGGCCAATATCGTGAGCATGTGTATCTTCGCGTATCTCGGCTGCTTCTTCTGGCAGAGATGCTTCCTTAGAAACTACAGAGACTCGAAGAAGATCAACTTTAAAAAGCTTCCCGGATTCAACCGTCACCCGGGATCGATCGCGTTCTATACCATTACCGCCGGTCTGATCCTGTTCGCTGTCGGCTTCGTATATTTCTATACCTGCTACATGAGCGGCGATAATATCCGTCTGGGATTCTCGATCTTCAGCGATTTTTCTCCGCACGTGGCGATCACTTCCGGATTCGGTATCGGTTCGAATTTCCCGACACAGTATCCGCACTTCTCCGGAGACAATATCCAGTATCACTTCATGTTCTATTTCCTGTCCGGTAATCTGGAAGCTCTCGGATTCCCGCTGGTATGGGCGATCAATATTCCGTCTATCCTCTGCATGGGAAGTACTCTGGCTCTTCTGGGCACGCTGGCAGTCCTTCTGTCGTCCCGCCGCTCCGCGTTCTTCTTCGCGCCGGTACTGGTGCTTTTCAGAAGCGCGTGGAATGTATTCCATCAGGCAAAGGATCTTTTTGCCGCTCCGGGCGCCACATGGGGTTCCGTGATCAAGACGATCACACAGCAGTCTTCCTGGTACGGATATACATTCCGCGATGAGTGGGGACTCTGGGCGGTTAACGTATATGCCAACCAGCGCCACCTGGCTATGGGTGTCGGTCTGGTCGTTCTTCTTATCTTCCTTTTCCTTCCGCATTTCAGAAGAATGTTCCTTCACATGGGACGCACGAGAGGCGCGGGAGAGAAGGCGAAGAGATTCTTCATTTCCAGAGAAGCCTGGATCGCTCGAAAAGCAGACCCGCTCCGTCCGTGGGGCAGCGTGATCCTCGGATCTCTGATCACACTGGCGATGCCTTTCTTCCATGGTTCCTGCCTGATCTGCGCACTCCTTGTTCTTCTCGGTATGGCGATCTTCTCGGAATTCCGTCTGGGCTATGCGGTCATCGCCGCGGTATCCGTTTTATCTGCGACCCTTCAGGCAAGATTCTTCGCGGGCGGCGCTTCCAATGTCGCCAGCTTTAAGTACTATTTCGGATTCGTGCTTCCGGAGCTCGCGGGTAAGGAAAAAGCAGGTATCGGCGCCGTATTTAAGTCGATCCCGGCGATCGCGAAATACCTCGGCAAGATCGGATTCCTGACAGTGATCCTGACGGCGCTCGTATTTATCGGACTTCTGATCTATGAACTGGTATCCCACAAGAACCCGTACCGTCCGTTCCTTCTGATCGCGTTTTCGTTCCCGATGATATTCGCTTTCTTCTTCCAGGTATCTTTGGAAGTCCTTGCCAACCACAAGTTCATCCAGGTAAGCTTCATCCTCTTTGACGCGTTCGTCGCGGGACTTCTCGCGAATCTTCTGGCGCTTCCGATCAAGGTCACGAAAGACGCGCGCGAAAAGAGATTTAACGAAGAAGAGGAGAAGAAGCCGAGGGGCGTATCTCTTCAGAAGAATGTATTCATTCCCGTTCAGATCGGTTCCGCAATCGTATGCATGTTCCTGCTGTTCGGACTTGTCGCGACAGGTATCAGCGAGTGGTGCATCTACTATAACCTGAACTCCCATAAGACCGGCTACGTCGAGCTGCATCCGGACGCGCAGATCACGGATTGGGTCGACAAGAACACCGGCGAAGACGATATCTTCCTGACTCCGATGTGGTCCGTGAACGATTTCTTCTTAAGCGGACGAAGAGTCTACTACGGCTGGCCGTACTTCGCATGGTCCGCAGGCCACGACACAACGACCAGACAGATCAACTACCAGTGGCTCCTGACAGGCGCGAACGGCAACATCAGCGAGTTCCGCCGCTACTGTAACGAGATGAACATCCGCTACGTGATCTTGAGCGACGACTACTACGGAAATACGGAAACACGCGACTACTACTATCCGGAATTCTTCGAGGAGAATCTCACGGAGATGGTACGTTTCGACGACGGAACAGCGATCTACAAGGTTTGAGGCCTTTCCTATGAATCCTATGCAAAAGCACTTTGACGTGATCGTGATCGGTGCCGGTCCTTCGGGCATGATGGCATCTCTTACGGCTGCTTCGTCGGGTGCTTCTGTGCTTCTTCTGGAGAAAAAAGAGCGTCCCGGCAAGAAACTTCTTCTGACCGGACACGGCCGCTGTAATATCACGAATATCTGTATTCCCGATAACTTCAGAGAGACCTATCACGAGAACAGCAGGTTCCTTACCTCCTCGCTTCACGCGTTTTCACCGGAGGATGTAAGAGAGTATTTCCTGTCACTTGATATCCCGACTCACGAAGAAGATGACGGTCGTATCTTTCCCGATGCGCAGAAAGCATCTTCCGTCTGCGAGGCTTTGGGAAAAGCACTTGTGAAGACAGGCGTAGTGCTTCTTACCGAGTCTCCTGTTAAGGGCATGGAAAAAAGTGAAGACGGGTGGATCGTGAAGACAGAAAGTGAAACATATACTAGCCGTGCCGTGATCCTTAGTACCGGCGGAAAGAGCTTCCCGCATACCGGTTCCGAAGGAGACGGATATGCGCTCGCGAAAGAAAACGGACATACCGTGACCGAGCTGGCCCCGGCGCTCGCGCCGATATTCCTTTCGGCGTTTTCCGATGCTTCCATGAACAGCAGGACGGAAGACTGTGGCGCGGAGTTTACCCTTGCGGGCATCACGCTCCCCGATGTCGGATCTTCGCTTTGGATCGACGGCAAAGAGACAAAGGCCGCGCGAGGCGATCTTCTGTTTACGCATCAGGGAGTGAGCGGGCCTGCGGCGATGCGGCTTTCCCGTGAGCTTCCTTCTTCAAAAGGAAAGTACGAGGAAGGTTCCGTTCAGTTTGTCATCGACATGCTTCCCGATCTCCGTGAGGAAGAAGTTGAGAAGACGCTTCTTTCCGCGATGAGTGAGAACCCGAACCGCTACATGAAGAGACTTCTTTGCGAGACATTCCATCTTCAGGAGAAAGCCGCGATCCTCGCGCTCGACGGAAAGACCATGGATATCTGCGCGCATGAGGTCACGAAAGAAACGCGTAAGGCGATCGTACGAAAGCTGAAGGCAAGTGCTTTTGACGTAGAAAAATGCACACCGATGGATATTGCCTATGTCACACGCGGCGGTGTTTCGGTAAAAGAGATCGACCCGAAGACCATGGGTTCGAAAGTAAAAGAAGGCCTGTTCTTCGCAGGTGAAGTGATGGATATCGACGGAGTTTCCGGAGGATATAATCTTCAGTTCGCGTGGGAGAGCGGAAGAGCAGCGGGACTTGCGGCCGCGGAGTTCGCGAAAGGTTAACTCAGGCGGCGTAGAGCACGCTCATGATGATACCGATCAGGATGATGCTCGCGCAGAAAAGACGATAAGCGATCCCCTTTTCATGGAAAACGAATTTGCCGCCTAAGATCGTGACGAAGCAGGCGCTCTGCTTAACGACGGTCATGACCGTGATCGAGCTGTCAGGATTTGCGTTCGCGATGAAAAGAGAAGCGTCTCCGATAACGAACATGATCGACATCAGCCAGATCCAGCCGTTTTTGAAGGCCTCTTTTCTGATCTTTGTTCTGGTGACCAGCACGTAGAGAGTGTATAAAGCAAGAAGGAAAAGCATGTACCAGAACTGCATCTGGGAACTGTTGATGTCCTTCATGAGGATCTTATCAAGAAGACCGGAAACGGAGTTTAACACGCAGGAGCCGAAAGCGAGCACGACGAACTTCGTGCGGCTTCCTTCCGGCGCGTCTCCGGATTCCTTGTCTTCGGCAATTTCAGATTCTTTCTCCGCATCGGGATCTTTATTATCTTCTTTTTTCGGATTCGCTGTGTGTGAGTGTCTTTCACGAATCGATTCAAAGAAGTTAAAGCGCAACGCCAAAAGTCCGAGGGCAACAAGAGACAGGCCCAGGATCTGATTCCACATAAGGACTTCGTGAAGAACGATCACGCCCAAAAGAGTGCCGAGGAGGACACGGGACAGATCGAGGACACCGTAAAGACTTACAGGCAGATGCTTCAGAGCATGGAAGCCCATCATCCAGGCGAGGAAGATGGAAAAGGACTTTATGAGGACGAGTCCGTACTGGTATGGTTCCATGCCCATCGCGTGCGGAGCGCGGGGAACAACGATCAGAAAACCGATGAGGGTATAGATAAGAAGCACTTCCATAACGGAATTGCGGTCCATGGCTTTTTTCTTGCTGATCTCACGGCCGCCTTTCAGAAGACCGTAGACAAGTGTCAAAAGTATCCAGATCATCGGTGTTTCTCCATCGTAAAATGTGTTTTCGGAAATTGCCGTTGAAATGATATTACAGACAGTATGTATTTGTAAATGAGAGGTTTTCCGTCAAAGTGACGAATTGTTTTCCATGATGCTTCATATCGAAAAGAACTGTCTGATTCTTTTGATAAATGCGCTCGAAAATGCTATACGCGCCTTTGATACGACGATTTTTTGTGCATGTTATCGGTATCGAAACGTTATTCTTTGTGATAGTATATAAAAATACAAAAGTGTTATCATCTGTTGAGGGCAGTACCGATTATGAAAAGACCTGATAACGTACGATATACAAACCAGTTTTACAGACCGCGCCGCGTGAATAACAACGGTCTTTACGTCCTGTTTGCGGTGACGTCGCTGCTTGTTGTCGTTACGATCATCCTCGCAGTTGCTACGATTAAGAAATCCAAGAAGAAAACAGATAATACATTGGTTCCGCCGACGAATAATACCGGAGCGGTGGTTACCGATGGCAGTGGAAACACGATCGATCCTTCGGGAATCGTGATCAATACACCGGAGCCGACTCCTCCGCCGTCTATTGAAGATTATCAGAACCCGGTCCTTTATCCGGCGACGGCAAAGATGGATGTTCAGATCGGAACTCCGGAAGATAAGTATTCTCCTTCCGGCAGAAGCGCTACCGAAGTTGTCTATAACGGCAATGAAAAGGTAAGCGGTTATCAGAGAACGGAAGAGATCCATTTCGGCGATCCGCTCTTCTATCAGCAGGTCGGCGGTATCCTGACTTTCCGCGGCAACAATTTCCGTAACTGTGCGACATGGGGATCTTTCTCCCTTGATCCGACTAAGACACAGCACCTCGAGCAGATCTGGGAATACAGAGGACTCGAGTCCAAGTGGTCTCCTCTGGGATTCTGGTGGAGCGGTACGGGCTGGACAGGTCAGCCTCTGGCAGTTAAGTGGGACTGGGAAGTCCAGCAGATCATGAATATCCGCGCGGAAAAGAAATCCAAGCAGGGACTCACCGAGATCATCGTCGCGGCTGAGGACGGCTACGTATATTTCTTCGATATCGATGATGGTCAGAAGACAAGAGATCCGCTTAAGATCGGCGCTACGATCAAGGGAACTCCTGCCGTAGATCCTCGCGGCTATCCGATCCTTTATGTAGGACAGGGCGACGATAACGGAGGCGAAGGTTCCAGCAAGAACGGCGTTATCGGCTGGAGAATCTTCAGTCTGATCGACTTCACACAGCTGCATTTCCAGAGCGGTATCGATTCCCGCGCATACAGAACGAGCTGGGGCGGATGTGACTCTTCTCCGATCATCAACGCGGAGACAGATACGCTCATTTACCCGAGTGAGAACGGTATCATCTATACAGTTAAACTGAACACTCAGTTCAACGCAGGTACGGCGACATTGTCCATGAACCCGCAGTTCATCGACTATAAGTACACTTTCGGTGACGGCACGAGCACCACTCACGGCATCGAGAGTTCCATGGCGATCTATGATCACTACGGATGGGCTACGGATAACGACGGTAATCTGATCTGTATCGATCTGAATTCGATGAGCATGGTATGGTCGAGAAGACTGGAAGATGACTCCGACGTTACTCCGGTACTCGAAGAAGAAAACGGTCATGTCTATCTCTATACAGGTACGGAAGTTGACTGGCAGAGAAACGAGAAGGTATATCAGGGCGCCGCTTATACATATAAGTTCGACGCCATGACCGGTGAGCTTGTATGGTCCACATCCCAGGACTGCTTTACATCCAACGGTGATACTTCTTCCGGCGACGTTAACGGCGGACTTCTCGCGACACCGGCGCTTGGAAAGAACAACTGCTCGAACCTTGTATTCTTCTCTTACTGTATGACAAAGGGCGCTTACCGTGGAAACAAGGTAGTTGCTTACGATAAGAACACAGGTACGCAGGCATGGGAGTTTGTCATGGAGTTCTACGAGGACGCTGAGCACATCAACGACCCGTATTCCTGGAGTTCTCCTGTAGATGTCTATGATGATAACGGAAACGGTTATATCATCATCGCGGACTGCTATGGTCAGCTCACGATGCTTGATGCCGTAACCGGAGCGAAGATCTCTTCTCTCCGACTGATCGCTGATCAGAGCCAGATCGCAAACAATATCGAATCTTCACCGATCGTGGTAGATGGTATTTTAGTAGTAGGTTCACGCGGAAACGTCATGTATGGAGTGAAGATCTCATGAAAAGCACGGCGCATGATGTAATTTGGATGAATGAGGCATTATCGATGAGTGAGAAGAAGCATGACTATAGAGATATAGTATTCATCGAGACTGAACTTTCCGGTTACAGGAGAGGAAGCCTTAAGGTGTCTGTTGATTTCGTTGCCGGCCGTATCGCATGGTACGACACGCATATGTGGAACAACGACTTCGTCCGCGCCCTTGCGCCGCAGCTGATCGAAAAGATCTATTCCCGACTTCCGGAGACCGAGCTTCTTTCCTGGGCGACCGACTATGCCAAGGGAATCGGCCATCTTATGGGTTCCAACACCTGCTCATTCCCGCAGGACTGGTCCGTTGAGATCCGCTTTTCAGACGGAGAAGTTCTTAAAGCATGCGGAGTCAGCAATTTCCCGAAACAGTGGAGCACATACAGAAGATTGATCGAGGAAGTCGCAAAGACCTCTTTCCGCCTCCGCTGATTATCCCAAAACTTCGATAAGTCTTTGCTTTGGAGGTGACTAAGCCTCTTTTTTTTGGTACAATGATTCAGAACTGTTTTTTTGAAGGGGACAAATAAGAAGTGGATTATTTAGAAGGTCTTTGCCTAGGACGTTTGTGGAGCGACACAGATTTCGAGAATCGTCGTCATCTGTCGCTCTTTCTGCTGTATGGCGTTTTCGTCGACCTTCTTGTTGTCTATAACTACATGACCGGAGGCTTGAACGGCCTGATCACCGGTGCTTTCCTTCCGAAAATGATCATCTTTGTCGTGCTGTTTTTCTTCTGCCCGGCAATCTGTTTCTGCTATTACCGAATGCCCTTGTGGGGCAAGATACCGGTTCTCGGGGTCCAGCTTGTTAAGTATGGCGCCCTTACATTAATGATCACAGCATGGGCCCGTCCCAAGCTGACCGTCTCTTTCGGAGACTTAAAAGAGTTTTTTATTTCATATCTCAATAAGACACTGGAACAATTCACGGATAAATACGTGGACACCGCAGGTACTTTTGCCACGGTACTGGGCGTTATCTCCGGCGGCGTTTATATCGTAGTCGTCGTACTTCTTATTCTTCTGGCAGCGCTCCTTATCCCCGGAATCGTTTTCTGTGTCTCGAGATTCCTGCAGTACTGGTATGACAAGGTCGTCAGTATGCTGGTATTGGCAGATTATACTGAAAAGTAAGACTGGAGATAGATTATGGCGAATTTATCAGATAAGATCCGGGTATCCATAGATGATCTTGAGGATATGCTGGGTGTTTTCGGTTTGCCGGACTTCATAAGAAAAGCCGAGGCGCGTTTTGTGCGCCAGACCGTAGAGGTCGCTGAGGATGTAATTGCCCATCCGGACATCAAGGTGGTATTTGTATCCGGCCCGACTTCTTCGGGAAAAACGACATTCACCGACAGACTGGTTTCAGAAGTGGAAAAGAGAGGCAAACGGGCGATCCGCCTTTCCCTCGACGATTACTATAACCTGGAAGCCCTGAACTTCGACGATGAGGGACGTCCGGACTTTGAGAGCGTAAGTACGCTCGACATGCGTCTTGCCAGCATGGACCTCGCAAGACTCGTCAGCGGAGACGAAGTCGTCACGCCGACATTCGATTTTAAGATCCGTCAAAGAGTCGAGTCCGATAAGCCGGCGCTTTCGATCGGAGATAACGGCATCGTAGTCGTAGAAGGACTTCACGGTCTTTGCGACGAAACGACCGGCAGTTTCAGTAAAGAACAGTATCTGGGCATCTTCATCATGCCGTACGCTTCCGTCATGTCCGACAGAAGACTTCTGGACAGCGATGATCTTCGCATGCTCCGCCGTATCGTCCGCGATGTCAGACACCGCGGCGCGCACGCGCTCACGACGATCGACTACTGGCCGATGATCCAGAATTCCGAGCAGGATTACTATCGTGATTATCTGACGAAAGCGGACTATCACGTCAACTCCTTCCTTGCCTACGAACCGCTTGTGATCGCGGCTCTGGCAAAGCGTGACATTGAGGAGGCTCTTTCTGCATACGATCAGGGACTTCTGGCTCCTTCCGTTTTCATGGAAAGGAGCAACGTTCAGAAGGATTTCGCGAATATCGAGAAGGCCGTCGCCAAAGCAAGAATGCTTCAGGGCTGGCTGGACATGATTCCACAGGCAAAAGAGACCTTTGTCCCGAAGACATCGATCTTGAACGAATTCCTGTGTCTGTGAAAGGGGGAGTAAATCATGCCGATCCGCATTCCGAATAATCTCCCTGCGACAGGGATACTTGAAAAAGAGCGCATCTTCGTTATGACCGAAGACCGAGCGTATACACAGGACATCCGTCCTCTTCACCTTTTGATCTTAAACCTCATGCCGAATAAGATCGCGACGGAGACGCAGCTTCTTCGCGCGCTTTCCAATTCGCCGCTTCAGGTCAATATCGATCTTCTTTACACGGCTTCTTATCATCCGAAGCACACGGCGACCGAGCACCTCATGAAGTTCTATGAGACTTTCGATGACGTCAAAGAGCGCTTTTACGACGGAATGATCATCACCGGCGCGCCTGTTGAGCTCATGGAGTTCGAAGAGGTCGCCTATTGGAAAGAACTGTGCGAGATCATGGACTGGAGTAAGACCCATGTCTACTCTACGCTTCACATCTGCTGGGGCGCGCAGGCCGGTCTTTACCACCACTACGGTATTCCGAAGTACAACCTCGACAAGAAGATGTTCGGTGTATTCGAACACAGCATGACCTATACAAAGCCGGTCAAGCTCTTCCGCGGTTTCGATGACTATTTCTATGTACCGCACTCCCGTCATACGGAAGTCCGGAAAGAAGATATCGAGCGTCATCCGAACCTTAGGATCCTTTCCGAATCGGAAGAAAGCGGCGTCTATGCCGTATCGGATTTTTCCGGAAGACAGATCTTCATCACGGGTCATTCCGAATACGATGTGAATACTCTTCGCGACGAGTATTTCCGTGACGTCAACAAAGGACTCGACATTCAGGTTCCGAAGAACTATTTCCCGAATGACGATCCTACGAAAGAACCACATATGAAATGGAGATCCAGCTCGACGCTCCTGTTTATGAACTGGTTGAATTACTATGTATACCAGGAGACGCCGTTCGATATCTCGACGATCAGCGAAGTGCCGAAACTCTGAGTTCGGCAGGTATCAGGAGGTGAAGGTATGCAGACACCGATCATGATCACTCCGGAATTGATTTCCGCTAAATGCCCCGTCCGTCCTTCTTTCGGACACAAAGGGACTTTCGGAAGAGCACTGATCTGCGCAGGTACGCCCGGCATGGGCGGCGCCGCCTACATGGCGGCTGCTTCGGCACTGAGATCCGGCGCCGGACTTGTCTATGTACTTACGGAATCTGACCTTCTTTCTCCGCTGATGACACTCTGCCCGCAGGCGATCGGCCTTGCCTATATGGCTCCGACGAGAGCCGTTGTCCCGATGGTAAAGACGAATTCCGCGGTTGTGAATTCTTCGTATATCAACTGGTTTTCCGACCAGCTTCCCGAAAAGAACTCGTGCCTGATCGGTCCCGGTATCCCGCCTTCATCCGAAAAACTCGGCATCATGATCCGTCTTGCGGCGAAGAACTCCAGACACCTGGTGCTTGACGCGGGCGCGCTTACTTATCTGGCAAATGATCCGGACGCGATGAACGAAGTGAGCCTTCGCATTTCCCGTGGTCTTGCCCCTGCGGTGCTGACGCCTCACAGAGGTGAGTTTGCCCGCCTGATCCCCGGTTTTTCGGAGAAGAAGATGCACCTCGCAAGTGCTTTTGCCGAGGAAAAAGGAATCACCTTAGTTCTTAAGAGTAACGAAACCAACATTTTTACTTCCGACGGGAAGTGGTATAGTAATCGTTGTGACAACTCCGGAATGGCCAAGGGCGGATCCGGAGATGTACTGGCCGGTCTTCTGACCGGACTTCTGGCGCAGGGAATGTCGGAAGAAGACGCTTCCATCTGTGCCGTCGGCATCCACAGCATGGCAGGAGAGCTCTGCGCCGCCGATCACGGAAGAAGAGCGATGCTCCCGACGATGCTCTGGGATTATTATGAAACATGCTTCAAAGAATTGAAGTGGGAAGAAGGAATGCAGAAATGATGGATAAGTTTCCGAATCGTTCATGGGCGGAGATCAACTTAGATATCCTGGCGGAGAACATGCGTGAGATCCGCCGTGTCACGAAGCGCACAGCGAAGATCATGGCGGTCGTTAAGGCCGATGCGTACGGACACGGAGCGATCGAGACCGCGAGAGTCCTCCTCGAAAACGGCGCGGACAAGCTTGCCGTTTCCATGCTCGACGAGGCGCTGGAACTTAGAAAGAGCGGGATCAACGTCCCGATCCTGATCCTCGGTCATACCGATCCGAGACGTATCTATGAACTGATCGAGAACGATATCGAACAGGCAGTCTATTCTCTGGAATACGCCAAATCGATCTCCAAGAAAGCGATCATCCTGGAAAGAACGGCCCGCATCCACATTAAGTACGATACCGGCATGAACCGCCTGGGCTTCCTGGAAGGGGAGTCTTCCGTTGAGGCGATCCTCGCGATCTCTGAGCTCCCGGGCATCGAGATCGAGGGCATGTTCTCGCACTTCGCGATGTCGGATACCGATGACGACGAATACACCATGAAGCAGTACGACTGTTTTATGAGAATGGTCGAGGAGCTCGAAAAGCACGGCCTGACGATCCCGACGAAGCATATCTGCAACAGCGCCGGAATCATCCGTTTCCCGCAGATGCATATGGATATGGTAAGAGCGGGCCTGATTACCTACGGTATGATGCCGAAGGGCTGCCCGAAGCCGTATACGGACTTTGAGGTCCGCCCGGCGATGACACTTAAGTCCAGTGTCGTT
The DNA here is from genome assembly GCA_017617525.1 of Clostridiales bacterium. GTDB lineage: Bacteria > Bacillota > Clostridia > Saccharofermentanales > Saccharofermentanaceae > Scatonaster. Next base: position 160,330 of record JAFZWA010000060.1, read on the forward strand.
CACGTAAAAGAGATCCCGGCAGGAGAGACGATCAGTTACGGCCGCCACTTCAAGACGGAAAAGCCCAGTACTATCGCGACGATCGCGATCGGCTACGCGGACGGATATCTGCGCCGCCTGAGCAATCGCGCCGAGGTCCTGATCCACGGAAAAAGAGCCCCCGTAGTCGGAAATATCTGCATGGATATGTGCATGGTAGATGTTACTGATTTTGATGAGAAACCGAAGGTCGGCGATGAGGTAGTGCTTTTCGGTTCGCAGAAGACTCGTGGCAAACACAGCGAGATCCCGGTCGACGAGATCTCCGATATGCTCGACACGATCAACTACGAAGTTACCTGCCTGGTCGGAAAGCGAATCCCGCGTGTCTATATCCAGGACGGCAAGATCGTTCAGATGCACAGTTCCATCTGGTGATTTTCCCGCTCGTCCTTGACTTTACTCTTGACACCTAGTATAATTCTATCGCTATTCGTATCGATTATTCGTGAAAAAAGGTAAAGAAACTAATTTTGGAGGTATATCCTTATGAAGATGACATATCAGCCTAAGAAGAGGCAGAGATCTAAAGTACACGGCTTCCGCGCAAGAATGCAGACAGCTTCCGGACGTGACGTACTTAAGAGAAGAAGACTTAAGGGAAGAAAGAGTCTTACCGTATAAGGATCACCCACGTGGTCCTTTTTTTCTAAGGAAGCCTTTCTGGTTCGGCCATGTTGAAGACGACGCAGACATTGCGATGGAATTATGAGTTCTCCCGTGTATATAAGAGGGGGACATTTGCTACAGGAAAGTACCTGAGCGTACATTGTTTTAAGCGCAGCCCGAATCTTCGTCATAATCGTACTCCGATCCCGATCGATCTTCTGAGAGTCGGTTTTACCAACGGACACGGAAGAAGGACGGCAGTCGCAAGGAACCGCGCGAAACGTCTTTTGCGTGCGGCATTTTCAGCATATGAGCCGAGGATCCCGACCGGATATGACATCATCTTTCTGATGAAATCCACCGTGGAGATCCCTTCTTATCAGGATGTGGAAAAGGAAATGGGTCGGCATCTTTCGAAGCTGAACCTTTTAAATGACGGAGAAGAAACATGAAGAAACTGGCGATCAAGTTGATCCGGTTTTATCAGAACTCCCACGGCGAAGGCCATATCGGCCACTGCCGCTTCACTCCGACGTGTTCGCAGTACACGATAGAAGCACTCGAAAAATACGGTTTCCTTAGAGGGTCTTTTAAAGGGATATGCAGGGTATTGCGCTGCAATCCGTTCAGTAAGGGCGGATATGACCCGTTGAAGTAGAAGGTTTAGGAGTTTTACATGCAATTATCAGTACTGTTCCGACTCGGAATCGGTGAATTTATCTTTGGACCGATCGCTACTCTGTTTGGTTGGCTGACAAGCCTTCTTTACGAGTTCTTCGGCAACTTCGGTCTGGCTATCATTTTCCTTACGGTCATCGTTCGTGGCCTTACCGTGCCGCTCAACATCCGCTCCGCGAAAGCGATGATGAAGCAGCAGGCGCTTTCCGATAAGCAGGCAGAGATCAAGAGAAAGTACCCGGATGACAAGCAGAAGCAGACAGAAGAGCTGCAGAAGCTTTTCCAGGAAAACGGCGCATCCTCTTTTTCCGGATGTATCGTACCGTTCCTCCCGATCTTCTTCCTTTTCCCGACATACTACATTGTACGTATGCCGCTTCGCTACGTCATGGGCGTAAGCAACAGCAATATCTCCAAGCTCGGCGAACTTCTTGCCATGAAGGGCGTTACGGGCGATAACATTTCACTCATCAACCGTCTGCATTCGGACGGTAAAGCCATGAGCACCGCGATCAACAGCGGACTCATCAAGCTCCAGCAGATCCCGGACATGAAGTTCCTGGGTCTCGACCTCGGACGTACTCCGTCATGGAATCCGAGCAAGATCTCCTCGGAAGCTTCTGTTTATCTCCCGCTTCTGATCATCCCGATCATCGTTCTCATCACTACAGTCGCTCAGAACATCCTGACCGCAAGACTGAAGCCTGAGGCAAAGAAGAAGAAGGAAGCAAAAGAGAGAGCGAAGAATAACCCCGCCAACAATCAGCCGGACGATCCGGCACAGCGCACGACAAAGATCCTGAATATCGTTATGCCGGTATTCATGCTCCTGACCACATTCGCGCTGCCGGCAGCATTCGGTTTCTACTGGATCATCGGTAATATCATGGGTATCATCCAGACGATCCTTACTCACTTTATGTTCAATAAGCCTTTCGAGGAGAAAAAGAGAGAACTCGAAGAGCAGAAGAGACTGGCCTTTAAGAAGAAAGCGGCGGTCGCGACCGCGACGGCAGGTTCGGGTAAAGGTTCCGGTAAAAAGAAGAAATAATTATAGCGTGCGGAGCTTTTCGCACGGCAAGGAGGTATAGGCAGCCATGGAGAAGACAGTAACTAAGACCGCTAAATCCGTCGAAGAGGCAGTTGAGCTGGCTCTTGCGGAACTCGGCGTAGAGAAGGATCAGGCACAGGTTGAAGTCCTCGAAGAGGGCAAAGGCTTCCTGGGTCTGGGCAAAAAGGAAGTTACGGTTAAGGTAACGGCAGATGTTGATGACGAAGCATCTGAGGTCATCGATGAAGAGGATGACGGCGACGTATACTACGGCGACGATGAGTCCTTTGAAGGTGACGAAGCAAGCGAAGCTGAGGACGCGGCAGTATCTTTCGTAGCGGAAGTACTTTCCGGTATCGGCATTCACGGTAAACTCGATTCCTACAGAGAAGAAGACGTGATCCACATCACGGTAAACGGCCAGGACTGCGGCGCGGCGATCGGTCGTCACGGTGAGACACTGGATTCCATCTCTTATCTGACAAATCTCGTAGCTAACCGCCACAGTGAGGAAAGACTCCGTGTCATCCTCGACATCGGCGGATACAGAAAGCACAGAGAAGAAGTTCTCGTAAACATGGCACACAAGGCTGCCAACATGGTACTCCGCAATAAGCGCCAGTTCGTTATGGAACCGATGAATCCTGCTGAGAGAAGAATCGTACATGCCGAACTTCAGGGTGTAAAGGGTGTTACCACACATAGTGAAGGGGAAGAGCCGAACAGAAGAGTCGTTGTGACTTTAGAGGGCTGATACCAGAAATCCTTGGGGGAGGCGATTGGTCTTGGATAAGCCGTATTGTGCATGTGCTACGCCGCCCGGAGTCAGCGGGATCGCAGTGATCCGCATGGCCGGAGAAGGCTCCTGCGCAGTTGCCGATAAGGTATTCCGTATCCGTCGCGCGGCAGGCGACGCAAAGTCTGTTGCTGAAATGGCCGGATACACCGCGGCTTATGGTACGTTTATCGACCCGTCCGACGAGACAACGATCGACGAAGTTATGCTGACTCGTTTTTGTGCTCCCCATTCTTATACCGGTGAAGAATCTGTGGAGATCTCTTGCCATGGCGGTCTGACCGTCCGGCAGGAGATCCTTCGCGTTTTACTGGAAAACGGCGCCCGCATGGCAGGCCCCGGTGAATTTACCAAGAGAGCCTTTATGGCAGGAAAACTCGATCTTTCCCAGGCGGAAGCGGTCATGGACGTTATCGCCGCCGACTCGGAGCTTGCGCTTCGCGCCGCGGAATCCCAGCTTTCCGGGTCTTTAAAAGAACAGGTCGAGAACATCTCGGCAGTCCTCTACTTGCAACTCTCTCTTTTCGAGATGTTCCTCGATGAGATCGAAGAAGAGGATGATAACGAGACCAAGATCCACTACGCGGAAGAACTGGAGAAGTCCGTTTACAAAAGACTTCAGGAACTGACCGATTCCTATAAGCAGGGACGTATCCTTTCCGAGAGGATGAAGATCGTTATCTGCGGTATTCCGAACAGCGGTAAATCCTCGCTTCTGAACTGTTTAAGCGGCTACGACAGAGCGATCGTAACCGACGTTCCGGGAACGACGAGAGATACTCTGGAAGTCCAGACGAGCATTCGCGGTATTCCGGTAAAACTGATAGACACGGCAGGTATCCGTAAGACAGATGATCTGGTCGAAGCGATCGGAGTTGACCGCGCGACCGCGGCGATCACTGAAGCGGACATCGTTCTCTGGCTCGTATCGACGGACGAAGAAGAAAAGACCATCACCGATCTGATCGATCCGATCATGAGCCTTCCGAAGGAAACAAAGATCGCTCTTCTGATCAGCAAGTCGGACACATCCGATGAAGAGACGGTCAAAAAGCAGGAAGAGAAGGTCATGTCCCTTATTTCCGGAAAAGGATATTCCAGAACTCCGGATCTTCGTGGAAGCCTTTCTTCCGCGACAGGCGAAGGTCTTTCCGAGATCGAGGAATTCATCAGAAACGCGTACGACGAGATGGGCGCGACTTCTTCCGCGGGTCTTCTCGTAACCAATAGAAGACACTTCGAAGTGCTTTCTTCGGCTCTGGATAAGATCGGAAAAAGCATCGCCGCGCTTCGTGCGGGAGATCCGCTCGAGGGCCCCGCGCTTCTTATCCGCGCGGCACTTGAAGATGTCGGCGAGATCACCGGTAAATCGGTGAGCGATACACTTGTAGATACAATATTCTCACGCTTCTGCGTAGGAAAATAAGGAGAACGGAAAAGAAAGATGGGTAACTGGGAACAGTTAAAAGAAAACGCATCCTGGTATGAGGCAGGTGCTTTTGACGTAGCGGTCATCGGCGCGGGACACGCCGGCTGTGAAGCTGCGTTTGCCTGTGCGCACCTCGGTCTTTCCACGCTCCTTCTGACACTTCATCTCGACCAGCTGGCAAACCTTCCGTGTAACCCGAGTATCGGCGGCACGGCAAAAGGACAGCTTGTTCGTGAGATCGACGCCCTCGGCGGCATCATGGGCGAGATGGCGGACCTTTCCGCGATCCAGACCCGTATGCTCAATAGATCCAAGGGACCGGCGGTATTCTCCCCGAGAGCCCAGATGGACAGAGCGTCCTACAGCAGGAAGATGAAGGCCAGGATCGAAAAGGAAGAAAACATTTCTCTTGTCCAGGCAGAAGTCGTCGAGCTTTTCTGGGATGAGAATAAAAACATCAATGGCATCCGCACAAGAAGCGGTGCCTGCTATCACGTAAAAGCAGCTGTTATCTGCTCCGGTACATATATGGAAGCCAGAACGATCCGAGGCGAAGTGATCCTCGAGAGCGGTCCGGACGGACTTTCCCGATCCGTCGGTCTTTCCAAGAGCATGGCAGATGCGGGTATCCGTATGCAGCGCTTTAAGACGGGAACGCCGGTCCGTGTAAACAGGAGGACCGTTGACCTTTCCGTTATGGAGGTCCAGCCGGGGGAGCCGGATATGCCGCCGTTCTCCTTTTCGAATGAGATGAAGGGCATCACTCCGCCCGAGGAACAGATCCCGTGTTATTCGATCTGGACGACACCCGAGACCAGAAAGGTCATTGCCGAGAATATGGACAGATCCCCGCTCTATAGCGGTGTCATCGAAGGCACAGGCCCGAGATACTGTCCTTCGATCGAAGATAAATTCATGCGATTCCCTGATAAGAGCCGCCACCAGATATTCGTCGAGCCGATGGGCGAGGAGACAGAAGAACTCTATCTTCAGGGCTTTAGTACGAGCCTTCCCGAGGACGTTCAGGTACAGATGGTCCACTCGCTTCCGGGTCTTTCGAATGCGCATATCCAGCGCGCGGCCTACGCGATCGAATATGACTGTATCGATCCGACCACGGCAGATCTTTCGCTGGAGTCCACCTGTCTGAAAGGACTTTTCACCGCGGGTCAGATCAACGGATCTTCCGGATATGAAGAAGCCGCCGCACAGGGCCTGATGGCAGGAATCAATGCCGCCATGAAAGTCCTGGGAAAAGCACCGGTCATCCTCGACCGTTCGCAGGCCTACATTGGTGTTCTTATCGATGATCTTGTTACCAAGGGAACGAAAGAACCGTACCGTATGATGACTTCCCGCGCGGAATATCGAATCTTCCTGCGCCAGGATAACGCGGATATGCGTCTTACCGAGATCGGCCATGAGATCGGCCTGATCGATGACGAAAGATACAGTGCTTTTGAAGCAAAGAAAAAAGCCATCGAGGATGAAAAGATCCGTCTTCGTTCGACACATCTTCCGCCGAGTGAGAAACTTCACGAGATCCTCACGAAATGCGGATCCACGCCGACCCAGTCCGGAATCTCGCTTGCCGACCTGATCAAACGCCCGGAGATCCATTACGCGGACCTGAAAGATATCGATGAGGGCCGCCCGGAGCTTGCCCCGTCCGTGATCTTTGCCGTCGAGGTCGACATCAAGTACGAAGGTTACCTGGCACTTGAAGAAGAACGCATCCGCAAGTTTGCCGCTTTGGAGACAAAGAAGCTTTCCCCGGATATCCCGTATGAGCAGATCGAAGGATTAAGACTTGAGGCAAGAAGCAAGCTTGCCGAAAGAAAGCCGATGTCCTTGGGACAGGCATCCCGTATCTCGGGTGTATCGCCCGCCGATATTGCGGTACTTCTGGTCTATCTGGAAGCAAAGAAAAGAGAAGAACGAGAAGAAAGAAAAGAGAGAAACGATGGATAACAAAAAGAGGATCAAACCTGAGATCCGGAAGAACCTTTCGCCGGAACAAAAGAGGGCATTAAGAAACGGAAAGCCGGCAAAAGCCGCGTCCGCGAATAAACCCGCGCCCGCTCCTGCTCCCGCGCAAAAGCCGGTACACGAACCCATCGTTACAAGTGAAGAAGATATCTCCAAAGCAAAAGAGATCTCTCCATATCTGACATCCGGAAGCCACGACATCTCGCTCCCGCTTTCCGCTGAGAGCATCAAGGCTTTCCAGGTCTACGCGGCTATGCTCAGAAAATGGAATGAGAAGATGAACCTGACGAATATCGTCGACGATCAGGGTATCGCCATCCGTCACTTCATCGATTCCCTGACGCTCGTCGCGCATATCGAAGAAGAGGAGAGGAAGAAGGGCAGGAAAGACTTAAGCCTGATCGACGTCGGAACCGGCGCGGGTTTCCCGGGTATTCCTCTCAAAGTCACCATGCCGGAACTTGAAGTGACCCTTCTGGATTCTCTGAAAAAACGCATCAATTTCCTCGACGCTGTCTGCGAGAACCTGTCGCTTGAAGGCATCACCGCGGTCCACAGCCGTGCCGAAGAAGGCGCGAAGAACAAGCAGTACAGAGAGAAGTTCGACATCGCCACCGCTCGTGCCGTTGCCGCGCTTCCGACGCTCTGCGAATACTGTCTGCCGTATGTTAAGATCGGCGGCATCTTCCTTGCCATGAAGGGCCATGCCGAAGATGAGCTGGAGATGGCCAATAAAGCGATCGTTACCCTCGGAGGAACTGTCGAAGATGTTCACGAATTCCTCCTTCCGGGCACGGAAATGAAGAGAACGATCCTCGTGATCCGCAAGATCCGCCCGACGCCTGCCCGCTATCCGAGAGGACAGGGCAAGGCAGAAAAGGAGCCGATCGTATGACCGCGGTATATCTGGCAATTCAGATGACACTTCTGATGGGCATCGGTTTTCTTTCGAGAAAACTGAAGATCGTCGATGAGAAGTTCAGCAAATCTCTCGGCAATTTCCTTTACCACTTCGGTTTTACCTGCGTCGTATTAAAGGCCATGATGTCCGCCGACCTTTCCAATATCGGCGAGATGGGCGTCCTGATCCTCATAAGCTTGAGCACGATCGGCATCATGTTCCTCTTCGGCGTTCTCATTAACCGCCTGATCAAAAAGAACGACGACATGTCCAGGATCACGATCGTGGACCTGATGTTCGTAAACTATACCTTCATGGCGTTCCCTGTTATCGAGGCTCTTTACGGTGAACAGGGAAGCATCTATATCGTCGCCTACACGATCCCGGTCCGCATCCTTTTCTATGTGGTATCTCCCTTGATCCTGGCGACTGCCGCGAAGAAGGCTTCCGAGAATGATTCCGCTTCAAAAGCACCAGCCAATGTTTCTTTGGGAAAGTCCATCCGTAAGGTGCTCCTTTCCGCGCCGGTGCTCGCGATCCCTGTCGGTTTCGCGCTGAGCTTTCTCCCGGACGGACTTCCGGAGCCGATCATGAACAGTATTTCTTCTGTAGCGAGTGTCGTTACGCCTATGGGTATGGCGCTCTGCGGCATGTGCCTTGCCGAAGTTCCCGTAAAGCAGTGTTTAAAAGACGCGCGCATCTGGTTCCTTACGGCGCTCCGTCTTCTCGCCGCTCCCGCGATCGCTCTGGGATGCATGTTCCTTCTTACGCAGTTCGTTTCGCTGGATCCTGTGCTCGTGAAAATGTGCGTCATCTACTGCGCGCTTCCTGCCGCGGCATCCACGACGATCCTTTGTATGAACGCAGGTTCTGACGCGATAAAAGCAGCGCAGAGTGTTTTTCTCACTACTGCGCTGTCTGTGTGTACTTTACCAGTTTGGGTTTTTATCGCCGAAAGAGTTTTCTGATCGGATCGTTCTTTTTCCTTAACCCGCTCTTTCCGGCTCCTTTGTGACCTTTCCGTCCGCGTATCCGCAGATGAACAGATGTACGGATTCTCTATTGGTCCAATCGCGCTCGATCGTTGAGATGTAGAGGATACCGTATTCCTCGTCGTAGAGGAGACCGCTGATCTTTTCATCGGCCTCGAGTTGGGATTTGATCCCCGGCGCGGAATGCTCGCCGTTGTTCTCGATTTCCTCTCCGGTAGAAGCATCCTTGAGATACAGGTCTTTCTGATCATCGGAAACACAGAGATTATATTCTCCGACTTCTACGGAGTTCTTGACGCTGAGACGGTCAGTCAGGTTCGGAGAGAACATGAGCGTCTTATTTTTGTAGTAAGGGTCGATATCAGACAAAGAGAGCGAACCCGAACCGTCAACCGACTTGTCGTTGTTTGTGGTTTCAGTGGTTTCCGCCTGAACACGATCGGCAGACTCAGTCTCACTTTCCCATGTCGCTGCCTGCGTATCTTCTGCGTAGTAAGCATCCTTATTTTCGAGTCCGTCGATCTCGGCAACTACATCAGCGATCGCGTCGTTGTGTTCTTGGATTTCGCCCCTGGCGCCAGTTTTGCTGTCTGTATTGCTCTTTGCGAGATTCGGCAGGATCAGGATCGCACCGGCAAAAAGGAGAACTGCGCAGGCGATGGGAATGATCGCTTTCCAGTAGTAGGAGCGATTTGCGGAGGAACGCGGTGCAGTGGAAAGAACGGTCTGCTGCGGTTCACTCTTCTTCGCCAGCGTTTCTTTTGCCTGCTGAAGACGTGCCTGCTCGATCGCTTTTCTTGTTTTTTCAAGAAGCTCGTCAGAAGCCTGGATCGGCTCTAAGGCTTTTTTCAGTTCGTCACCTAACATCGTTATTCCTCCTTTCCCCAATCTTTCAGTTTTGCACGAGCTCTCATCAGACGGGACCTTACGGTGCTTTCCGTGATGCCGAGCTGTTTGGCGATTGCTTCGTTATCCATATCAAAATAGAAACGAAGAAGTATCACATCTTTATATTTCGCGGGCAGGTTTTGAACCGCGTCCAGAAGAGGATTGCTTGTATCCATAGCGTCGATCAGGCGTTCTTCCACCTGATTTCCCGGAAGCGGTTTTACGCGCTTCTTTTCCTCACTCTGCGGCTTCGTGCGATCCAGAAGATCGCCCATGAAACTCGTCCGCTTCATGTACGAGGACTTAAGATAATCCAGACAGACATTTCTGGCGATCGAAAGGAGCCAGTACTTGATGTCTGAATCTCCGCGGTAAGAATCCGAACGTGTCATGACCTTCACGAACACATCCTGAAAAGCATCCTCGGCGAGGCTCTGCTTGCGCAGGTAGACATTACACATACGCAGCACGTCGTTACCGTATAACCGGAAAAGCTCCTCCACGTCGAGGATCGGCTTATCTCCGTTTGAGGTTGTACCTTCGATTCCCATAGCGGTTTCTTTCTGCCTCACAAATAAGACGAGACTAAATTCAAGTTTGTTGCATTTTTGAAAAGAAAAATCCAATCACGAAACACACGCTTTATTCTATACAAAAATCTTGATTTTGACCACCGAAAAACAACATGTTGTGGTAAAATAGAACAGGTATATTTATAAATTAAAGTATAAAGGAGAAAGACGCATGTCTGATTCTACAAACGAACCACTTTCCGGCAAGGATCTGCGCAAAGCACAGGAAGCCGAAGTGGACGCGATCTTCTGCTCGGAGCAGACAACGATCATCCCGGTCGACCTGGAAAAAGAAATGAAAAAGTCGTTCATCGACTATGCGATGAGCGTTATCTCTGACCGTGCCCTGCCTGATATCCGTGACGGTCTCAAGCCGGTACACAGAAGAATCCTCTACTCGATGTTTACCCAGGGTTTTACCCCGGACAAGCCGTACCGTAAGTGCGCCACCACCGTAGGTGACGTTCTCGGTCGTTTCCATCCGCACGGCGACGCGTCTGTATACGATGCCCTCGTCCGTCTGGCGCAGGACTTCTCCATGCGTTACATGCTGGTAGAAGGCCATGGTAACTTTGGTTCCATGGACGGTGACCCGCCGGCTGCTTACCGTTATACGGAGGCAAGACTGCAGAAGGTCGCCATGGAAATGATGAGCGATATCAACAAGGGGACTGTTGATTTCCGCCCGAACTTCGACGAGCACGATGTCGAGCCTGTCGCTCTTCCGTCTCGTTTCCCGAACCTTCTGGTAAACGGTTCCGTCGGTATCGCCGTAGGTATGGCGACCAACATCCCGCCGCACAACATGGGCGAAGTCATTGACGGTGTCGTTATGCTCCTGGATAATCCGGAAGCGACCATCGATGACCTTATGACCGTGGTAAAAGGACCTGACTTCCCGACAGGCGGTATGATCCTCGGACGTCGCGGTATCTCCGATACATACAGAACAGGTAAGGGCCGTATCGTAGTTCGTGCCCATACAGATATCGAAGTCATGAGTAACGGCCGCGCGAGGATCATCGTTCACGACCTGCCGTACATGGTCAACAAGGCTCGTCTCATCGAGCGTATCGCCGAACTCGTTAAGGAGAAGAAGATCGAAGGTATCTCCGATATCCGTGATGAGTCCGACCGTAACGAGAAAGTACGTATCGTTATCGAACTCCGTCGTGACGCGAACGCCAACGTCGTACTCAATCAACTCTATAAGAACTCTCAGATCCAGGATGCTTTCTGCGCCAACATGCTCGCGCTCGTTCCGGATGCCGAGGGTCGTCTCGAGCCGAAGACCATCAACCTGATGGACGCGCTCACATACTACATCGCTCACCAGGAAGACGTTGTTCTTCGTCGTACCAAGTACGATCTGGAAAAAGCACTTGCCAGAAAGCACATCGTTGAAGGTCTCCTGATCGCGATCGATAACATCGACGAAGTTATCCAGATCATCCGTTCTTCCAGGACTGAGGATCAGGCGAAGCAGAGACTGTGCGAGCGTTTCGGATTCTCCGACAAGCAGGCTCAGCACATCGTCGATATGCGTCTCGGTCGTTTGACAGGTCTTGAAAGAGAAAAGCTCGAAGCCGAGGCAAAAGAACTCGACGAGAAGATCGCTTACTTCAGATCTGTTATCGATGACGAGAAGCTTCTGCGTCAGGTCATCAAGAACGAGATCCTCGAGATCAAGAAGAAGTACTACGAAGACAGAAGAACAGAGATCGGACCGCCGGATGAAGACGAGATCGACGATGAATCTCTCATCCAGGAAGAGCAGATCGTTATCACGCTGACTCACTTAGGTTACGTGAAGCGTTGCCCGATCGATACATACAGAAGCCAGCATCGTGGCGGCCGCGGTATTTCCGGTCTGGCTACCCACGAAGAGGACTATGTCACGAAGATCATCACATCTTCCACGCATGACTTCCTCCTGTGCTTTACAAACAGAGGCCGTGTGTTCCGTATGAAGGGCTATCAGGTTCCGGAGGCAGGACGTGCCGCCAAGGGTACCGCGGTAGTTAACCTGCTCCAGCTCGAAGCAGATGAGAAGATCAGAACGATCATCCCGATCAGAGACTTCGAGTCCGGCGCGTTCCTTACGATGGCGACAAGAGCCGGTATCGTGAAGAAGACACCTCTTACGGATTATTCGAGGATCAACAGAAGCGGCTTGATCGCGATCAACATCAGAGAAGACGACGAACTCGTCGGCGTACATATGACAGACGGTAAGCAGGAGATCGTTCTTGTTACCAAGACCGGTATGTCGATCCGCTTCGACGAGAACGGTGTCAGAAGCACCGGCCGTAACACCATGGGTGTTAAGGGTATCACGCTCCGTGAAGGTGACGAAGTGATCGGCATGGCTCCTGTAGTTGAAAACAGAAACCTCCTCGTTGTTGCCGAGAAGGGCTTCGGTAAGAGAACCGAGATGGAAGAGTACCGTGTTCAGTCCCGTGGCGGTAAGGGTCTCATGACCTACCGTGTATCCGAGAAGACCGGACCGCTCGTCCGCGCGCTCCTCGTTGATGACGACAAGGATATCCTGATCATCAACGACGACGGTATCGTTATCCGCCTCTGGGCAAAAGAGATCCCGGTACTGTCCCGTGTTACACAGGGTGTCACCCTCATGAGGTCTAAGAACAGCCTGATCGTAGACGTAGCGATCGTCGATCACGAAGAGGAAGAAGAGATGACTGAACTTCCCGAGGGTGAAGAAGGAGCTGTTTCCGAGGAAGCCGCTGTTGAAGCCGCACCTGAGAATACTGAGGAAGCCGTAGCTTCTGAAGAGAACTCTTCAAGTGAGGAGAACACGGAAGCATGACAAAAAGAGTAGGACAGCCACATATCAGAACATCCGGCGGCAGGTCGAAAAAGACCGTGCTGTCGATGCTCCTGACTATCGTGATCGCACTGACTTGGATCCCGGCGGCATCTCTCATGGCGCTTGATCCTGCCGATACATCAGCAGGTGATACGACCGCGGCGGTAGTGGCCGGTACTCCCGACGGAACAACTTCACAGCAGGATGTCGACTTCGGTTCCAAGGGCGTCGGCCAGCAGACTGTTGAGCTTCCGGCTCTTGATAAGATCCAGTGCGCATCTTATTTCTGCTATGACAGAACGACAAAACAGGTGATCCTTTCCAAGAACGAAGATACAAGGATCTATCCGGCCAGCATGACAAAGATCATGACACTGGCTCTTGCGATGGAATACCTCGATCCGTTCGAAAAGATCACGGTCAGCAAGTCCGCGATGGACGCGACGACACCGAACTCCACCATGATGGGACTTGTCGTCGGCGAAGAACTCGAAGCCAATGAGCTTTACTACGGCCTGATGCTTCCTTCCGGAAACGACGCGGCCAATGTTCTCGCCGAAGAGATCGCGAAGCACTATAAAGCACAGAAAGGTGCTCTCCCGACAACGACACCGGCACCGAATCCACCGGCAGACGGATCCCCTGCTACGGAAGATCCGAATACATTCTCCTTGATCGGTCAGTTCGCTTATATCGCGAACATGAAGATCAGATCTTTGGGTCTTACGAATTCGCACTTTTTGAATCCGAACGGACTTCAGAATGATAACCACTACACTACGGCACACGATCTGGCCATGATGTTTGATTACGCGCTGAACTTCGAGGATTTCTGCACCGTCATTCACGCTCCGACACACTTCTTTAAAGCGGATAACAAGCACGATTTCGACGGATGGAAAGTCGTTAAGAACACCAATAACCTTCTGACCGACCCGTGGATGATCGGCCTGGACGCTCACTGCGCGGAAGTATACGGCGGTAAGACAGGTACGACAAAAGCGGCAGGAACGGGCATGACCCTTCTGACCATCAATGAAAACGGCCATGAGATCATCACTTGCGTATGCGGTATCCCGTACGACCTGGCGGACCGTCAGTCCGTATATGTCGCCGCGATCGTAAGAGAAGCCAACTTGAAGTGTTGGGAATCCGATCCGGTCACAAAAGTAGAAGGAAACCTTCTGGATAACCGCGCGATCAACGCGCCAAACGGTGAAACTCCGACAGGCAGCCGCGCGGACGTTACCGTATCCGGCCAGGAAAATCCTGACGATACGAGTACAGAGGTGCCGACAGCAACGACCGAGCCGATCGTAGAGACAGTCTATGTCACTCCGGTCCCGGAAGAGAAGGGTTCTCTCTTTGAAGAGCATCCTGTCCTGATGATCGTTCTGATCGTACTTCTTGTCGTAGTCAGTGCGGTTCTGATCGTTCTCTTCATCTCGATCGCGAAAGTAAAGAGACGCAGAAGAAAAGCAGGCATCAGAAGAGTTCTCTGATCGCTGATAAACAAATAAAGTGTATGAAAAAGCTGCCTCGATGATTCGGGGCAGCTTTCTTAGTTTCTTTTCCTTTGGGTAATGAAAAACCCTGTCCTTTTAGAACAGGGTCGTTTTCAATCAGATGTCTCTTACTTCGTCAAGGATCTTCTTAACGGACTCGGCAGAAGCCTGCAGGAAGCGGAGCTCCTGAGGATCGAGGTCGAGCTCGAGAACCTTCTCAACACCGTCAGCACCGATGATCGTCGGAACGTTTGTAGCAACGTCCTGGATGCCGTACTCGCCGTGGAGAACGGAACCTACTGTACGGATCGTATTCTCACCCTTGAGGAGAGACTTGGCGATCGTAGAAACGGAAACCGCGATACCATCGAATGTCGCACCCTTGAGGGAGATAACTTCGGCACCGGAGAAGCGTGTCTTCTCAGCGATCTCGATTCTGTCAGCCTGTGTGAACGGAATACCTGTTGTCTTGGAATAATCGTCGATGGAAAGACCGGCGATGTTTGTAGCACTCCATGCCGGGAGCTGGGAATCACCATGCTCACCGATGATGTAGCCGTGGACGTTACGAACGTCGATATCTAATTTCTGGGAGATGAGGATACGGAAACGGGCACTGTCAAGAACTGTACCGGAACCGAGGACTCTGTTTCTCGGAAGACCGGACCACTTAGCGATCATGTAAGTAAGAACGTCGCAAGGATTGGAAACTACGAGGATGTTACCTGTTGTGTAGTGCTCCATGATGCTCTCTGTGATCTTCTTTGCAAGACCAACGTTCTTCTTTGCAAGATCCAGACGTGTCTCGCCCGGCTTTCTCGGAATACCTGCTGTGATGATGATCAGATCGCAATCCTTTACGTCGGAATAATCACCTGCGTAGATGTCCATCTGGCCGAGGAAAGGAAGACCGTGGCTGATATCCAGCGCCTCACCCTTTGCCTTGTCCTGGTTGACATCGATCATGACCAGCTCTGTGCAGAGCTGCTGAATTGCCATAGCGAATGCGATCGAAGATCCGACTGCGCCTGCGCCGATAATAGCTACCTTAGAACCATGCTTAATCTTCATTTTTTATCCAACTCCCAAAATACTTCATTGTATTCACTTTCATTTCGATCCGGAACATATTCCTTGGTAAAAGCACCTCGAAAACACGCTCCCGAAAATCTGGCAAGCGTATTTTATTATGAAAAAAGCGCCATGACAATGCCTTAAAAACAAATAGCATTATATGCATAAAAGCACTTCACAAAATGCATTTTGAGATATGTAAAATCCACACGGTTTTTTCATATACTAGTATGCAAGTTAAGATCTTCATCGAAAACATGGGGTCCGGGATCGGTTTTGAGTCGTGTCCGAGTATGAAATGGAACTCGTTTTGTGAGCTCCTATATATAATAATGAAATACATTTAATAACAGTCATGTATAAAAAGCTTGCAGCAGATCATGTGGATATGTCGCCGGAAACAAGCTCGAAAAATCTTCTTCAAACTTTATGAAAAAAGGGCTTGCATTATGAGAGTAGATGAAGTAATATATCAGAGTTCGCTCAAACGAACCTCTGATAGCCGAAAAGCACTGAAAACAGGCTGTTTCGAGAACTCCAAAAGTTTCTTTGGAAATTATCAAAAAAAGTGTTGACAGTGCAAAAAACGCGTGTTATCATAGTTAAGCACTTCGCGAGAAACGGGGTGCGACGGACCTTGAAAATTGAATAGAAGAGCAGAAAGTAATTACTACTTTATATGAGCCAATAGTTCAATTCATAGAGTTGAAATCATAAGTAAACAAAGAGCCAAAAGGCTCTCAAAGGATTTTTCCTCAAAATAAATTTCCAAAAACTGCTTGACAAGGTCTTTTCCCTCTGTTATTATAGTCAAGCTCGCCCGAGCGAAAGCAGGGAAAAAGGAGCCGGCGAACCTTGAAAACGATACAGAGAAGAAACTCGCAAACATTAAGGAAAGACTAGCGAAGATTCCAAAGAGTGAAACACG
>JAFZWA010000061.1 GCA_017617525.1 Clostridiales bacterium
GATGGGATCTCTGATCCCACCCTGTAAACTATATATCAAAATCGGGAAAAAGTCTTTACCTAAATGCAAAATTTCACAATAATTCTTGCATTTTCAGAACAAAAATCCGCCTGCTTCTCAACTTTTTCTTCTTTTTCTGCGAATTCGATGGATGTGTCTCTCAAAATCGCCGTTTCGGAGAAGCTCCGCGAGGACATATTGTTCGAAGATCGGGACCGTGCAGGAATAAAATCCGAGCTTGCTTTCAAACGGCTCGACCAGGCTTCTCGGAAGGATCATGTAGCCGATACGCATCGAAGGCGCGAGCGTTCTGGAGAAGGTATTCAGATATATTACCCTTCCTTCCTTATCCATTGAAAAAAGCGGCTCCTCGGGCTTTGTCGATACGGTCAGTTCCGAGTCGTAGTTATCCTCGATCAGGATGGCTTCCTGCTTTTTGGCCCAGCGCAGGTACTCGTGCTTCTTCGAGATACCGGCCGTAACTCCCGACGGATAGCTGTGATACGGCGTGACGTGTAGGACTTTCGCTTTGGTCTTTTCCAGGGCGCGCGTGGAAACACCGTCCTTTGTCATCTTCAGCCCTTCGCAGGAGATCCCCATCGCCTCATATACCAGGCGGATCTTCTTGTAGGACGGATCTTCGATGGCAAAGACCTTCTCTTCGCCCAGAAGCTGAGCGATCAGTCCATATAGATACTCGGCACCGGATCCGACGATGACCTGAGACGGTGAGATCGTGATTCCTCGGGATCGGGCCAGGTACTTACAGATCTCGTTTCGGAGCGCCGCGCAGCCGTGGTTCGGAGACTTTACGAGGATGTTTTCACCCTGGTCGAGAAGTGTTTTTCGCATGACTTTCGCAAGAACAGAAAACGGGAACTCGCCGAAATCCGTCGAAAGTCCTTCTCTTTCGCCTTCTTCGGAAAGGTCGATCGTCTCTTCTTTCCTCTTTTCTCCCGGGAAATCATCGCCACGGTAGTCGACGAAAACGCCGCTTCTTTGCACGGTCCTGGTATATTCTTCCTCGGTCAGAAGATCGAGGGCGTGTTCGACCGTAATGACGCTGACGCCGGTATCTTCGGCGATCACGCGTTTGGACGGGAGCTTGGTCCCATAAGGATAGACGCCTTCGGTGATATCTTTCACAAGGTGTCTATATAGTTGTATATACGCGGGATCTGTGCCCTGTTTATCAAGTATCATGTTCATCTGGTTATATAAAACACTCCTGTTCTGGTCATTTTTATATAGTCAGACACATGATAATCTTTTCCCGTGCAGAAGTAAAGGAAACAGGGGAAACTATTATGGAAAACACATCAACAAACAACAAGCGCTATTCCGGCAGCATTACACTTCGTATCACGACAACTGCCGTCTTCATGGCACTGACCATCGCCATGGCATCTTTCGGTATTCCGGTACCGGGCGGTCACCTTTATCTTTGCGATGTCATTATCTGCCTGGCTTCGATCCTTCTCGGGCCTCTCGACGCTTTCGTCGTCGGCGGTCTCGGATCTTTCTTCGGCGACATGATCTTCTATCCGCTGCCGATGTTCGTATCTTTGGTCACTCACGGCCTTCAGGCGGTCGTTATCTCCCTGATCGCTCACCACACCTTTAAGAATCACCCGAAGGTTGCTGCAGGTATCGGCGTTTCTGTTGGCGCGGTCATCATGGTCGTCGGCTATACACTCGGTAAGATCTTCGTTTACAGTACTTTCGAGTACGCGATGATCAAGCTCCCGTATGAGATCGCTCAGGGCGCGCTCGGAGCTGTCCTCGGTATGATCCTGTGCTACCGCTTCGGTATCGGCAAGCTCTATCACCACCTTGCCAATAAGAAATCCCATAAGAAAGTAAGCGAGCAGGAAACTGCTTGATCCGATTCTTTTCTTCAATTGTGTTGTGTGAAAGAGCCGCTCGATGAGCGGCTCTTTCTTTTCGTCTTCTATGTGACTTTCTAAATTCGGTTCTCAGTCCTCTTTGATAAGGATTTCTCTGACACACTGCGAAATACCGTCGCTCAGAGCGTTTACTTTTCTCATGCTGTCCAGAATTCCGTTCATGATAACATTGCCGCTTCTGTCTCTGATATCGAAGGCAATGCTCTGTACCTTTCCGTTTTTCTTTATGCCGCAATAGTGAAATTCGGCGATATCGCTTAAACGAACGAAGGAATATGTCTCATTTCCCAGATCCGGAAACTTCTCGACCAGATAGTCTTTCGTGGCAAAGAAGCAGGCGTTCGCGTCTATTTCTACCTTAAAGACCGGAGCCGCCTTCATTTGTTCGTCGAAATCCTTTACCGCCTCTACCGAAGTCAGAAGCTCATCCAGATTCGAAGTGGTGCGGATGGTGACGTCCTTCTTCTTTCCGAGCGCGATGAGAAGGATGCTCAGAAGAAGCATAATGCCCGCGCCGATTGCGATGCCCTTGACCGGTCCCTGAAGCTGGGGATCGTTAAGACCGTCTTTCGCGAAGATCAGATACGCGTCGAGGCCGCCCGCCATAAGGAAAATGATGATCGGGATGATCTTCTTGTTACCGTTGCTTTTTGCCTTGGCTTTCTTTACTCTTTTACAGTATTCCTTAAGCCATGTGGAATGTTCACTTGCAAATTTGCTCATAACCTCAAAACCTCCATAATATATTCCCAAAAACCAATAGTGGCTTCATCATATCTTGAAGGTATGATTTCGGTCAAGTGCTTTTCGCAAGGTACGAAAAAAAGAGCTCCGGGATAGATCCCGAAGCTCTTTGATTCAACTGATTAAGTCTACTTAAATCGATATTACTCGATGATTGTAGCAACTGTACCAGCACCAACTGTACGACCACCCTCACGGATAGCGAACTTGAGGCCCTGCTCCATAGCGATAGGAGTGATGAGCTCAACAGTGATGGTTACGTGGTCACCAGGCATGCACATTTCTGTGCCTTCCGGAAGGTGAGC
>JAFZWA010000062.1 GCA_017617525.1 Clostridiales bacterium
GACTTCATCTCCGGCGAGAGATAAGCATCCATACCGTCGAGTTTCTGGAAACTGAAGGCCGGTGCCTTTACATACCAGCGGTCTGTTGTCTCCGGCGGAGTGAGCTTCGTGATACCCTGATCTGCCAGGGACTCACCGAGCATAACGCGAGTAGCGATAGTTACGAGGTTCTGATCCGTCGACTTGGAAAGGAACGGGACAGATCTGGAAGCACGTGGGTTGACCTCGATAACATAGACGCTGTCGTCCTTATCAACGATGAACTGGATATTGAAAAGACCTACGATGCCGATACCAAGACCGAGTCGAGTGGTGTAATCGCAGATGGTCTCCTTGACCTTGTCGGAGATGGAGAACGGCGGATATACGCTCGTACTGTCACCACTGTGAACACCGGTTCTTTCAACGAGCTCCATGATGCCCGGGATAAAGACCTGCTTACCGTCGCAGATCGCGTCGACCTCGACTTCTTTACCGACTAAGTACTTATCGATGAGTACCGGCTTATCTTCGTCAACTTCTACAGCGTTCTTTAAGTACTTCACGAGCATCGTCTCATTCGCGACAATCTCCATGGCACGGCCGCCGAGTACGAAGGACGGACGAACGAGTACCGGATAGCCGATCTTTTCGGCTACTTTGATACCGGTCGGAATATCTGTAACTGCTTCACCCTTCGGGTTCGGGATCTCAAGGGATTTGATCACCGCGTCAAAAGCATCTCTGTCCTCGGCCTTTTCGATCGCGTCATTATCGGTACCGATGATCTTAACACCGCGCTTTGTAAGAGAATCCGCGAGGTTAACGGCTGTCTGTCCACCGAGGGTAACGATGACACCGAGCGGATTTTCAAGATCGATGATGTTCATGACATCTTCGGTCGTCAGCGGCTCGAAGTAGAGCTTATCTGCTGTGGTGTAGTCCGTGGAAACCGTCTCCGGGTTATTGTTGATAACGATCGCTTCGTAGCCCGCCTCCTGAATGGTGCGGACAGCGTGAACTGTCGAGTAGTCGAACTCAACGCCCTGGCCGATACGGATCGGACCGGAACCGAGAACGATGACCTTCTTTCTGTCACTTACGATGGACTCGTTTTCGGAAGCGTAGGTCGAGTAGAAATACGGAACGTAGCTCTCAAACTCAGATGCGCAGGTATCGATCATCTTGTAGATCGGGGCGATCTTGTTCTCTTTTCTCATCTTGTAGATGTCATCTTCCGTCATCTTCCAGAGCTCTGCGACGTAGGAGTCGGAGAAGCCCATTCTCTTCGCTTCGATCAGGTGCTCGAGAGAACCGACGTTCGCTTCCATCTCACGCTCGAAATCAACGATCTTCTTGATCTTGTCGAGGAAGAACATATCGATACCCGTGATGTTGCAGATTCGGGAGTGGTCAACGCCGAGCCACATCAGCTGGGAGATCGCGTAGATACGATCGTCGGTGCCTTCCTTGATGTAGTCGAGAAGGTCGTCGACACTCATATGCTCGGAGTCGAACTTCGTCATGTGGATGTGGTTCTTGCTGTCCTCAAGAGAGCGGATCGCTTTAAGCAGGCTCTCTTCGAAGGTACGGCCGACGCTCATGACCTCACCGGTCGCCTTCATCTGCGTGGAAAGCTTATTCATGGCCGCCGGGAATTTATCGAACGGGAATCTCGGCATCTTGGTGACGACATAGTCGAGTGCCGGTTCGAAGCATGCCGGAGTATTTGCCAGCTGGATCTCGTCGAGGTTCATACCGACGGCGATCTTTGCGGAAACACGCGCGATCGGGTAACCGCTGGCCTTCGATGCCAGAGCGGAGGAACGGGATACACGCGGGTTAACTTCGATAACGTAGTACTTGAAGGAGTGCGGGTCGAGCGCGAACTGGCAGTTACAACCGCCCTTAACGCCGAGCGCGCGGATGATCTTCAGGGCACTGTCACGGAGCATGTGGTATTCCTTGTTTGTCAGTGTCTGGGAAGGCGCGACAACGATGGAGTCACCGGTATGGATGCCGACCGGATCGAGGTTCTCCATATTACATACCGTGATCGCCGTATCGTTGGCATCGCGGATAACTTCGTATTCGATCTCCTTATAGCCCTTGATGCTCTTCTCAACGAGGACCTGGTGTACCGGAGAGAGCGCGAGCGCGTTCTTCATCATGGTGACCATTTCCTCCGGATCGTTGGCAAAACCACCGCCCGTGCCGCCAAGTGTGAAAGCCGGACGCAGGATGACCGGATATCCGATCTTTTCTGCTGCCTCTAAGGCTTCCTCGATGCTGTATGTGATCTGGGATGGAACGACCGGCTCACCGATCTTCTCGCAGAGTTCCTTAAAGAGTTCACGGTCCTCGGCGCATTCGATACTCTTGGCATCGGTACCGAGAAGCTCGATCTCGCACTCTTCGAGAACGCCCTTCTTGGCAAGCTGCATCGCAAGGTTAAGACCTGTTTGGCCGCCGATTCCCGGAACGATAGCGTCCGGACGCTCGAGACGGCAGATACGGGCAAGGAACTGCAGTGTCAGCGGCTCCATATAGACCTTATCCGCGATGGATGTATCTGTCATGATGGTCGCGGGGTTACTATTCGCGAGAATGACCTCGTAGCCTTCTTCTTTCAGTGCCAGGCAGGCCTGGGTGCCGGCATAGTCGAACTCTGCCGCCTGTCCGATGACGATCGGACCGGATCCGATAACGAGTACTTTCTTAATGTCGGTTCTCTTAGGCATTGTCACGCACCTCGCTTTCCTTCTTTTCCGGATCGGCAGAAACCGTCGCGGAAGATGCGGCGGCATGTGCGGCCGGCTTTCCGAGACGAGCCGCGTCCGGATCGCTCTTAGCGTCCATATTCGCCTGCAGGATCGAAGTGAACTTCTCGAACAGATAACTGCTGTCCTGCGGACCCGGAGCGCTTTCCGGGTGGTACTGTACGGAGAAAACCATATCTTCGACGCACTCGACACCCTCGACCGTATTGTCCAGGAGGTTGATGTGCGTAGCCTTAAGCTTTGTGTTTTTGAGGCTCTCGAGATCGACCGCGTAACTGTGGTTCTGGGATGTGATCTCGATTCTACCTGTCTCAAGATTCTTGACCGGGTGGTTACCGCCACGGTGACCGAACTTGAGCTTATATGTCTTTGCGCCGTAGGCAAGAGAGATCATCTGGTGTCCAAGACAGATACCGAAGATCGGGAACTTGCCGGCAAGTGCTTTTACCGTGGAAATAACGGGAGTCACGTCCTCCGGATCGCCCGGGCCGTTAGACAGGAAAATACCGTCCGGCTTCATGAATTCGATCTCCTCGGGAGTCGTATCATAAGGCACGACGGTAACGTTGCAGCCGTAAGAATTCAGCTTGCGGATGATATTGAGCTTGATGCCGCAGTCGATAGCGACCACGTTGAACTTCGGGTTCGGGGTTCTTGAATACCAGCGCTTCTTGCAGGATACACGGGAGACCTGATCATGCGGGACCGGAGTGACCGTGATCTTCGCAAGAGCGACCTCGGTCGGCGTATCGATCGATGTCATGATCACTCTTCGGGAGCCTAAGTCTCGGATACTTCTTGTGATCTGGCGGGTATCGACGCCGTAGATGCCGGGGATGTCGTTTTCCTCCATCTCCTCGGAAAGCGTCTTGGTATAGCGGAAGTTACTCGGCATGTCGTTGTAGTCTCCTACGATCAGGCCGCCGATGCTCGGATTCTTGGTCTCGAAGTCATCGTCCGTAATGCCGTAGTTGCCGATAAGAGGATAAGTCATAACGACCATCTGGTCGGTGTAAGAGGGGTCGGAGAGGATCTCCTGGTAGCCCACCATCGAAGTATTGAAAACGATCTCACACACTCTTTCGGTGTTCGACCCGAATCCGTAGCCTTCGTAAAAGCTTCCGTCCTCGAGAACGATCTTCCGGTCTTTCTTTCTCATAACGCCCTCCGCATCTTAAAGAAAAAAGACGTCCCCTACATGCTCTCGATCAAGCATATGCGAACGTCTTTGTCCCTATATTCTTTATACGTTGTAAATCCCATAGCATTTTCATTTACGGGAATTATAGTAATCTAATCTTTCCCTGTCAATGCATGAAATGGAGATTTCTTTATCGTTTTTTCACGAAATGGACTCGAGGTGCCCATAGATCGTTTTCCACATCTCCTCGAAAAGCTCCGCGTCGGGATCATCAATGGAGTATTCTGAGTCCCCGTACTCGAGGCAGCGGATGCGTTTTCCGTCCTCGGTCCAGTAGTATACGGCCGTTTGACCTGAATCATACGCGACATGTTTCTTTGTGACCTCCGCGTCGGGATCGATCGCATCTGCCAGAATCTTCAGTTTGGAAAGATAATCATCCTCCACCTTTATCGTAGTTTCTTCGTTTCCCAGGTCCTCCAGATTTGCCAGAAGGATCAAAAGATACCCCTCGTCGATCTTGCCGGACACTTCACGGAATTCGTTTT
This sequence comes from Clostridiales bacterium, assembly GCA_017617525.1. Lineage (GTDB taxonomy): Bacteria > Bacillota > Clostridia > Saccharofermentanales > Saccharofermentanaceae > Scatonaster. The sequence continues at coordinate 4,449 of JAFZWA010000062.1, forward strand.
TGATCAGATAGAGACTGCCATCTTCAAGTATCGCCATGATCTCGCTCTGGCGCCCCCACGCGTAGTTATTGTATTCCTGCGTGAAAAGCACTCGTCCGTGACCTTCGATCGTCGGGACCGAAACAGTGGCCGGTTCCTCAGAAACTACTTGCGTCGGCTCTTCTTCATCAGCAGATGATTCTTCCGTCGGTTCTATCTCATCCTCTTCTCCCATTGGCTCCGACACCCAGATCTGCGTATCGGAGATCTCATTTTCCGACTGCGCGCCACCGTTGTCTTCGGAAACGATCTCCGCCTCTTTGTCGCCAATGCTTTCGGCAGTTGATTCCGTTGCCTGGCTGCTGCCGCTTGTTACGCTTTCTTTCGTCTCGTCCGATTTAGTACAGGCAGATGCCATCGACATGATCAGCGCGACCGCGATCAGGATACCTGCTGCTTTGGAACTTAATATCTTTCCTTGTTTCATGAACCTTTCCTCCACGGTGTTATCCGAAATCAGACATAGTCCTCCCTTGCCCTCTACAGATATAACGATTCAACTTCGGGTTTTGTTGCAGAAAAAGAAAAAACCTGTTCTCGGGTTTCCGAAAACAGGTTTTTCCTACCGATTATTATTCGAGGATCAAGACTGATCAGTTATTTTTCAAAGCATTTCTCCATGTGGCCGGCTTAAACTCACCGAGGATCGGGAGAAGTCTCTGGTCAACATCGATCTTGAGGACGGAGTTGAAGTTGTTGGTCGCGATCATCTGGCCCGCGAAGCCTACAATAACGACGATCTCAACATCGTTGAAGAACTTTCTCAAGCGGTCGAAGATCTCATCGGATACGGATGTCGGATCCTTTACGATCGCCTGACCCAGATCGAAAAGCACCTGTTCCTTTTCATCATATACGAGGTTATGCGGATCAAGTCCCAGGCCCTTTACGTCACTGATGAAAAACAGCGAGCAGAGCTGGCAGGAGTTCGTTGTGGAGATCGCGTGTGCGTAAAGGACGGCGTCCTTTTCTCCGATGACTTCTACCAGGCGGTTCCAGGATGTGTACCAGCCCATGAAAGCGTCATAAGTAGCCGCGTCGTTAAGAAGACCCTTCTTCATGTTTGTGACGGCATTTCTGCCCGCCAGTTCGTCATAGCGCTCTTTCTCTGCGCCCTTTACTTCGTTTTGTTCTACCAATTTGATTCTAGCCATTTTTCTATTCTCCTTCAGTGTTGTGGATTTTGTTTGTCTTGTGTTTTGTTGCCCAAGCGGTGCTTTTCGCGCCGTATCGGGATTTTATACAGCCAGTTCCAGGATTGCCTTGAACCGGTCTGTATCTAATGCGATGTAGTGACCGACGGGACCGTTTCTTGTAGCCCGCTGCGCCATAATGTCGAAGTCCTCCTTTCCGATGCCGAGTTCTGTAAGTGTTGTCTTAAGTCCGAGCTTTTGAAAGAAGGCCTTCAGAATTTCGGAAAGTTTCTCCGCGCGTTCTTCTTCGCTGTAGTTGTATTCATCTACTCCGTATACACGGCTTGCCAGAAGCGCTGCTCTCCACGGCTTTTCTTTGGCGATGAACTTCGTCCATGCGACGAATACGACAGCCATGCCCTCGCCGTGCGCGATATTGTACTGTGCCGAGAGTTCATGCTCGATCCTGTGGGAGCCCCAGTCGGCACGTCTTCCCGCATCGAGGAAGTTATTGTGCGCGACACTTGCGAGCCACTGGATCTCGCCTCTCGCGTTAATGTCTTTCGGATCCTTCAGAAGCTTGTCCGCATTGACCAGAAGTGCGCGGATCGCGCCTTCGATAAGATAGTCGGTTACATCGGAGTTCTTCTCGTCGGAGAAATATCTCTCCAGAAGATGTGCCAGGACATCGGCCACACCGACGGATGTCTGATAAGAAGGAAGTCCTGCCGTGAATCTCGGGTTCATGATGGCAAACTTCGGAATGATCCGGTCATCTTCGAATCCCAGCTTCCATTCCCCGTTGGAAAGGATCGCTGCGTTCGATGTTTCCGAACCGCTCGATGCGGTAGTCGCGATGACGCCGATCGGAAGGACGTTTTCCGGAACGACACCCTTTTCAAAGAAATCCCACGGATCACCTTCGTACGGGATACCGATCGCCGTGGCTTTGGCGGTGTCGATGGCGCTTCCGCCACCGACCGCCAAAACAAAATCCACGCCATCCTTCTTTCCTTGAAGCACAAGCTTTCTCACCAGGTCGATGCTCGGGTTCGGCACTACTTCACCGTTCTCGGAAAACTTGATGCCAAGTGCTTTTGCCGCATCGGAAACGACCTGATAGATACCTAAGTCCTTGATGAAATCACCGCTGTAGACCAGTAAAAGCGAGGTAACTCCATGTGCAGAGAGAAGGTCTTTCAGTTTCTTTTCAGAATCTTCTCCGAATACGATCTTCGCCGGATTGTAGTACTCAAAACTGATCATCTTTTTAATCCTCCAGTGAGTAATCTGTACTTATCAGTGAAGCGGTACGACTGCGCCGTCGTAGGTCTCTTCGATGTACTTCTTGACCTCCGGTCCTTCGAGAACTTCGACAAGGATCTTGAGCGCTTCATCATTTTGCTTAGCCGGTGAAGTAGCAATGATGTTTCCGTATGTCTGAGCTGCAAGACCGTCGTTCTTCTCGACCGCCAGAGCGCCGCTTACATGAAGTCCGCCCTCGATCGCGTAGTTACCGTTGATGACCGCGATATCCACATCAGGAAGTGCCGCGACAAGCTGTTCCGGAGCAAGCTCCTTGAACTCAATGTTCTTCGGGTTATCTACGATATCCTCGACTGTGGCATTGATACCTGCGTCTTCTTTAAGGCTGATGATGCCTTCCTGAGCAAGCAGAAGAAGCGCACGGGCCTCGTTGGTGACGTTGTTCGGAACCGCGACCAGAGCGCCGTCCGGAAGATCTTTCAGATCCTTTGTCTTACCTGCGTAGATGCCGAATGGTTCATAGTGGATCGCGCCGATGGAAACAAGATCTGTTCCGTTTTCTTTGTTGTACTGCTCGAGGTACGGAACGTGCTGGAAGTAGTTCGCGTCAAGAGATCCTTCGGTAACGCCCGTGTTCGGTGTGATGGAATCTTCGAGCTTTACGATCTCAAGTGTGATGCCTTTTTCAGCGAGGAGCGGCTTTGCGACTTCGAGGATCTCCGAATGAGGAGTGATGTTCGCGCCGACCTTGATGACTGTTTCCTTCTTTTCGTCTGCGTTTGCCTTCTTCTTGCATCCTGCCGCGGATCCGAGAAGTGTGAGTGCCAGTGCTACGGTAATTACTTTTCTGAATGTGTTTTTCATGTTATTGTTCTCCTTTTTTCGTAAAGAAATGTGTTTTTGTTTTGGTGTGTTTTTTGTTGTTTCTTTTTTTCTTTTCTTCGGTTTCTTTTTCCTTCCCCGGCATAAAAAAACCGGGGGCTTTTTTCATTAAGCTCCCGGACAAGTGGCAATCTTCAGTGAAGCGATCAACATCGCTCCCCGTCTCGGCGCAAGGACACACTTCCTAACGCGCCGTCCACATAACATGTCCGGGAGTTAAGCATTCGACAACACATGCACATATCCATTTTTCTCGCTTCTGAAGTTTTCATGTCTCGCGCCTCCTTTCGTTGCGATGTATGTACTTTAACACTACTGACCTACTATGTCAATAGGTTTATTGAAACTTTTTTCAGATATGTGAAAAGCACCTGTACCAGATGCTTTTCGAGTATCTTTACGTATATCCAGATCTCTTTTTTCAGGATTTTCTTTTCTTCTTGGCAAGGATAATGCCGATCTCCTGGATGATCATGACCATGATGATCAGAAGGATGACTGTCGTCCAGAGGACATCTTTCTGATATCTGTAGTAACCATACTGAAGCGCGATCGCTCCGAGTCCGCCGCCGCCGATGACACCGGCCATCGCCGAGTATCCGAGAACGGTCGCCACATTGATGGCCCCGCCATAAAGAAGTGACGGCATCGCTTCCGGAATGATGAAGTGAATGATCACATAAAGCGGTGACGCGCCCATGGAGGTCGCCGCTTCGATGATCCCCGGCGGCACTTCGGAAAGCGAGGACTCGACCATTCTCGCGACGATCGGGATCGCGCCGACTGTAAGCGGTACGATTGCCGCCTCGGTACCGATGGAAGATCCCGTCACCATTCTCGTAAACGGAATAAGAAGTACCAGAAGGATCAGAAACGGAAGCGATCTCATGATATTTACAAGAGTTCCGACGATCGCGTTGATCACGCGGTTGGAAAGGATCCTGCCCTTCGATGTCGCGTAGAGGATCACGCCCAGCGGTAGCCCGATCAGATAGGAATAAAGTGAAGCGAAAAATGTCATCTGCAGCGTTTCCCAAACGCCATTTCTGATGGCATCGATCATGTACTGACTCATAGTGCTTTCACCTCCGATACGGTCAAGCCGTTTTTCTTAAAGTAGTCGATGACGATCTCCTGGTCCTTCTTTTCGGAAGGAAGCTCGATGATCATCTGTCCGTAGCCGATCCCGCCGACGCTCTTGGTATTCGCGCTTAGGATATTGACGGTCTGACCGGTCTCTTTGACAAGATTCGCGATAAAGGGTTCGCTGCTCGAAAGCCCGTCAAACGCGATTCGGATGAGCCTTCCGTCTTCGCTTGCCGCGTCAAAGGGGTTACTCGGATAGACGAGTTTTTTCGCTGCCGTCGACTGCGGATCTCGGAAGACCTCAGTGACGTCTCCGACTTCCACGAGATTCCCCTCGTCGATGATCGCGACGCGGTTACAGATCTTTTCGACCACGCTCATCTCATGCGTGATGATGATGATCGTCAGTCCCCGCTCTTTGTTGATCTTCAGAAGAAGATCCAGGATCTCGCCCGTGATCTTCGGATCGAGAGCGCTCGTCGCTTCATCGCAGAGAAGGACTTTCGGGTCCGAGGCCAATGCTCTCGCGATGGCGACTCTCTGCTTCTGGCCTCCGGAAAGACGCGACGGATAGACGTTTTCCTTATCGAGAAGATCGACCGTCTCGAGCATCTTTCTCGCGATCTCTTTTCTCTCCTTTCGCTTCACACCCGCGATCCTAAGCGGCTGCTCGACGTTCTGTCTTACCGTTCTCTGAAGGACGAGGTTAAAGCTCTGAAAGATCATGGCGATCGATCTTCGCACCTTTCGAAGCTGCGATGCCTTAAGCGATCCCAGATCTTCCCCGTAGAAAAGCACTTTTCCCTCTGATACTTCTTCGAGGCGGTTGAGTGTTCGGACCAGTGTCGATTTTCCGGCGCCGCTCATTCCGATGATGCCGAAGATCTCGCCTTCTCTTATCTCCAAAGACACATCCTTCAGCGCGAGGAAATCCTTTCCTTCGTTTCTGTATGTCTTGGATACATTTTGTAGTTCAAATACGTTAGTGCTCATTCAAATAATCCTTTGCTCAAGTATCGGTCGCCGCGATCCGGGAATACGGTCACGATGTTTCCTTTATCGATCTTCTCCTGGAGCTTCAGTGCCGCAGCAAGTGCCGCGCCGGACGAAGATCCGGCGAGGATGCCTTCCTTCAGGGCAAGTGCTTTTACCGTGGAAAAGGCTTCGTCATCGGTGACCTTGATGACATCATCGACCAGGCGGATATCCATCGTGTCTGCGATAAAGTCGTTACCGATGCCTTCGATGTCATAGTCGAAATGCTCGCCGCCGCCGATGATGGAACCGTACGGGTCCGCAAGCACGCCGCGGATCTCGGGATTTTTCTCCTTAAGGTATCTCGTGATCCCGGAAAAAGTTCCGCCGGAGCCCGCGCCGGCTACAAAGTAATCGATGCTTCCTTCAAGCTGGGAATAGATCTCCGGGCCGGTCGTTTCGTAGTGTGCTCTCGGGTTCGCGGGATTCTTGAACTGATTGAGGGAGACCGCGCCTTCGATCCCGGCGATGATCTTCTCGGCTTCTCTTTCCGCGCCCAGCATGCCGTCGGCTCTCGGAGTATGAACGATCTCCGCGCCAAGCGCGCGCATGACCTGCTGCTTCTCGACGGAGAACTTCTCGGGGACAGTAAAGATAACTCGATATCCCTGATTGAGAGCGGCTACCGCGATGCCGATGCCGGTATTTCCCGCGGTCGCGTCAACGATCGTTCCGCCTTCTTTCAAGATGCCTCTTTCTCTGGCATCGTCGACCATATATTTTCCGACTCTGTCCTTCACGGATCCCGCCGGATTCATCAGCTCCAGCTTCGCGTAAAGGTGCACGTCCTTCTTTGTTTCAAACTGCTGAAGGCGCAGGACCGGTGTATTTCCGATAAGACTTCTGATATTCATGTGTACATCCATTTTGACCACCTCACTTCTTCGATCCCTTGATCGCCTGATCCAGATCCGCGATCAGATCGTCTACGTTTTCAATACCTACGGAAAGGCGGATGAGTTCATCCACGATGCCGACCTTATCTCGTACATCCTTCGGGATAGACGCGTGCGTCATGCTGGCCGGATGGCATACGAGAGACTCCACGCCGCCGAGGCTTTCCGCCAAAGTGATGAGCTTGATGTTTCTGTAAAAGGACTTGTAATCGTATTCTTTCTTGAGAACGAAGGAGATCATCGCGCCTGGGCCTTTTGCCTGCTTCTTCTGAACTTCATATCCGGGATCTGTCGGAAGTCCCGGGAAGTATACTTTCTCGGCATAGCCTGATTCCGAAAGCCAGGTCGCGATCTTCGTCGCGTTGTCGACGTGACGGTCCATACGTACGCCCAGTGTCTTGATGCCGCGGATCATGAGGAAGCTGTCCCACGGAGCAAGGACTCCGCCGATGGCGTTCTGAAGGAAGTAAAGACGATCCGCGATCTCCTTATCCTTTACAACGACAAGACCGGAGATCGTATCGCTGTGGCCGCCTAAATACTTCGTTCCGCTGTGAAGAACGATGTCCGCGCCAAGCTCCAGAGGTCTTTGCAGATACGGTGTCAGAAATGTGTTGTCGACGATTAGGAGCTTGCCTTCTCTTTTTGCGATCTTACTGACTTCTTCGATATCCGTGATGCTCAGAAGCGGATTGGCCGGTGTCTCGATATAGATGGCTTTCGTATCCTCATCGATCGCTTCTTCGACCTTCTTAAGATCGGAAGTATCCACAATCTCAAAAAGGATACCGAGCGGCTTAAATACGTGTTCCAGGATGCGGAAGGTTCCGCCGTAGATATTGTCGGAGATGACCAGTTTATCGCCCTGCTTGAAAAGTGAAAGCACTGTGTGGATCGCGGCAAGACCTGACGCGAATGCAAGTCCGTAGTTTCCTCCCTCGAGATCCGCGATCAGCTTTTCCAGTGCGTCTCTTGTCGGGTTACCGGTCCTTGAATATTCCCAACCGGTATTTACACCCAGTTCCTGCTGCTTGTATGTGGATGTCTGATACACCGGGATGTTTACGGCTCCTGTCGTTTTGTCTCCGTCCACACCTCCGTGGATCAGTAATGATTCGATCTGATAACTCATGTTCTTTTACCTCTTTCTCAGTATTTTTGTGTTGTGTTTGTGTTGTTGTGTTTTTTGTTTATCTTGTGGTTTGTCTTGTGGTTTGCTCCCGTGCGCCGCGGGTAAGAAGGCCATAAAAAAGGGAGCTTCTTTGGAAGCTCCCGGGAATATGGCTCGATGATGTTATTTCCTTTTCAGTAACATCGTCTTACATGAAGGCGCGAAGAAGAACGTTCCTGCGCCCCGGCCATAGACACCCGGGAGGAAAACATTCGACAACACATGACGCAATAACTTGTTTCGAATACTTTCGTTCTCATCTTCGCTTTTCCTTTCATCTCAATTTACCTTTTCTGAAGAACCGATCGGCTCGGGTCAACTGTGGTACTTATTTATTTGCCGTCGTTCTTCGATGGAATGAACACACTTTATCACTACTAACCTACTATGTCAATAGGTAATTATTTCATTTCTTTTCCTGCTTGCTCTGATAATCCTCCAGAGCCTTCTGGATCGCCTCTTCCGCGAGGACCGAACAGTGCATCTTATGTGCCGGAAGTCCGTCGAGCGCTTCCGCGACGGCCTTATTCGTCAGTTCCATCGCCTCGCTTAAAGGCTTGCCCTTGATAAGCTCCGTCGCCATCGAGCTCGAAGCGATCGCGGAACCGCAGCCGAATGTCTCGAACTTGACGTCCGTGATGATGTCGTTATCGATCTTAAGATAGATCTTCATGATATCTCCGCACTTCGCGTTACCGACTTCACCAATTCCGTCCGCGTCCTCGATGACACCTACGTTTCTCGGGTGAAGAAAATGATCCATTACCTTTTCACTATATAAAGCCATTGCCTGTTCCTCCTTACAGAATAAACTGTTTCTTTCCAGCCTGAAGATCGCGCCAGATCGGCGAGAATCCTCTCAGATATGCCACGACTTCTCCGACCGACTTGACCATGTAATCGATATCCTCATCGGTCACATCTTCGCCGATACTCAGTCGAAGTGAACCATGCGCGACATCGTGCACACGGCCGATCGCCAGGAGCACGTGGCTCGGATCCAACGATCCGGATGTGCAGGCACTTCCCGAAGAAGCCGCGATGCCCTTTTCATCGAGAAGCAGAAGGAGCGATTCTCCCTCGATGCCTTCGAAACAGAAGTTCACGTTACTCGGAAGGCGCTTCTCCGCGTCACCATTTAATGCAGAGTGCTCGATCTTCGAAAGACCATCGATCAGCTTATTTCTCTTTTCCGTCAGATACGCGGATGTTTGCTCCATCTTATCCGCCGCTTCTTTTAAAGCGACTGCCATCGAAGCGATCGCCGGCACATTCTCGGTACCCGCGCGCTTGCCTCTTTCCTGCGCGCCGCCCTCGATGAGATTACTGAGCTTGATGCCCTTTCTCGCGTAGAGGAAACCCGTGCCCTTCGGACCATGGAACTTATGTCCCGAAGCCGAGAGCATATCGATGTTCTGCTCGACAACATTGATCGGCAGATGTCCGATCGCCTGCACCGCGTCCGTATGGAAAAGCACTTTCTTCTCGCGGCAGATCCTACCGATCTCAGAAATCGGCTGGATGGTTCCGATCTCGTTATTTGCGTACATGATCGTCACAAGCGCCGTCTCCTCAGTGATCGCCGCTTCGACTTCCTCCGGACGTACGAGTCCGTCTTCGTGCACATCGAGATAAGTGACCGTAAAGCCTTCCTTTTCAAGCTTCGCCAGAGTGTGAAGCACCGCGTGATGCTCAAACTTCGTGGAAACGATATGCGTCTTGCCCTTCTCTTTTCCGAGAAGCGCGGCCGAACGGATCGCCTGGTTGTCCGCTTCACTTCCGCCCGAGGTAAAAAGGATCTCTCTCGGTTCAGCGCCGATTACAGAAGCGACTGTCTCACGCGCCTCCTCGAGCGCTTCCTTCGCCTTCTGTCCGAAACGGTAAAGGCTGGAAGGATTGCCGTATGTATCGTTCATCAGGGAGACCATCTTATCGATCGCCGCCTGACTCATTTTTGTTGTAGCTGCATTATCCGCGTAAATCATGGGAATGACTCCTCTCTCTTTTTCGCGTCCCCATTATATTGCCTATTTGCCTATAATGTCAATAGGTAAATAATTCATGCAACAGATCCTTCCCCTGTCTCGTCTTATGTGCAGAAGAGTTTCACGCGGCAGGTGCTTTTGCCGCAGAAAATAAAACAGGCGGAAACGCTTCCGCCAAGCGTAAGGAGAGGAAACTATGAAAACGAAAAAACTACTGGCACTGATCCTTTCATCCTGCATGATCCTGCCGATGGCCGCATGCGCGAAGAAATCCCAAAAAACCAGCAACATAAATACGGCAGGTGATCACCCGTCTGATCAGACAGCGATCTTCGAACTTACCAACGCGCAGCTCCCGAATAATTCCGTGAGCGAAGATGAACTGAAAAAAGCATATTCCAAATTCGTTTTCGGAGTACTTCAAAGATGTTTGGCCAACGCGCACGGATCAAATGTCCTCATCTCTTCCGACTCGATCCTTTTCGCGCTCGATCTGGCCGCTTCCGGCGCAAACGGCGAAACACTTGACCAGATGCTTCAGACCATGATGCCGGGCGTTCCGAATGAGCAGGGATTCCAATTCGCCGTCGACCGCATGGACGATCTTTCCGGTGACCAGCTCAAGATCGCCAATTCCGCATGGATCAACAGTAAATACAATGATACTGTCTATAAGGATTACTATTCCTCTGTACAGGACAATTTCGATGCCGAGGTCCAGTCCATAAAGTTTGACAACGACGCGACAAAGACCATCAACAAGTGGGTCTCTGACAAGACCGACGGTATGATCAAAGAACTTATCGACAGTGTTGATTCACGTGAACTCATGATCCTCATCAACGCGATCTGTTTCGACGCCAAATGGGAAGAGCCGTATAAAGAAAACAATGTCGATGACGGCTGCTTCTATGAAACAGACGGATCCGAGCATACAGTCACTTTCTTAAAAGGATCGCAAGAAGATGCCGATTATCTCGAATGCGATAGCGCCTCGGGATTTCTGAAAGAATATAAGGGCGGAAAGTATGCCTTCCTGACGATCCTTCCGAACGACGCGGAGATCGACATCAACGAGTTCATGCAGGACTTTACTCCCGACGAATACTGGGATCTCTGGGAAAGCCGCGACAGCAACGTCCAGCTCGTATACCGTTTCCCGGAATTCAAAGCCGAGTATGCGACAAGTCTTGCCGGGACCTTAAGGGATATGGGCATGGAAGATGCGTTCAGCAGGAACGCGGACTTTTCCAACATGACGTCCGAAGCGGTTCTCATCGACGAAGTCATCCACAAGACATATATCGAGGTCAACGCACAGGGCACCCGTGCCGCGGCCGCGACAGCCGTCGAGATCAAGACACACAGTGCGTCGATCGCCGATCCGTTCGAGGAGATCAAGTACGTCATCTGTGACCGTCCGTTCGCCTACGCGATCGTCGACACAGATACGGGACTTCCGGTATTCTTGGGAACCGTCGAGACAGTGGATCGATAAAGTCTTGCTGCTCGAAAAGCACTACGAGTTTCGCACCTTTTCCCAAAGCTTCGCGAACCGCTTACTCTCGATCAGAGCAACACAGAAATCTATCCCGTCATAAGCCGTTTTTCCGAGCGCGTCATAAGCACTCGTCTCCCCGATCCCGGGGTCACCCACAAAACGGCAGGTAGTGACACGATAGTCCGGGTTTTCATCGAAACGTGCCGCCAGATCTTTTGCTTTCTTCAGCACTTCCTCTGCTTTTTCTACTTCACCACCACGGTAGTAGGAGTGTGATTGGAAAGTATAAAAGGTACAAAGGTACTTATCGAGATAACTCGGGCTATCATTCCTTTTCAGGCTCGAAAAGAACTTGACCCCGAAAGACGATATCTTTTCAAGACTTTTCGCGTCTCCGTTTCTTTCATAGATCGTGATAAAACCCAGTAGTGTGTTCACCATATTTCGGATCTCGGCGAGAAATGACTGTGTCAGATATCTCGAACTCTCCGAAAGATCTTTATCTTCCATCGCTTTCATCAGTCCCAGAGTCGAATTGAAAACGCCGGCCTGGTTATACTTCTGCAGCTGCTCGATCGCTTTCTTCGTATCTTTGAGAAAATAGTAATTCGTGGCGATACTGCCCCGTACTTCCAGTTCACCGTATCTCGGATCGACATCCGGCGGAATGATCTGTACCGCCCGCTCGAAAAGCTCATTGGATCGGATCAGGTACTCGGCCTTTTTATCTTCAAGTCCGAATCCCTGATACATGCAAGCCGAATCAAACACGATCCAGTAATCGTTCGGGAATTTGACCAGTGCTTTTTCCGCCTCTTCGAGACCGGATCTGTCCTTCGACTTAATGTAGCCGAGAAGCCTTTGCGCCATCGCCTCTCTGTGGTTGTCTTTCATCTTATACCCGAGAAGAAGATCGACAGAAACATCGAAAAGCTCCGCGATCTTGACGAGCATGCCGATCTCAGGCATCGAAAGACCTGCCTCCCACTTGTAGACGGCACCGACGGTCACGCCCAGCGCCTCAGAAAGCGCTTCCTGCGTGAGTCCTCTGTTTTTTCTCAAATTTCGGATGTTATCTGAAAGACGGATATCCATGGGTCTCTCCCCGCGATTAGAAATTTCTGCCGTTCCAGCCCCAGTCATTGACGGGCGTATACGTCACATAGACGGCGGAACCCGGGATACCGTATTTGCTCTCGAGCATCTCGCAGATCTTTCCGGTCATCTTGTCGTAGAGATCCGAAGGCGCGTTTCCGAGAAGGCTTACCGCGATGAAAGCGCCCTTTTCGAGCTTACTTCCACCGAACCAAAGATCCGCGGAATCTTCGATCGATACCATCAGATAAGATTCGGGTTTATTGAGGATCGTGATCAGTTTTCCGAACTCACTCTTCATTTCTTCTTTCTGCTCAGAGCTCAAGGATAAAGTAGTTTTCGCGTCGATATACGGCATATTCCGGTACCTCGTTTCCTTTTTTCCTATTATACCACTCGTAAGGCAACTAAATATACCGGTCGTAATGAAATTGATGGGTTCGAACCCCATAGTTTCCACCAAATGATTTATTAGCAGAAAATCCACCCTTGTACTATAATGGTGAAAAGTTATAGACAAGGGTGGATCATTTTATGAAATCAGCAATGAAATTGATAGCGGGATGTCTGGCTTTTGCGCTTGTGCTCCCGATGGCCGGATGCAAGAAAAAGGCGACATTTAAGATGCCGACCGAAGACGATTTCTACGATTATGTCACAAAAGAACTCGAAGCAAAAGATGTCTCAGACGGAGATCTTTACGATGATCCGTCAGAACTCCCTTGGGACACTTTAGAAGACGGCGTCGTAAAAGAAACCTCCACATGGAGCAGTCCGGCGCAGTATGAAAACGAGGATGGTTCTGTTTTCAGCATCCTTCAAAGTGGAGGTGCCAGAGAGTTTTATTATCCGATAACACGCGCGGGCGCTCTTTTTACTCCGGACAATGAACAAGACTTTGACGGAACAACGCTCGAAAAAGAGATCTGTTATTTCAAGTACGGATTTGATATGTCTTCGCTGGGAACTATTTCATCTTCAATCGGGGAAACACCGATAAATACATCAAAACAGAAAGCAATTTGTGCCATTCTTCTTTCTTTCGACAGCGACAAGAGCGCCGAAGAGTATTTTACCGCGGCGGTCAAGAACATTTTCGAAGACCGCTCGGAGAAGTACGAGCAGTCTTTGCAAAAACTCATGGATCAGCCCAAGGTAGCGGCGATCACAGCGCTCTCAAGAGAGGAACCGGATTTTCGTGACCGAAAGATCTACGACTTTGACGATCTTCCGGAAGACGTCTATTCTCTCGACAAGAAAGCCGGTACCGGCTATTTCAGATATTCCATTGACGACCAGTGGATCGCCATTCCGGACATCTATAAGACTCAGGAAGTCCCGGAAGCAGGCAACTACAAGCAGGTGCATTTCGAATTCTCTCTTCTTTTGGAAGCAGATCGTGTCATGATCGTCTTCAGCGGCAACTCCTATAGCGAGTATCCTTGTGATAACATCTACTACGAGGACTGGGAAAAGGAAGAGTTCAAAGAAGACAAGAAGCTTCAGGATATCTATAAAAAGTTCGGGATCACAGATCCAAACAGCATCAAGCTCGACGATGATCTGTCAGATCAGCTGATCTTTGTCACTCGCACAGGAAACGCCGAGTATGAGCTTCATATCAAGGAACTGTACGAGAAGTGATCCGAGAAGAATATATCGATTTCACAGCGAAAATCAACGGCCTCCGAAGTATCACTTCAGAGGCCGTTTTTGCTTTTGATTCAACGCCGTCTTTTCACCACTGTCATCGTAGATTCCTGTTTCCGAAGGCTTTAAGATATTTAAACGAAACGGAAATAATGAAGTCATCAATCAAAACTGCTATAGTGGTTCCCATGATGATGTAATATCCACTCATATGTATCGTTGCACCCAAAATGGAGTTAGCGAATATCTTTTGATACAAGAGTATAATGGATATGATCCTCAAGATCCAGCTAATCTACACAACCCATTGTTATCATGGAAAGCAGGTGAGATACCAGGATGAGACAGTACAGGTGTTTTTTATCGAGGCTTGTAATAGCGCAGTTGATTGTGATGCTTGTGCTTTTATGCAGTTGCAAAAATGTCGAAAAGTCAGATACTTCAAGTACTGAATTCGATTTGAGTAGTGATACAACATCTGAGTTATCGACAGAATCAACTAATTTTTCAACAGGTTACGATCCAACCTGTCGTCCTTTTTGTAATATGCCACCAGAGACCAATCCTATGCAAGAATCATTTGAGTATGTCATTTTTGCTGAAGTAGATAACCCAACAGTGCTGAAACTTCCTGTTCAGGTAGAAGATTTTATCAGTAAAAAGAATGAATCATCCTTCTTTGACATGGATCTGGTCGCTTCAGAATTTGGATGGAAGAAAAGCACTGATTATCGTGAAGAAGATGGAAAAGCAGTCGAATACACCTACTATTATTATGATTGTGGAGAAATGTGGGTATATCTTGAGTTCGAATTCTTGGAAGATGATCATACAGATGGAGCGATGCGTGACTGCTTAGGACGGATTAAATATGCTTTTATCTATCCCAATGAACCAGAACACTATTACTATGATCCTAACAATGAATTCGCTACATCAACGAATAACGCATATGTGTATCTAATCAGAAATGTCATGAAACAAGAACTCTACCTAGTACAAGAGGAAGAAAATCTTTACGCTTATGCAGACGAGACCATATTGATGACCTATGTTTTTTCATTTGTAAGCCGTTATCCAGAATTCAACCCATTTTGCTTTGAAGAGTTCAGACAATGGCGCCAGTGCGACTACTATCCAATTTCAAGTGACTATCCGTGGGATGAATATGAAGTTGCTTGATAAATGGAAATAGGAAGCAGCCAGTCCTGTTTCCCCGTTAGTTGTACAATATAAGTAAACCGCCGGTTGACAGAATTGGCGGTTTGCTATTTTTATTATTCAGAATCTTCGCCCATCATCCACTGATGCATGCCGGGACCGAAACGCTCGGTTGGGCGGTCGACGAAGCCGAATTTCTTGTAGAACTCATTCTTTCCGACGGCGGACATCAGGGAGATCATGAACATGTATCCGGGCTTGAGCTGCGACCGGATAAACGCCATCATCGTTTCCATGATCCTTCTTCCCAGACCCTGTCCCTGGTACTCGGGAAGAACGATAACGTCGGCGATATAGATCACGTAGCCGTGGTCCCAGACGATACGTCCGAGCGCGATCGGCTTGCCCTGATCACGGATGCACCAGATGTAGCAGTTCTTAAGGCCCTCGGCCGCCTGCTCGACGGCAAAAGTCTTCCAGCCGACTGCTTCTCTCATCTTCATGTAATCCGCCGGATCGATCGTATTTGTCATTTCATAAAGGTCGTCTTTATTGATCACCATATTTCTCCTCGGCCACTGCTCATCCTTATATGTAAATGGATTCATGATCGCCTGTCTTTCGTGGAATCCGACACTCTTATAGCAGCATTCCGCACGTGAGTTGCCCGCGAAAACGACAAGCTGCACGGCCTGTGCTTTTGACGCGGTAAAAGCATACTTCACGGCTTCACGGATCATCTCTTTTCCGAGTCCTTTTCCTCGCCGGTTCGGATCGACCATGACGAACTTGAGCATACCTTCGAGCGTCTCTTCGTTCATGGAATAACAGAAGAATCCTTCCACTTCGCCGTTGTCATCCAAAGCCACAAAAGGCGTATCTCCGAATCTTGATTTGAAGCTCTCCAAAAGCGCTGTGAAGCCTTCTATTTCGAGCGGGAAAGGTGTGAGGTTCGCGCACCAGAGGGCGTGCGTTCTTTCATCGACACTCCAGCTTGCGATCGTAGCAAAATCCGTTATTTCGGAATACTCTCTTATCTTCATATGCTCTTCTTCCTTGCCTTGTTTATGTGGTTTTATTCACCCATTATAGCAATGGGATCCGAACTTATCTATCTACGAGCGGTATATTGATTTATCTCAGGGAAGGAGAGCCAACTGAGATAAATACTTAGAATCTAACACTTTTATATCAGTTTTTTTGCGCCCGATTGATATAAAAACGAGATAAACCGGCTATTTATCTCAGTTGTGTCCCACCAGCGTGGAGTTTTTTGATCTAAAAATGCCAAAAAGTGGATTTTTATCCCAATCGCCCCGGATTTTACTGATCTAAAAACAAGGAAAATGGATTATTTATCTCAATCGTCCTGAAATTTACTGATATAAAAGCCAGAGAAAGTGGATTCTTATCTCAATTGTGGTTGGATAGAATGGATACGCCGGACTGACTTAATTATTCCAACAAACTCACTTCGAGAACTCTTTTAAGATGCGGATATATTCTTCGGTTAAGTGCGACGGATGGATGCGCTCCGGGAGGATGTATCCGATCTGCATATAGTCGTCGACTTTCAGCGGCTTTGCGATGATGGTCGGGCCGTTCAATTCTTTGTTGATGACGCCGCTGCAGATCGTATATCCGTCAAGACCGATGAGAAGATTGAAGAGCGTCGCGCGGTCGCGGACGATCAGTTCTTTATCGCAGTCCACCGTGCTTAGGATCTCCTCGGAAAAGTAGAATGAGTTGTGGCTTCCCTGCTCATACGAAAGTCTCGGGTACGGCTTTAAGTCCTCAAGTGTCAGCGACTTCTTTTTTGCCAGCGGCGAATGCGTGCTGATAAAAACATGCGGTTTCGCGCGGAAAAGCGGCTCGAAGATCAGGCCGTTGTCGCGAAGTGTTTTGCGGATAACGGTCTCGTTAAATACATTCAGATATAGAACACCGATCTCGCTTCGAAGTTTCGCGACGTCGTCGATGATGTCATAGGTCTGCGTCTCTCTCATATGGAATTCGTATTTGTTACCGCCATAGAGTTTCAGAAGTTCAACGAACGCTTCGACCGCGAAGGAATAGTGCTGCGCCGAAACGCAGAAGCGTGTCTTCCCTTCCGTCTTTCCCGTGTATCTTTCCTCGATCAGATCTGCCTGCTCGAGGATCTGTCTGGCATAGCCTAAAAACTCCTCGCCTTCGGTCGTGACTTCGACGCCTTTATTGCTTCGGTCGAAGATCGTGACCCCGTATTCATTTTCGATCTCGCGGATCGCGGCGGTCAGGCTCGGCTGCGCGATAAAGAGCTTCGCGGCCGCTTCCGTGATGTTTCCCGTATCCGCTACAGTAACGACATATCTAAGCTGTTTCAGTGTCATAGGTTTTCTCCGTTGTATAGAGCTTTTCTATAACTATACCACTCACTATAGATTTTATCTATCGTCAAACCGCAAATTTATGTATTTTACCCAGTGGTTCGATAGGCGTAAACTTCGAACTACAAAAACAAAGAACAGGAGAACTAGGAAAATGAAAACATCAGTCATCGGATTTCCGAGAATCGGAAGAAACAGAGAGTTAAAGTTTGCAAGCGAGAAGTACTTCGCAGGCAAGATCAGTGAAGCCGAGCTTCTGGAGACCGGACGAATGCAGAGAGAGTTCAATCTCAAGACGCAGAAGGGCGCAGGGATCGACTTCATCTCCAGCAACGATTTTTCCTTCTACGATAACGTTCTGGATACCGCTTTCCTCTTTAACGCGATCCCGCAGCGCTATAAGGATCTCGGTCTTTCCACGATCGACACATATTTTGCCGCCGCAAGAGGCTATCAGGGCGACAAGGGTAACGTCAAGGCCCTCGCCATGAAGAAGTGGTTCAACACGAACTATCACTACATCGTTCCGGAGATCGACGACGACACGAAGATCGAGCTCGTCGGCACCAAGCCGCTCGATGAGTTTTCTGAGGCAAAAGCACTTGGCGTCGACACCAAGGTTGCCCTCATCGGTCCTTTTACCTTCTTAAAACTTGCGCGTTATACAGGTAAGAAAACAGCAGAAGATTTTTCTTCCGTTCTTACTACCGAATACATCAAGCTCATCAACAAGCTCGCTGGCGCAGGTGCCGCAACGATCGAGTTTGACGAACCGTATCTCGTTCGTGATCTCAGCGGATCGGACATCGCACTGTTCGAAAGCATCTACAAGCAGATCCTTTCTGAAAAGGGTGCGCTCTCGATCGTTCTTCAGACATATTTCGGCGACATCAGAGACATCTATAAGAATGTTGTCGCACTCGACTTTGACGCGATCGGCATCGATTTCCTCGAAGGCAGAAAGAGCCTCGAGCTCGTTAAGACAAACGGCTTCCCGAAGGGCAAGCTCCTGATCGCAGGTGTCGTTAACGGCAAGAACATCTGGAAGAACAACTACGCTAAGACAAAGAAGATCCTCGACGAGATCTCTTCCGTCGTATCTGAAGATTCCCTCGTCGTCGGCACTTCCTGCTCTCTTCTGCACGTGCCGTACACACTCGAGAGCGAGACAAAGCTTCCGGATTCTTACAAGGCACACTTCGCTTTTGCCGAAGAAAAGCTCGTCGAACTTTCCGAGATCGCATCTTCGGACAGCGCGGCATTTGCCAAGAACGAAGCGCTTTTCGCTAACCGTCCGGACGTTCTCGATCAGGGCGTAAAGGATCGTGTCGCTTCCATCAAGGACGAAGACTACACTCGTCTTCCGGCATTCGAGGAAAGAGAAAAGATCCAGAAGGAGCTCCTTAATCTCCCTCTGTTCCCGACCACGACGATCGGCTCCTTCCCGCAGACCGAGGATGTCAGACGCTACAGAAAAGACTTCAAGACAGGCGCGATCACGGAAGAACAGTACGTTGCTTTTAACGAAGAAAAGATCCGTGCCTGCATCAAGAATCAAGAAGAGATCGGCCTCGACGTGCTCGTTCACGGCGAGTACGAAAGAAACGACATGGTCGAGTACTTCGGCGAGCACCTTTCCGGCTACGTCTTTACCGAAAAGGCATGGGTCCTGTCCTACGGCACACGCTGCGTCAAGCCGCCGATCATCTGGGGCGATGTTTCTCGAAAAGAACCGATCACGGTCAGATGGTCCGTCTTTGCCAAAAGCTGCACAAATAAGCTGGTCAAGGGCATGCTCACAGGTCCGGTAACGATCCTGAACTGGTCCTTCCCGCGTGAAGATATTTCCATTAAGGAAAGCACTCTTCAGATCGCGCTTTCGATCCGTGACGAGGTCCTCGATCTTGAAAAGAACAGCATCGGCATCATCCAGATCGACGAAGCCGCACTTCGCGAAAAGCTCCCGCTTCGTAAGTCCGACTGGTATTCCGAATACCTCGACTGGGCGATCCCGGCATTCCGTCTCGTTCACAGCGGTGTCAAGCCGGAAACACAGATCCACACGCATATGTGCTACAGCGAATTTACGGACATCATCCCGGCGATCGATAACATGGACGCGGACGTCATCACCTTCGAGGCTTCCCGTTCCGATCTTCTGATCCTCGACGCGCTGAAGGAAAACAACTTCAAGACCGAAGTAGGCCCGGGTGTTTACGACATCCACAGCCCGCGCGTTCCGTCCGTAGACGAGATCGTCGGCCAGTTGACGAAGATCCGCGAAAAGACCGAAGACAGCAAGCTCTGGGTCAACCCGGACTGCGGCCTGAAGACACGTGGTGAGACCGAAACAAACGCCAGCCTGAGAAATCTCGTTGAGGCGGCAAAGATCATCCGAGCAGGTAAGTAATACAGGCGCCCACCAGGCCACACACGCTAACAGAGCATTGCGATGCGGCCCGCCCGAAAAAAACGAGCGCCGCCGGGGCCTTGAACCGGCGGCCCGAAAAGAAGAACGAAAAGGAGGCTCTTATGAAGATCTCTGAACTCTACAAAAACAAAAAGAGAAGTCTCTCATTCGAGATCTTCCCTCCCAAGAAAGACACCGAGCTTTCGAGTATCGATGAAACATTAAAAGTACTGTGCGAGCTTGATCCGGACTTCATCAGCGTAACGTTCGGAGCCGGGGGAAGTAGTAGCAGCAACCGCACGATCGAGATCGCGAAGAACATCAAGCACAACTACGGTATCGAGCCGGTCGTGCACCTGACTTCCCTTCACTACGATAAGTCCGAGATCGATGAGTTCGCGAAGGCCATGAAGGAAGCAGAGATCGAAAACATCCTCGCGCTTCGCGGTGACAGAAATCCGACGATCGCGGAAAAGGATGACTTCCACCACGCTTCGGATCTGATCGAATATCTTAAGTCGAAATACGATTTCTGCGTACTCGGCGCCTGCTATCCGGAATGTCATCCGGAATCTGAAAACAAGGTCTCCGACATGAAGGGCCTAAAGGCCAAGGTCGACGCAGGCGCGGAAGTTCTCGTATCGCAGCTGTTTTTCGAGAATCAGAAGTTTTACGATTTTCAGGAGCGCTGCCGTATCGCGGGGATCGATGTTCCCGTGATCCCGGGCATCATGCCGGTCATCAACGCCAACCAGATCAAGCGCATGATCAGCCTCTGCAACGCAAGCTTCCCCGAGCGCTTTTGCCGCATTATCCGACGCTACGAAAACAACAGTGAAGCGCTTTTCGACGCGGGCATGTCGTATTGTTTAAGCCAGATCATCGATCTCATCGCCGACGGCATCCCGGGCATTCACCTTTACACGATGAATAATCCGAAGGTCGCGCGAAGGATCTGTGACGGTATACGAAATCTCGTCTGATGCAAAGAAGACGTCAACAAGAACAGACAGGGCACCATCCTCCGGTCGCCCTGTTTTTTGTTCCGTTCGAAAAGTACCGTGAAGATTTTTCAAATCGATGTGTAAGATTCCCTTTTCGAATCTGTTTATTACGGTGAAGGGGGTATAAAGACCATGAAAAAGAACAATCGCATTTATGTTATCGTCGGCGCCGTTTTATTCTTTGCTGCCGCTTTTGGATTCGGATTTCTTACATCTCATCTGATGAACACTTCTTCCGGAAAGGCTGTTTCAACCGAAAAGGTCTCATCTTCCGAAAAGATCACATCTTCGGGCGACAATGAGAGACCGGATTTCTACTATACGCTCAACATGGACCAGCTGATCGAGTATAAAAGTCACGGAAGCTCTCTGATCTATGTCGGGAACGAAAGCGACTATAGAAAAGAGCACTTCGTTTCTTCCGAATTCATTTCATGGGACGTGATCGCTGCCAAAGATACAGATCACATTTCTTCCGACCTCGGTAGATTCCTTTTCGTCATTTCAGACACCAGAGAAAGCAGTCAGAAAGCTTGCAAAAAGCTGTTGGAAATGGGCTTTTGGAATGTGTTCGACTGTGGCGGAATGGATCAGGCATTTGACTGCGCACTCAGTACATCCGGCGACGAGGAAGGCAGATTCCCGGCGGGATATCCGACGACAGCATATTGGGGACCGGAAGATTACTCCGGTTTTGATGTCGAGGAACCATCTGAGGGCTGACGCAAATGGCAGATCGAACTCGACGGGCATGAACCGCAGTTACATCCGCAAGAGGACTTTCCTGTGCGTTTGTCGGAGATCATCTTATAGATCACAAGTCCTACTACGACAAGCAGGATGAGACTGATGATGATCGTTCCCAGATTGTCAGTGAGCCAGGCCATCTAATAGTTCCTTTCGGTTCATTTTCTCGCCTTCATTCTATCACACAAATTGAAAACGGCACCTTCTTATGATAACTTGAAAATAGTAATCATCGGGAGGTGCATTTTTATGGCAGGATTTGGGATTCTCAAAAGAGTAGCAGAAGAAAACAGAAAGTTTTTTATGAAGAACTGCATCCAGTTTGACTCCCCGCGTCTTCAAAGCGAGACATATCCGGACGGTGTCAAAGTCGAGTCCGACATCCCTTATATCGAAGGCGAAAATGTCGTGACACCGAGCTACGACGAAGGCCTCTGTTCTTCCCTTCGACTTCTCGATATCTACACTCCCGAGAACGCAAAAGCCGACGAGCTTTTCCTTCTGATCCACGGCGGTGCTTTTGTATACGGATGCAAAGAACTGGACAAATGCTTCGGTATGCATCTTGCCAAAAAGTCGGGGATCACGGTTGCCAACATCAACTACCGACTCCTTCCGACGACTGACCTCAAGGGCGTTCTGAGCGACGTTTTCGCGGCGATCACTTTCATGAGTAAAAAGGGCTTTTCGAAGATCCATACGATCGGCGATTCCGCGGGCGGTTACCTCTGTCTCATCGCAGCGATCCTTATGAATTCCAAGCAGATGCGCGATGAGTGCGGTCTTTCCGATTTTGATGCAGACGTTACCTGCCCGAGCACCAGCCCGATCTGCGGTGACCATCTCGAGAGCCCGAGACAGTTTGCAGGTATCTTCTTCGACCCGGAGAAAGAGATGCCTTCTTACATCTACGATCTCGGCGATGCCGTTGAAAAGTTCGGCTGCCCGCCGGTCGTTCTTACCACCGGTGACCAGGACATGATGCTCAAGCAAAACGATCACCTCTACAAGAGACTGAAGAAGATGGGGATCCCGGTCGAGTACTACTGCGCGGAAACAACAGAGGAAGAACGCCCGATGCATCACGTTTACGCGATTGCGCATCCGGAGTGGCCGGAAGGCGTGAAGACGATCGATATGACGATCGAAAACGCGAAGAGATGATCTACACCTGACAACTAAACAAAGAAAATGAAGAGGCGTCCCGGATCTCCGAGGCGCCTCTTCCACTCAAAGAAGGTAAAACTATGAAACAATGACAACATTCAACAAACCTATTTCGTCCTTCAAGCGGTCAGGACCGGCTGCGGAGCCCTTCTGACAACCGTTCTGCCCTGATCATTTCTTCGTATCGGCTTTCGGTTCGGACTGTATCCGTACCCCATCACGCTCGCCGATCCATATCCCTTTCTCACCCCATACGGTGAGTCGTATCCATATCCCAGGTTATTTGTCGGGCGCATGTTGCTCGCTCTTCTATACTGCGCCTGCATCTGCTCTCTTTTTCTGAGTTCGGCATTTCTTCTCGCCGCTCTCTTCATCTGTCTTTTTCTCGCCTGTGCTTCCTTCGTCATATCTCTGGATGCTTTCATCAGAAAGATCACTCCTGCTAAAAATACCAACACACTCCACATACTTGCTTCCCTCACTTTACTTGCCTCAGCCTTCGTCTTGCCGGCTTCGTTTCTCTTATCTTGACTACATGATACAAAAAGTGCTGTCCGATTAATCGGACAGCACCAGAAGCGTTTCAAAAGGTATTCTGTTATTCTGAGAGCGCCTGTTTTCAGCGCTTTTAGCCATTTTCACTCATTTATTCGGATCAATAGTTATCTGCGTTGATCTCGAAGTAGGACTGCGGGTGGTTGCAGGTCGGGCAAACGTCCGGAGCCTTTGTGCCGACTACGATATGACCGCAGTTTCTGCACTCCCAGACCTTCACTTCGCTCTTCTCGAATACCTGCGCAGTCTCGATGTTCTTCAGAAGCGCGCGATAACGCTCTTCGTGGTGCTTTTCGATCGCAGCTACGAGGCGGAATTTCTTGGCGAGTTCCGGGAAGCCCTCTTCCTCAGCGGTCTTGGCAAAGCCCTCGTACATGTCGGTCCACTCATAGTTCTCACCGTCTGCGGCTGCAGCCAGATTTGCCTTTGTGTCGCCAATGCCCTTGAGCTCTTTGAACCACATCTTCGCGTGTTCTTTCTCGTTTTCCGCCGTCTTCAGGAAAAGCGCCGACATCTGCTCGTAGCCTTCCTTCTTTGCAACGGATGCGAAGTATGTATATTTGTTTCTTGCCTGAGATTCACCTGCAAAAGCAGCCTCAAGGTTCTTTTCGGTCTGTGTGCCGGAATACGGATTCGGATTTGCCATAGTTGCCACCTCTTTCTACTCTGTTTGGTTCTTGATTTCGCGCGGTTCTTATGGAAAAGAACCTATACTCGTATTATAGTGCTTTTCGCGAAGAGAAGATAGCAATATTTTGTCGTCGGCTATTAATTCTCCATTTTCCAGATCGCGCAGGAATAAGGCGGCAGAACAGAGCCTCCGCCGAAGTCGTGGATGTTTCCCGTAAGAAGGTCGACCGCCTGTCCGCAGCCTGCGTCAAAGTGCGCGGTGTATTCGTAGTCACCGGCATTGATCGCAACGAGCACACGCTCGTAATTCTTG
Organism: Clostridiales bacterium; assembly: GCA_017617525.1. Lineage (GTDB taxonomy): Bacteria > Bacillota > Clostridia > Saccharofermentanales > Saccharofermentanaceae > Scatonaster. The sequence goes on from JAFZWA010000062.1 coordinate 28,541, forward strand.
CCATCTCTGCATCCTTCGGCGCTTTCGCCTTCCCAGCGGCGCTCGAAAATGCACTGCTGATTGGTGAGAACTACGGAGCGGAAAGAACCGTAATTCAGCGCGGGGCTACTTGCCTTGATCTCTGCTAACTTGGCAATATGCGCGGTGAGATCCGTCCATTCGGGCTTATCGAAGCAAGGTCGCAATGCCGGATCGCCATCTTCTTTTCTTGCCTTTTCGCCCCACTCGGAACCGTAGTAAACGCACGGGAATCCGGGCATGCCGAACGCCAGCGTGTAGATGAGCGGCAGATGCGCGGGATTATTGAGGTTCGAAGCGATACGTGTCACATCGTGATTATCTACGAAACTCATGAGGTGCAGGCCTCGAAACCAGCTCCAGTTTTCGGGACCGAACTGCTGGATCAATGTGTGGATGACCTCAAACATATTCATGCAGTTGAAGCTGCTGAAAAGTCCCTTGTAGCAGGCATAATTCGTGCAGGAATGACACATCTCGCCGTTGACCCACATCTTATAGTCGCCATGGAGGAGCTCGCCGAGAAGCAGGAATTCGGGCTTCAGGGAGTCCGTAAAGCTTCTCAGTCTCTTCAGGAAATCCCGATCCAGGCAGTATGCGACATCGAGTCTTAATCCATCGATATCAAAGTAATCGACCCAGTAGCGGATCTTATCGAAGATGTGGCCTATGACGGCGTCGTTTCGAAGGTTGAGTTTGACAAGGTCGAAACAGCCTTCCCAGCCTTCGTACCAGAAGCCATCATTGTAATTGGAATTGCCGTCAAAAGAAATGTGGAACCAGTCCTTATACGGCGAGTCCCACTTCTTTTCCTGTACATCGTGAAAGGCCCAAAAGCCCCTGCCGACGTGGTTGAAAACGCCATCGAGGACGACTCGGATGCCGGCCTTGTGAAGTTTTTCGACGACTTCCTTGAAATCTTTATTCGTGCCGAGACGGCGGTCGATCAAACCGTAGTCTCTGGTGTTATAGCCGTGTGTATCCGATTCGAAGACCGGAGAGAAATACACGGCGTTGATGCCGAGTTTTTGAAGGTGCGGGATCCAGTCGATCACCTTTTTGATCGGAGCTTCGGGAGTGGTGCTTTTCGCGCAGGATACTGCTACACCCTGCTCGTTATACTCTGCCGGCGCATTTTCGAAGGGCGCGCCAACAAAACCCAGCGGGTATATCTGATAAAAAACGGATTCTTCAAACCACATGAATCAGAACGTCTCGACTTCCGGTGCTTTTGTAAAAGAAGAGTATGTCGCCGTAGCGTTCTGCAGGTAGAATACCTCGGTGTTTCCGTCGTCTTCGTTGTACATCGCGCGAAGCTGTGGATATGCGTCGAGCATCGCGGTCTTCGGCTCGCGGCGGTCGTCAGCGATCAGTTCGCATGCGATTCGGATCCACTCGCCGTTTACGAACGCGCAGATCTCCGCCTTCGGATTGGTGTGAAGCTGCTTGGATGTCGGCTTAACCTTGCCGGTCTGGATATAAAGCTTGCCTTCAAAGATATTCGCGGTGCCGAACGGGCGTACGCGCGGCTGGTCGCCTTCAACAGTTGCGAGGTAGTAAGTACCTGCGTCTTTTAAGAATTTTTCTGCTCTTTCAATACTGCTCATAGTCATTTCTCCTGCATTTAGTAGGATTTGCGGTGCTTTTCCCATCGGAAAGTATTTCCGCCTTTCCCTTAATGTTACCTTTCTGAAAGAATCAAATCAAGGCTACGGGTCTATACTTATTGTATCTTCCTTCCGATTCCGCATGTTTGTTATCATGGACTTGGAAAAAGGAAGGCGTGAGATCCGAGGTGTTTTCGGTTTCCGGAAGGATCTCGCAAAGGGCCGCATTAACAGCGCGGCAGAAAGAGGTGTAGTAATGGTGCAAGTCGTGATATTTGACATGTTTGAGACGCTGGTGACTCTTTTCACCGGGAAAACGTACTTCGGCGAAGATGCCGCCACAGATATGGGGATCGATCCCGTGACCTACCGAAAAGCATGGCACGAAACCGAAGCCGACCGCTCGACAGGCAAACTCACGATGAAGGAAGGCATCGCCAAGACCTTAAAGTCTCTGGGCATCTATTCCGAAGGCAAAGTGGAACTCATCGCCTCGAAAAGAATTGCCGCTCTGAAAGACACTTTCAACTCGATCCCGGATGACTCGGTAAAGCTTCTCGAAGAACTGAAAAAGCGCGGCATCAAGATCGGTCTTATGACCAATACCTTCGACGATGAGCGTGATCTCATTCGAGCCTGCAAACTCTTCCCCTTCTTCGATGCCGTTCGCATCTCCTATGAACAAGGGATCCAGAAACCGGATCCCCGATTGTATCAGTCGATCATGGATGAATTCGGCGTTACCGCCGACCAGTGCCTTTTCGTCGGTGACGGCGGCTCGCGAGAGCTCTATGCCGCCAGAGATATCGGCATGAAGGCGGTCCAGTGCTCCTGGTTCAGACCTCTGGCCTTTGAGCCGCACATCCCCTGCCCGGTGCTTCCGGAGTTCCCGCAGGTCATGAATCAGCTTGACATTTTAGAGTATCTGGATTCCTGATTTATTCTTCCCAGATATATTCGCCGGAGTAGTAGATCGCGACATCGAAGACTTTGCTTTCTCCTTCTGCCTGAGAGAGGAGATAGACACCCGGTCTTTCCGCGTCATTGTAGATGTTAGAAGGAACTTCGTGGCTTCTGGTCGATCCGTTATCGTCGAGGATAAGATAATACACCGTAGATGTATGCTTATCCCCGTCGCTGTCTGTCGTTACTTTCTCTTCCGTCTTTCTGTTAACAACGTTGATCTGATAGAGCTTTATCGTCTCCTGACCAGGCTCGGGCGGCATATTTCTTGCGATCAATTTTCTAAAGACGATCGAACCGCCGATCAGGACCGGTATGAGTATGGCTACGGAGATGATGCTGCGAAGCTTTATGCCGCGGCCCTTCGAAATACCCATGATCGAATCAGACAAGCTCGTGATGATAACGATTGCCGCGAAGACAATACCGAAGACCAGAATCACATTCTTAAAGAGCGTACCGCCGGACTTTTTGGTGGCGTAGAATTTCTTATAATCTTTGGCAAGAAGGTTCTTCGTAACGATCGTCTTTCCGGTCTTAGGATCGACATTGTCTTCACCGAGTTCCTTATACTCGGCCTCGATCCTTTCTTTTTCTTTTTCGAGATCTTTCGAGGAATCCTTGATCGCATTGTAGATAAAGAGTCCGGCAATGGCCAGGGCAGCGATACAAAGGACTGCGGTGATGATAGGAACGATGATCTTAACGAGTTTACTGTTACCCATAGAAGCCTCCCGAATGCGTCATAACATTGATATTTTACAACATAATCCTGAATGATTTCAAAAAGACCGCATGCTATAATTAGCCTACAATGAGGAAGTATCGTGATTTTTCCGCTGCATGGGGTGCAAGGCACGGGAATCAAAACCACGATAAAGGCTTCAGGGGTGGAGCTTTCCCTCGAAGATAATAGTATGCGTGTTCCAATGACGGATAAGGCGCGACAGGTATGGAGTAAATAGATATGTCATTTACCGAATTGACATTTGTGTTTGTTCTGCTTCCTTTGACTGTCATTTTCGCAATGGCGCTGAAGTGGCTGAAAAACGAAAAGGTGCGGAACGCAATCATTTTGGTCTTAAGTCTCGGTGTTTTCGCTTACACCAGCTGGAAAGCCGTTGCTGTTTTTGCGGTCTTCCTTGTTCTTGTTTATCTTCTCGGACATCTCGTCTATGCGGGAAGAAATGACGAAAAGGAAAGAAAAAAGTGGATGGTCGTCGCCGTTTCCTTCCTTGTCCTGACACTCGTTTACTGCAAGTATGTACCTGCGCTCCTTAAGTGGTGGAATGGTCTCGACATCTTTAAGATCAACTATTTCAGCATCATATCGATCGCGGGCATATCGTTTATCGTATTCAGCGCGATCTCTTATATCGTCGATATTCGAAGAGGAAGCGCGACACCGGGTTCTTTTATCGATGCGGCGCTTTTCATCTCCTTTTTCCCGAAGTTCATTTCCGGCCCGATCGTTCTTTGGAAAGACTTTCAGAAAGAACTGAAAAAGACGCGTTACAGCGTGGAAAAGATCTCGGCGGGAATCAACCGCATCATCATCGGATATTCAAAAAAGGTCCTTATCGCTGACACTCTCGGCGCACATATCCAGTTCATCCAGAGTAAGACCTCCGGTGTTTATGACGCGAAAACGACCTGGATCATTGCCTTCGCTTACTTCTTCGAGATCTATTACGATTTTTCGGGATACTCGGATATCGCGATCGGGCTTTCAAATCTGTTCGGCTTTGACGTCAAGGAGAACTTTAACTTTCCTTACCTTTCCAGATCGATCACGGAATTCTGGCGCAGATGGCACATCTCTCTCGGCACATGGTTTAAAGAATATGTCTATATCCCGCTCGGCGGAAACAGAACCGGAAACGTATTCTTCAATCTGTTTGTCGTATTCCTTCTCACCGGCATCTGGCACGGCGCGAACTACACTTTCATCGTCTGGGGTCTTGCGCACGGCGCGGTGATGCTTTTCGAGCGCGCGGTAAAAGAAAAGACCTGGTTTAAGAAGATCCCTTCTGTGATCAAATGGTTCTTCACCGTCACTTTCGTATTCTTTGCCTGGATCATTTTCATGTCCCCGAACATCACGGCCGCAAAAGACCTTTGCGTTTCGATGTTCACGAAGCAGACGGCCGCTCTTAATTTCACATGGCGCTTCTTCCTGACGAAAAAGATCATGATCATCTTCGGCATCGCCGCCATCGGATCGATCCTCGGGCTTGTCGACGTTAAGTCGGGCTTCGGCAAAAAGATCCACGCGCTTAAAGACAAGCCCGTCATAGTCTTCGCGAAAAGCATCTGTCTTTTAGCCCTTATGGTCCTGAACATCCTGTTCCTGGTCAACTCCAGCTACAGTCCGTTTATCTATATGCAGTTCTGAGGAAAGGAGAAGATCATGAAAAAAGTTCTTAATTATCTGTACATCGTTCTTTTCCTCGGACTTCTTCTGGTGCCGCTCATTAAGACCAACAGAAAGCCCTATTCGGTATCAGAGATCGATAACCGAGCGCTCGCCGAAGCGCCGGAATTCGGGCAGGAGAATTTTCCGGCAGCATTCGAGACGTACCTTAACGATCGTATCGGTTTCCGAAACGAGATGATCAATACCTATAACGTCATCAACGACATTCTTGCCGACGAGCTCACCCATCCGCTCTACATCTACGGTAAGGACGGACAGGTATTTCTGAACATGACTCCGAACGTGACCTACAAGGAGTATCACGAGAAGTTCGCGCAGTTCGTTAAGAGCATGCAGGATTACTGTGAGGCACATGGTGTCGGCTTCTACTTCGCTTTTGAACCGGAAAAGATCTCCGTGCTCAGAGACTATCTCCCGGACGGCGTTAACTACGAAGACGCGTGGGTCGACCAGCTCATGGCAAAAATGGATGAGCTCGGTGTGAACTACATCGATAACAGAGATGTTCTTGTCGAAAAGAGCAAGACCGAGAAGGTCTTTGACGTGCAGTACGACGCGGGTCACTGGAATGACCTCGGCGCATTCTACGGCACGAACAATATCTTTAAACGCATCCATGAGGACTATCCGATCGTTACGGAGATGAGCGAGGACGAATTCGAGATCACGACCGAAGAAGCCGAATATCTCCCCGTTTCCCAGTTTGAAGTGAACGAGATGGTGCCGCGTTTTACGCTGAAGCAGGAGTGGACCGACGAAACTCTTTCCTATAACACGGGATTGAAGATCGACTCGAACCACAGTCATTTCCACTACTTCACCAACAATTACGAAAATGCGGAGGAGCTTCCGAAGATGCTCTTCTTCCAGGGCAGCTACTACAATAACCGCCCGCAGTTCTTTGTCAGCAGAACGAGCGAAGATGTCGGCGTCCATAACTACCAGAACGTCTTTGAACTGGACTACTATCTGAACGCGTTCGATCCGGACATCGTTGTTTTCGAAGTCGCCGAATACACCGTTCTCGATGCCTATTTCAGTGAGTCCCGTCTTCTCAGTCCGGGCTGGAACCCGCCGGTTGTAGACATGCGAAACGAAGCTTCTTTCGAAGACCAGATCAACGCCTATCTTTCCAATGCTGTCACCATGTACGAAAAGGACCTTTTCGTTTTAGAGTACGATGAACTGGAAAAGCTCTACCTTTATTCCGACGATCTTCGCACGGCCCAGTATCTGTACCTTTACACAGACGGTCGCGTACTCGACCTTTCCAGAGACGAAAACGGGTTCTTCGAAGCGATGGTCGATAAGGACACGGATCTTTCCGACGCGCTTCTGATCGTCGAAACATATGACGGAGAAAAGTTCGTTTATCCCATGAATGTAAGACAGGCCGACTTCCTTCAGGAGTTCGGGTTTGCCGGAACTTCCAACGCAAAGAAGGTCACCGATCCTTCCATTTTCAGAGATGAACTCGGCCGCTTAAATGAGCCTTTCGAGCTTAAGGCATCGGAAAAAGGAAAGTTCTTCGTCGCGTTCGGTATCGAGCTCTGGGACATTAATGCGACCAGAACGATCTCCACTCTCTGCATGACTTCTTCAGAAGGCGACATCAACACATCCTTCTCCTTCGGATCACAGACGGGCTGGTACCGCCTTCGCTTAAGAGGCATTTCGGACAACACCGACGAGCACCTGGATTTCCCTGTATTCCTGAGATCCGGCGAATACTACTCGCTCTCCTGCATTCTGAATAAGATGTCCAAGGAGCAGATCGTATTCAGTGATTTCCGCGTAGTCGGTCCCGGCGGATACGGTCCCTACAAGGAAGATCTTCTCGGGAAGCTTACCTCAACGAGCGGCACGAGGATCGGAAGCGACGGCTCGATCGTCATGACCACGGATCTTGTGGACAACCGGTTCAACGCCGTCATACTCATGACATTAAGTTCCGATGTTCCGGGACAATTCTCCATCGCGGCAAACGAGACCGGCACCGGAACGATGCACGGATATTACTGCCACACGATCGATTCCGGATCGTATCGCGTCATCTTAAAAGCCAACTCCAACAAGAGCGACGAGATGGTCGAATTCACCGCGGATCTTCAGCAGTATGCCCTCTACGAATACTCCTTCGAGATCGTATCTCAGGACAGCAAGCGCGTCGAGATCCGTAACCTTCAGTTCTATCAACTCTCCGACTAGTGCTTTTGCCGAAGAAAAGGTCTGCTATAATGGGGACATAGAACGTCCGGCACGCCCGGATCACCCCTAAGGAGATGCTTCATGAAAACGATCCTTTGCTACGGCGATTCCAACACTTACGGATACGACCCGAAAACGGGTCTTCGTTACCCCAGAGAAGTCCGCTGGCCGGGCCATCTGCAGTCTGTTCTCGATGACCTCTGCTCGAAAAGCACTTCTCCCGATCAGACCTTCGTGATCATTGAGGAGGGCTGTAACGGCAGAACGACGGTCGCCGACGATCCGATCGAGGGCTGGAAGAACGGCCTCGACTACTTAAAGCCGTGCTTGAATTCACATAAGCCCGTGGACATCGTGATCATGATGCTCGGAACGAACGATCTTAAAGAGATCTTCCATCAGACGGCAAAAGAGATCGCTGACAATGCGGGTATCCTCGTTGATACGATTCAGGAATTCACAAAAGAAAAGCAGGGATTCGTCCCGAAGATCATCCTGGTCTCCCCGCCTCTCATCGGCGAGGACATGCCGAACTCCGTCTTTTCCAGATCGTTCGCACCGCGCGCGATCGAAGAGTCGAAGCTCTTTTCCGAAAACTACAAAGCCATCGCCGATAAAAAGAACTGCGTCTTCTTTGATGCCGCAAAGTTTATCAGTCCTTCGAAAGAAGACTCGCTGCACCTGACCGAAGACGGCCACCGCGTCCTCGCGGAAGAACTCGCCAAGGTCGTGCTTAAAGAATGCAATGAGGAAACATTATGAGCGAAGAAGAGAAAAAGCCGAAAAAGAAACTTACGAAAAAGCGCCTGGTACTGCGCATCGTCTTGATCGTGCTCGCGGTCATCATCGCGATCGTCGGCGCCTACGTGATCTATGTATTTGCCAGCTACCACCGTCTCCCCGACAGCATGGAGCTGACGCCGGAGCCGGATCCGATGAGATATGGATTTATGGATCGAGTGCCTCCGGAAAGGATCATTGTCGAGCCCGGCGAACAGACCTACACCATCATGTCCTACAACATCGGATTCGGTGCGTACACGCCTGACTACAGTTTCTTCATGGACGGCGGCAAATACTCCTGGGCAAGATCCGAGGACGGTCTCAAGCAGAACCTCGTCGACATGTCTTCCGCGATCCAAAGCTATGATCCGGACTTCATCCTTCTTCAGGAAGTTGACGAAGACGGTACGCGTACGTACCACTTCAACGAAGTCTCATACATGTGCTCTCTTCTTGATTACTTCCAGCACGTTTACGCGCAGAACTTCGATTCGCCGTTTCTGTTCTGGCCTCTCTGGCAGCCCCACGGCGCCAACAAATCCGGTCTTCTGACGTTATCGAGCGCATATATCAGTTCTGCACTCCGTCGAAGCCTTCCGGTCTCGGACTCCATTTCCAAGATCGTCGATTATGACCGCTGCTATTCGATCTCCCGCATCCCGCTCGGCCAAGATATTTCGAAGTATCTGGATCCGAATGCCGAGCCCGATCCCGATGAAAAAGAACTCGTCATCATCAACGTCCATCTGTCGGCTTACTCTACGGGCTCCGTTCGAGAGCAGCAGCTCGAGATGCTCTATGGCGATCTTCAGAAGGAATACGAAAAAGGTAACTACGTCATCTGCGGCGGTGACTTTAACCACAATCTTCGTGGCGAAGACGATGAAAAAGCACCGGGCTGGGCACAGCCTTTCCCAATGGAGTCTCTCCCGGACGGATTCAATTTCGGATTCCTTGATTCTGAAAACGGCAAGTCCACACCGGAAGTAAACATCGAACACAATTCCTGCCGTGACGCAAATGAGGCCTATAACCCTGACACCACGTTCACTGTATTGGCTGACGGATTCATCGTTTCCGACAATATCGAAGTCATCTACTACGAAGCGATCGACACGCAGTATGCGTACTCCGATCACGATCCGGTCATCATGGAATTCAGGCTCCTTGACGAGGACACTTGAGTGTCTTGAGATATGCCTTCTGCTCGTCCGTGATCCGGTAGCTTTCTACCGCTTTCTGGATCGCTTTGTTGTGCGTCCAGGGATCGAGTTTCTTCTCCTCGATATACGGCAGAACAGCGTCGTACTGCTTCGCGAGAGCGGTCGCGAAATACCACGCGATCATCATGTTGACGTAGTACTCATCTGAGCGGATCCTGCTGACCATTTCGGGATATTTCGGATCAAAATCCTCGTCCAGGAAATGTTCCATCAGCATGCCGATCGCAAAGCGGATCGTGTAGGTTTCTTTTGACTTCATCCATTTCTTGATATGTACGAGAAGATCCTTTCTGTTTTTCTTGAAGATCTTCGGTGACATCTGATCGCAGGTCGCCCAGTTATCGACATATGGAAGAAACGCCTCGACATCGGCGATGCATGTTTCGTAATCCTTCATGGAAGAAAGGATGAAAGCGTGAAGCTGATCCTCATCAAAATACTTGTGAGGAAGATCCGAAAGGAACTCCGAAACGGAAGGATCCTTGACCAGTGCTTTTGCATAGGAACGAAGCGCCGGTGTGCGTACACCGATCGCCGAACCCGCCTCGCGCGTCGGAATCAGTTTCATCTGAAAATCCCGGTACTCGACGTCCTGGTTCTTGAAGAGTTCTTTTCGGATATCATCGATAATGCTCATAGATCAGTTCCAGTAGAGTTCCTTCGAGCCGAGCTCCATCACGAGCGCGTATGCAGGAACGTACTTCAGGTCGATCTCTTCTTCGACCTCACGTGGGACGAGCTCGTTGCTGTCGGCGATTCCCGGCGCGGTCTTCTTGCCGTTCGCGCCATCTCTCCAGGTCATGAAACTGTCGTATTTATCGGCAGTGCCCGTATCGACGATGCCCGCGTTTTCAAGCATGCGGATCTTACCGTCACCAACAGCGACGACGCGGAAGCCTTGATTCTCATAAAGATCGGCGACGACCTGCGCCTGCTCTTCCGTCAGGAAATATTCATCGTTCGGATCGTAAAGGATGATGATGTGACCGACGTGGTTTTTCGGGGAATCTTCGCTCTCGATCGTGTAGTCCTCGAAATTGAAGATCCTTCTGAATTTCGCTTCTACAGGAAGACCCATTTCGCTTCCGTAGTACATGATGTCATAGTTTCTGTCGTTGACTTTCTGTACGTAGTCGTTGAAATAATTCCAGGCACTCTCACGTCTGTCTGCCTTCGTTCCGAAGATCTTCATCATAAGAAGAAAAACGATCAGAACGGAGCCGCCGAAGATGATCGCGTACATAGTCCATCTGTGCTTACTCATAAACCACCTCAGTAGAATCGCATGTTTTCGCGGTGCCTCTCCTTCAGGCAGACACGAATGCGCAAATAAAAACACATCGATTTGATAAGTTAATTATACCTTACATTTCGATGTGTTATATGGCGCGTTTGGCGAAATAGGCGCGCGACCCGATTTGAAGCGGCGCGCGGGGTTGGATCGTCTTACCGCGGATCAAGAAGCCGTGCAAGCTCGGGGCCCGCCGCCGTAGCCTCCCGCCGCTATTCTTATCGGTTGTCGACCTTTTCAGGATACATGTCGTGGTTGGCCATGCGGTCCAAGGCGACCTGCTCCCAGCGGGTTCCGGCCTTACCGTAATTGCAATACGGGTCGATCGAGATGCCTCCGCGCGGAGTGAATTTGCCCCAGACTTCGATATACTTCGGATCCATGAGTTTGATCAGGTCCTTCATGATGATGTTTACGCAGTCCTCGTGAAAATCACCGTGGTTACGGAACGAAAACAGGTAAAGCTTCAAGGACTTGCTCTCGACCATCTTTACGTCCGGGACGTACGAGATCGTGATCGTCGCGAAATCCGGCTGTCCCGTGATCGGGCAAAGGCTCGTGAACTCCGGGCAGTTGAATTTGACGAAGTAGTCGTTTTCCTGATGCTTGTTCACGAATGTCTCGAGTACCGACGGATCGTAGTCGCTACTATACTTCGTGCCCTGGTTTCCCAGAAGTGTCAGTTCTTCTCTTTCACGCATGGTTTACCTCCTGTTACTGCGCGGCGCCGATGGCCGGCAGCTATTGTGCTTCTTTCCGCTTCCTTACTCGGTCGGCCCGCTTGGCGGCAATCCGGCCGGCACGGCGCAGGTGCTTTTCGCGCGGAATCTTAACCCTTGATCGGGTTGTACTTAACGTTATAGTCGAATGTATCGACGCCTTCCTTCTTCTTGACCCACTTGACGATCACGTATGTAAGCGGCGTGAAAAGCACTTCGTAGGCGACTTTGAAGAGATACTGGTACATGATCATCTTAAGGACCACGGAGTTTTCCATCGTGCCCCAGAAGGAGATCGTGATGAAGATCACGGAGTCAAATCCCTCGCCGACGACTGTCGAAAGGATCGTACGCATCCAGAGGTTCTTACCCTTTGTGGCGACCTTCAGCTTTGAAAGGATGATGGAGTTAGAAAACTCGCCGAAAAGATATCCCGCGAAAGACGCGATCGCGACTCTCGGAGTCGTGCCCATAACGGTCTCGTAAGCGTCCTGTCCTTCCCAGAAACCCGGGTGCGGAAGGCCGATGACGATCAGGTAGATCAGGACGGCGAAAAAGCTCATGGCAAAGCCCATCCAGATCACGAGGCGCGCTTTTTTGAAGCCGTAGACCTCGGTGAAAATGTCGCCGAAGATGTAGGTCAGCGGGAAAAGGATGACCGCGGCAGGAAGTGTGATCGAGTCCGTAACGGCCCACATCTTTCCCGCGATCAGATTCGAAAGAATAAGGCACGAAACGAAGATGATGCCGATGCACATGAAAAGTTTTGAGATCGGCGCGTCCGCGGCAAGCGCCGGCTTTGCGGCAAAGGTCTCGGCGGCAGCTTCTTCGATCGTCACTTCGACTGCCCCTGTTGCCTCTGCTGCCGCCACTTCAGATGCGGCTGCGGCGGTGTCTTTTACATCAGTTGTTTTAGTCATACATAACCTCTTAACATAAAAAAATAGTTTGCCTTTTTCCGAAAACGCAAACTATACCTAGATCTTTATGTGGGGGACGCGGCGGCCAAAAGCGCCGGCGCGAGCGCCATGCAGCGGGTCCGCTGATTCCCTTTTTGAAGAAATAAATATAGTCCTGGTTTTGTTTAACGACAGGATGGCACAAACGAACTGTCGGCAGGTGCTTTTCGCGAGGTGGTTGGGTTATACCCGGAAAACTTGCGCGTTTAGGATAACATTTTAGGCCGAAATGTCAAGAAGAAAAAGAAAAGATCCTGAAACCCGAGGTGGATTTCAGGATCCTTCGTTACTGATTGAAGCAGATCATCTCTCCGGAATCTCATCGCTGGTACGAATGATCTCCGGAAGGTGGAGCACATCGTCTCTGTCGAATTTCGAGATACCGACGAGCTGCAGGTTCAAGTCGTCGCTGATCTTGATCTTCTCCGGATCGGTAACACCGAACTCCTTGTAGAACTTGCCCATCACTTCGCGATTCTTGAACTCATGTTCAGGCCATCTATCCATGTAGAACTCTTCATATCCCACATAATCATAATAGCGGCACTTAAACAGCATCAGGACCTGATTTCCTTCAAGCTGCAGGGACAGATCATTCGCCGATTGCACGAAAGTGATCCATTCCGGCTCATCATCCGTGCGGAAATAGTCCGCGACATTTGCCCATCTGTCCTCGATATGATAAGTAAAGTGTCCTTTTCCCGCCTTTTTATCCAGAGAATAAACATCCTCCGGCAGAGTCTTCAAGCTATAGACCTCATGTGGCTCAAGCTTGATATTCTCTTTGAGCATGCATCGCGGCTGACGCATAAAAAGCGTATCCGTATTATCTTTATACCAGTCCAGAGCCTCTTCATAGATCTCTGTCGGCTGAACAAAATTCTGATCCATATACGATTCGAAAAATGCGAGCGCGTCGGACTCCGTATCAAAAGTAATCAGAGAAGCATAGGTGATTTCATACTCTGATTCCGACTGACTGTGATCTGAATCCTCGTCATCGTAGTAATCAATGCTCACATCGTTTGAAAAATACGAAACCATGTGATTCACAGACTCCATGAGTTGAGAGCTTTCTACTGCATTTTTCAGACCATAGAGCGGAGCAACGCTTCTAAAAAGGTTTACTATATGCATACCCTTGTATCCGACCCATCCGGGACTAAAGAATTCATCCGTCTCAATATAGAATCCTTTCTCCCATTCTTCTTCCCCGAGGTTATATTCACTTGTCTCATCAACTTTCATGTCTTTCTTCAGAAAATTCGTGAATTCTTCACTTGTCGGAAAGGAAGCTTTCTTTTTCCCGCAGCCGGTAAGCGGCAGCAGCATCGATGCAATCAGACATCCTGAAATAACTTTCTTTGTCCCCTTCATGGTCGTCCCCCTTTTTATGCTTCAAAAGCACTTGTTCCTTGTCGTTTCATCTGCGGGCAGGCTTGGTTCACGCCCCCGCAATTCTCAAAAATCTGTTATCAATATACCATTACCGAGAACACGAGGAAAGGCTTCGAATCTGCGAATAAGCAGGGACTATTTCTTCGGAAAAAGCAAAACCCCGGATCTTTGGGATCCGGGGTTTTCATCTGACGGGTGACAGGTCCGTCTTAACAATGGTGGGTAGTATTGGACTCGAACCAACGACCCCTTGCATGTCAAGCAAGTACTCTAACCAGCTGAGCTAACCACCCATTCATGCGACTTCAAAATTGTACTAGAAGTCGCAGAAGAAATCAAGAGCAAACTTCAAAGAAGCGCATCGGCGGGATCCGGCCGCACTGAAAGCGGCACAGCGCAGGCACGGCGGTGCTTTTGGCGCATCAGGCTTCGCCGAGATACTTGTAATCCTTGCCCTCGATCGTGGCCTTGACGGCAGCTTCGTCATAAGCGGCATCGTCAGAGATCTCGATCTCGCAGGAATCGGTGTTGTGGTTCGGGGAGGCATTTGAGATGAACGGAAGCTCTTCCAGTGCTTTTTTCACGGATGCTTCGCAATGTCCGCACATCATGCCTTCGATCTTAAGTGTCTTTTTCATAGTCTTACTCCTTTTCTCCGTTTCCGGATCGTTTATTTCTTCGGGGGCGGAAGGTTCGATCTCGAGTTTCGCGGACCCGTGAAGAGGCTTGTCATGGGCGCTGTTACGCATGTTGAAAAGATTCAGACGCAGCGCGTTCATGCAGACGGTGAAGCTGCTGATACTCATGGCCGCGGCACCGATCATGGGGTTCATTTTCCAGGAAAGGATACCGGCCGCGATGGGGATGCAGATCAGGTTATAGAAGAACGCCCAGAAAAGGTTCTCGTGGATGTTCTTTACGGTCTTTCGGCTCAGGCGGATCGCGGCGGCTACATCGGTGAGCGTGCTGTTCATGAGTACAACATCCGCGCTTTCGATCGCGACGTCTGTTCCCGCTCCGATCGCCATTCCGATATCGGCAGTCGTCAGTGCCGGAGCATCGTTGATGCCGTCGCCGACCATGATGACCTTATTCTTCCCTTCATTCTGAAGGGCTTTGACCACATCGCCTTTTCCGTCCGGAAGAACGCCTGCGACGACAGAATCGACATTTGCTTTTTTACCGATCGCTTCTGCGGTGATCTTGTTGTCGCCCGTCAGCATGACGACCGAAAGGCCGAGGTTCTTCAGCTGGCAGATGCCCTCTTCCGAATCCTCTTTCATCGTATCTGCCACGGCGATCATGCCGAGAAGTTTTCCGTCTTCTTCAAAGAACAGCGGCGTCTCGCCGGAACCTGCGCACTTGGCTTCCGCTTCTTCGATCTCCTTCGGGAAGGAAGCAAATTCACGGATGAACTTACCGCTTCCACCGTGAACGAGTTTGCCGCCGATACTTCCTTCCAGGCCGTTTCCGGATCGGATGGAAAAGTTCTCGACCATGTAAAGATCGCAGGAGCCGGTGGCGCAGGCGGAGTTCTCGTTCTCGATCGAGGCGGAGGCCGCTGCGGTGCCGGAGTCAGAAGATTCGTCGGCTGCAGAAGTCTCGGATGCCGGGTCTTCGAATTCATTCACGATCGCTTTCGCGAGCGGATGCTCACTTCGTTTTTCCAATGTATATGCTTTCTGAAGAAGATACTCTTTTGTAATACCTTCAGCAGGAATGATCGATGTCACGCGGGGCTCACCGGATGTGATCGTACCGGTCTTATCGAGCGCCACGACAGTTGCTTTTCCTAAGGTCTCAAGCGCTTCACTCGTCTTGAAAAGCACTCCGTTCTTCGCGCCCAGACCGTTTCCGACCATGATGGCGACAGGGGTCGCGAGGCCAAGCGCGCACGGGCAGGAAATGACGAGCACGGAAATGCCTCTGGCCAGCGCGAAACTAACCTCCTGACCTGCGATCAGCCATGCGGCGATAACGAGGGCCGCGATGCCGATGACCGCGGGAACAAAGATACCGGAGACCTTATCCGCGATACGCGCGATCGGTGCCTTGGTGGCCACCGCGTCAGAAACCATTTGAATGATCTGCGAAAGCGTGGTGTCCTCACCGACTCTCGTGGCGCGGCACTTCATGTAACCGGAACGGTTGATCGTGGCGGCACTGACTTTGGATCCGACAGCCTTATCGACCGGGATCGACTCACCTGTCAGCGCGGATTCATCGACCGCGGACTCACCTTCGATGACGATTCCGTCGACCGGGATGCTTTCGCCGGGTTTGACGATGAAGATATCGCCGACAACGACTTCCTCGATCGGAACGGTCACTTCTTTTTCATTTTCAGCGGATGCACTGTCTTCGCCCGACGCCGCTTCCGAACGCAGCACGCGTGCTGTCTTCGGTGCAAGATCCATCAGAGATTTCAGGGCGTTTGTGGTCCTGCCTTTACTTAAGGACTCCAGCGTTTTCCCGACAGTAATGAGCGCGGGGATCATCGCGGCGGATTCGAAATACAGCTGGTTGTGGTAAAGTTCATGGAGCTCGGAATTCGCGGTGCCTGTGGTGATCATGCCGCACATTCTGAAAAATACGAAAAGGCTCCACAGGAACGACACTCCGGAACCGAGCGCGACGAGCGTATCCATATTCGGCGCACCGTGAAGAAGCGATTTAATGCCGCTTTCGAAGAACTTCCTGTTAATGTACATCACGATCAGCGCCAGGATCATCTGCGTGAGTGTCAAGCCCAGGTGGTTGTGATCGAAGTAAGAAGGAAGCGGAAAATTCCACATGTTGTGTCCCATCGACACATACATCAGGATCAGAAGGAATCCTGCCGAAAGGATCAATCGCCGAACGAGCTTAGGAGTCTCTTCGTCCTTGAGAGACGGAGCTTCGGAGGCAGGTGCTTTTTGCGCGGGATCGGATGAGGACTTCAGGCTCGCGCCATAGCCCGCCTTCTCGACCGCTTCAATGACCGCGGAAGGATCGGCGTCGCCTTCAACGCCCATTGAATTCGTCAGCAGGCTCACGGCAACAGAAGTCACGCCCGGAACCTTTCCGACCGCCTTCTCAACGCGCGACTGGCACGCCGCGCAACTCATACCTGTGACCTTGTACTGCTTCATCTTCTCTCCTGCCGCCGGGATGTCCGGCTGTTATTTCATCAGTTTCTGCATGACCTTGACGAACTCGTCGATCGACTCGTCCTTGCCTTCGCGGATATCGTCCGCGACGCAGCTTCTCATGTGGCATGCCATCAGTTCCTTGTTGAAGCTGTTGAGCGCCGCCGTGACCGCCGCGACCTGTGTAAGGATCGTCGGGCAATACGCGTCGCCCTCGATCATCTTTTCGATGCCGCGGATCTGTCCCTCCGCGCGGCGAAGGCGCTTGAGCAGTTCCTTCCTCTCCTCCTCGGTGCGGAGTTTCTTTCTATCATCGCAATGCGGGCATTTCTCTGTCTTTGCCATAGTTGTGTTCCCTTTCTTAATGCTTATATCGTTTGTGTTATTGTTCGCTACCACATACCCCCAGGGGGTATCTTTATCTGTTACCGATTGTATACCCCCCAGGGGTATCTGTCAACAACAAAAAAAGAGCACCTCCTCGAGGAGATGCTCCTTTGAAAACTATGTAAATGAAAACTCGGATCAAACGATCTTGCTTCCGCAGAATGTGCAGATTCCGGCGGCACCGATTGCCGTGGTTGCCTGGCAGAACGGACAGACCATCGTACCGCCTGCGGCCGGAGCCTGCGCCATCGCCTGCTGTTGCATCGGCTGCTGGTATCCACCCTGAGCCATTGCCTGCTGTTGCATCGGCTGCTGGTATCCACCCTGCGCCATTGCTTGCTGCATCGGGATCGCGCCGCCATCTTCAGGTCTACGCGGACCACCCGCCGGCATCGGCTGCTGTAAGCCCTGTAACGCCATGTTCGCTCCGAAAAAAGCCATTCCGCCGGCACCCTGCTGACGGGCAGCCATGATATTCGCAATCTCCATTTGTACCTGCATATGACGAGCCTGGTCAGTAGGATCTGCACAACCCTGCTGCGCTACTTGGGCATCCATCTTCGCTCTCAACTGAGAAGCCTCAGCCTTAAGAGCCGCGAGCCGTGCATCCTGCTGAGCCATCGGATCTGCAGCAGCTGCACCGCGCATTCCGTCGATCGCTGCCTTGATCTCGTTACCGCAGTCAACGCACTTATAATATTCATCGATCTTGTTGCCAAGGAGGTTGAATCCGGAACGGGAAACGCTCCAGCCGCCGCTCTGACCCGGGTTCATCGGCTGCTCGCCGACCTCGATGTATCCGTTGGAAAGCGCAAACTTCATCTCGTCGAAGTACGGATGATTTACGCGGATGATCGCATGGAATTCGTAGGAATATTTATATCTCGGAGGATTGTAGCTGACGGACTTTCCGGAGCTGTCGGTTCTTCTGATCTCGGATCTGTGTTCCTTAACGTCGAGGTCACAGCCCTGCGCCTGCGAGAAATCAAGAACGTCCGGGTTCGCGGCGGCAATATCTTTTGCCGAAGTGACCATGAACTTTCTTGCATTGTCGTCGATCAGGAGCTTCGTGCTTGTATTGCCGAGAGTTCTCGTCGCGTGAAAAGCAGCAACCGCGCTCTTGTTCTGCTCACGATAAGCCAGCTGCTGGTCAATATCCGCTTTCGTACTGTGACGACGCTCGGAAAACCACGGGGAAAGCTTGCTTGCGCAGTCCTTACACATATTGGCGTCTTCGAGCTTTTTGTTGCCCAGAAGGCCGATCTTATTGCCGCAAAAATCACAGAATTTCTTATCAAAAAGTCCCATAATATCCTCCCTTGCATTTTTGGAATTATCAACGTAATTTTACCATTTGATACATACATCTTCAATTACTCTTTGTCACACTCATCACCGAAATAGAGTCCGCTAAAGATGCGCGAAAAGCACTTGTCCCCGAAAAAAAAAGACCGCCCCCGAAGGAACGGTCCTTTTCAAGCATCTATTGAATTTTCCGCTTCAGCCGTGCCGCTAAACGCAGCCTGGCCGCGCGCCGCGTCTTACATCAGGCTTGCCAGCTCGGTGTACTCATAACCGAGAGCGGAAGCAACGTTCTTGTTTGTGCACTTACCAGCATAACAGTTGACGCCGGAAGTGATGACCTCGCTCTTCTTGCAAGCTTCCTCGAGACCTGCCTCTGCGATCTGAAGACCATACTTCAGGGTAGCGTTTGTAAGAGCAATGGTACTTGTTCTCGGAACTGCGCCCGGCATGTTACCTACGCAGTAGTGAACGACACCGTCCTCGATGTAGACCGGATCGTCGTGAGTCGTAACGTGAGAAGATTCACCGCAACCGCCCTGGTCGATCGCGACGTCAACAAATACAGCGCCGTCCTTCATTTCCGGCAGATACTTTTTCTTAAAGAGCTTCGGTGTCGAGCCACCCGGGATCAGAACAGAACCGATCACGAGGTCAGCGTCCTTGCAGACTCGCTCGACATTGGAATCGTTACTAACGAGTGTCTGAATGTGTGCGCCGAACATGTTGTCGAGTTCCTCAAGTCTCTTGAGGTTAACATCGAGGATCGTAACGTTCGCGCCCATACCGACAGCGATCTTACAGGCGTTCATACCAACGGTACCGCCACCGAGGATAACGACGTTTGCCTTCGGAGTACCCGGAACACCTGCCAAGAGGATGCCCTCACCGCCGAACTTCTTTTCGAGATACTTCGCGCCTTCCTGAATGGAAAGACGGCCCGCGATCTGAGACATCGGAGCCAGACACGGCAGCGAACGGTCCTTTTCCTGCAGTGTCTCGTAAGCAACGGCCTTGACCTTGCCTGCGATCAATGCATCGGCCTGCTCTTTGTCAGCAGCCAGGTGCAGATATGTGTAGAGGATGAGACCGTCTCTGAACAGCGGATATTCCTCCGGAAGCGGCTCCTTGACCTTGACCATCATGTCCACAAGGTGCCAAACATCGGCCGCGTTATCGATCAGCGACGCGCCCGCATCGACGTATTCATTGTCCGAAAAACCGGAACCGACGCCCGCGCCCTTTTCCATGTACACATGGTGGCCGGCCGCCACGTAGGCTTTTACGTTGTCCGGCGTCAGGCCGACGCGGAACTCATTGTTCTTGATCTCTTTTACACAACCGATCTTCATAAGTCACATCCTCACTCTACTTCTAATTTGATTTCCTCGCGAAAAGCACTTTTCGCGGCTACTTTTCATTGTAGCATAAGTATCTGTGAGAAACGTGCAAATGAAGAAGATTTATACTACCGAGTTATCCGCGGCGCTCTTCTTTTTCGGTTTTCTCAGAACAGGGATCAGGCGGGTCCCGACGATCGCCGCAAGCACCATCTTGATCGAATCCGTCGGCATGAAAATAAGGAAGTAATCGACGAGAAGAACTCTCATCCCGATGACCTTATCCATGTAAAAACGGCAGATGCAGTAAAGATACGGAACACCGATCAGGTAGATCACGAAAAGTCCCGCAAAGCATGCGATCAGCACTCTCACAAATCCCGGCTTTCCGTCTTTGGTCTGTGTCAGTTTTCCCGTGACAAACGCGCCTCCCACCATACCGAGAAGGTATCCGAAGCTCGGCTGCAGAACATACGAGAATCCGCCTCCTCCGGTAAATACCGGAAGACCGATCAATCCGAGAAGGATATAGACTAAAACAGAAAGCGCGCCGAGCTCTCCGCCGAGCAGAAGTCCCGCAACGGTCGTAAAGAAAAGCTGCAGCGTAAACGGAATTCCCGGAAACGGGATACGGATAAATGCGCCGATCGCGGACAGCGCAGCGAACATCGCGACCAGCGCGATACGATATGTTTTTTCACGATAACTTGTTTTCATGTTTATCATCTTCCTAATGTGTTTTGGAGAACATCTAAAGCGAGATACAAAAACAGTTTCTTATTTTTTCAGAAGGTCCTTCGGCCGTACGCTTACCTCGCCGGACGAAAGAATTTCGGTAGTCTTGTCCGGGAACTCCACGAGGAGGTTACAGTCATCCGTGATGTCCAGAACCTTGCCGCGGCGGGTCTTTCCGCCACCTGTGGGGATCACGTCGACCTGCTTACCAAGTACAAGACTTCTTTCCTTATATTCCGCCTCGTACCCACCGTGGTCAGCGGAACGGTAGATGGCAAAAAACTGATTCAAAAAC
>JAFZWA010000063.1 GCA_017617525.1 Clostridiales bacterium
AATTTCCTTACGGTCATTCGCGTGCATCTGGAGGATACGTCCGATACGCTCTTTCTTACCCTTTGTGGCGTTGGAAACATAAGAACCGGATTCCAGAACGCCGGAGTAGACACGGAAGAAGCAAAGCTTACCTACGAACGGGTCAGTCATGATCTTGAATGCAAGAGCAGCAAACGGGCCTTCGTCGGAAGCCGGACGCTCTTCTTCCTCTTCTGTGTCAGGATTGATACCCTTGATTGCAGGGATATCAAGCGGGGACGGCATGTAGTCAACGATAGCGTCGAGCATCATCTGAACACCCTTGTTTCTCAGGGATGTACCACAGATGACCGGGATGATGCGGCATTCGCAGGTTGCCTTACGAAGTGCAGCCTTCAGTTCATCAACGGTGATCTCTTCACCCTCGAGGAACTTCATGGTGAGCTCTTCATCGGACTCGGCGATGGCCTCGACCATCTCTTCACGCTTCTTGTTGACGAATTCGACCATATCAGCCGGAACCTCACGGTCCTCGTACTTCATACCGTCTTCACTTACATAGACCTCAGCACGGAGAGTCATCAGGTCGATAATACCTTCAAAGTTGTCTTCCTTACCGATCGGGATCTGAATGGCAACAGCGTTGCTCTTCAGACGGTCTTTGATCATGTCGATTACGTGGAAGAAATCCGCACCCAAGATATCCATCTTGTTGACGTATACCATTCTCGGTACACCATAGTGCTCAGCCTGTCTCCAAACTGTTTCTGTCTGAGGTTCTACACCACCACGAGCGGACATTACTGTTACCGCACCGTCGAGGACACGCAGGGAACGCTCAACTTCAACTGTGAAGTCAACGTGGCCAGGTGTGTCGATGATGTTGATACGGTGACCCTTCCACGGAGCTGTTGTAGCAGCAGATGTGATCGTGATACCACGCTCCTGCTCCTGAACCATCCAGTCCATTGTAGCGGCACCTTCGTGAACCTCACCCATCTTACGGTTGATACCCGTATAGTACAGGATTCTCTCAGTAGTCGTTGTCTTACCAGCGTCGATGTGAGCCATGATACCGATATTTCTTGTGTTTTCGAGTGAATACTCTCTCTTGTTCATCGTGTCAAATGCTCCTTCATCAACTTACCATCTGTAATGTGCAAAAGCTCTGTTAGCTTCTGCCATCTTGTGCATTTCTTCTTTCTTCTTAAATGCACCGCCTGTGCTGTTCGAAGCATCGATCAGCTCATTGGCCAGGCGCTCGCACATTGTACGCTCAGATCTCTCACGAGCATACTTTACGATCCAGCGCAGACCAAGTGTCTGACGACGAGCCGGACGAACTTCCATCGGAACCTGGTAGTTTGCACCACCAACACGTCTGGCCTTAACTTCCAACATAGGCATAACGTTCTCAAGAGCCTCGTTAAATACTTCGATCGGCTCTTTGCCTGTGCGCTCTTTGATCAAGTCAAAAGCGTCGTAGCAAATTCTCTGTGCAACACCCTTCTTACCGTCAAGCATGATGTTGTTGATCAGCTTACTGACCTTTACATCATTGTAAAGCGGATCCGGGAGCACTTCTCTAACTGGGACATTGCCTTTTCTTGGCACTAGTCTTCCCTCCTTTTCATGATATTCAGTCTATTACTGAAACCATAGGTACTCACGTAAAAAATTAGTTCTTTTTGGACCGTGTCAGCGCCAGTAAACATGTCCCTTATATAGACAGTGTACTGATCACTTAATCTGTCCAACCGCAGGAATCAAGAATTACTTCTTAACCTTAGCGGCCTTCGGCTTCTTCGCACCGTACTTCGAACGGCCCTGCATACGATTTGCAACACCTGCTGTATCGAGAGTACCGCGAACGATGTGATAACGGACACCAGGAAGGTCCTTAACACGTCCGCCACGGATCAGAACAACGGAGTGCTCCTGCAGATTGTGTCCGATTCCCGGAATATATGCAGTTACTTCGTAGCCATTCGTAAGACGTACTCTTGCAACCTTTCTCAAAGCAGAGTTCGGCTTTTTCGGAGTTACGGTCTTAACAACTGTGCAAACACCACGCTTTTGTGGGGAAGAAACGTCTGTTTCCTGCTTGCGCAAGGTATTCAGTCCGCTCTGAAGAGCTTTAGAGGAAGACTTGTAAACTTTAGAAGTTCTTCCGGACTTTACCAATTGGTTGAACGTAGGCATCAATACATCTCCTTTCATAATTGTAGTGTCTCGGCAAAATCGGCGCACAAAAAGAAGCCCCGTTTTGTCGGGCAATTAAGTATAGCACCTGAATTTTGTCTTGTAAACAAAGAATTTTAAAATCCCGCCTGTTTTTCGGGCTTCTTCGCGAAAAGCACCTGTGTCGGGCGCTTTTGCCGAAGAAAAAGGACTGCTCCGTGTCCGAAGCAGCCCTTTCTGAAAGATCATCTTAATCGCTTGTTACTCACCGTAACCAAAGGAATCAAGCACCTTGTTCAAGACTTTCTTGCCTGCCTTATCGGTAGTTGAGAAACAGATAAGAACCGTGTCCTCAGCCACGATACCGACTACGTAAGCTTCTTCAAAGTTTACGCCGGAGTCCTCATCGAACTCACCTTCCGCGGTGAACTTCCAGGAGTTCTTTGACATCTCGCCATCGAAGAGTTCGTCTTCCTCTAATTCCTCGAGATCGGTATAAGTATCGTTAAAGCACTGCTTCGCCATCGACTTGCTCTCAAACTTGTAGTAAGAGATCAGAACAGACGTGTTTTTTCCGGAGCTGATATCTCTGTACATAGCTTCGTAGCACTCATCAGCATCCTTGTCCTTGCTCTTGTTGACGATAAAGTCAGCTTTTTCAAGAGTCTTCTTGAACTCTTTTCCCGTAATCGCCTTCTTGGATGATCCGCCACAAGCGGCCAAAGAAAGAGCCATCGCGCCAACCAAAAGCAGCGCTGTCAGTTTCTTAATCGTTTTCATAACCCATTCTCCTTAAACACAATCGCATGTGCGCCGAAATGGCGTAAATCTAAGGACATTCTATCTTATTTCCTATGGTTATTCAACCGATAGTCAGACGGTGGTGGACCTTCTTGCCTTTTCTCAGGAAAGCCTCTCCGTTGGTGAAATCTTTCTCTGTCAGCATGTAGTAAACATCCTCGACGGCAACGTCATTGAGGTAGATACCCTTCTGCTGGATCATACGGCGGGCTTCACCCTTGGAAGGTGTGAGCTTGGTCTCAACGAGAAGATCCAGGAGAGAAAGTCCGTCACCGGAAAGACGATCTGCCGCGATAGCTGTTGTCGCCATATCATCAGAACGGCCGCCCTTTTCGAAAAGATCCTC
This sequence comes from Clostridiales bacterium, assembly GCA_017617525.1. GTDB lineage: Bacteria > Bacillota > Clostridia > Saccharofermentanales > Saccharofermentanaceae > Scatonaster. Next base: position 3,308 of record JAFZWA010000063.1, read on the forward strand.
TGCCTGCTTCTTAACTGCGAGCGCGGTCTCTTCGCCGTGAACGATCTTGGTGACTTCGAAAGCTAGTCTCTTCTTCGCCTCGTTGATCGCGGCGTCTGTGAGCTTACTGTATTCTTCGATCTCCTCGAGAGATACGAATGTCAGGAGCTTCAAGCACTTGATAACATCCGCGTCCTCTACGTTTCTCCAGTACTGGTAGAAATCGAAAGGAGTTGTCTTATTCGGATCGAGCCATACGGCACCCTTTGCCGTCTTACCCATCTTCTTGCCTTCACTGTTGGTAAGAAGCGTAAATGTAAGACCGAAAGCCTCGCCCTGTTCCTTGCGACGGATCAGTTCGACACCGCCCAAGATATTCGACCACTGGTCGTCACCGCCGAGCTCGAGCTGGCAGTTGTATTTCTGGTACAGGTACAGGAAGTCGTAGCTCTGCAGCAGCATGTAGTTGAACTCGAGGAAGGAAAGACCTCTCTCCAGACGCTGCTTGTAGCACTCGAAAGTGAGCATGCGGTTAACGGAGAAGTGCGGTCCCACTTCTCTTAAGAACTCAATATAATTCAGTGGCAGGAGCCAGTCACCGTTGTTGACGATAAGTGCTTTTCCGTCGGAAAAGTCGACTACCTTACCCATCTGCTTCTTGAAGCACTCGACGTTGTGGTCGATCGTCTCACGTGTCAGCATCTGACGCATATCGGATCTTCCCGTCGGGTCACCGATCATGCCGGTACCGCCGCCCATCAGAGCAATCGGACGGTGTCCTGCTTTCTGCATGTGGCTCATGACCATCATCTGGACGAAGTGGCCAACGTGCAGGCTGTCTGCTGTCGGGTCAAAGCCGATATAGAAGGTGACACCCGGCTTACTTAACAGATTGTAGATTTCTTCACGATGTGTGGTCTGAGCTACATAACCACGTGCCTCCAACACATCAAATACATTTTGGTACGTTTCTTCGGACATCATTATTTCCTCCTATATATATTTTCTTGCCTTTAGACAGGCAACGCCTATTCTATTCCCAATATGAGGGTAAAGTCAACAAGTTCGAAGTTGAATCACGTTTTCAAAACATTTACCAAATCACGCTTATATCATATTGTTTTTCCGCGAGATTCCGACCTATCCTTAACCCACATTTAGGAAACGGAGGTCCTTCTCATGTCTTCTTCTCGAAAAGCACCTGTCTTCATCCTCTTCTTCTGGATCACCGCCGTCATCGCGATCTTCGGCTTCGTACTCTTCCACCAGACCCGAAAGGAGTCAGGAGAGAATGCGCGCGAAGAGCAGATCGGTCGGATGGCCGAAGAGATCCGGGAAGGATCGGAGTCTTTTCTTGTAAATGTCGATTCCTTACCCGTTTCGGGAGAGGAAGATGAAGTTCCCGGCTATGCCGGCAGGGCACTCGTGAACGGATCCGACGATCTCGTAACAGATGCTTCGTCAGGCGCAGACAGATCCTCCGGAAACTCAGCATACACGCTCACCTCCTACGGAACGATCAGCATCCCTTCCATCGATCTCGAACTTCCCGTCTGGGATGGCGCCGGAATCGTCGAGCTCCGCTACGGCGCGGGGCGCATGCCCCTTTCCTGTGATGCGGGATGCACCGGCAATCTAGTGATCTTCGGCCACCGTATGCGCCGGTATGGTTCGATCTTTAACCGTCTGGACGAAGTTACCATGGGCGATTCCGTTACCATCTCAAGAAGCGGATCTTCCCATACTTACATTGTCGATCAGGTGGTCACCATTGATCCGTCGGAGATCTCCCGCTATATCCGGATGGAGGAAGAGGGCGATGCTTGCCGTATCACCCTCATCACCTGTACACCCGTCGGAGTCGGTACCCAAAGGCTTCTTGTCATCGGACACCTTCAGAAGTCTTAACGCTTCTTCCTGCGTCTTCTGTTTTCTTTAAGTTCAACAAACGCCAGTGAAAAGAGAGCGATGGCAGATGCTCCGAAGATCCCGCACGCGCCGATCCCGAGGATCAGATCTCTTTCCGATGTCTTCATGGAATCGTAAAGTCTCGTGACTCCGAGCACCTCTCCGTTTTCGACACTGACCGGCATGACTTCGCTGTCGTTCCTGTATCCTTCCGGAGCTTCTACTTCGAAGATCTCGTAGTCTCCTGCCGGAAGTCCGCGGATCTCGAATCTGCCAAACATCTCCGAACCCGCCTCATCGTTTGTGTAAAGGACTTGTGTTGCCTCCGGATCGTTTTCTTCGCACATCACATATCCCATCAGTGCCTGGTCCCATCGGAACCACAGGACTTTTCCGTCCTTATTCCTGACAGAAACGCCGCAGTGTCCGAGAAGCTCACCATCCGCGGATGATCGTTTCTCCACCTCGAGCACTGACAGATCGTTAAAGAGGATCTCCACCTGCTCGCAAGGTTCTTCTTCTATCTCCGAATACTTCGTGATCACGATTTCCTTATCCGGAGCCAGTGCATATCGCGCGTCGGTACTGATCTCGTGAAGGACGATCGTCTCTCCATACGGGAACGCATTCTTGCTTACCGCTTCTCCGTTTTCATCCGTCACCAGTTTTTCGATCAGTCTTCCGTCGAAAGTCAGGATCTCAAATTCCACATCCTTCATCGGAAGCTCTGTGTCCGATGCAAGTTTGACGATCCTAAGATTCGCGCGAGAGATCTCGTTAACGACCTTCTTTCCGATCGGGAACGAATACCTGTCTTCGCAAAGGACATATCCTAAAGGCGCGGCAATCTCCCTGGTGTAGTATTTCCCTTCGTTCGGATAGTCGAGATCTGACGTGATCTGTCCATTCTCATCCGAAACGACCACTTCGATCAGCTCGTCTTTTTCGATCAGGACATCTCCTTTTGAAGAAAAGATCGGTTCCTCGGCATAGATCCCGAAAACAGCACCGAGAAGTACTTTTTCTGAAGGAACATATGTGGACGTCTCGTCGTCAAAAGTATATTCTCGTCCGAGTTTTTCGAACTGCAGCTTGTTCTTCTCTCGTTCATTGGAGACGCTTTTCTTACAGCGGATCACTTTCTCAGACATGTCCGTCCTTGTGTCTTTGACTTCGAAGATGACGGGGTCGCTGCTTAAGACATAGCCTTGCGGCGCCTCGCATTCCACAAAGCGGAAAGAAGATGAAGCTGTTTTCACGTTTAGAGAAAGACCCGTTATCTCTATCTTTCCGTCCGCGTCAGTCGTGAACTTGCCGAGGTAAGTGTCTTTCTTTAAAGGTGTTTCCTTAGTTCCGTCACCGTCTTTGTCATAGCACTTATATGGCGCAAAAGTCTTTCCGTCCGAAGAAATCACGACGCTTCCTTCCGGATACTTCGCGGGATCCATCAGTGTGATGTCTCTTTCGAAATCCAGGATGTCTTCATTGCAGTACACCTCAAAGACCGCGTCAGAAAGCGGCTCTTCCGAGTATACGAAATCGTATCCCGAAAGGTCTTCGTATCCTGCCGCTCTCTTGGAGACACCGGTCAGTTTCTCACCTGTTTTTTGAAGCACTAGCGTGACCTTCACCTCTTCGTCAGAAAAAGGAACTGCCTTCAGATCGGCGTTCGGTCCGACACCGACAAAAGTCTCACCCTTTTTCACCTCGATCTCGACAGGTTCATTCGAAAGAACAAAGCCGGATGGTGCTTTTGTCTCGGAAATATAGTAGGTGCCTACAGGAAGTCCGAGCTTTTCCAGATCCGCCGTGCCGTCTTCTTTCGTAGTAAAAGTATCGTTGCCGTCCCAGTCGGAGAGAACATTGCCCGCGCTGTCCAGGATCTGAAACTCCACTCCTTGAGCAGGTACGATCTCGCCGGTCTCTTTATTGATCTTTCGAAGCCGGATCTTCAGTTCATACCGCCGGTTCGTAAGCTGTAAAGTCGTTTCCGGAGTTCCGGCGCTTGCGGTTCCTCTTATCTGCACGATCTGATCAGCGCAGACATATGTAGTCTTCGTCGCCTCCGACTCGATCTGATGAACCATGTAATCGCCGTATGGAAGGTTCTTTGACTTAGCGCGTCCCGCGGCATCCGTGGTCAGAAGATCGCGATAGGCAGGTGGCGCACTGTCGTAAGAAGTATAGTTTTTATTCCATACCTGAAAGACTGCTCCCGCTTCCGGTGTAAGATCGGCAAAAGAAGCGTTTGTGTATTCGTCATAGCCGGTTTCTATCCTTTTTTCGATCGCGAAACATCCGGCCATCATGTCATCAGTGAATGTGAAAGTGCGTGAACCGGCCTTCGCATCTACGGTGAAAAACGCGGGATTCGGAGACATCACTTTTGTTCCCTCCGGCACGCTCGTCTGTGTAATCGAGTAGGTTCCGGACGGAAGTTCAGGCGCCTGTCCCGTCGCACGATCTACGATCTTTCCTTGCGAATCGGAAACGCACTCGAACGCGAGTCCGTCTGCTTTCGCGCTGTCAAAACTCGCGTAATCCGAAGAATATATCTTAAAGACCGCGCCGGTTTCCGGCACCGTTATGCTCTCAAACACCGATACCTTCCTCATATCCGTTAACGTCGTAGGCGCCGTCCATGTTGTATCGGAGCCTTCGAAAGTCATAGCCGAACTTTGATGCCAGCCAACATATGTCTGCTTAGTTTTTCCGGATGCGGTAAGTGACGAATCAAAGAAGTATCCGTACATCTGTTGCGGCTGTTCGTTTCCGCTGTTACTAACTGTCATGACCTGCACCCCAAATGTTCTTCCGCCGCTCACTTTTTTCAATTCTCCGAAGCTGCCTTCTATCTGAAAAGAACTGCCCGAAGCATATACCGGCGAAGTCCCTGCCTGCGAAGTATATTCCCCGTCAGCGCCCTTTATGAAGACCTTGCCTCCCGTGATCTGTGAGAATCGGAAAGTTCCGCCCGTTGCACCCGTTTTCGTTTCACGCACATAGACCGTAAATGTCGCCTTGTATTTTTTCGTCGACGCGTCAAAACGCACTTCCGAAACATCCTTGACCTCGGCTCTGTAATTCGGCGTATAGGCACCTGCTTTAGACGGACGTCCCGCAGAATCGTAGACCGACCACAGTCGTTTGGCTTCCGCCAGGATCTTCTTTGCGGTCGGTCCGCTTCCCTGTCCGTCGACAAAAGAATTCAGATCGATCCCCTTAAAATATGTCTGCGCGGAGCTCCCCAGAGTTCCCTGATAAAGATAGACCAGATGCCAGATCAGGAGCTGTTTGACGTAGTAATGAATGTGGGGATACCCATTGATCGTATCCGCGATCGAAAAAGAGGACGAATCCATTTCGATCACATACTGAATCTTCCCGAGAAGCGAAGCGGCGCCGGAATCGTTCATGGCAGCAGATGTTATACTTCCGTTTTCCGGTGTCGGCGCGCCCGCCATAACGCAGTAGACCGGTCGTGTCGAACCGGTTGTCGTCTCCGCGAAAAGATACTCCAGTTTCTTGGAAGTTACCTCCCCGTTCACCGTGTGATAAAGTTCAAAATACTCATTGTCGTGATGGACCTTGCTGTTGTTTTCCGGAAGCGGATCTGCCGCCAAAACCGTCCTCGCGAAAAGGATCGACGGGAACGCCGAAGCTAAGAAAGCAACGAGGATCAGAAAAGCCGCAAACCGCCTGTTGTCAATTGTTTGTCGTGTTTTCTCTCTGGACATGATGTCTTCTCCTTAAGAAAGTATTTTTCGGTGTGCCCGTATATTACTTTCGAAGGGAAAAGCAAAACAATATTTTATATGAGTAGTTTTGTAAACATTTCAGAAAAATGAAAAGCACCCGCCTGTTTCCAAGCGGGTGCTTCGATGTTACTTGCAACTGTTCTTTGATCAGAATGTCATTTCCGGAAGATCGTGACTGGAGTCAGTAATGATATCTGTCTCTTCAAATTCGATCACTTCGATTTCCAGTTCTTCATATTCTTTCATATCAAAACTTCCTCCACACCTTATCCGAAATATGCATCTGCAGCCAAGTTATAAAGATACAGGCTCTTCATCACTCTTACGACATTCACCTGACTCGGATCGTTCTCATATTGATTCAGATACAAGTAAATATAGCTCAAAGCACTGAATCCTTCAACAGAGATCATCGTTTCCTCGGACTGTTTATCTACCACGGTAATGCTGTAGCACGTATCAATATCAGGAGCCGCTACATCATCGATCTTCAGGCAGTACTTGTTGTCGCCGACACGTGTCAGTGTGATCGGACTTGTGCTCTCTGTCGTGATCAGATCTCCATTTACGCGAATCTCATACTCATCAATGGATCTGCCATCTTCAAGCGTGAAGTAGTGGTTCAGATGAGTAGCCGTTTCAAGCGACAGGTTTCCTGAGTACCTGATCCCGTTGTTCGGAGATTTTATGATCGTCGCCTGATAACCCGCAAGATCTTCTGCATGAATAGCGTCTACCGTGCTCAGTGCATTATCCGAGATATATCCGGAAGATCTGTTGTCCTTGAAGTATGCCTGAGAAAGTGTACCAAACTCGCCAAGTCTTGTGACCAGTGCTTTCAGTTCTTCCGGTTTGTTCGTGTAAGCTGACAACTCTTCATTGGACATAGCCTTGACTGTTTCCAGGTATTGCTTGATTGAATAGGTGTACCCTCTCGTATAGTCGATGCCCGATTGCGTAGCGAGCGGATACTCTACCCCGTTCGAAGCAAATGCCTGAATAACAATCGCTTTCTGAATCTCGGACGATGCCACAGAGTATGTGAAGTAGTAATAACCGGACTTATACTCTGCCTCCGAAACGAGATACTTGGTATCATTGATCATGATAAAGGATCCGTCATCGTTTACCAGTTCATCCGGCAGAGTGAGCTTGAAGTTGACCTTCAGATATCCGTCAAGAGTCAGATTGGAAGCCACAAGCTTCGCCGGTTCGACCTCGGAATTATCCACATAGATCCAGAAATCCACAACATATTCATGTCCATCTTCGTCCGTTACCACGCAACGAAGATCACACTTTTTCACTACGGGGTCGGTCTCATAAGTGGCACTATTTGCACCTTGGATCGGAACATAACCACCATATCCTTCAGCATCACTATCGTAGATATACCACTGATAGCTCGGAGATTCTATCGAATCATCTGCAGTCACGGAAAAGGTTGTTGTTTCTCCCCGTCTTATATCAAAGCTACTATACGTCTCGTTATCTGTTCCAGTGATCCAGGCACCCAAACATACGACGTCAAAAAACAATTCACGAAGTGGTTGTCCATCATACATCACTTCACAACCATACTCGCAGTCTTCCATGACACTATCGATATGGAGAACATACGATGTTTCTCCCTCGATCAAGTTTTCATCGCAAATGCCATCTGCATACCATTTGAAGCTAAACTTCTCATCATCGAGAGGCGCGGTCACCACCTCGAGAGTTGCCGATCCGCCACGATCAACGTAAACGTAGCTAAAGTTGCATTCTGTGTCTTCTTCAAACAGGGACCATGCATATGCATATGCCTCACCCTCAGTCTCATCGCCGCATTGTGTGAAAAGGACCCAGCGGGAATTATTGTACTGATCCGTAACCTGACACCAGTAATAATCGTATGCAGCAGCGCCTTCGCTGATCTTTATGGTGTACGTTGGCGAATTATTCGTATCCGGACACAGTGTCTTTTCTTCATAAGGTTCATCACTGTAGAACCACTTGTAAGATACAGGAGATCCTTCTTCCGCATTCGTTGAAACAGATAAAACCGGATCCTGATCCTGATTCGTAAAGTATACCCATTCTCTTCGCTCGTAAACTCCCGAATCCGATGCCCACGCTTTGAATTCATTATGAACGATGATTTCATACGTCACAATGTTGTAGTTGTTGTATCTGTCAACAGCAAAACATCTGTAAGTGCCGGAGGACTGGATGTTCTCAATTGTATATCTGCCATTGGTAGCACCCGGGATCACTTCGTCGTCTTTGTACCAGACGCGTTCAAAATCTCCTCCTCCAAGTCCGAACGCATAAATATCTTGACTTGCTCCGAGTTCCGGATACACTTCCGTATATGTCATCGGTTTGTCAGGCAAGATCGACAGATCGAATTCAGGATTGCTAACCCAGATATAGAAATCCACAGTATTGGTGTTACCAAATTCATTGGTCATTTTACAGCTGGCCCAGGTAGCCGTCGTGATCGGACCAACTACAATAGTGTCGCCCGTTTCTTCGGAGAGAACTCTTATGTTTTCATAGCCGTACTCAGACGCAGTGCGATAGTATCCATCGCCGATGGTCCATTCAAACGTCAGATCCGACTCCCACTCAGAAGATGTCGACAACGTAACATAACTACCCGGTGTTACATCAATCCCGGTTGCTCCATAGGATACATACTTTGTCCCGGATGTAGCAGTTACCCATGCTTCAAACTCGTTTGTGCCACGTAATGTGTACACAACAGAATCTCTGTTCCCGTACTTATCATAGGCAACACACTCGACACTCATGTATTCGTCTTCATAGATTGCAGGAGCAACAAATGTGTCAGAAGTTTCTTCAGTTAATTCATCATTTACATACCAACTGTATGTGATGCCATCCGGTTCATTTGCAAAAGTATCTACCGTAAGCCTTTTTGTCTTTCCCACCGGAACATTCAAATCGTACCAATGTGTATCTACTCCGGCGACTTTGATCATGAACTGATTGTCGATCTTTACATAAAAATACAAGCACCAAGTATTTCCGCTGAATCCGTCATGCGCCGCACACACATAAATTGAAGAATCGGTTACCGACTTAACGGTATACTTGGCATCTGTTGCCCCCGTGATCGGATGGTCTTCAAAGCTCGTGCCATCATCGAGATCAAGGAACCACTGGTACGTAATCATGGATGTGTCTAATGCAGATACCTCAACTTCCAATTCCGCGTCGTCTCCGGGTGAAACGATTATGTCGTCATCTCCGGTCGCTCTCCATGCTTCAAAAGCATTATCAATATTGAAGAAAACGACAATGTAGCCGGACTCACCATACTTATCTGTAACGATACACTCTGCATAAGACCATGATCTGATTTCCGGGGTCGTAAAAGTATCCGTAATTGCGTCCTCAACAACAGTTGAAGTTTCTCCTGAACCATCAAACCAACGCCACTCATATTTGGCATCGCTTGTATCTTCAGCATCAATAACCACCTTGAGTGTTCTGGTTTCTCCCGGAGTCACATCAAAAGCATAATCTTCACCATCTTCCGGAACTTCGCAGTTTTCCAGAGAAACGGAAAGATTGTTTTGGATCGAGAAATAAAAGTCAACATATACATACTGGCCACTCAACTGATCTTCCACCAAGCAAGAATATGAGTCACCGAGCTTGATTGGCTCACAGGTGTAAGAAGGAGATGTCTTTCCTTCAAGTTCAGCCAGATAATAGCCATCCTCACCGTCAGGAGTCCTTTTGTACCACTGATACTTTATGCCACTGTCATCAATGGCGCTTGCGCTGACCGAAAGTTGCTTTTGTTCATTGGGCGAAACGTCATAACAGATAGACGCAACATCATCCTCGCTGTCCGTCGGCCATGCTTTCAATTCATTATCAAAGTAAATGGTTGCTGAAGCACACATAGAATTACCATACTTGTCTTGAACTTGGCAGTCCAGCCAATTACAGCAGTTGATAGGGCCAGTCGTATAAGTATCTGTCGTCGCACCCGGGACTACTTCGTTATTCCACAACCATTTATAGACGAGACCCTCATCATCGTCCGCTTCTACATTCACCTTGAATGTCGCCGTTTCTCCCTTTATAACGGTTACATAGATGGATTGCTCGTCATATCCTTCAAAGGTAATACTACGGATATTGGTGACAGTAATGTAAAAATACACCGTCTGAGTAATCCCGCTTATGGAATCGGTTACATCGCACATATATGTCGTAGTTCGCGTCAGGGGACCTGCAACATAAGTCGCACCGGTTGCTCCATCGATAGCTTTATCTACGAATCCATTAACATAGTTTCCATCTTGGAAAAACCACTGGTACGAAATCTCGCTTTCATCGTCAGCACTGACGAGAACGCTTAATTCTTGTGAGGTATTTTTCTCAATCTCAAAATTGGCACAGTCAGATTTTTCATTGTTTTCATCCACTGTCCATGCCTCAAAATGATTCTCCGGATTCGTTGAATCATTGTCGGCCATTACCGTGATCGGAAGAAAACTGACGCATAAGATCGCCGTCAGTAATCGGATAAGGATCTTGTTTCTCTTCTTCATGATAACCCCCCGTTTAATGCATTTTTCTCTAAGTCAAAATGCAGATTTATGAGTTGCATCCCCATATCCAACACATAAATAAATTATGACATGTAGGGAAATGATTTTCAATATCGATTGTCCGTCATGAGAATCGCCAAAATCTGTTCTTCCCGATAAAAAAGCACCCGCCTTTCTCACTCGAAAAGCGGGCGCCTGTTTTACTTGATCAATGCTGACGGATCAGCTTCTTCTCTTTCCGTAGGAGATCAGTCTCAGGAGAGTTACGATCGCGGAAGCTGCTGCAGCGACGTAAGTCATGGCTGCCGCGGAGAGAACGGATCTTGCGCCGGCCATTTCGTTTCTTGCGAGAAGGCCGTCTTTTTCCAGGATCTTCAGCGCTCTTCTGGAAGCGTCGAGTTCTACCGGAAGTGTTACCAGATAGAAAAGCACCGACAGAGCGAACAATACGATTCCGATAAAGAAGATCGTGGATCCGATGTTGTTATCGGCAGCGTCAGATTCGAGATAGCCCATCATGATGACGCCGATGATCGCGAGATAAGGTCCGAATCTGGAACCGATGTTCGCGCCCGGAACGAGAGCCGAACGGATCTTGTTCGGAACGAATCCGACATTGTGCTGGATCGCGTGACCGCACTCATGTGCCGCGACACCGATCGCCGCGATGGAGCTGCTCGCGATAACGGAATCCGAAAGGTTCAGCGTCTTATCCTTCGGGTTGTAGTTGTCTGTAAGATTTCCGCTGATGTGCTGGATCGTTACATCGTGTACGCCGTAAGCGGACAGGATGCGCTGTGCCGCTTCGGCTCCGGTCAGGCCGTTGCTGGCCATTACCTTACTGTACTTATTAAATGAATGTTTGCAGTTTGCGCTGATGATCAAGCTGATAACCATCATGATTATTGAAATGAGCAGTCCGTATGTGCTCATGATTTCCCAAAATCCCATGTTTCACACTCCTTTTTCTGATGACTTCCGTAGACAGGTGCTTTTCGAAAAGAACCTCGGTGAGTCATCGGACGTTCTTTCCCTATTATAGCAGAAAAAGAAAAGGACTGCCGTCCTTTCGGATGACAGTCCTTGGCTGTTTTTTCTGTTATGCAGAGTAAGGATTACTTAGCTGCGTTGCAGATAACGGAGAAGTCCTGAGCCTTCAGGGAAGCACCGCCGACGAGACCGCCGTTGATGTCAGCCTGAGCAAAGAGACCGGCTGCGTTACCAGCGTTGCAGGATCCGCCGTACTGGATCGTGATAGCCTCTGCGCACTTCTCGCAGTAGAGCTCAGCGATGATGCCACGGATGAACTTGCAAACTTCTTCAGCCTGCTCGTCTGTAGCTGTCTTACCTGTTCCGATAGCCCAGATCGGCTCGTAAGCGATCGTGATCTGGCAGAGCTTGTCAGCCGGGATATCCTTGAAAGCAGCAACGATCTGACCCTTGATCCAGTCAAATGTCTCGCCTGCTTCACGCTGAGCCAGGGACTCACCGCAGCAGATGATCGGCTTAACGCCGTACTTCAGAAGAGCAAGAGCCTTCTTGTTAACTGTCTCGTCTGTCTCAGCGTTGTACTCACGACGCTCGGAGTGACCGATGATGCAGTATGTAACGCCCATCTTAGCGAGCCAGAGCGGGGAGATCTCGCCTGTGAAAGCACCCTTCTCTTCGAAGTGGCAGTTCTGAGCAGCGATCTTGATGTTTGTGTAAGCTGTAGCCTCAACAGCAGCAGCGAGGGCAGTAGCCGGAACGCCGAGAGCGATCTTAGCTGTAGCGTCCTTAACGAGCGGCTTCAGTTCTTCGATGAGCTTAACAGCATCCGCCGGGATACCGCAGTTCATCTTCCAGTTACCTGCTGCGAATGTTCTGCCGATCTCCTTATCGTTCAGGCAATCAATACCCGGGAGAACCTTACCTTCGATGAACTCGAGGGAAGCACCACCACCTGTGGAGATGTGAGTTACCTTATCAGCATAGCCGAGCTTCTCGATAGCAGCAGCGGAGTCACCACCACCGATGATGGAGATAGCGTCGGACTCAGCGATAGCCTGAGCAAGAGCCTTTGTACCAACTGCGAACTTTTCGAACTCGAATACGCCTGCAGGACCATTCCAGATGATCGTCTTAGCAGTCTTGATCTCGTTGGAGAACAGTTCGATTGTCTTCGGTCCGATATCCAGACCCATCCAGCCTTCCGGAATCTCTCTTGTCGGAACGATCTGGGAATTAGCGTTTGCGTCGAAAGCATCAGCAACGACTGTATCGATAGGTGTCAGGAGCTTAACGCCCTTAGCCTCAGCCTTTGCGAGGAGTTCTTTTGCGAGCTCAACCTTATCTTCTTCGAAGAGGGAGTCACCAATTGTACCGCCCTGAGCAACTGCGAATGTGTAAGCCATACCACCACCGATGATGATCGTATCAGCCTTGTCGATGAGGTTCTCGATTACGCCGATCTTATCGGAAACCTTAGCGCCGCCGAGGATAGCTACGAACGGACGAGCCGGGTTAGCCAGAGCACCACCGATGAACTTGATCTCTTTCTCGATCAGGTAACCGGAAGCGGACGGCAGGAAGTTTGCAAGACCTGCTGTAGAAGCGTGAGCACGGTGAGCTGTACCGAATGCGTCGTTAACATAGAGGTCAGCCATGGAAGCAAGTTCAGCAGCGAACTTCGGATCGTTCTTTGTCTCTTCCTTGTGGAAACGAACGTTCTCGAGCATGAGGATCTCGCCTTCCTTAAGAGCAGCAGCCTTAGCCTTTGCATCTTCGCCGATGACATCAGCAGCGAGAGTAACCGGCTTACCGATCAGCTCAGCAAGACGCTCTGCAGCCGGCTTCATGGAGAATGCCGGTTCCGGTCCGTTCTTCGGGCGACCCAGGTGAGAAACCAGGATAACCTTTGCGTTATTATCTACGAGATACTTGATCGTCGGGAGAGCACCCTTGATTCTCTTATCGTCTGTAATTTCACCAGTTTTTTTGTCGAGCGGTACATTGAAGTCCACACGAACGATGACTCTTTTGCCGGATACGTTTAAGTCTTCGACATTCTTTTTCTGAACCATTGCCATAATGTTCACACTCCTATAAGAAAAATTACTTGTTGTTCAAGCCCTACTATTATACTCGCATCTGCGCGCGGTTTCAATTTAATATTTATAAGAAAAGCAGCGCGTCGGGAGGTGACGCGCTGCCTATGGGATAACCTCGAAAAATGCTTCCCTTCTCCTCGGAAAAGCTGTATTTCAGGGGTTTAGTCAATGCTTATCGGTTCGGAAGCCTCATCGGGCTGGACAAGATTGAAGTCGACCATGGAATCCACGCTTCCGTCCGGAAGGACGAAGACCATCGTGTATCTTCCCGACGGCATATCTTTCGGGAGCATGCCCTTGATCCAGTAAGTGTGGGCCGTTTCGTACTGATCGCCGTTCTGGCCGACGATCGGGCGGACCGGGCTGCCCTTTATCTCCGCGTAGGCCTCATCCTTGCACCACGCGTAATCGAGGTTATATTGAAAAACATACATCGTGATCTCTTCCGGCGCGGATTCTTCGTAAGCTTCGCTGATATATGCCTCGACGGTGAATTCCGAACCGGATACGATCTCGCTGTACTCCATATAGTTGATGACCGAGTAAGCAGAGCGGATCTCGCTGATGACCGGTTCTTTTGCCTCAGAAGAATGCATCACGCCTTTTTCGGACGTATTCTCCTTGTCGGGCTTCCCTTCCAGATCCGGGGGTCTTCTTGCAACCAGTCTTTCGGTGCCGTTGACTTCTGATGTGATCTTGGTGCTCTTTTTCTTGTCGGATCTTGCGTTTTTATTCTTATCGCATCCGGTCGCGCTGACCAGGAGTGCCGCGGCCAAAACGGCCGTCAATACTGTCTTACTTGCCTTTTTCATTACGTTTTCTCCTCAGTTCACGTTTTCTTTTCTCGAGTACGTATTCGAATCGGCGGCCCTTTCCGCCTTCGTGAAATAAGACGAAACAAAAAACGGATCTGTTGCAAAACATCTTCGATCTTCTTTTCTCTTCTTGAAAAGCACCTGTATTCGCGGTACAGTTCTTGTTTGGGAGGAATCACCATGGAAAACGAAGTACAGGGCATCGTCATGCCGGATTATTCGATCGGATTTCAGTGCATCGCGGGAAAGTGCCGCCACAGCTGCTGCGTCGGCTGGGAGATCGACATTGACGAAGACACATATGAAATGTACAAGACCGTGAAAGGACCGCTCGGCGAGAAGCTTAAGGCCTGCATCTGCACGCCTTCCGAAGCCGGTGAGCCTGTCGCGCACTTCATCATGGGCGAGGACGAGCGCTGCCCGTTCCTCAATTCCGACAATCTCTGTGAATTGATCCTTGGCCTCGGTGAGGATTCTCTCAGCGAGATCTGCACCGAGCATCCGAGATTTTATAAAGACTATTCCGACCATATGGAGATGGGATACGGCCTCTGCTGCGAAGAGGCGGCGCGACTTCTTCTTTCTCACAAAGAGCCGATCCGACTGATCGGACTTTCCGAAAGAGACGATCTCAGATCGAAGATCTTCTCTCATCTTCAGGAACGAACGAAGACTCTGGATGCCCGTATCGAAGGCATTTGCGAGCTTCTTTCCATCTCTTCTTCCGGGCCGATCCTTGATCCGGAGCAGGCCGATATCGCCAACTGGGGCGAATTCTTAGGAAGTCTCGAAAGACTCGATCCCGCCTGGGATATCGAGATCGCAAAGCTGAAAGCCGCTTCACTTACCCGTGAAGACCTTAAAGCTTTTGACGAATTCATGGAAAAGGAAGACCGCGTCTTCGAATACGAAAACCTTCTTTGGTACCTGATCTACCGTCACCTCGGGGAATCCCCGTTTGATGACGAAGCGGCGCTGTGCGTCAAGTTCGCGGTACTCAGTATGAGACTCATTCACTATCTGGGAGCATGCAAGTTTACGGAGAACGGTGCTTTTAGCAAGGACGAGCAGGTCGAGCTTTCGCGCATGTTCTCCTCGGAGATCGAATACTCGGACGAGAATATCGATCTGATCTACGATCACTTCTTTGATTTTCAGGAATCCAACTGATCTTTGATCGCCATGATGACGCTCTGGATCTCGTAAAGTCTCTGGATATTCTCCGGGACGAATCGGGACGCGCCGCACGACGGGGAATAAAGCTCCATGAACTTTCCGTAGTCCATCAGCATGCCCTTCATGCCGTGGATCTGGAAGGTCTTGGTGACAGGCTTCGCGACTTTCGAAATATCTCTTCCGATGTGCTCTTTGATCGGCTTTCCCTTCTTGTAGACGATGCCTTCTTCCGGCGCGCATTCGGTACCCTCGTAGGTGATGACGCCGTCCTTTACGGTAAGCACGCCTTCGCCGACTTTTGCCTGATAGCGCTCGCCACAAAGCTCGAAAAGAGAAACCTTTTCGGTCAGGACAAAGGACGGATCCGCGACCATCTTTTTGTACAGATCCTGCTCCCACATATTCCACTTGTGAAGATCCGAAAAGCACTTATCCTCTGAAGACACGGGCTCGAAGAAGCCGTACTTGTTCATGAGGACCTTGTTTCCGCATTTGCTGCATACAAGAAGATTCTTTTTCCCCTTAAGGCCGGAAACACTTCCGGCGTCGGACACGGAGATCGTGTTGAGGCTTTCGCATTTCGGGCAGACATTCGCGATGTTCTGAACACCCGAAGCGATGCCCTTCGAACGGAATTCCTGCGGGTGGTCTTCAAAGTACTCGTACTCGTTATAGACCAGTGCTTTTCGCATATACTGATGGATCTCGTCGACGGACATTTCCGCGACTTTTTCCTTTGGCAGGACTTCGGTGAACTCGGCCGTGATGCGGCCTCTTCTGTAGGAACTCTGGCTCCATCTCGGCCAGGTCATGTAGGCGCCGTGAGAGCGGAAAATGACGACCGCGGAGTTTGTCTTTTTGACAAGGGACGCAAGACCTGTATCAAAAGCGATCGAGTGTCCGTCCGTAAAGCGCGTGCCCTCCGGGAAAATGCCGAGGACGCCGCCTCTTCCGAGAACTTTCATCATGGCTCGAACGGTACGAAGGTCGTTTCGGAACTGAGCTTTCGGGATGCATCCGCCCTTGGTGATGACGGGTCCGAAGATCTTTCTTCTAAACAGGAATTCACCCGCGACAAAGTTGATCGGGCGACCGCGCAGAGTCGCCGCCATGATGACGGGATCGATAAAAGACGGGTGATTGCCGACGATGACCAGCGGGCCTTCGAGCGCCTTGATCTTTTCGTCCGGCTTGACTTTGATGCCGAAGCGGAGCTTTAAAACAGGAAGCGCGATACATGTTCCGAAAAATGAATACCAGAACTTACTCGGAACACAGCCGTATTCCACCTGTTCTTTCTTCGATCCTTTTGCTTTTCGTGAAGCCTTCTCTTCGCTCACTTTTTCGCCCCTTCGGTCAAACATTCACAATTTTGGCAAAAACTAGCATGTTTTGACACAAAATGATAACATCTGTCCCGTATTATACATTATCAGGTGGGTCGTGTGTAGGAGGAAAACCCGTAAATCTCGGTGTTTTCGTTTAGAATATTTTGACATTGGCCCCGAAAGGCGTATATGGCAAAGACCTGTTTTTACTGTGGAAAAGAACTTGAGGCGGGACAGAGATGTTCTTGTCGCGGCTCGTCCAAGACCCAAGCGGCACCTGAAACAGCTCAGGCTTCTGCTTCCGCGACCACATCTTCCGCGTCTTTCCAAGAAGCCGCTTCTACAGGTGCTTTTTCCGAAGGATCCAAAAAGAAGAAAGCAAAGAAAGAAAAGACAAAGCAGGTCTGGAACGAAGAACGTAAAGCCGAGACCCGTTTCTCGTTTTCGAAATTCATCGATCAGGTAAGATCCAGTTTCCCGTCTATCTCAAAACTGATGCGTCCGGTCATGGCCTATATCTGGCATCCGGTCACGACGATCCAGAACAGATCCCAGGTCGTATCCATCCCGAAAGTGCTTCTTATCAACAGCCTTTTCGCGACGCTGACTTCTCTGATGGTCATCTTTACATCCTTTACGGATTCGCCGTTCCTCGGCATGCTGATCTCTCTTATCTTCGGAAAGACCGATCTTTTCTCCGACCATCCGGTCATGGCCTTCTTCGTCATGAGCGCCATCTTCTGGGTCTGCGTCCTGATACTGGCTCTGTGCTTCACCTGGACCTCGCGTCTTGTAAACAGGAAACTGCCGTTCCTTCGGGCTTTGGACACTGTCTCCATCTCCTCGATCTACATGTGCTTCGCGGACATCCTGATCTTTTTGTCCGTACTCTTCGGATCGCGCGGCGCGTTTACCCTGATCTTCGTAGCCATGGTCATCATGGGCATCTGCCACTATGTTTCCGTGAGACATGATCTGGCACTTGGTGACAATTCCGCTTTCAACATGCTGGTCATCAGCTATCTTCTGTTCTACTTCCTGGCTCAGCTCGGAGTAAACATTCTCATCCGTATCTTCGTACTCTTCTGATCCTCTCTTCCAATACCGTATTGTTGGGCGTATTCCGTCATGATACAATCGGTTTTAAAGATGGCAGATTAATCCCGTTTTCGGGAATGAGGTACAACAGGGGAAATGGTCGATCGCGTTTATTTCAGGGATCCCACCAAAGAGGAAGAAAAAGAGATCATCGAACTTGCCGAAGCGCGCTTTCGCAGGGCGCGTTGTGGCTCGATCGTTGCATGGGGCCTAGGTGTTTTGTTTTTGCTGGCGTCGATCGGCATGTTTATATACCTGTCATCCGACTTGAGCGCCGGTCTGGGTCTTCTCCTTCTGGCCGTGATCTTTATCATCATAGGATTTGTGAATATCAGTTCTTCCAG
This sequence comes from Clostridiales bacterium, assembly GCA_017617525.1. Classification (GTDB taxonomy): domain Bacteria; phylum Bacillota; class Clostridia; order Saccharofermentanales; family Saccharofermentanaceae; genus Scatonaster. The sequence goes on from JAFZWA010000063.1 coordinate 21,377, forward strand.
ATCAGTCATCAAAGACTTCCGTCAGGGACATTTTCTCGTACAGGACATCGAGGTGGTCGATATGCTGTTTCAGGATCCTCATTGCCAGGACACTTACGCACTCGCGCTTCGATCCAAAGAAGGCGATGCTTTCGATCTTCCCGTTTCGTCGGACAGATACAAAGAATTCCATATCGGTATGAAGGGACTTCTGGCCGTTATGTATGGAGAGACCGGCCTGTTTAAATCCGGTCGTTATTTCTTTATTTCAGAACAAGAGAGTCTTCAGATGAACGAAGAAGCGTTTGAATCCTCTTTTGCTTCAGGTGGAGAATCAATGGCGCTTCCTTCTTCGATTCTTTCCTCCCTGTCTAAAAAAGCTTCGGTAATTCCGCTGATCATCATGATCTGCGAGCTTCCATACGTGATCGGATTTCTCATCGCGTTCCAAGGTTTTCAGAACTCGGGAGACCCTAAAGGCTGGACTTTCCCTCTTGCAATTGCGAGTTTTATCTCAACATTCTTTTTGTTTTTCGGGTACAGAAGTTTTGTCGTTCTGGATTACCTCCTGAAAAAGGGAAAGCGGAGCTTTGTTATGTTCATCCTATGGTTATGCCTTCTGTTTGTTCCGATGTTTGTAAACGCCATCGCACTAGGTGGCGCACCCCTGGAGATCTTTCTTCTTGCGCATTTCATCTGGTTTGTCGCGATCGGAGTTTTTGTATTCATGTTTTCTTACAAAAGACGCGCGATTTCCCGATGCTTAAAAAACAGAAACCTCAAGTGGGCACGAGGTACGATCATTCATACCGCCAAACACTACTACGCACTTTCACGCTACGGATCTCAAGTCCCGTTTATCACGGTAAGACTCAATAACGGCGGCACGGTGCACTTCGACGTTTTCTGTCAGGATATCGTCCGTGATCTTCGGACCGGTGTGACAGGTTATGTGATCCGGGTAGAAGACACTTTCCGCGGCGAAACTGTTTCTCACTACTATTTCGAGAAAGACCCGGAAGAAGATTGATTTGAAGGAGAACGAAAGATGAATTCTCCGAGCTGAAACCAAACAAAAACGAGGCTGCCTCGCGTGAGACAGCCTCTCGTCATTTCTGTTATTTGTCAGCCATTAAAGAAGATTAACACCGTGCGCAGCCGCTTTCTCGACTACGTCCTCCGGCCAGATCGAAGACTGAACTTCTCCGATGTGCGCTCTCTGCAGGAAGAACATGCAGATACGGGACTGACCGATACCGCCGCCGATGGTGTACGGAACCTTGCAGGAAAGTACATCCTTCTGGAACGGGAGCTCTGCTCTCTCTTCGCAGCCTGCGATCTTGAGCTGCTTCGCCATGGCTTCTTCGTCAACACGGATACCCATGGAAGAAAGCTCGAGGGAGCATCCGAGTACCGGATAGTAAACGAGGATATCGCCGTTCAAGGACCAGTCATCGTAGTCCGGAGCACGGCCGTCATGCGGCTTTCCGGATTTCAGAGCGCCACCGATCTGCATGAGGAATACCGCGCCATACTCTTTTGTAATGAGGGTCTCTCTTTCCTTCGGTGTCTTGTCCGGATACATGTCCTCGAGTTCCTGTGTGGTAATGAAGTGGATCTCGTTCGGAAGGAACGGGTCCATGAAGTGATACTTACCGCACATATAGTACTCAGTCTGCTTGATCGCCATGTAGATGCGGAAAACAGTCTCTTTCAGAGTCTCGATGTTTCTCTGCTCTTTCGTGATGATCTTTTCCCAGTCCCACTGGTCAACATAGATCGAGTGGAGATTGTCTGTATCTTCGTCACGACGGATCGCCGTCATATCGGTATAGAGGCCTTCGCCCGGGTTGAAACCGTACTTGCAAAGAGCCATTCTCTTCCACTTCGCGAGGGAGTGAACGATCTCGACTTCCTTCTCGTTCAATTCCTTGATACCGAAAGCGACCGGTCTTTCTACGCCGTTGAGGTTGTCATTGAGTCCTGTCTCCGGCTTTACGAAAAGCGGCGCCGACACACGTGTCAGGTTCAAAGCGTCAGAGAGAGCTCTCTCGAAATAGTCTTTAACTTCCTTGATCGCAACTTCTGTTTCACGGATCGTTTGTGGGCTCTTATAGCCGTCCGGAATAATGATCGTACCCATTTTTCAACACTCCTTTATTGTTCGTTTTCTTATGCAAAAGCACTTGTCCGTAAGGGACAGTTCAGTTATTAAAGTTCGCAGTTGTTTACCGTTCTCGGGAACGGGATGACGTCACGGATGTTACTTACACCTGTGAGGTACATGACGCAGCGCTCAAATCCGAGACCGAAACCTGCATGTCTCGCGGAACCGAACTTACGAAGATCCATATAAAATCCGTAGTCCTCCGGCTTCATGCCGAGCTCCGTGATGCGGGAAGCGAGCTTCTCGTAATCGTCTTCACGCTGGGATCCGCCGATGATCTCGCCGATGCCCGGAACTAAGCAGTCCATAGCGGCAACTGTCTTTCCGTCTTCGTTGAGCTTCATGTAGAAAGCCTTGATCTCCTTCGGATAATCCGTAACGAATACCGGCTTCTTGAAGACTTCCTCGGTGAGGTATCTCTCATGCTCGGTCTGAAGATCACATCCCCAGGATACCTTGTACTCGAACTTGTCGTTTACCTTCTCGAGGATCTCGATCGCCTCGGTGTATGTAACGTGACCGAAGTCGGAAGAGGCTACATGCTTGAGTCTTTCGATCAGGCCCTTATCTACGAAGTCGTTGAAGAACTTCATCTCTTCCGGAGCGTTCTCAAGTACGAAGTTGATGATGTACTTGATCATGGACTCGGCAAGGAGCATGTCGTCCTTAAGATCAGCAAAAGCGATCTCAGGCTCGATCATCCAGAACTCCGCGGCGTGACGGGTCGTGTTACTGTTCTCGGCACGGAACGTCGGTCCGAATGTGTAGATGTTCTTAAACGCCATCGCGAAAGTCTCACCGTTCAGCTGACCGGAAACCGTGAGGTTTGTCGGCTTATTGAAGAAGTCCTGGCTGTAGTCGATGGAACCATCCTCGAGCTTCGGGATGTTGTTGAGATCCAGTGTCGTTACCTGGAACATCTCACCGGCACCCTCGCAGTCGGAACCTGTGATCAGCGGTGTATGAACATATACGAAATCTCTCTCCTGGAAGAATCTGTGGATCGCGTAAGCGCACAGGGATCTTACTCTGAAGACCGCCTGGAACAGGTTCGTTCTCGGACGAAGATGTGTGATCGTTCTAAGATACTCGATGCTGTGACGCTTCTTCTGAAGCGGGTAATCCGGAGTGGAGTCACCTTCCAAAACGACCTCGGTTGCCTGGATCTCGAAAGGCTGCTTGGCTTCCGGAGTCGCGACCAGTGTACCTGTAACGATCAGTGCCGCGCCGACATTGGTCTTGCTGATCTTCTCGAAGTTCGGAAGCGCGTCGTGGTATACGACCTGGATCGGCTCGAAGAATGTACCGTCATGCAGTACGATGAATCCGAAAGTCTTGGAATCACGTACGGATCTGACCCAACCGCCGACTGTCACTTCTTTACCGAGATACTGTTCTCTGTTTCTGAAGATCTCTCTTACATCTAAAATGTCCATCTTTCTTCCTCCTTTTTCGGGGAAACAAAAACGCCCCGAAGCATTTATCTTGCTTCAGGACGATCTATCATCGCGGTACCACCTGAATTGCTGTATTTCACAGCCACCTCATCTGGGTTCTAGCAAACCCTGCCGCCTGACGCGCGGCTTTCGGCTTCCACTACTCTGCGTCTTTGCGGCTTTTGTCGTACGCCGCCTTCGGCATTTCATTTTGCAGCTCGGAAGTGTTATTCACCTGTATTCACTCTATGGGGCTTACACCGTCCCCCACTCGCTGGAAGCGATAAAACAGGCTACTTCTCTTCGTCATCGCTTTTGCTGTATTCAATTTGAAGTTAGATTACTCTGCAAAAAAACGTTTGTCAACCCCTTGTAAGCATTGTGTAATTATCAATATGTTATAATGTGGAAAACATATGTGTATTGACACACAAAAGACAGGTTATATACTACACAGGAGCGCCTTTCGGGGCGGACTTTCAATCGCAGGAGTTTTATATGGAAAACAAGGAGATTCATATCAGGATTCAGGACATCTTTGCTTCATTTCTGAAGTCGATCGTCTGTGTTGCCGCGGTAACGGTAGCTTTCGGCGCATTATTCGGAGCTTACGGATTTTATAAAGCAAGACACACCACGGTAAGCGGTTCCTACGCTTCCAAGGTAGCCATCAAGGAAAGTGAAGTCTCTGACAAAGAACTCGCGATCAGCAATCTGGAAAAAGCAAACACGACCATCCGTGACGTCGAGATCCCTTACGCGGAAAGCCGCATCGAGAAGGAACTCATCATGACTCAGGAAGGTAAAGAGTATGTTGACAACAGTATCTTCTATTCGATGGATCCGCTGAACTGCGGAACGGCAAAGATCTCCTTCGCGATCGACGCCCCTGTTCCGGAAAACGTGACTGAGGACATCGCTACATATAAGGACAATGAGCTACGCCGTGTCGCGAATCTCTGCGCATCCGCATGCCCGTTCTCCGATGACGTAATGAAGAAAGTGGCCGATATCCTCAAGATCGACGTTGATCTTCAGTACATTGAAGAACTGATCTACGTCACGAACTACGCGAACGTTTACTGCCGTCTGGATGTCTACTATCCGGACGCCGAGCTTGCCAAGAAAGCCGCTGACTATCTCTTCGGCGAACTGACCAAGATCATCGAAGGATATAACCCGGAATACAAACTGAGCATCATCAGCGAGTACTGCGGATACGAAGTCAACTGGGCGATCTATGACGACCACTCCAAGACTTCCGATAAGATCATTCTGGCCGAAAAGAACCTGTCCATGGACATGGATTCCATCGACACCATGAACCAGAAGATCGACGAGAACAACAATAATCTCGCAGTCGCGAGATCCGAGCTGGATGCCCTCAACGCAGAGCTCCTGAAGGCTAAGTCCAATATGGAGAATGCCGTACAGTCCCAGTCCGCGAAGAGAAACGTGATCAAGTACGGTCTCATCGGCGCGATCTTCGGATTCATCCTTTCCTGCGTATATGTTTACGTGAAGTATCTGCTCGGCGGCAAGATCAGAAACAGAAATACCATCATCGGCCGCTACAACTATCCTCTGCTTGGTGTCGTTCCTTCCACAAAGAAGCGTTTCTTCGACAAGACCATCAAGAAGCTCGAGGGTGACCCGATCTACACAAATGAAGACATCATCTCCGCGATCGCTGCCAATACACTGGCCATCGCTTCTGTCGAAGGTTCCACCGGTAACTGCCTGGTCGGTACGATCGATCCTAACGATCCGTCCCTGACAGCTCTTAAGGAAGCGCTCGGCGAGAAGGTCAAGTACGCCGGCAACATCCTTTCCGAAGCCAACGCGGTAAAAGAACTCGAAAGCTACAGCCACGTTGTTCTGGTTGAAAAGAGAAACGAATCCGCCGTGGATTCTCTCACTGAGGAGATCACGAAGATCAAGTCCCTCAAGAAGGAGATCGTAGGTATCATCCTTCTGTAAAAGATGAAATAGCTTCAGTAAATGAAAAGGTCCGGTTTTCTACCGGACCTTTTTTCTTATGCTACTGTGTGAAAAAGATTGATCAGGAAGATCCACGCACATCCGTAGTAAGTAACTACGGCAACCAGATCGTTGACCGTCGTGATAAGCGGTCCGGACGCGACCGCCGGATCGACTTTGATCTTATGGAAGAACATCGGGACCAGGGTTCCGACGAGACTACTGACGATCATGGCCAGCCACAAAGATCCGCCGACGCAGGCCGCCACGGCAAAGGAAAAACCTACCGGATAGTGCTTAAAGAGCGTGACATAAAAACCGATGCCCGCAAATGCCAGAGCGCCTAAAAGCATGCCGTTACAGAATCCGACACGCATCTCTTTTAAGGCGAATTTGAATTTCTCACTTGTTTTCAGGTGCTCATCCATCAGAACGCGAATCGTAACAGCGAGTGACTGTGTACCGACGTTTCCTGCCATGTCCAAAATCAGGCTCTGGAAACACACGACGATGGCAAGTTCAGATACGACCGTTTCGAAAAGGCCGACGACCGTGGATACGAAAAGTCCTAAGATGAGAAGCGTTACCAGCCACGGCAGGCGCTTTTTCATGCTCTCGTGAAGCGTCTCCTTCAGATCCTCCTCCGAGGTCAAGCCGGCGAGTTTCGCGTAGTCATCACCCATCTCGTCATCGACGACTTCGATGATGTCCTGGGAGGTGATAACACCTAAGATCTCGTCATTGTCATTTAATACCGGGATGGAGTCCTCGGCGTAGTCCTTGATCTTTTCGATCGATACATCGATCTTTTCATGGTCATGAACATACGGGTAAGAAGTTACGATCAGGGATTCGAGCTTGGCGTAGTCTCTCGCTCGGATCAGGTCCTTAAGATCGATAACGCCGTAGAATTTGTCCTCTTTATCCGTTACATAGATCGTGGAAATATTGTCGTTTTCATCTGCCTGTCGGATCAGCTCTTTCATCGCCTGCTTGATCGTCAGGTCTTCTTTTACCACAACGAAGTTCGTGGTCATCTTGGAACCGATCTCATCGTCCTCGTAGGACTGGATGAGTTTGATGTCCTGGGAACTCTCATCGTCCATCAAGGAGATGATCTTTTCCTGGGTCTCTTCATCGACTTCTTCGAGTACGTCAACAGCATCGTCGGCGTCCATGTTTTCGATGATCTTCGCGGCGCTCTGGATATCGAGCTCGGAGATGAACTCTTCAGGCTCTTCTAAGTACGCGAAAACTTCGGAAGCCTTCTCGGCGCCGAGGATGTGGTAGACCTTTTTACGTTCTTCTTTGGTGATCAGCTCGAGAGCGTCAGCGATGTCGCTCTCATGGTAATCCTCGAGTTTCGCGCGGATCTCACCGTCCGACTTGTCGGCACGGATCAACGCAACGATCTCTTCAACTACATTTCTGGTCTCATTCCTGATTTCATTCTCATTATCCATGATGAAACCGCCTCCTTTTGCGAAATTACGGCATTTTCATGCCGGCAAAATAGGGAAGCTCATGTGAAAAATGATCCGGATCAAAATCGAAAGGATACTTCTTTTTGGAGAAAACAGCCGGTTTTCGGCGTCAGTTAGTCATCTCGTGACGAAGATCTGTTCGTATGTGATTCTCATCTGAATCGTTTTTCGCAAAACAGCCACGCCTTCGATAACTGCCATCACAACTATCCACCTTCGTCACCTCCTTGTTTTTGGGAATACCTATTGAAATTATGAACGCCCCAAAAGCAAATGTCAACGCAGTTTTTGAGGTTTTTTCGGCAAGACCGAAATACTGTTCTTTTTCATAAAAACATTTCCCTGCTCGCATCAAATTTTGGGTTTTACTCTCCCATGATTTCTGTTATTATATTTCCAGCAAATTTCCGTTTGAAGTTAGATAGGATATTTAATTTATTAAAGCGAGGAAGAGACCATGCCCAAGAAAGACGACATTAACAAGATCCTGATCATCGGCTCCGGCCCGATCATCATCGGCCAGGCATGTGAGTTTGACTACTCCGGTACTCAGGCTTGCAAAGCCCTCAAGAAGCTCGGCTACCAGATCGTTCTGGTAAACAGCAACCCGGCCACGATCATGACAGACCCGGATGTAGCGGACATCACTTACATCGAGCCGCTGAATCTGGCAAGACTTACTCAGATCATCGAAAAAGAGCGCCCGGACGCGCTTCTCCCGAACCTCGGCGGACAGTCCGGACTGAACCTCTGTTCTGAGCTTTCCGAGGCAGGCGTCCTCGAGAAGTACGGCGTAAAGGTCATCGGCGTACAGGTGGATGCCATCGAGCGTGGTGAGGACAGAATCGAGTTCAAGAATACCATGACCAGCCTGGGCATCGAGATGCCGAGATCCAGAGTCGCATACTCCGTTGACGAAGCGGTCAAGATCGCTGAAGAACTGAAATACCCGGTCGTTCTCCGACCTGCCTACACGATGGGCGGTGCCGGCGGCGGCCTTGTTTATAATGTGGACGAACTGAAAGTCGTCTGCGAGCGTGGTCTTCAGGCCAGCCTCGTAGGACAGGTACTCGTTGAGGAGTGCATCGCCGGCTGGGAAGAGCTCGAGCTCGAGGTCGTACGTGACTCCAACGACAACGTTATCACCGTCTGCTTCATCGAGAACATCGACCCGATCGGCGTTCACACCGGTGACTCCTTCTGCTCCGCTCCGATGCTCACCATCTCCGAGGATGTTCAGAAGACACTTCAGGATTATTCCTACAAGATCGTCCGCGCGATCGAAGTAATCGGCGGTTGTAACTGCCAGTTCGCACACGATCCGGTATCCGGTCGTATCGTTGTTATCGAGATCAACCCGAGAACATCCCGTTCCTCGGCTCTCGCTTCCAAGGCAACAGGTTTCCCGATCGCTCTCGTTTCCGCTATGCTCGCATGCGGCCTGACACTTGATGAGATCCCGTGCGGCAAGTACGGCACACTCGACAAGTATGTTCCGGACGGAGACTATGTCGTAATCAAGTTCGCTCGCTGGGCTTTCGAAAAGTTCAAGGGCGCTTCCGATAAGCTCGGTACACAGATGCGTGCCGTAGGTGAGGTAATGTCCATCGGTAAGACATACAAGGAAGCTTTCCAGAAAGCGATCCGAAGCCTCGAGACAGGCCGCTACGGCTTAGGCTTTGCGAAGAACTACCACGACCTTTCCAAGGAAGAACTGATGCACATGCTCGCTTACCCGACATCCGACAGACAGTTCATCCTCTACGAGGCACTGAGAAAAGGCGCTACCGTAGAAGAGCTTTACCAGCTGACCAAGATCAAGCACTGGTTCTTAGAGCAGATGCTCGAGCTCGTTGAGGAAGAAGAAGCGCTCATCAAGATCAAGGGTGCTGTTCCTTCTGAGGAGACACTCCGCCAGGCAAAACTCGACGGTTTCTCTGACCGTTACCTCAGCAAGCTCCTCGAAGTACCGGAAGAAGACGTCAGAAACGCACGTTACCAGTACAACATCCGTGAGGCTTGGGAAGGCGTACACGTAAGCGGCACACAAGACGCGGCTTACTACTACTCCACATACCACCTCAGCGAAGACAAGAGCCCGTCTTCCGATAAGCCGAAGATCATGATCCTCGGCGGCGGCCCGAACCGTATCGGTCAGGGTATCGAATTCGACTACTGCTGCGTACACGCGGCTCTCGCTCTTAAGAAGATGGGATTCGAGTCCATCATCGTTAACTGCAACCCGGAGACAGTTTCCACTGACTACGATACTTCCGACAAGCTCTACTTCGAGCCGCTGACTCTGGAAGACGTTCTCTCCATCCACGAAAAAGAAAAGCCGATCGGCGTTATCGCTCAGTTCGGTGGTCAGACTCCTCTGAACCTCGCTGCTGATCTTAAGAAGAACGGCGTAAATATCCTCGGTACCACACCGGAGACGATCGACCTCGCTGAGGACAGAGATCACTTCCGCGCTATGATGGACCGTCTCGGCATCCCGATGCCGGAAGCAGGCATGGCCGTTACAGTCGACGATGCTCTTTCTATCGCAAACAAGATCGGTTACCCGGTAATGGTTCGTCCTTCCTACGTTCTCGGCGGACGCGGTATGGAAGTTGTACACGACGACGAGATGATGCGCGTTTACATGAACGCCGCTGTAGGTGTTACACCTGACCGTCCGATCCTCATCGACCGTTTCCTCCACCACGCTACAGAGTGCGAGGCAGACGCTATTTCCGACGGACAGAACTGCTTTGTTCCGGCAGTCATGGAGCACATCGAGCTCGCGGGCGTACACTCCGGTGACTCCGCTTGTATCCTGCCTTCCAAGAACCTGACCGAAAAGCAGATCGCGACGATCAAGGATTACACAAGAAAGATCGCGATCGAGATGAACGTTCGTGGCCTTATGAACATGCAGTACGCGATCGAGGATGACGTTGTATACGTTCTTGAGGCAAACCCGCGTGCTTCCCGTACAGTACCGCTCGTTTCCAAGGTCTGCGCGATCAACATGGTCAAGGTAGCCACAGAGATCATGACATCCGAGATCACCGGCAAGGCATCCCCCGTACCGGAGCTCAAGGACAGGATCATCAAACACTACGGCGTTAAGGAAGCTGTCTTCCCGTTCAATATGTTCCAGGAAGTTGACCCGGTTCTCGGACCGGAGATGAGATCCACCGGTGAGGTCCTCGGTATTTCCGAGTCCTTCGGCGAGGCTTACTTCAAGGCTCAGGAAGCAACACAGACGAAGCTGCCTTCCGAGGGTAACGTACTTCTTTCCGTATGCGACCGTGATAAGGATGAGCTCGTTGAGATCGCCAAGGCATTCGATGAGATCGGATTCCATATCCTCGCTACAGGTAAGTCCTACGAGATGATCAAGGCTGCCGGCATCGACGCTGAGCGTGTCAACAAGCTCTACGAAGGCCGTCCGAACATCACGGATAAGATCACCAATGGTGAGATCCAGCTGATCATCAACACACCGGCAGGTAAGACCTCTATCCACAACGACAGCTACATCAGAAAAGAAGCGATCCGCCACAGAGTTCCTTACATCACGACGATGGCAGCCGCAAAGGCAAGCGCTGAGGGTATCAAGGCTTATAAGGCCAACCCGAACTTCCCGGTTAAGAGCCTGCAGGATCACCACAAGGACATTATCTGATCGACCGGTTCTTTTAGATAGGTAAAGTAAAGATAATCCCCGTATACTTCTCGGAAAGCACTATTCCGGGTAAGAATACGGGGATTTTCGTCGTTTTCTTCTGAATACGAACTCCCAATGTTACTTTAAAGTTATTTTAAAGTTGACGGGCTAGAGTATACTACAAGGTAGATGAAGCGTTTACCTTGTGAAGAAAGGAGACGATGTGTCAAATGATTAATGATAATAACTTCACCAATACGAATGGAAACGGAATGCCTTCGGCACAGGAAGGCAGCGCGCCGATGCGTCCGGGTTCGATCTTCCAGACCGCGGGCCAGGCCATGCAGCCGCCGATCCTCTCCCCTTCTACTGTTTCGCCCGTAACTGTTACACCTGTGACCACACAGGAGATACAGCCTGCCCCGATCACGCAGCAGGTAGTTGAGCCCGTTCGTCAGCCTGCACCTCAGATCCAGCCGGTTCAGGCAGTTCAGCCGATGCTCCAGCCGGAACCTTCACAGGCTCCTGCTCCTATGCAGCCGCTCCTGACTCCTCAGATGATGGCTCCGCAGCTCACCAGTTCCCCGGTCATCGAGGAGCTTTCCAAGAAGAAAAAGAGAAAAGAGAAAAAGGTAAAGGAAAAGAAAGACACTTCTGTCAGCAAAAAGCGTCTCGTCGCCGCGTCCATCGCGTTCTGTATGCTCGGCGCGGGCCTTGGCGTATGCGGTATGGTCGCTTACGGCATAAACTGGGCAGAGCAGGTAAAATCTGACGCCGTCGCCGAAGCAAAGAAAGCCGCAAAAGACGATTCAGATAAAAAGACGACCAAGACCGGAAAATCTCAGTCCACGATCCTGGAAGGCGACCGCTCTTACTCCACGATCAACACGAGCAGCATCGATACCAACGAGAAGCACACCGCTGCGGAGATCTACGCCGCGAACGTAAACTCCACGGTCGGTATCTCTACTCAGATCAACGTGAACTACTATGGGTATCAGACAATGGCGGCCGCGTCAGGTTCCGGTTTCATCCTGACTGATGATGGTTATATAGTTACCAACTACCATGTCATCCAGGACGCGCTCGAGATCACGGTCACCACTTTCGACAACACTTCTTACGACGCGAAAGTCGTCGGCTATGACGAAGAAAACGACATCGCGGTCTTAAAGATCGACGCAAACGGTCTGACTCCGGTCGTTCTCGGCGATTCGAGCAAGCTTAACGTCGGCGACGATGTTGTCGCGATCGGCAACCCTCTCGGCGAGCTCACATTCTCCCTTACCAAGGGCTGTGTCAGCGCACTCGACAGATCCATTACCATCGACAACATGTCCATGAATCTCATCCAGACAGACTGTGCGATCAACTCCGGTAACTCCGGCGGCGCGCTTTTCAATATGTATGGTGAGGTCATCGGTATCACGAACGCCAAGTACTCCAATAACGGTGCCGCAGAAGCGACGATCGAGAGCATCGGGTTTGCCATCCCGATCAGCACCGCTCGTGTCATCATCGAGAGCATCATCGAAAAAGGCTACGCGGACAAGCCGTTTATCGGTGTCTACGCGGAGACGGTCGGACCCGATTCTACCAAGTACAACGCGGACGAGGGCATCGGCATCCATGACATCATGGACGACAGCCCGGCTGAGCGCGCGGGCATTAAGGCCGGCGACGTCATCATCAAGATCGACGGAAAGAAAGTGACTGATGTTGCTGATCTGAAAATAAATATCAACCGCGTCGGTGTCGGCGGTCAGTTAACACTCACGATCCTTCGTGACGGTGAGGAGATCGAGATCGTCGTAGACGTTGAGGCGGACACATCCTCCTGATCAGGATTCCGCTTCAAAAGCACTTTCAGACGTCGATCCGTTCGGAGAAGAAACCGAGATCATCTTTTCCGATCCGAAGCACAAACGGAAACAGATCCTGCTTAATGCACATGTAGTAATCCTTCTCGGGGAAATGCTCTTGAAGAGCCGGATCGAAAAACCGTTTCCCATCATGATTCTTCAGATCCTGTCGCCTTTCTTCAAAGGCCGGCAGGATCTTATTTTCTTCGACAAGCAATTTGATATACTCGGCGCAAAGCTCGTCTTCCGCGGCCTCTTTCTTTGCCGAAAGGCCCATCGCGACAAGAGAGACCTCAAGTGCTTTTCCCGAAGTTTCTTTACGGATATACTCGGCCACCGCCCTTGCGTTTACGAGGCTTCCCGTCAGGATCTCGGTCGCGCCCACGGCATTCACGATGCCCTGCGTGCCCGCGCTGGTGGTGTGGATGATGACCTTTCCTTCGATCTTTTCTTTCTCGGATTCAACCTGTGCCGGGGAGTTTCCGAAATCGAATCCCTCGACCTTGATGCCTTGTCTTTCACCGATCAGAACGGAGCCCGGGATCTTCTTCTGAAGCTCTCTTGCCTCCTCGACGGAACCGACGGGACGCACGAGGCCGGCGCCCAGATCGTAAAGATAGCACTCGAGTGAAAACGCGCGGAATACGTCAATGATGACCGTCAGACCACGGGCCTCTTTCGCGCCGGAAAGAAGATGCAGGATCTTGCAGTTTGTCATCTCAAATCCCTCTTGAGATCTCGGAAATGTAGTAGAGCACAGAGCGGAAATCGCCGTTTAAGCAGGGGAAGTACAGCCCCGCGTTCATGAGCGTGCTGCCGTATGCTTCGACGATGACCTCCGGCTTATCCTCCGGATCTTCGGCCCATGTGACGCGGTAGCGCTTCTTCTCATCCAAGCCCTTCAGGCAGATGAATCTGTCCTGGTTGCACGGGCGGTTCATGACGTGAATGAACGTCAGGAGCATCTCGCTCTTATCCTTAGATACAACGCCGTAGCAGTCATAGAATCCGTTGTCGCGGAAGGACGCGATCCTGTAGTAATCGCCGTTTCTTACAAGGTCGTTGTACTTATGGAAAAGCACCGTCTGCTTTTTCATTTCTTCGTGATCTTCTTTTGAAAGCTGCGTGATATCCAGCTCATATCCGAATGTTCCCGCGAGAGCGACATGTCCTCGGGTCTGGATCGGAACGGTTCTTCCCGTGACATGGTTCGGGCAGATCGAAACGTGCGCGCCCAAAGACGAGAGCGGATATAGTGTCGCCGCGCCCTCCTGGATGCGGATACGCTCGTAAGCGTCCGTGTCATCGGATGTCCAGATCTGCGGGCTGTAGTAGAGCATGCCGGGGTCGAATCTCGCGCCGCCGCTGCTGCAGTTTTCAAGAAGAATGTGCGGGAACTTGGTCAACAGTGTTTCCTGAAGATCGTAAAGACCAAGCACATATCTATGGAGAAGCTCGCCCTGTCTTTCAGAAGGAAGATCCGCGCTGTAAAGGTCCGCCATGTGGCGGTTCATGTCCCATTTTACGTAGGAGACATCCGCGGATTCAAGGATCGCGGAGATCGCCGAGATCAGGTAGTCACGGACGTCTTTTCTGGAGACATCGAGCACCAGCTGATTTCTCGAAAGTGTGATATCTCTTCCCGGGATCGAGATCGCCCAGTCCGGATGCGCGCGGTAAAGATCCGAATCCGGAGAGACCATCTCAGGTTCGAACCAAACGCCGAGCTTCATGTCCATTTCCTTAAGCTTCTCGCTTAATCCGGAAAGGCCTCCCGGAAGTTTTTCCTCATTGACCGTCCAGTCGCCGAGGCTCGTGTTATCGTCATTTCTCTTGCCGAACCAGCCGTCGTCGACGACCAGCATCTCCACGCCGCATTCCTTCGCCTGCTTGGCGATGGCCAGGAGCTTCTCGGTATTGAAATCAAAATACGTCGCTTCCCAGTTGTTGATGAGGATCGGACGCTTTTTATCCCTGTAAGCGCCGCGGATCAAGTGCTTTCTGAAAAGGTCATGGAAGTTTCGGCTCATCTTTCCGAGACCGTCTTTCGAATACGTCAGGACGACTTCCGGCGCGTAGAAGGTTTCACCCGGCGCAAGGGTCCAGTTGAACTCTTCCGGATGGATGCCCACCGAAACTCTGAGGTCCTCGCTCGGGACCTTCTCGACCATCGAACTGTAGTTTCCGGAATACAGGAACTGAAGGCCGTACACTTCGCCGTCTTCCTGCGTGATCCCCGGAGAAACGATCCCCAGGAAACTCTGCGTGCGGTTGCCGGTCTTGCCGTTGATCGAGGTCACTCCCGTTCTTCCGAATCCGATCTGTCGGATCTCTCTTGTGAACTCGCGTGCCCACGTTCCGTGGAAAGTCATAAGTTCAAAAGGTCGTCCCTGACGATCTCTTCCGGGCATATCCATCGACGCGGAAAGCACTCTCTGAAGGACCACGTTTGAAGATCCTCCATTGATTACTTCCACTCTTCTTGCGATGACGTCGCATTCGGCAAAAGCACTGTAGTACAAAGCGACAGCAAGTCCCGTGTCCGGATCTTTCAGATCGATCCGAAGCGTTTCGACTTCGCCCTCGGTATCAAAAGTCGAGGGAAGTCCCGGGATCGGTGCTTTTCCCGAAGTGATCTCATAGCCCTGATAGATCAGATCTACGCGTTCCGTGCCGTCTTCAAAAACGGCCTTCAGCGCGCCTTCTCTCGTGTCGCCTCTGCCCCAGCCCGGATATTCGAAAGAGAATCCGTCCATGAAGATCGCGAGCTCCCTTTTGTTCTTGGTGGGAGTCATCCACGGAGAAAACTGTCTGCGATAGGAAAGGGAATCGTCCGCGATCGACGGACCATAATAGAAATGGCCTAAGTATAGGCCATCTTCTATTCCAATCACATAACTTGTATTTGCTGTGTCGATCCGGAAGTAATCTTCCTTCGGACTGACTTTGATGTTACTTGGTGAATTCTTCATCTTGTTTTTTACCTTCGAGGAAAATGTCGTTGATGTTCTGAATGTCCATGCAGAATGCAACTCCGTTGTTGATCTTCCAGGAAGATCCGGAAGGTGTCATGGACAGTGAGCAGATCGAAGAAGATGTGCTCGTCAGGAATGACAATGAAATACGGAAGCTGACGCTTGTCTCATGTGTCTTATCGTCCGTGTAGACCGAAACGATCGCGATCTGTGCTTCATCGTAAAGACGGGAATCGAGCGAGGTAACGATCTCTTCGACCCTGTCTCTCTCATCTGATTTGACATATGTCCTGATCGAAGCATAATCACCGATAAACATACGGCGGAGGAGGTAGTACCCGAGTTCCTTAGCCTCTGCCTGATATTCTTCTATCGTGCGATCGTCTGACTTCTGGAAAGGCAGCTTTACCGAGCAAGCGCAGAGACTTGCGGTGATAGCAACGATCATCATTACTGCGATAAATTTAATTATTTTGTTCGAAGCTTTCATAGTCCCTCCCATATCCCTTACGGACATATGTATAGCAATTTTAGTTAAGTCTATGCTAGATTATACACCATGAAAAAGAGTAATGAATATATGAAAATGCCAACTTTTTGTAAATTAAGTGTTGACAAAGGAAAAGCCTCGGATTATTATCACCTTGTTGAAAAGCTATGACGAAGAAGGTCGTGACCATTTCGCCTCACAGAGAGCCGACGCCCTGCTGAAAGTCGGTATCCGGGATGATCCAGATGACTATCGCTTCCGAGCCGGTACACCGAATAAGTTTTTACTTGAGTAGACTGTACACGTGAGAGCCGCGTTAAGGCGAAGGGTTTGATAGAACCTATTAAGTGGCGAAAAGATTTCGCAAATTGAGTGGTACCGCGGTAAATAGCCGTCTCAATGTCCGAAGGTGGACGTTGGGGCGTTTTTTATTGCCTCGAAAAGCGAAGGAAAGACGCAGCTGATAGGGAGCTTATGGAGGAAAGAAAATGAGCGAACTAGAAAAGAATGAATCATTATTGAGAAGCGGAGAACAGGGTGGTCTCCTCGAGCAGAAGATCTCTGAGGTAGCCAGCCGTATCAAAGCGCTGCGTCTGGACATGGGACTCTCCACGAAGGACATGGCCGAAAAGGTCGAGGTCACCGAGGAAGAGTACGTCAAGTATGAAGAAGGTCAGGAAGACTTCAGCTTCACCTTCGTGTACAAAGTCGCAAATCTCTGCGGCGTCGAGATCTCCGAACTTATGGAAGGTACGACTCCGGCACTTCGTGAATATGCCGTAACCAGAAAGGGCGAGGGTCTTCCGATCACACGCCGTGCAGGTTACAAGTACATGCGTCTCGGCCATCTTTTCAGAAACAAGCTGTGTGAGCCTTTCGAGGTCACCATCCCGTATTCCGAAGAAGCCCTGAACCCGCCGTACAAACTTGTTACCCACTCCGGTCAGGAGCTGAACATCGTCACAAAGGGCTGCCTTAAAGTCATGCTCCGTGACCACTCCGAGATCCTGTATCCGGGTGACTCCATCTTCTTCGACAGTAGAACACCGCATAACGAGTACGCTCTCGGAGGCGAGGACTGCACCTTCTACGCGATCGTTCTCAATCCGGAAAAGTGGACCGCGGGCGCTACCTACGAAAAGACAGTTCAGACTTCTTATGTAGAAGACAACAAGACCAATTTTGATCTGGCTGGTGTACCGAATCCGGTATATAGAAAGTATGTTACGGATACACTCGATGCCAACAACAAACTGACATCGATCTCCTACACACCGGAAGCAGACAAGTTCAACTTCGCGTTCGACCTCGTTGACGCGATGGCAGAAAAGGACCCGAACAAGACATCCATGATGTGGGTCGCAAAAGACGGTGTTACCGATCACCGCTTCACCTTCGCGGAGATGAAGAAGTACACCGCCATGACGGCAAACTATTTCGAGAGCCTCGGCATCAAACACGGTGATCGTGTCATGCTCGTTCTGAAGCGTCACTACCAGTTCTGGTTCTCGATCCTCGCTCTTCACAAGATCGGTGCGATCGCGATCCCGGCTACGAACCTTCTGAAGGAACACGACTTCGATTACCGCTATAAGGCGGCAGGCGTTTCCGCGATCGTTATCACAGGTAACGGCGACACTGCTCTGGAAGCTCAGAAGGCAGCCGATAAGGCAGGCCTCGATATCAAGCTCATCATGGCAAACGGTGCCGATGACGAAAGCGGCGCGAAGTTCCTTCAGGTTCTCGAAGGAAAAGCTTCTGTTGACGAAGCAGGCCTTAAGAAAGACGCTGTCCTTTCCACAGAGGGCGGATTCCTTCCGCTTTCCGGCATGAGCAGCAAGTGGCATAACTTCAACTACGAGATGCCTTCCGCAAATGATGTATATGAGCGTCCGGCAAATGCCACACAGGGCAATGATCCGATGGTCATGTTCTTCACTTCCGGTACCACAGGTTACCCGAAGATCGCGGCACACTCCCACAAGTATTCTCTGGGACACTTCGCGACTGCAAAATATTGGCACAACGTTGACCCGAACGGCCTGCACTTCACGATCTCCGATACCGGCTGGGGTAAATCCCTTTGGGGTAAGCTCTACGGTCAGTGGCTCTGCGAAGCTCCGACTTTCACATTCGACTTCGACAAGTTCCACGCAAACGAGATCCTGCCGATGTTCGCTAAGTACAACGTAACCACCTTCTGTGCTCCGCCGACCATGTACCGCTTCCTCGTTAAGGAAGATCTCTCACAGTACGATCTGACTTCCCTGAAGTACGCGACAGTTGCCGGTGAGGCTCTGAACCCTGAGGTATTCAACCAATTCATGAGAGCGACAGGTATCCGCCTGATGGAAGGCTTCGGCCAGACCGAGACTTCCCTCGTCATCGGTAACCTCGTCGGATCCGCGATCCGTCTCGGTTCCATGGGTAAGGCCGTTACTCCGTACGATGTACATATCCTCGACGAAGACGGCAATGACTGTCCTCCGGGTACTACCGGCGAGATCTGCATCAGGACCGTGGATGTCGTTCCGTGCGGCCTCTATCTCGGTTACTATCAGAACGAAGAAAAGACAAAAGAATCCTGGCATGACGGCTACTTCCACACAGGTGATACCGCCTGGAAGGACGAGGATGGCTACATCTGGTATGTCGGTCGTGTCGACGATGTTATCAAATCTTCCGGTTACCGTATCGGACCATTCGAGATCGAGAGCGTCATCATGGAGCTCCCTTACGTACTCGAGTGTGCCGTAACAGGTACTCCTGACCCGCAGGGCGTCCGCGGTATGGTCGTTAAGGCTACTATCGTTCTCGTTCCGGGCCGTGCAGAACCTACTGAGGAACTGAAGAAAGAGATCCAGGAATACGTTAAGACCAACACCGCTCCGTACAAGTACCCGCGTGTCGTTGAGTTCGTAACCGAGCTTCCGAAGACCATCTCCGGTAAGATCAAGAGAAACGTCATCCGTGACGGTAAGGATTCCTGATCCATAACTGAAAAAGCCAAAAAGTAACCCTTCTCGCGCTTGTCCTCGGAGCGAAGCTCCTGCGGAGGCGTGTCGAAGGGTTCTTTTTTGCTTGTTTTACTTAGTAGGAAAGCTTCTTTTCGCCACCTCCTATTTCAGGAGCAGCCACAGCCCGATCCCCAGGACCACTGCGCCCGCGATGACCAGTCCCCACACAAGGAGACTTCCCTTTCCTTTAGTAACTGAATCCGTTGTGGACTTCACCTGTTGTTTCATCTCACGGAGATTCTGATCGATCTGCGCGTCGACCTGTGCTTTTACCTCGGCACGGTTGGCATCTGCCCACTCGCGATTTGCCTGAAGCTGCTTCTGGAGCTGTTCGTTGATCGCGTCCTTCTTCTTTTCAAGATCCTGGTCGAGATGCGGATTTGGCGCGTTGCAGAACGGGCAGTGCGTATACGGACGTTTGAAAGGCTCGCCGCACTTGGGACAATATCCGTATTTCGCTCTTTCTTCGCTCATTATGCGTCCTCTCCGGCTGTTGTCTCTGCCGGTTCAGTATCGAACTCTTCGCTCTTTTCAGCGGCAGAGAATCCGAGCGGCAGCCAGGATTCGCCTGTTCCGATCTGCTCAACGGAAGAATAGTAAGGCATCGGAAGACGTCCATAGAACTCCGCCTTGCCTGTCAGGATATCCGATACGGCATTGCCGCCTTCGGAACCCGGGAGATAGCACATAACGACTTCATCCCAATCCTGTACGTAATCGGAAATAAGAACATTTCTTCCTGCGACGATCAGTGTGATGACAGGGATCGCCTGGGACTTTTTCTTCTCGGAGAAGCTGCCCTTATACTCTGCGATCGTTTGGATCGCTTCTTCCGTTCCCGGAAGCGCGAGCTTACCTGTGATCGACATATCTTCGGTATCACCATACCACTCGGCATACGGAATCTCACCGACGCAAAGAATGATCACATCGCAGTTCTCCATCTCATCTGCATCTGTTACGATCTCAAAACCGATCTCTGTGGCGCTTGCCTGAAGTGCCTCAAGAATCGACGGACCTTCTTTACAGAAATGTTCGCCGTAAGCTCCGTCGTATCCACCCTGCCAGAGATATGTCCAGCCGCCGCAAAGAGCGCCGGTATCGTTTGCCGCAGGTCCCATAACGAAGACCTTCATGCCCTCAGTAAGAGTGATCGGACCTTCCTCCGGAAGTACCAGCGGAACCATGGATTCAGCCGCCATCTTACGAGCGACGGAATGCGCGTGCTCACTGTTCCAGTCATAAGAAGGAACGATGTTTTCAAGGAACGGATCTTCGAAAAGACCGCAGTCCATCTTCATCTGAATGATACGTGTGACTGCCTCATCGATCCTCTCCATGGAGATCGAGCCTTCGTTCACTGCATCCACGATCAGATCTCTTGCTTCCTCGAACTCCTCTGCTTCCATGAACATGTCCACACCTGCGTTTACGCAGATGATCAGGTTCTCCTTGAAATCATCACCGGAGCAGTTATGGATGGAATCCCAGTCAGAAAGGATCACGCCCTTAAAGCCGAGTTCCTCACGAAGTCTTTTGATCATCTCCGCGTTCTCGTGCATCTTCACGCCGTTAAGAGAAGAGTGGGAGAGCATGATCGTCGGAACACCGGCATCGACCAGTACCTTATAGACTTCCAGGTTTTTCTGGATCTGTTCTTCCGTCATCTGCGCGTCACCGCGGTCGATCAGGTAATCGCCTTCACCTGTTCCGAACTTGACGTAGCCGTCACCGAAGAAATGCTTCGGGCAGGGAACGATGCCCTGCGACATCAGTCCTTTTGTATAGGAAAGAGCGAGGTTCTTAACGATGGTCTCATCGCTCGAATAGGATTCATAAGTTCTTCCCCAGCGCGGATCCTGCGCGGAAGCGACACAAGGAGAGAAAGACCAGAGAAGTCCGCAGTGGAGCATATCCGATCCTGTAAGTACACCCTGTTCGAAAGTCAGGGCTTCGTCATTGGCCGCGCCGACATTGATGTTGTGCGGGAAGATAACGGAACCGCTTGCTTCCAGAACACCGTGCACACAGTCATTGCCGTAGATAAACGGGATACGTGTACCGGAAAGAAGAGCCGCGTCCTGATAACGGGAAACGACCTCGAACCACTCGTCATAAGGCATTGCCGGGTAATCCGGGTAGTGAGAAAGAACGGAACCATAGCAGTTCATCAGCATATCATCAAGAGGCATCTCGTAGTTCGCGCCCTGCATCATCTGCGATGCTTTTTCCTCGATCGTCAGAAGAGAAACGATCTCTTCCGCGGAAAGATCCTCGAACTTCGGGTTGATGCAGTGGAACAACGGGAGAGTTTCTTCCGTTTCTGTTTCCTCAGTCTCTACCGTGCGGTCGATTGGTCTCGGAAGATCGTCAGGAGTCGTCTCCTTATGGCTCTTCGGAAGACTGCAGGATGTAAAGATCGTGCTCAGCATCGTCATGCAGATTATGGAACTTATGATTTTCTTCTTCATTGGTTTTCCTTTCTTATGTCGAAACTCTTGAGTCAGATACTCGATCTCAAAGTGTAAAGGCGGTCAGACCTTCGTAAAGCCTCAGCCGCCTTTTACGATCTCGGCGTCAATGACACCGGAAAGTCCACAGATATAGTCGACGATCGCCTCACGGTTGATCTTCGAACGTGGGCGGACGGTCAGGATAACGGAGTAGACAGAAGAATCTTCCTTCTGACGTCCGGTGATCGCCAGGTTGCTGATCACCATTCGGTTATTCTTGCAATAACGCATTACGCCATTCAGCGCGTCCTTATCGTTGTACTCCAGAAGGATCTGGAAGGCTTCGTTGTGCGTGATCTTGCTTCCCAGGATCGAGAACCATGTCTCTGCGATAAGCACCAGGATCGTTGCGAGGACCGCGCCCTCGTAGAAACCCGCACCGACAGCAAGGCCGATGATACCGCAGGCCCAAAGACCCGCGGCCGTGGTAAGACCTTTGATACGGCGGTTATTAACGACAATGATCGTACCTCCGCCGATGAAACCGAGTCCGGATACGACCTGCGCGCCGAGTCTCGAAATGTCTGTCGGAAGCTTCATGTTGAGGTAAAGGTAAATGCCCGTCATCGACGCGATCGCGGCACCGATGCAAACGAGGATATGCGTACGGAAACCGGCAGGGCGGTTCTTATACGAACGCTCGATGCCGATCGCGCCTCCGAGCAGAACTGCCAGAAACAGTCTGATGATGGTACTAAGCAGGGTGATGTCCCTTAATCCGTCAAAAATGCTCAGCATATGCCCTCCGTTACGCTATCAGTTCGTGCAGGGAAATCACGCACGGCAGCTCCGCGATCGAGGAGATCATCTCCGAGTGCGAGGATTTCTCTTTGCTCATCTTTATGGAAAAGATCGCCGACGGATAGTTGTTCTCGTCAGGATCTTCCGGATCGATGTCAAAGATCTGCGCTCCCTGACCCTCGATCGTATTCTTTATCTTCTCAACGTCTTTTGTTGATTCAAACTTTACCGTGATGGTGATATTTCTAAGACGACGCTTGAAAAGCACTTCCAAAGGCTGCAGCACTTCCATGGAAAAAATGACCATGATGACCGCCGGGATCACGCACTCGTAAAAAGCCGCCGCCGAAGCGACACCCAGGACAGCCGCCGCGAAAAGGCCGATCGCCGATGTCAGACCGCTTACCTGCTGGTGCCCGGAAGCAACGATCGTTCCGGCAGCAAGGAAGCCGATACCGGCCAAAACCTGCGCTCCGAAACGTGAAGCGTCGAATTTCGAACCGACCTCGGCGACAACTTCCGCCCAGCCGGTACGCAGCATTTCGTTTTCGTAAAAAGAGATTAGGAGAGTTAATGCCGATCCGATACTGATCAGCATGTATGTGCGAAGGCCTGCGTTACGCTCCTTCTTTTCGCGTCCGTATCCGATCAGGCCGCCCGAGAGCATTGCCAGGCAAAGTCGGAAAGCAACGGAGACGAAATTAAATTCTTTCAGATAGTTCCACGCACCCATAAAGGTCCTGTAAACTCTCTCTTTCCTATTTTTTACATACAGAGATATTTTACCATGAAAGTCCTTCTTATTCCATCTGTGATATAATGTTCTCCGAAATCGAGACGAAAGAACGGATATAGCTATGGAAGATTGTCTTGTTTATTTTTTCACAGGGTTCCTCGACAGCGGAAAAACCTCTTTTATCCAGAGCTGGATCGGCGACGGCAGCTTCCAGGATAAGAAGGTCCTGATCCTTCTGACCGAAGAAGGCGAAGTAGAGCTTCCGCCCGCGGAAAAAGCACCGTGCAAGGCCCTTACGATCATCACCGCGGAGACCGAAGAAGTCACCCGCGCGTTTACGCATAATCTCGACTCGAAATACCACCCGGACGTAGTCCTGATCGAGTGGAACGGTTCCGTTTCCCCGGCGAAATTCTTCGACGAGGTCGATGTCCCGGAGCGTTGGGCACTCGCTGCCGCGATCACGATCGTCGATGCTTCCACCTACAACGATTATTACCGCAACATGCAGACCATGTTTGCCGATTACTACCGCTTCTGCGACAACGTCATCTTCAATCGCGTCGATCCGGAAGTGAATAACATTCCTAAGCTTCGTGGTTCGGTAAAATCACTGAACCCCGCCATGAATCTGTCCTTTTTCGGAATGGACGGAAACATGATCGATATCGGAGAATACCTCCCCTACAATCTCGAAGACGATCCGTGTGTGATCGAGCCTGACGACTTCGGTCTTTTCTACACGGACGCGCTCGACAACGTCAAGCGCTATAACGGTAAACGCATCACCGTCACTGCCCAGGCCATCCTCATGCGTGAGCACAGAAAGGAAGCTTTCGTGCTTCAGAGAAAGGCCTACACCTGCTGTGCCAACGATATCGGCGCCATCTCTCTGCTTTGCCTTTACAAAGTACGAGGAGGCTTCCCGGAAAATCAGTGGCTCCAGGTCACCGGCCGTATCGGATTCTTCCGTGACGACTCGCAGGGCACCCCGGTCGCGATTCCGTGTCTGCAGGTAGAAAACTTCCACATCACGGACGCCCCTGAAAACGACATCATTTATTTCAGCTAAAAGAAAGAAGGAAACACTTATGGCTACAAAAGTAGATATCTTCTCCGGATTCTTAGGCGCCGGAAAGACAACACTCATCAAGAAACTCATCTCTGACGGTTATAACGGTCAGAAGCTCGTTCTCATCGAGAACGAATTCGGTCAGATCGGTATCGACGGAGGATTCCTGAAGGAAGCCGGAATCGAGATCACCGAGATGAACTCCGGCTGCATCTGCTGCTCCCTCGTAGGCGACTTCGGTACAGCTCTCAAGGAAGTCATCGACAAGTATGCTCCGGACCGCATCCTCATCGAGCCCTCCGGCGTCGGCAAACTCTCTGACGTTGTCGCTGCCGTTGAGAAGGTCGAAGGCACCGAAGTATGCGGTACCGTTACCGTCATCGACGCGAGCAAGTGCAAGATCTACCTGAAGAACTTTAAGGAGTTCTACGAGAACCAGATCAAGTACGCAGGCACGATCATCCTTTCAAGAACCGGCAACATCGCGCAGGGCAAACTCGATACCGCGATCGAACTGATCCGTGAGATCAACGATCACTCCCAGATCATCACGACACCTTGGGAAAAGCTCTCGGGCGTACAGATCAGAGAAGCCATCGAGAATCCGCTCACCGCAGATAAAATGGCTGCCGCTCTCCTCGAAGCGGAAGAGCACGCGCACCATCATCACCACCATGAACATGATGAACACGACCATGATCACGAGGAGCATGAACATCACCATCACGACCATGACCATGAGCATCATCATGACCACGATCACGAGGAGCATGAACATCACCATCACGACCATGAAGAGCATGAACACCATCATGATCACGACCACGAGCATGAACACCACCACGAGCATGGTCCGGACTGCACATGCGGATGCCACGATCACGACCATGATCACGAAGGCCATCACCACGCTGACGAAGTCTTCGATTCCATCGGATTCGAGACATCCAGATCCTTCTCCGAGGCAGCAATCAAGGCCGCTCTCGAAGAGCTCGACAGCGGTGATTTCGGCATGATCCTCCGTGCCAAGGGCATCGTCGCCGGCGAAGACGGAAACTGGATCCACTTCGATTATGTACCGGGTGAAGCAGATGTAAGAACCGGTGCTGCCGACGTAACCGGCAAACTCTGCGTCATCGGATCCAAGGTAGATAAAGACGCGGTAAAAGTGCTTTTCGGACTGTAAGAAGTTCGCCCGATCGAACGATACGATCTTCGCGAAACCTGCGCATCACATCAAATGAAAAAGGCTGTCTCAATGAGGCAGCCTTTTTACATATAGGCGGAAATTAGTTATGGTCAGTCTTTTGTGATGGCAAATACCGCGTTGTATCCTCATTCACAAAAACAACCCCAACCTAGAAGGAGCCCCGCACACGGCGCTGATGAGTGACCACCGCACTACGAGCTAGAATTGGCACATTGCCATCACGCCTGATTCAAAAGCCACACACATAAGCACAGGGATATGCTTACCACACACACAGGCTTTTGCCTCATAACTCCGCAGTATTTGCCATCACAAACCATATTACCATTCACATCAGGCACGCGCAATGAGAAATTTCGAAAAAATATCAAATACTAAATTGGTTAAGATTAATTAACATTTTTGATTTCTCCCATATGTACGCGCGCGTGTTTTCTTTTCGCTTTATTTCTGATACACTACGTTGGTGTCAGAGTTTTTCTGACGTTTCATTTTCAGTATCAACGGGGATCTCATGAGAAAGTTAACGACACGAGAAATTTCATTTAAGGACCATTTCACATATGGCAGTATTTTCCGTTTCGTCATGCCTACGATCCTGATGATGCTCTTCACTTCCATGTACGGTGTCGTCGACGGTCTTTACGTCAACAACTACGTCGGAAAACACGCATTCGCCGCGGTTACCCTGATCACTCCGCTTCCGCTTCTCATCGGCGCGTTTGCCTACATGATCGGTGGTGGCGGTGCCGCGATCATCGCGCAGGAACTCGCTCGTGGCGAGAAGAAAAAAGCGAGCCGCTACTTCACTTCCCTGACATGCGTTTCCATCATCGGCGCGTTCATCCTGGCCTTCTTCGGAGAGATCCTTCTCGGGCCGATCGCGGAACTCATGGGCGCGGACGAAGAGATGCTTCCGGTGTGCCTCAACTACGGCCGCATCCTTATCTTCAGTATTCCTTTCTACGTTCTTCAGAACGTTTTCCAGAGTTTTCTTACCGCAGCTGAAAAACCGAAGATCGGTCTTGCGATCAACCTTTTCTCTGCCGCGGTCAACCTCTTTTTGGACTATATCTTCGTCGGTGTCCTGGACATGGGCGTTACCGGTGCCGCGCAGGCCACGGTCGTTTCCCAGGTGATCGGCGGTCTTCTGCCTTTCGTTTATATCCTCGCGAGCAAGAGCTGTCCTCTTTCTTTCACCCGTCCCGAATGGATCGGTTCGATCATGGGTGAGGTCTTTACCAACGGTGTTTCCGAGTTCGTCAGTGAGATCTTCCATCCTCTGGCAAGCGTGATGTATAACTACCGCCTCATGAAACTCGTCGGGTTAAACGGAGTTGCCGCTTACGGTGTTCTCATGAACGTCGGTTTCCTCTTCGGCGCTGTCTTCCTCGGCTTTGCCGTCGGTGTCGCCCCGATCTTCAGTTACCAGTACGAAGTCAAAAACTACGAGGAGCTGCATAGGACCTTTAAGAAGAGTGCGATATTCGTTGTCGTCATGGGCTTTGTCCTTTACGGCATCGCGCTTTGTATCGAAGGCCCGTTCGCCAAGCTTTTCTTCGGCAGCGACGAAGCGCTTCTGCATATGACCGAAGAAGGATTCGCGCTACACAGCAAATCCTACATGGTCATGGGCCTTGCGGTATTCACCTCGGCCTTCTTCACCGCGCTCCACAACAGTAAGGTGTCCGCCCTGATCTCGTTCTTGAGAACGCTTCTTTTCGAAGTTCTGGCGATCATCATACTGCCGCATTTCTTCGAGCTCAACGGCATCTGGGCGGCCAGCCTCGTCGCCGAGATCCTGGCGCTTTTCGTAACGATCCTGCTTCTTATCCGAAACCAAAAGCAGTATCACTACTGACACTCGAAAAGCACTCTCACACGATACCAAAAGGAGCCGGCCCCGCATCAGTTCGCACATGAAGTTATTCAAAAAAGACGCGCATTTTTATAAGAAAGTATTTGTCCTGGGATTCCCGATCGCACTGCAGACATTAGTCACAGTCGGCGTCGGCATGCTCGACAACATCATGCTCAACCACTACTCGCAGGACACCTTCTCTGCCGCTTCTTTAGCAAACGCTTACGTCCTCATTTTCCAGATCTTCTGCATGGGACTCGGCATGGGCGCTTCCGTTTTAGTATCCCGTTACTACGGCATGAAAAAGGCCAACGATAACATCGAAAAAGCAGATATTTCCTTAAAGCAGACCGTCTGCCTGATGCTGCGTCTGATGCTTCTTTTCGCGACGATATTCGCACTCGGCGCGGCCTTCCTTCCGAGGCTCATCATGACTACCTATACGGGTAAAGAAGAACTCATCGAACTCGGCGCCACCTATCTTCGCTGGTCCACGCTGACGTTCTTTTTCCTCGGTCTTTCTCTGGTCATCGCCATCGTACTTCGAAGTGTCGGCCAGTCAAGGCTTCCGCTTTACGCTTCGATCGTAGCACTCGTTGTGAACCTCACAGGAAACTACATCCTCATCTTCGGTCATTTCGGCGCGCCGAGAATGGGCGTCGCGGGCGCCGCTCTCGCGACATTCCTCGCACGCGTGATCGAGGCCCTTATTGACCTGGGATATCTGCTCATCTTCGACAAGAAGATCGGATTTAAGCTCGTGCACATCTTCATGAAGACCAAAACGCTCGTTGCCGAGTATTTCCGTGTCTGCATCCCGGTACTTGTCAGTGACGCGATCCTTGCGTTCGGAAGCAACGCCGTCACCATGGTCATCGGACATCTGGGCGGTGACTTTGTCGCGGCAAATTCCATCACGACAGTTACCCAGCAGCTCAGCACCGTCCTCATCCAGGGCGTCTGTCAGGCAGGCGCGATCATCACGGGACAGTCTCTCGGAAAAGGCCGAAGAGAACAGGCCGAAGAACAGGGCTGGCTCTTCCTCGGCATGGGTCTTGCGCTGGGATTTTTATCGGCGCTCCTCATCTTCTTTACGAAGACTCCGGTCATTCTTTCCTATGGCGAAGAGACGACTGCCGAGGCCGTATCGATCGCGTATCAGCTCCTTAACGCGATCAGTCTGATCATCATCTTCCAGGCGACGAACAGCATCATGACCAAGGGCGTTCTTCGCGGCGGCGGAGACACAAAAGTCCTGATGTTCGCGGACAACATTTTCCTCTGGGCAATGGCTCTTCCCTTGGGAATCCTCGCCGGCTTCGTCTTCCACCTTCCGGCGTTCTGGATCTACTTTTTCCTGAAATCGGATCAGATCGCCAAGACGATCTGGTGCGTCTGGCGCTTAAAGAGCAGGCGTTGGATCAAAAAGATCTCAACGGGAAAGAACTGACTCAGCCTGCGTTCACGGCTGTTGTTTCCGAAGGTGTTTCGACCGGGTTTCCGTTTTCATCCGTTTCAATAACTTCCGGCACCACGATCTGGATCTGCTGTGTCAGGAAAGGCGTTCCGTCGCTCGTTGTAACGGCAAGAGTGATCGTTGTATCCTGCTCGAAAGGCACTTCCGGATTATACGAGAATATGAATGTATCCGTCGAATCGGTAACGCTCATCTTCCCCTCGAAAAGCACCTGTTCTTCTGCATCGATGAACTGGTAAGTAAGTTCCAGATCCTTGTAGAATTTAAGTGCTTTTCCCTCGTAGGAAATTATTGTCGTATCCGCGAGATATTCCGTGACGGAAAGTCCGTCTGCTCCGACCCAGTGCGAATTGCTGAGCCAGGTGATCGGATAAGGGATCAGATCTTCGTCAGCGTAGATGCCGATATTCGAGATGTAAACGAGATCGCCGTTCGTGTCATAGACATGGCAGCACACTTCGCCTGCCGGAAGCGCCGCGCTCGGACTCCAGGAGCACGCGATCCAGTCCGTGTTGTTCTTCATGAGGAACGAATTGGAATAAAGGAGATTGCCGGCCGCGTCCGTGTACTCGTAACTGATCTCTTTATTGTTGTAGGTATTCCATGTGTAAACGTAAAGACAGATCTTTCCGTCCGAGCTGTGGTAGCCGCCCGTTTCCTCTCCCTTCGTGTCGACCCAGTAGGCGTCATAGACCGAGATCGGAAGCTCGTTTTTACCGGTCGTAGACTCCTCCGGCGGAGCAATCAGTCCGTCCGTCTGAAGGAACCCGAACAGCACATCCAGAAGCTTTTCCGAGTCCTCTGAAGCAAAGACCCATTTCTCGTCTTTAACAAGATCCACCGCGATCTTCTTCGTTGTAAAAGGCGCGGTATGAATGACGTCCGAAAGTTCTCCGGCGTCGGCAAAAGCACCGTCCGTTGTCGCGTTTTCCATGATCGCGGCTTCATCTCTGACAGTTATCGTAATATCCAGGCCTGCTGACTTAGGGCCGATCGAGGTGACCTCGGCCTCGGCATAGATCTTGTTGCACCACTCTTCAAACGCATTCTGTCCGACGTTTTCATACGCCGTCCTGATGGCACTTTCCGCTTCGGAGCTGTCTTCAAAATACGTCGGCATCCTTCTGGTATCCGCGATCTTCACGTACGCGAAAAAGTCGTCGATCATGTTATTGATCAACTTGATGTTGGCCTGGTTTTCATCTGTCGTAGGAGGCGATTCCCTAGGGCCGCAGGCACATGCGATCCCGGCAAAAAGAACTATGACGCAGCCTAAGCTTGCTATCTTTCTGCCTGCGCGTTTCATCGTCTTGACATCAGGCGGATCGCGTACATCTGCCAGACCTCTTCACTGATGAGGACATATTCCTCGACCAGCCTGTGGTACATGGCTTCCGGATCTGCCACATAGAAGTTCTTCCTTACCGAGTTACCGTTCGGATCAATGAAAGAAAGAACGATCCTGATATATCCGTTTTTGAAAAAGTACTTGTGTCCTGTCTCTTCGACTTCGGCAAAGTCCTTCAGGTCCTCCGGGAAGATCCACTTTTCGATCGGTACTGACGGGAGACGTACCGGGATGCTCTTGGTAGCATCCGGATTTCCTGCCGACGGCAGGTTGCTTCTCATGACCTGACGACCTTCGTTGCTGAGCTGACGACGATAGGACGTTGCCTGCTGTTTCTTAAGATCCGCGAGCTCCGCGTATGTTTCCATCGGAGTGTACGGGTCTGCGTTTGCCTTTTCGGCAAGCTCGTTGATTCTTTCCGTGTACTTTCCGTATTCCTCGGCAAAAGCTTTCTTGTCCTGCACGAGAAGTTCCACGGGGATAAGTTTCGTCTGCTTGGTAACGGAGAGGATGCTTCCCATGATGAGGTTGTCGAAATCCTCTTTATTACACCAGGTGCTGTCCTGCATATCTTTTCCGAGCTGGATCGCGGCGACCTCTTTCCAGTTCGTGTTTACTTCCTTACCGGCTCTTTTGCCGTCCGGAAGGTAGATCTTATCGATATGCGGAAGGATGTATCTGTTTACCCAGGATCTCGGCGCATGCAGGATCTGACAGATATCCTGAACGGAGATCGTATGCGTTGTCGAAAGCGCCTTGATCGCTTCCGGCCATGTGCGAAGCTGCTCCCAGCTCTGACGCGACGGCTTCAAAACCTCCTGTGAAGGCGCCTTTTCGCCGTCTTCCTGAGAATACGGGAACCATTCTTTCGGATAAACACCGAGGAAGTCCGCCATCTTCTGGGCATCTTCTTCCTGTGGGATACGTGTTCCCTTCAGATAACGAGAAACCGAGCACTCGGAAATACCCAGTTTCGCAGCCATCTGTTTCTGCGTCAGGTTCTTTTCGCGAAGTATCTCTTTGATATTCTCGTTTAATGCCAGCATGCGCACATCCTCCCAAAATAATCATCACGATTATATCAAAGATAAACTTTCCTTGTCGAAACTGAATCGGACATAAAATGAAACAATTAGTGAACAAGAAAGGCAAATAACACTTCTTGGGCTAGCCTTCGGAGGCTCGGCGAAATGATTTTGCCTTTCTTGGGAAATTGTTTCCTTATCCGAGGAGGGTAACTTCAATTTGTGGTTCGTTTGGGGTATGATGAATGTATTCATTATTACGATACAAAGGAGTACCGCTTATGGAAAACAAACGTCCCGAGGAAATGGAAAGAATTACCACTCGCGCCCAGGCTGACGCTTTTATCGAGGAGCAGATCACTGCCGTAAAAGCACAGGTCGGTGACAAGAAAGTCCTGCTGGCTCTGTCCGGTGGTGTTGACTCTTCTGTCGTAGCTGCTCTTCTCATCAAGGCGATCGGCAAGAACCTGATCAACGTTCACGTGAATCACGGACTTCTCAGAAAAGGCGAACCGGAGCAGGTCATCGAGGTCTTCAGAAACCAGATGGATGCAACTCTCGTTTATGTAGACGCTACAGAGCGCTTCCTCACGAAGCTTGAGGGTGTGGATGAGCCGGAGAGAAAGAGAAAGATCATCGGCGAAGAGTTCATCCGTGTATTCGAAGAAGAAGCCAGAAAGCTTCCGGACGTTGACTTCCTTGCACAGGGCACCATCTATCCGGATATCCTCGAGAGTGGCCCGGTAAAGGCTCACCATAACGTAGGCGGTCTCCCGGACGATATTCATTTCGAAGGTCTCGTTGAGCCTCTGAAGTTCCTCTACAAAGACGAAGTACGTGTTGTCGGTGAAGCACTCGGTCTTCCGGCAAACATGGTTTACCGTCAGCCGTTCCCGGGTCCGGGTCTTGGCGTACGCTGCACAGGTGCGATCACAAGAGACCGTCTCGAGATGGTTCGTGAGTCCGACGCGATCCTTCGTGAAGAGTTCGCAAACGCCGGTCTCGAAGGAAAAGTATGGCAGTACTTCACACTCGTTCCGGATTACAAGTCCGTCGGTGTAAAGAACAATGTACGTGCTTTTGAAAACTTCGTAGTCATCCGTGCGGTAAACACACGCGACGCTATGACAGCGACCATCGAAGAGATCCCGTACGAGCTCCTCGGCAAGATCGTTAACCGCATCATCACAGAAGTACCGGGCGTCAACCGTGTACTCTACGATCTGACACCGAAGCCGACAGGAACGATTGAGTGGGAGTAATACCAAAATCCCCGAAAGCCTTGAATTCTCAAGGTTCTCGGGGATTCTTTTTGCCTTTTTGACCAAACATTGACCCAAATTTGCCATAGATGAAAGTTACTGTTGAAAGAAATCATATACAACATTATAGGTATTTACAATATGACCAGCAAACCCGCCTTGGAATGGCAGGACGATGATGAATTTGTGAGACGGATCCATATAACATTGGAAATCCTTGTAGCTTTGCGTCTCACAACCCGATTCATTTCCATAAATGATAAGAGAAATGGAACCATCATTATACTGGATAATATCATAACCATATTCTTTTGCCCACGTTCCGAAGCAGTCGCTTCTGACGATCTCAAAACTATAGTCCTGAAATCTTCCTACAGCGCTCAAATCATTCGTCGAAGTAATGTGATCCAGGTGCTTCTCCGCATATTCCTTCAGTTCACCCTCTGTGGATACTTCTGCCGGTGTAGTTTCAAAATATACATAATCTATCATGTTCAGATAATCAAATGTATAATTGTCTATCAACGCCCATACATCCAAGTGGTCATTCTGAAAACAAAGAGTTTCATCATACAGATACTCATAGGTGATTCCAAGTTCTTTAATGATCGAATCCAGGGAAACGCCGTGCGGATATTCATCCTCCTGGATGTGATGGTACTCTCTGAGATAATCACCATCAACGACAGTTATCTTCTTACTAACAGGTATCTCCATTCTCTGCATGGTTAATTCATTAGCCAGTTTAACGATCGTATCCCAGTTTTCCGGAAGAGCACCATACATCGTCCTGATAACAGGATGAGTCGTGCCATCCGGATCTTTGTATTCCATATCGATCTTTAAGGCAAAAGGTCCGTCCGCCTCAGTCGTATCATTCGGGATAGCTTCAACCTCTTTAATGAAATCCATCGCACTTTGACTGCTGAGAAGAGAATAATCATAATCTTCATCCACCATGAAAGATACCTCTCCCCTGTATTCATACCAGTACTTTACGGTATCTATATAGAAGCAGTAATGCTGTCTCGTATTTACTTTATAGTGCCCGATCGCAGGCACAAAATTGAGCCTTGTGATTCCCGTTTGGGGTTCGTGATCGGATTCGTCCTGGGCTTCATTTTGGGATTCATCAGACTTCAAACTTCGGTCATTATTGTCGCTTCTGTTGCCACAGCCTATAAAGCAAAACAGCACCGCGCCGATCATCAGAACAGCAGCTAATCTGAATAAAGATGTCTTTTTCATAATTTCCTCCACTTGTTCAGGATTACTCACGGATAGCATTGCCATGGATTCAAATCCGCACTTTCTTTTCTGAAAGCGGACTGTCTTTACTCGTAATACTCATTGAGTTTTTCCTCTCCCCATTTCCCGGTTTTCGAATCATATGTCTGATAGTGCTCACAATAATAATCCGCAGTGAAAAGATCCCTGTATCCTAAGCTGATATCTCCATCGTTAAAATCGATATATCTTCCCAGAATAGAGATGAAGCCCCGTCCCATATAACGATCAGGCTCTTTCTCGATCTCTTTCTTTTTTGCTTCGGAATAGAAGATCTTGACAATACAAATACGGTCTTCACCGGAAACTGTCGTTGCCCAGCCATCGACAGACTTTTCATCTTCGAACTCACGGATCACATTTTTCTCGATATCCTCCTCTGCCCAAACATCCTCTGCCCAATCCGGATTCCTGTCAAAGTTATATAGATAGTTGGGCGCATCAAATGTTTTCTGATCAAAGATCGTCACGACAGTATTCTCGTAAACATAGATCTCCTTTAGTCCAAACATATTGTCCGAAGGGACCTTGTAATGTTCGATCAGTTTTTCGTCTTCTGCCGGAAGGAAAGTAATGTGATCCGGAACATCGTGGATATTGGCTAAATATGCGGATTCGTCCGCGAGAAGAGGTATGTCATCGGCCGACTTTCTATCCTCGACCGGATGGGTATATGTGGTGAAAGAATCTTCCTCCGGAAAAGGATTCTTCTTCTTTTTCTTACATCCCGACACACAGGATCCTGCGCATGCGGTCAAAGTGACTAAAGCAAGTATTCTTATAACAGTTTTTTTCATACGTTGATCCCCCCTATGATTATAAGACGATACGTCGGATAGAACTGTTGCAAAGAGGCCGACAGGAACGATTGAGTGGGAATAAGGGATTAATCAAGTAGAATGAACGAAAGAGAGCCGCTGAAAAGTGGCTCCCTTTTTTCATCTCTTCTTCGAATAGTAAATGAATTCTCTGTCCCGGCGAACTTCCGTGTACCCGAGTTTCGTGTAAAAAGCATTCGTTCTTCTGTTCCAGATCGGGGTATCAAGCACGAGTTCTTTTGCATCGGAAAACATCGATTCGATACTTTCCATCATGAATACTCCGTAGCCCTTACGGAAGTGTTCCGGAGATACGAATATCCTTCCGACATTAAGTTTATCCTGCTCCTCGAAAAGCACCGCTCCGCCCACGATCATGCCCTGGTCATCCACCAGTTTGTAAAGGTTACCCAGCCGGGCCATCTTCATGTGGAAAGGCGTGGACTTGTATCCGGGCGGGCCTCCCGCGGAGGGTGATCCTACCTCAATATCGCTGTCAAAAGCATGCTTTGAGATCGCGACCAGGATAACGGCATCAGAAGTGCCGGCTTTCATTAATTTCATACTCAGCACGCCTCCATCGCCATGAAGATATCCATGTAGTGTACGCCGTCCTTGTCATACTCGTACTCGAAACAAGCGACGATACCCTCCGGCATCTTCTCTTTAACCTCATGCACCTGGAGATAATCCAGGATCCGTTTGTACCCGTTCGGGATCCTCTCAAACGGGCGGATGTGCGGTTCCGTGACTGTGATCACTGCATACTCCGCTTCTGCATTCGTCGCGTATTCCACCCCCGGACAGTTCGTTTCAAAACCTTCCGGAAGCACATATGCCGCCACATAACCGTGCAGATTAAAGCGCATCTGCTGTTCCTGAGATACGAAAGGGAAATCCCATCCAATCAGTTTCGCCCCCGGATCGG
>JAFZWA010000064.1 GCA_017617525.1 Clostridiales bacterium
CCGAAAGCAATTACGCCGAGACGGTAGGACTGGATCCCGTGATAGAAGAAGAATCCGTAAACAATAACGGCAAGGCCTGCGGCGGCAAAGAGGATGCCTGCGGTGCGGCGCTTGTTCTTGCTGCCGTTAACGACATTTTTCAGAAGTGAGAATACATTGTTTAATGTCCAGTACAAAACAAGACCGGATGGAGAATTATAAAGGAGCACCAGGAAGATCAGGGCCATACCGTGAAGGGTGATCTTATCTTTGAACTTAAGTCCCTTGGTGTAGATCTCACTGGAAATGACGTTGATCAGGGTCATGAGGACCGGAAGGATGTTGATGGCAACGCCGCCGATGGTGATCAGGGCATCCGGCTTCGAAAGATCGTTGAAGCAAAGGTATTTCGCGCCCTGAAGGTCCGGAAGCTTAGACAGGAAGTTGTAAGCGGCGATAAAGAAAGGGACCTCGAGAACAAGAGCGATCGAGCTTCGAACGGAATAGATCGGCTTGTAATTATTCTCTCGGTAGAAGGTCTGCAGCATCATGAAACGCTCATCGCCCTTAAAGGCTTTTTTGATGTGCTCGACAAACGGCGCCATTTTTTCCTGACGCTTTCTTTCTTCTTCCTGGATCGCATCTGCGCGGTTATAAAAGGGGAGAAGCAGGAGGTTGACGACCAGGCTCAACGGAATGATCGCGGCTCCTGAACTTCTTAAAAACTGAAATGCAATACTGTACACCGCTTCGAAAATAAGGGTCAGCGGCGACAGGAAAAGCTGATATAGTATTGATCCCAAAGACATATAAAAGACTTTCTCCTCACATGATAAAACGTTCTGCCGACATACGGCAAAACGAACAGACATGATTATAGCATAGTTTGAATGGATATAACAAATAAATAATATAATACGTGCGTGTGCGCCCGCGCGCGAAAAGTAGTAAGATGGTAGCAGGTTTTTCTTTGGAGGTCGTACATGTCGAAAAGCACTTCTCGCGTGATTTCTTTTTCTTCCCCGGCAAAGAGATGGGAAGAGGCGCTTCCGATTGGAAACGGAAGACTCGGCGGCATGGTATTCGGGCTTCCTTATACAGAACGGATCCAGCTCAATGAAGACAGTGTCTGGTACGGAGGCCCTCAGGACAGAAACAATCCGTCCGCGCTTGAGAATCTTCCGAAGATAAGAAAACTCATTCTCGAAGGAAAAATAAGCGAAGCTCAGGAACTCTGTACTTTCGCGCTTTCGGGCATTCCGGAGGAATCCCGTCACTACGAGCCTTTGGGAAATCTCTATATCGAATTTGACGGAACGGAGACGGAATACTCCGATTACAGCCGAGAACTGGATCTTTCGAACGCGACAGTAACGACGAGCTTTACGATCAGTCGCTCGGTTGATGGTGTTGAAGTTCCGGTGAAATACACCCGTGAGGTGATCGCGAGCTACCCTCAAAACGCGATGCTCATACATCTCACGGCAGATACGCCCGGCGCGCTGAGTTTTCATGCGCAACTGGGAAGAAACCCGGGAAAGCCCTGGGAAGAGATCCCGTATCAGAAACAGACATTAAGACGACAGGCATATACCGGATTCTGCGACAGCATCACGGCAAGACCGGGAAATGTCCAGCTGATGGAAGCGACTGCCGGAGGAAACGGAGTGAAGATGGCCTGCGGTGTAAAGGTCATTTCAAAAGGCGGAACCTCCGAAGTCATCGGCAATACGACACGCATATCGGAAGCGGACGAAGCAGTTTTGATCCTTTGCGCGGATACGACTTTTCGTGAGGAAGATCCTGTCGCTTCAGTTCTGAAACGTCTGGAGGAGGTTGCTTCGAATCAGAAGGAACCATCGGCATTGTGGGAGAACCTTTATTCCGAGCATCTTTCGGACTATACGTCTCTTTACGATCGAGTCAAGCTTCAGATCGACGGACAGGAAGAGGTCGAGAGGTTCTTCCAGTTCGGCCGTTACCTGATGATCGCGGGATCTCGCCCCGGATCCTTGCCACTGAACCTGCAGGGCATCTGGAATCAGGACTTTGCTCCGATGTGGGGCAGCCGCTTTACGATTAATATCAATACCGAGATGAACTACTGGCCGGCGATGCTGACGAATCTGGCCGAGTGCCAGGAGCCATTGATCTCGCACCTTTACCGCATCCGCGAAAACGGCAGGGTCACGGCAGAGAAGATGTACGGCTGTAGGGGCTTTGTTGCGCACCATAACACGGATATCTGGGGCGATACCGCGCCGCAAGATATCTGCATCAGTTCGACCTACTGGGTCATGGGCGGCGCCTGGCTCGCGCTTCATGTCTGGGAGCAGTACCTTTTCACAAAGGACGTTTCCTTCCTGAATGAAAACTATCCGATCATGAAAGAAGCCGCCGAGTTCGTCATGGATTATCTGATCGATGACGGGAAGTTCCTGGTGACGTGCCCGACGCTTTCTCCGGAAAACACATATATCCTTTCCAACGGCGAAAAGGGCGTGATCTGTAAGGGCGCTTCGATGGATAATCAGATCATCACGGAGCTTCTTAACGCCTGTATTTCTGCGGAAAAAGCACTTGCCTCCGCGATTTTCGATGTCGATGCTCCGATCAGCGAACGCGCAGAAGAAGTGCTTTCGCGTATTGCTCCGATCACGATCGGAAAGTACGGGCAGATCATGGAATGGAACGAAGACTACGAAGAAGATGAGCCCGGTCACAGGCACATCTCGCAGCTGTTCGCGCTCTATCCCGGAACAAGAATCAGTAAGGACAAGACACCTGAACTTTTTGCGGCGGCAAAGAAAACGATCGAGAGAAGGCTTTCTTTCGGTGGCGGACATTCGGGCTGGAGTCGCGCCTGGATCATCAATATGTACGCGCGTCTCGGCGAAGGGGAGAAGGCCTTTGAGAACCTGATGACGCTTATTCATAAGCAGACGCTTCCGAATCTTTTTGACGATCATCCGCCGTTTCAGATCGACGGTAACTTCGGCGCGACGGCCGGTATTGCCGAGATGCTGGTGCAAAGCCATGAAGAAGAGATCCGCTTCCTTCCCGCGCTTCCCGAAGCGTGGAAAAAGCACGGCCGCGTCGAGGGTCTTCGCCTTCGAGGAGGAAAGACTCTGAAGGTGCTCGAATGGCAGGACGGTAGGATCGTTGATCTTAAGATCGAATAAAGGTGCTTTTCGCGAAGAGGAAAAACTTGAAAACGTCCCCTCAAGTGCGCTAAACCGCTGGAATTCCGCCCTCATCTTTGCTACTATAAAACTGTTGTTAAGTAGAGGGGGGTAAATCATATGTCAACAACAAATATTGTTATTATGATCGCCATCGGTCTCTATCTCATTATGATGATCGTTATCGGCGCTCTTTTCAGCAAGAAAAACAAGAACACGGACGACTTCTACCTCGGCGGCAGAAAGCTCGGCCCGATCGTTACCGCGATGAGCGCGGAGGCTTCCGACATGAGCTCCTGGCTCCTGATGGGTCTTCCGGCTGTTGCTCTTATGACAGGTATTCCGGAAGCCTTCTGGACGGCTCTCGGTCTTGCCGTCGGAACCTATCTCAACTGGCTCTTTGTCGCCAAGAGGCTCCGCGTCTATACGAGTAAGGTCGAGGCAGTCACGCTTCCTGACTTTTTCAGCAAGCGTTTCGGCGATGACAAGCACATCATCACACTGATCGCGGCTCTGTTCATCGTTGTGTTCTTCATCCCATACACCGCTTCCGGTTTTGCCGCTTGCGGTAAGCTTTTCTCCTCACTGTTTGACGTGTCCTATGAATCGGCCATGATCATCAGTGCGTGCGTAATCGTTATTTACTGCACACTCGGCGGATTCCTCGCCGCGTCCACCACGGACTTTATCCAGTCCATCATCATGACGGTCGCACTCCTGGTCGTTCTCGGTGTAGGTGAGGCGATTACCAACGGTTTCGGAAATGTATTCTCCAATGTTAAGAACCTCGACGGTTACATGGACGTCTTCAAGGGCTTTAACGTAGCCGATGGAACGACCGGCAGCTACGGGGCGCTTCCTGTAGCTTCGACGCTCGCGTGGGGGCTCGGTTACTTCGGTATGCCGCACATTCTCCTTCGCTTCATGGCGATCGAAGATAAGAAGAAGCTCAAGCTCTCCCGTCGTGTCGCATCCGTATGGGTCGTCATTTCCATGGCGATCGCCGTACTTATCGGTATCGTAGGTTATTCTCTCATGCAGAACGGTATCGCTCCTTCCTATGAGAACGCATCCGCTGCAGAGACCATCATCGTTGATGTTGCGAAGTGGATCGCATCTCACGGTTACATCCCGGCATTCGTCGGTGGTGTCATCCTCGCGGGTATCCTCGCTTCCACAATGTCCACCGCTGACTCCCAGCTCCTCGCCGCGGCTTCTTCCATCTCCCAGAACCTCGTTCAGGAGACATTCGGAAAGAAACTGTCCGAGAAAGCAGGCATGTGGCTCGCTCGTATCTGCGTTATCGTGATCTCCGTGATCGCGGTATTCCTCGCTCTTGATCCGAGCAGCTCCGTATTCCGTATCGTATCCTTCGCATGGGCAGGCTTCGGCGCTGTATTCGGACCGCTGGTTCTTTTCGGTCTGTTCTGGAAGAGAACGAACAAGTGGGGCGCGATCGCCGGCATGATCTCCGGCGGAACCACGATCTTCGTATGGAAGTTCGTCATCCGTGACGTATTCGCCGACACGATCCTGAACATCTACGAACTCCTGCCGGCATTCATCATCGCCAGCATCTTCATCGTAGTCTTCAGCCTGATCACCAAGGCTCCGGAAGAAAAGATCGTCGAGACCTTCGACGCGGTCAAAGCGGAGTGCAAAGAGAACGCCTGATCGTTTCTTTGAAGAAAGCAAATAGAAAGGACTGTCCGTTTGGGCAGTCCTTTTTTTCTTCTCGAAAAGCACTTTACTTGATCAATCGGAAGTTTCCCGTGATCGGATCTCTCATCGACGTGTCGATGCGGCCCTTTTCCGGCGGCACTTTGACAAAATCCGGACGGCTCTTGGGTTCTTCACGAAGATAGTAGTCGAGCGTCAGAAGCTCACGGATCTCCTCTTCGTAAAGCGCGGTCCTTTCTTCGACGAACTGAAGAAGGATCTCGTAACGGCGGAACCTTGCCGGCGTGATCGTGAAGTAGTTTTTCTGTTTATAGAAATCCGCCAGCGCGGCATACAGATCAAATGGTGTCTCGAAGGCTTTTTCGATCGCGGGCAGCGTTTGGTCGAACTGATGACTGTTATAGAAAAGCTCTACCATTTCTTCAATGTGCTTCAGGTTGCAGAGTTCGTCGAATCTCAGCCATCTTGTGGAAAGCACCTCATACGGGGCATCGTCGGATCGGACGATCGAGAACTTCTCGCAGTCCTCTTCGATCGGGGAGCCTTTTAAGACTTTCAGGAACCCCAGTTGCAGTTGTGTCGGCGCAAGCGCGTAGACATCGTTAAAGGAATTTCGAAAGCTTCTGTAGCCTTCGTAGGGAAGACCCGCGATCAGGTCGAGATGGATATGGATCGTTCCTGTTTTCGATAGTTCCTGAACGACCTTTTCGATCTTGTGGATCTTCGCCGGACGGTTGACGGCAAGGAGCGTATCCTGATTCGTCGTCTGAACGCCGATCTCGAGTTTGATCTGGCCTGGACGCATCTTTCGCAAGATCTCGATCTCTTCTTTATCCATCAGCTCGGCGGCGATCTCGAAATGGAAATTCGTCTTTCCGTTATCG
Organism: Clostridiales bacterium; assembly: GCA_017617525.1. Classification (GTDB taxonomy): domain Bacteria; phylum Bacillota; class Clostridia; order Saccharofermentanales; family Saccharofermentanaceae; genus Scatonaster. Next base: position 5,726 of record JAFZWA010000064.1, read on the forward strand.
TGCTCGAGGATATAGTTCCAGATGGCTTTCGTTCTTTCTTTGTCGCTGTTAAAGGTCCTGTCGATGAACTTGACCTGCGGGATCTCTTCGTCTAAGAAGAACTGGATCTCACGGAATACAAACGGCAGACTTCTGTAACGGACGGTCTTATCGACAGAGGAGAGGCAGTAGCTGCAGCGGAAAGGACATCCTCGGGAAGACTCGTAGTACACGATGCGGTTATCGAACTCGCGCATGCCCTCCTCGTAGATGAAGGGGAGCGAATCCATGTCCATCAGTTCCTGTTTGATGACGCTCGGACGCTCACGCAGAGCAACATTCGGGATATTACTGAAGTCCGGTTTTCCGAGGACGGGCTTACTGATATTGATCGTGTCGTCGCCATCTTCGGAAACGAAACTCATCGAACGGCAGTACTCGCCGACGACTCTGGTAAAAGCGGCCTCGCCCTCGCCGACGAAGATTCCGCGGACGCAGGGGAACTCTTCGAAGATCTTTTCGTAGTGATAGGAAACTTCAGGTCCCCCGAGCCAGATATCCGTATCCGGAAGGACTTTCGGAAGATCGGAAAGAAGCTTTCTTACGGCGTCGATATTCCAGATATATGTAGAGATCCCGATCGCGTCGGGTCTTTGGTCACAGATGTCGGAAAGTGTATTGTGGATCGGGTTATTGATCGTCGTTTCATAAAGCGACGTCGCTCCGAAATAAACGCGGTCGGCCACGGCACGAAGGGAGTGCACGGCGGGATTGGAATGTATGTATTTTGCATTGATCGCGACAAGAAGGAAATTCATAAACTCACTCCTCTCTGACATATGCATGATATTAGTTTTTATACTTCCATAGTACCAAGGATGACCGTTTTTTTCAAAGGAAAAACCCTATCACGAGGATCTTGAAGTGTAGGGGGTAGCTTTAAGATCCATATCACGTGATAGGGTTTTTTAGGGATATATTATCAGGACGAGATGGTTAAGTGAAATCACATTGCTGTGTAACCGCCGTCAACCGGAAGGTTTACGCCGGTAACATAAGCAGACTCTTTGGAAGCAAGGAACAGAGCAGCTGTGTCGAGCTCGCCTTCTTCACCATAGCGCTCTTCCGGGATCATTGTCTTTGCGTTCTGCTGGAAGAAATCGCTGTTTAATGTGTCACGGGTAAGGTCTGTGTAGAAGTAACCCGGGCAGATAGAGTTAACTGTGATACCATATTTGCCCCATTCGGAAGCCAGCGCACGTGTCATGTTAACAACACCGCCCTTAGCAGCGTGGTACGGAGCAGAACCGCAGATCTTGTTACCAACAAGACCGTACATGGAAGCGATGTTAATGATACGACCGTACTTAGCGTCGATCATGTGCTTCTTAGCTACGGCACGAGCCACGCGGAAAGAACCGAAGAGGTCGATGCTCATTTCGTTATCAAACTGTTCGTCTGTGATGTCTTCTGCCGGAGCAACAGCGCCTGTACCTGCGTTGTTGATGAGGATGTCTACGCGGCCGAACTTTTCGAGAACGGAATCAACCATGGAGTTAACAGCATCTGTATCTGTGATATCGCAGCGTACTGCCATTGTCTCAACACCGTAATCCTTGTTAAGCTGCTCAGCAACAGCATCGATCATTTCCTGACGACGAGCTACTGCGACGATCTTACATCCCTGGTTAGCCAGTGCCTTTGCCATCTGAACACCCAGTCCGGTGGAGCACCCGGTAACGATTGCGACTTGTCCTTTGAGATCAAAATAATTCTTCATAAGTTCTTTCTCCTTTTTGTGTTTTTCCGAAAGAGAGTATACCATTTAACCTTGGGAAAAGGACTTGTCGAGTCATTCGTTATTTATACAAGAATAAAATGTGTTATCCTATAAACGCTCGGCAAGAACACAAGGTTTTTGATCATTTGATTTTCATTTGAAAAAGTGATTTTCATTTGAAAATTGCATAAAAACCCGAAAACCCCGACGGGAGAAGGAATACAAGGAAAATGAACCGCTACGAGACTACTCTCTGCTATATTTACGGACCTCAAGGGATCTTGATGATGCACCGTACGAAAAAAGAGAATGACATCAATAAAGATAAGTACATCGGTGTCGGCGGACATCTCGAGCACGGAGAATCGCCGGAAGAATGCGTCCTTCGTGAAGTAAAAGAGGAGACAGGTCTGACCATGACGTCTTTCCGCCTTCGCGGTATCATCACGTTTGTCATCGACGAGATCGACGAGATCACGTTCCTTTATACCTGCGACGGATACGAAGGAAATGTCCCGGGGACAGGTGCTTTTGCCGAAGAAAAAGGCGAAGACCTTTCCGACTGCAGCGAAGGAGAGCTTGTCTGGATCGCTGAGGACAAGGTCGAAGAACTCCCGATCTGGCCCGGAGATAAGATATTCTTCCGACTCTTAAAGGAAAGAGAAGAAGTATTCTCTCTAAAACTTACTTATATAAAAGATGAGCTCGTCGATGCGGCGGTAGATGGAAAGAAGATCGATTTTGTAGTATAAATAGGAAAGCGGCGCGAGCCGTTCTTATAATGGTAAATTGGTAAAAGGAAGATAGAAAAAGTGGCAGACGAAGAAAAGAAGATCTTAGATCAGGAAAATATCGAGGAGACCGTTGCTGAAAAAGTAGAAGCAGCGGCAGAAGAAGTCGTAAAAGAAGAGGCTCCCGTCGAAAAGAAGGTCGAGCCCAAAAAGACCCAGGCATCTTCCAAATCCACGAGCGGAAAAAAGAAGAAGAAAAAGAAGAAGAGTGCTTACAGACGCATGATCGAGCACCATCTTAAGGTCGCCGGTATCATCATCGGTTCGATCGCGCTTATTGCCATCTTGTTCTTCACCCTGATCGCGAGCTATGACTTTTCCAAGAAGGCCTGGCACGTCAAGTTCGACCCGATCCACGGCTATTCTTATACACTTTACTTAAAGCAGGAATATTCTCCGGCGCACATCGTGATCGAGTCCTGCTCGAAAAGCTCCGAGGAAGTCACCATTCCGGATACGATCTTCGGCGCGAGAGTCGAGACGATCGATGACGATGCTTTTAAATCTTCGGTAAAGACGGTTAAACTCGGTCAGTACGTTACTATGGTCGGTGAGGGAATGTCCGATAAGACATTTATCCTTCCCGAAAATTACGGTCAGGCCGCGCTCAAGAGCTATGTCACATTTAAAGATAAGAACGCTTCCGGCTTTTACTACAAGGCCATGTTCGACAATACGATGATGGCGTTTGCCTATTTCGGATCTGAAGCGGATTACAAGGTCCCGGAGTCTTTCGGCGGCATGAAGGTCAGCAAGACGACCGAATACTACGAAAACGACGAGTACACCACCCGTTTAGCGGAATATGAGGCAGAGCATTACTCCGTTCTTCCTTATAACATGATCAAAGTAAACCTCATCCGCAACGAAGCGATCGATCCGTATGTGTATTTCCTTGAGGATCTCGAGAGCCGTGAGAAGATGAAGGAGAGGATCATGTCCCTTCCGGCGCAGTATAACTACAACGCGGACGGAACACCGGCAGACGGTGAGACCGCGATCAAGCTCGCTTTCATCCATAAGGGCGACGGAAACGGCAAGAACTGCGGCGGCGTCATGGCTGACTATGATCCGTCTGATTTCTTTGCCGCGATCAGATACATGTCAAAAAGAACATCCGACTGCCATACAGATGGCGAGCCGGATCTTGAAGTCTGGATGATGGCCGGATTTATCGAATCCTGATCAGATTCCGAAGCCGGCTGACTGTGTCTTTGTGGAGATCGGTTCCGTCGGCGGATCGTTCGGATCGATGAACTCGAAAAGAGATCCCGTACAAACTTCCACGAGAATGTACTTATAACCGTCCTGGTAGAAGATCATGGATCCTTCCGGGATGCCTTTGCTGTGCAGTTCTTCAGTCGGGATCTTGCTGTCGTCTCTTGCTTCGATCGTAGCGCGAAGGTCATAGTCTTCCCAGTCTGTCGGAAGACCGTAGATGACGGTATTTCCTTCCCACTGGTACAAGGTGCCGTTAAAGACAACGTACATTTCCGATTCCCTGAAGGGCTTTTCCATCTTGATGACTTTGGTCGTCATGACACAGCTTAAGATCGTTGCTGCCGCGTACGTGGTCCAGATGATGACGCCGATGACGGACAGAAGCTGGATGCCGAGCCACTTTTTAAAGTAGGCAAGGATCATAAGGCCTATCGCGAGAAATCCCAGGATGGAGATGAAGTAGTAAAGCTTATAGTACGGATCCAGCTCGGAAAGCGCATGTACCGCGAAGATGTTGATGGTGGAAAGCACACCAAAGAGGACGCACTCGACGATCGTTAAGATCAGCGGTGCGTTCTTTTTCAATGGCTTTTTCGATGAACCGGCTTTTTTCTTTTCCTCGGAAGGAACAGCCGGGCTCGTATTTTCAGACATTTACGATAGCTCCTTTGTTACTCTCAGTTATTGATGAAGTCCAGGAGTCTGTCTTTCGGCATAAAGCCCATTGTCTTTTTCGTAACTTCGCCGTTTTCGAAAACGAGAAGAGTCGGGATGCTCGCTACTTTGTACTGCATCGCAAGCTCGACCTGATCGTCTACGTTGACTTTGCCGACGATGAACTTGCCTTCGTTTTCATTAGCGACTTCTTCAAGGACAGGTCCGAGCATCTGGCACGGTCCGCACCATGTTGCCCAGAAATCGACAACGACGGGGAGGGAAGCCTTCAGTACTTCCTGTTCGAAATTATCTTTGGTCAATGTGATCTCAGCCATATTGGATCTCCTTTTCCTTATTTTCTTTTATAGTATAACATGCAGTGGCAAAAACCTTCGAAGTCCGGATCGGCGATCTGGTCTCTGAATTCTTTGCACATGCATTTGGTGTCTTCGGTCTTTTCCAGACGGCAAGGGCAGTAGCCGCCCTTTTGCTTCAAACCTTCCTTAACTGCCGCGACGACTTTCTCATCAGGATTCAGTTCGATCTTCATTGTTGTCTCCTTTCAAGCAAAAAAATGGGGATCGTTGCTATTCTGCAGCGATCCCCACGCTTTTAACTAATCGATTATATCAAACTACACGAGTCTTCATCTTGTCGTAAGCTTCTCTTGCGACTGCCCGTACGCTTGGATCGGAATCAGCGAATGCCAGTTTCTTAAGGTATTCTTCACAATGCTTAGCATTGATCAAACCGGCGGATTCTGCAGCTGCTGCTCGAACTATCGGGGAAGTATCACGGAAAAGGGGAATCAACTGCATTCCCGATTCATATGTGCTGATCTGTCCCATTGCTTTAGCGACCGCAACGCGAACCTCATCTTCCGGGTCATCTATCATCTTTAACAGCGCACCCAGATTCTGCTTCTTACCGAGTTTCTCGATCTTTTCTGTTAATCTATCAATCTTTGCCATCCGGATCGCCCCTTTCCTTTTGGATTACTTGTAGTTTCTATACTGATTATGCACTTATTTTTTCCATTATGCTAGTACTATTTGCTAATAACTGCAAAAAAAATTGTATCAATTTTGTGAACGGCGACACACATATATAAAAACTTATTTAGATAATCGAACAATTTGAAGCAAAAAAGTGTTTCTTCTTTTTTTGAGGTTTGGTAAACTGATTAAGAATTCCGTATGAGGTGAACGATTTTGAGAAGGAAGTCCCGTTTTCTGGCTATATTTCTGATCATTGCGCTCCTTTGCTCATGTAATGACACGAGCAAGGACAAAAACACCTCCAATTCTCCGGTATCTTCCGAAAATTCGGTTTCGACAGAGAGCACGGTCCCGTCAACACCGACGCCGACCCCTCTTCCGACCGATACGCCGACTCCGACACCGACTCCCGAACCGACGCCGACTGAGATCAAGATCAGTTTTATCGGCGATACCACGCTCGGCGAACAGCGCGTGCATATGGGCCAGTCCTATTGCTTTACTTCAACCGTCGGGGACAATTTCTCCTATCCTTTTTCAAAAGCACTGCCGTATCTCGAAGCCGATGATATGACACTTTGTAATCTCGAGGGACCTTTGACGTCGTCAAATAACCTCCGTCCGGAGCGCGAGATCTACTTAAAGGGCGATCCGAAGTATGTCGAGTGCCTGAAACTGGGAAGTGTCGAGTGCTGTAACCTTGCCAATAACCATATGCTCGACTATACCGAGGAAGGCCACCTGGAGACCAGAAAGGTCTTAGAAGACGCCGGGATCGTATGGAGCGACAACAGTTACTACAATGTTTATGAGGTAAAGGGCGTTAAGATCGGTATGGCCGGCTTTAACTTCACTTACGAAAGATCCCTTTACTATAACGCGATCGATGTCCTGCGCGAAAAGGGCTGCGACATCGTCATCATCTCCTGTCATATCGGTGTTGAGAGAATGTACGAGCCGGAAGCGGCGGCGGTCGAACTTGCCCATGACATCATCGACTACGGCGCGGATATCTATGTCGGATCTCATCCGCACAGACTGCAGCCGGTCGAATACTATAACGGGAAATACATCATCTATAGTGAATCGAACTTCTGCTTCGGCGGTCAGCCGTGGCTTTCCGATCCGGATACGGCGATCTTCCAGTGTACCTTCTCGGTATTCGAAGGAAAGGTCGTCGGAAACCGCATGGAGTGCATCCCGTTTTCGATGAGATCGTCCTCCTCGGGCAACGACTATTGCCCGATGCCCTACGAGAAGGGGACAGAGGAGTATGACCGCGTTATGGAGAAGCTCCACTGGTCGGACGAAAACGAGTAGAAATCGGCTCTTTTTCCTGCGGCAGAAAGGCTTTCGGCTGCCGCGACAAATATGTTCGAGAAAAGTAAGTGCTTTTGCGGAAAAATCAAAAAATCTAATGTCCGTGAAAGCACTTTTTGTTTTATAATAGGTCTGTTCTGTTTTTAGTAGGAGGATAGTAGCATGGCAAAAGTTCTTGTCGTTATGGGCAGTGACTCGGATTTTCCGGTTATGGAGGGCTGTTTTAAGCTCCTGAAGAAGTTCGATATCGCTTTTGACGCGAAGGTGTGCTCGGCACACAGAACGCCGGATCTCGCAGCGAAGATCGCATCTTCGGCGAAAGAAGACGGATATAGTGTAATTATTGCGGCAGCAGGACTGGCGGCTCATTTGGCCGGCGTGATCGCTGCCCATACTGTTTTGCCGGTCATCGGTGTTCCTTGTAAGGGTGGGGCACTGCACGGCGTAGACGCTCTTTATGCGGTCGTTCAGATGCCGACGGGAATTCCGGTAGCGACAGTCGCCATCGACGGCGGCTCTAACGCGGCGATCCTTGCCGCACAGATGCTGGCTTTAAGTGATGAAGCGCTCAGCAAGAAGTTAGTAGAGTATAAGGCGGGCCTTGCCTCTTCGGTAGCGGAGAGAGACGCGCGCCTTCAGGAAAAAATAGCAAATCTGGGGGAGTAAAGGTATGAGCAGAAAGATCCAGGAAGAATGCGGCGTATTCGGTATCTTTGATACGAAGAAGACCAGTCCCGACATCTCCAAACTCACGTACTACGGTATTTTCTCACTGCAGCACAGAGGTCAGGCCTCCGCAGGTATCGTAGTCAATCACGACGGCCAGTTCCTCGGCCACAAGGCACACGGCCTGGTAGCAGATGTATTTGACGATCTGCACCTCGGCACACTGACCGGACACGCGGCCATCGGTCACGTCAGAACTCCGGCTCCGAACGAGAGCGGTTATGACGTCGTCCAGCCGATGCAGATCAAGTCCCACAGCGGTCAGTTGGCGATCTCCATCAACGGTTCGATCCTGAACGCGGATGAGCTTCGTGATTCTTTAAAGGAGATCGGCGCGATCTTCCAGACAACGGCAGACTTTGAAGTCCTGCTTTCACTTCTCGCAAGAAACCGCGTATCCTCTGATTCTCTCGAGGGCGCGATCCAGAAAATGATGGGTGAGATCAAGGGCGCTTACGCGATCCTTCTTATGAGCGAAGACCGTATCATCGGTGTTCGTGACCCGCTCGGCCTCCGTCCGCTGGTACTCGGTAAGAAAGACGATATGTATCTCCTGGCTTCCGAGAACTGCGCGTTTGACGCTATCGGCGCCGAGACCATCCGTGACGTTCTTCCGGGTGAGATCATTACGATCACTGAAGAAGGTTATTCTTCTATTTATACAGTACCTGAGTGCGACGCTCACAAGAACGGTAAGCTCTGTATCTTCGAGTTCGTTTATCTGGCTAGACCGGACAGCTTCATCGACGGCACATCCGTTTATGAGTCCCGTGTTCAGACAGGACGCGCTCTGGCTCGTGAGAACCCCTGCGACGCAGACCTCGTTGTCGCGGCTCCGGACTCCGGTATCGCGGCTGCGATCGGTTACGCTTTTGAAAGCGGCATTCCTTACGGACAGGCTCTCCTTAAGAACCGTTACGTAGGAAGAACCTTCATCGAGGGCACACAGGCTGCCCGTGAAATGGCAGTACGCCTTAAGTTCTCCGTTCTGAAGACGGCCGTTAAGGGCAAGAAGATCGTTATCGTCGACGACTCCGTCGTTCGTGGTACGACAACGAAGCACATCATTTCCTTCCTGCGTGAGGAAGGCGCGAAAGAGGTTCACCTCCGTGTCGCTTCTCCGCCGGTTAAGTTCCCGTGCTACTACGGTGTATCCGCTTCTGAGGCAGATATGCTTCCGGCACGTAAGATGAGCGTAGAAGAGATCCGCGATATGCTGGGTGCCGATTCTCTCGGATATGTCAGCCTCGAGGGCCTCAAGGCTTCCACAGAAGGCGCACTTTGCGGTCACTGCTCCGCATGCTTTGACGGTATCTTCCCGGCAGGCGTTCCGAGCAACAGCGGCGAAGATTCTCCGCACAAGATCTAAGGAGAATAGAATGAAGATAGCAGTTTTTGTCAGCGGCGGCGGTACGAACCTGCAGGCGATCATCGATAAGATCGCAAGCGGAGAGATCCGAAATGTAGAGATCTCCGAAGTCATCGCGAGCAACGAAAGTGCTTTTGCCATCGAAAGAGCAAAGAAGGCGGGGATCCCGAGCAAAGTCATCAGTAAGAAAGTGCTCGGAGACGATTACGACGATGCCACACTTACCGAGCTCAACAGTCTCGGTGTGGATCTGGTCGTTCTGGCAGGATTCCTCTCCATGCTCGGTCCGAAAACAGTTGCGGCTTACGCAAACCGCATTATCAATATCCACCCGGCTCTGATCCCGGCATTCTGCGGTAAGGGCATGTATGGTATCCGCCCGCACGAAGCCGTTCTGGCTAAGGGCGTAAAAGTGTCCGGCGCGACGGTGCATTTCGTAAATGAGCATTACGACGAAGGCCCGATCATTTTGCAGAAGGCCGTCGACGTAAGAGAAGACGACACACCGGAAACACTTCAGAAGCGCATCATGGTGGAATGTGAACAGGTTATCCTCCCGAAAGCGATCCAGCTCATCGCCGACGGTAAGATCGAAGTAGTTAATAATTTGGTTAGAACCAAAAAGTAATGGTTCGGAAAGGATGTTTTTATGATTAAAAGAGCGATTATCAGTGTATCCGACAAAACAGGCATTGCCGATTTTGCCAGAAAACTCGTAGAACTGAACGTAGAGATCCTCTCTACAGGCGGTACTGCAAAGCTTCTCGAGAAGGAGGGCATCCCGTGTAAGGAAGTTTCCGAAGTCACAGGTTTCCCTGAGTGCCTCGACGGACGTGTTAAGACACTGCACCCGCTCCTCCACGGTGGTATCCTCGCTATGCGCGGTAACCCGGAGCACATGAAGAGAGTAGAAGAACTCGGCATCGGTCTGATCGACATGATCGTTGTTAACCTCTATCCTTTCAAGGCGACTATCCAGAAGCCGGGCGTTGCTTTTGAAGAGTGCGTCGAGAACATCGATATCGGTGGTCCGTCCATGCTTCGTGCAGCTGCTAAGAACCACAAGGACGTAACAGTAATCACAGATCCTGAAGATTACGAGCAGGTCCTTTCCGAGATGAGAGCTACAGGCGATACAACTTACGAGACACGTTTCAAGCTCGCAAAGAAGGTATTCGAGCACACAGCAGCTTACGATGCTCTTATCGCTAACTACTTCCTTTCCGTATCCGAAGATAAGACTCTGCCGAAGCAGTACACAGTCACTTTCGACAAGGTTTCCGAGATGCGTTACGGCGAAAACCCGCACCAGAAGGCAACATTCTTCCAGAACGCTCTGCCGGTCAAGGGTTCCCTCGCAGAAGCAAAGCAGCTCAACGGTAAGGAACTTTCCTACAACAACATTTCCGATACAGACGCTACCATCAACTGCCTCAAGGAATTCGACGAGCCGACAGTTGTTGCCGTTAAGCACGCAAATCCGTGTGGCGTTGGTTCTGCTGACAACATCTACGATGCATGGGTCAAGGCTTACGAGGCTGACTCCGTATCCATCTTCGGTGGTATCGTAGCTGCTAACCGCGAGATCGACGGAAAGACAGCCGAAGAAATGGCAAAGATCTTCCTCGAAGTCATCGTTGCTCCGTCCTACACACAGGAAGCTCTCGATATCCTCTGCGCAAAGAAGAACCTCCGCGTTCTCGTTCTGCCGGATATCGCCGCTCCGATCCCGGAAGGCGAGTTCAACTACAAGCGCGTTAACGGCGGTCTTCTCGTTCAGGATCACGACCGTGGAATCTATGACGAGGCTGAGCTCAAGACAGTTACAAAGACAGAGATCGATCCGGCTCTTAAGGATGACATGCTCTTCGCGATGAAGGTCGTTAAGCACGTTAAGAGTAACGGTATCGTTGTTGTTAAGAACAAGCAGACACTCGGTGTCGGCCCGGGCCAGACAAACCGTGTAGGTGCTGCTAAGATCGCTCTGGATTTCGCAGGTGAGAAGGCCAAGGGCGCGATCCTCGGTTCCGACGCTTTCTTCCCGTTCTCTGACTGCGTAGAGACAGCTCACGAGTACGGCATCACAGCGATCGTTCAGCCGGGCGGATCCATCCGTGACCAGGAGTCCATCGATGCTTGCGACAAGTACGGCATCTCGATGCTCTTCACAGGCGTACGTCACTTCAGACATTGATCACTGAAGCGATAGGTGCTTTCCCCAAGGTAAAAGCACTATAAGTGAAATGAATCGAACACCCTGAATAGGAAGAAAAACACCTTCTTTCCTTCAGGGTGTTCTTTTGTTGTATAATTGGGGCAGGTTTGGGTATTTGGTTTTGGAGGTATTGGTATGGCAGAGAATAATGATACACAAAAGAGCAGAAAGTGTTATATCGGTTTTATTCTATCGGTCCTGATTTTTGCATTCTTTTGTTTCATTACGGTAATTGATTTTTCCCGCGGTTTCCCGAGCGATACTGATAAGCTGATCGTCTTTTTTCTGGGCGTTTCCGCATTGGTTGCTCTTTGTATTTCCGCTTCCGGAGTCAAGTATGCATCGAGATACCCTATGAAGGGAGAAGGATGGGGGATTACAGGTATCATTCTTTCATCGCTGGAACTTGCGATAGTTTTTTTCCTGATGATTGTTATCGCCTTAGACTCCTTGGCTGTTGCCTTTTTATCCAAAGGGTACAATGGCCCTGAGGTAAAATACGAAGGCTTTACTATTCAGTTAGATAAGAGTGAGAAAAGAGCATCCTGTGCAATGGCAAAATCATGGGAATGGAGTGGAGATCCAAACGATAATGTGATCGATATCCCGGAGGAAACTACCGATGGTATCGTTATTGACAGTATCGGAAGAAGCGCGGGACCCAGAACAGTGTTCTTCGATATACTGCCACAAGAGGGAGTAGAGGATCTTTTTGAAGCATGGGGTGTTCCCGAGGGGACCGAGGTGCATTTTGAAGATCTGGTCTTTACGGTGAAGATCAGCAAAAGCGTGAAAGAGGTCTGTATATCCGGTGTTCCGGATTTCGCTTTGAGAAATGCGGACGGAAGTATTACTCACTATCGTACATATCTCTATTTTGAGTGTTCACCGGATCATCCCTATTTCCAGAGTGTTGACGGCGTCCTCGAAGTCAAACCCGATCAACCTTCCCATACAGGCGCTCTGAAAATATCGGAATATGTGTATAAAGACAAGACTTAATCCTTTCTGACCGATGCGTTTTCCTCTTCGTTTTGGTATAATAATTTGTCGGTGAGAAGTGCTTTTCCCGCCGATGGAATGAATAAATTACCCGGAGGTCAATTCATGAAGGTATTAGTAGTAGGCGGCGGTGGCCGTGAACACGCAATTTGCTGGAAGCTTAAGCAGAGTCCGAGAGTAACGGAACTTTATTGTGCACCGGGTAATGGCGGTATCGCCGAGATCGCGACATGTGTGCCGATCAAGGCAACAGATGTTCCCGCGATGGTTGATTTCGCGAAGAAAGAACAGTTTGATCTCGTTTTCGTAGCACCGGATGACCCGCTCGCTCTGGGTATGGTCGATGAGATGGAAAAGGCAGGACTTCGTGCTTTCGGTCCATATAAGAACGCGGCGATCATCGAAGCGTCCAAGGCTTTCTCCAAGGAACTGATGAAGAAATACAATATCCCGACCGCGAAGTATCAGACATTCACGAATCAGGATGAAGCACTCGCTTATCTTGAGACACAGGAAATGCCGATCGTTATCAAGGCGGACGGACTTGCTCTTGGTAAGGGTGTTATTATCGCTCAGACACTCGACGAAGCAAAGAAGGCAGTAATCTCCATGATGAGTGAAGGTGTTTTCGGTGCATCCGGCAGCACAGTCGTTATCGAGGAGTGCATGGTCGGTCCGGAAATGACGCTTCTTGCGTTTGCCGACGGTAAGACGGTTATCCCGATGATCACATCCCGTGACCATAAGCGTGCTTATGACCACGACGAAGGCCTCAACACCGGCGGTATGGGTGCGGTTACACCGGGCGCGGATCTTACTCCTGAAGAAGAAAAGAAGATCTACGATACGATCGTAGAACCTACCATAAAGGCTCTTGCAACAGAAGGTCGTCCGTTCAAGGGCGTTATCTACTTCGGTCTTATGCTCACAAAGGAAGGCGCGAAGGTAGTTGAGTACAACGCTCGTTTCGGTGATCCGGAGTGTCAGGCGATCCTGCCGCGTATGGAAAATGACCTCATGGAGCTCGTTGACGCATGTATCGACGGAACTCTCGATCAGGTCGACCTTAAGTGGAAGCCGGGCTGCTCCTGCGTTGTCGTAATGGCCAGTGGCGGATATCCGGAAAAGTACGACAAGGGTTATGAGATCACAGGTATCAAGGAGTGCGGACACATCGTATTCCAGGCAGGTACCGCTCTTAAGGACGGAAAACTCGTAACTGCGGGCGGACGTGTTCTCGTTGTATACGCGGACGGCGCGACAATGGATGAAGCGATCGATTCTGCTTACGAAGGCGTTAAGAAGATCTCCTTCGAGAAAGCTCACTACAGAACAGATATCGGAAGAACACTCGGCTGATAACTCGAGACCAGTGCTTTTCGATATGAATGATTAAACCGAAAAAGAGAGGAGAAAACGGTTTGAAGATCGGTATTTACGGCGGGGCATTTGACCCATTTCATAACGGCCATCTTTCTATGATCCGCGGCGCGGTGAAAAGTGGAAAGGTCGACCGCGTGATCGTCATCCCGACGGGTATGCCGTGTTTTAAGCCTTCTCGCAAGGTCACGCTTTCTCCTTATCGTTACTATATGGTCAAGGCCGCACTTAAGGACGAGCCGAAGTGCGAAGTATGCGATATCGAGCAGGTCTTCGGAAAGCCCAGCTACACGGTGGATACGCTCAAGAATCTTCGCGAGCAGAAGGTCGTTTCCGATAAGGACGAGCTGTTCCTGATGTGTGGTTCGGATATTCTTTTCGAGTACGAATCCTGGTATCAGCCGGATGAGATCTTAAAGTACGCGACGCTCCTTTGCGCGCTTCGTCCCGGCATTGATGAGGGGCAGGCCAGAAATCAGGCGGCGCATCTTGAAGAGGTATTCGGTAAGAAGGTCAAGTTCTTTAAGATCGACGGGATCGAGGTCGCATCCAGCAAGATCCGTCGTGACGGTGATTTCGGCGATGTATGCGACGTAGTTAAAGAGTTCATCGAAGATCATGATCTTTACTCGGAAGATTCTCCTTTGATGAATGTTTCCGATGAGATGTATAAGACATTGATGAAGCACTGCTTTACGCTTTTCCATGAGATGAGCGGAAAGCGACTTCTTCACAGCATGAACGTCTGTGTCGTATCGACACGTTACGCGATGCGTTTCGGAGCGGATCCGGATAAGTGCGCGCTGGCAGGACTTCTGCATGACTGCGCAAAAGAACTTCCCGAGAAGCAGCAGATCGAGCTTTCGGCAAAGATCATTCACGGATATATCCCGGGAAAACAGATCCTGCATTCGCCGGCCGGTGCTGTTTACGCGAAGGAACATTATGGCGTTGAGGATCAGGAGGTCCTTGACGCGATCCAGTTCCACACGATCGGAAGAGAAGTAATGACGATCACGGACAAGATCGTTTATCTGGCGGATAAGATCGAGCCATCGCGTCATTTCGATGATCTTTCCGAGATCAGAAGACTCGCGGAGACCGATCTCGACGGCGCTTTGATCGAGTGCTACTGCGCGATCAGAGAGAGCTTCGCGGAAAAAGGACAGGAGATCCATGAGGACACAAAGAATTCTTTGAAGTATCTTCTGGAGCATCGCGGTAAGTAAGAAAGTGCTTCTTGCAAACAAGAATTAATGTGTATAATGATATTAGATCAATAACCTTGGAGGGTGTAGATGGAGATCAAAGAATTAGCTGATAAGATCGTTGAGATTCTGGAGAACAAAAAAGGCGTAGACATCGAGTTGATCCCGGTTTCCGAAAAGACAGTTCTGGCTGACTATTTCGTTATCTGCTCGGGTACTTCCTCGACACATATCAAGGCACTCGCAGATGAAGTCGAGTACATGCTCAAGCGTGATTATGACGTAACACCGGACCACATCGAGGGCCGTGAATCCGCAAGATGGATCCTTCTGGACTATAAGGATGTCGTCGTACATGTATTCCATCCGGAAGAGCGTCAGAACTATAGCCTCGAAAAGCTCTGGGAGATGAAAAAGACTGCCGAGTAATTCTTTACAGGCGTTCAATGAAAAAAGAAAAAGCCGAAGTACGGATCCGTGCTTCGGCTTTTGTGTTTATCAGTTGTTGACGATGTTTCGAACCCACATTCCGCTTCGCACCATGAAGAAGCCGATCGTCGCTTTGAAGAATTCCAGTGACCTGACGATGGCGACCATCCAGGTGATGCTAAGTGTCGTGTAACGGCTCAGAACGTAGGCGATCAAAACGACGACCACCCATGTGTAGACAGCGTCGAAGATCATGGTGACAAACGCGTTTCCGCCTGCTCGTAAGATAAAGTAGGAAGCGTGCGAGTAAGCACACAGCGGCATCGTCGCGCCGGCGATCATGATGAAGCCCGTCGCCAGGTGGCGGATATAACTGCTTGTATCGTAAAGAAGCGGGAAGAAGGGCGCGATACCGACCATGACGATACCGAACACCAGACCGCAGAGCACGGTGAAACGACGCATCTTATATGCCGTTTTCTTCGCGTCGGAAAGATCTCCGCTTCCGAGGATGTGACCCATAACGATACCGACGGCTTCACCCATCGCGATGAACGAAACGCCCATCAGGTTCCAGATGGTGGATTCGATGTTGATCGCGGCGACCGCGTCGAGGCTTCTATAGGAATAGCACTGGTTGATAACGGTCATGCCGAGTGCCCAGAGAGTCTCGTTACCCATGAGCGGAAGTGCTTTTACGATAAACTTACGGGCAAGTTCGCGAGGAACTTTAAAGCTGGAAAATGCGCCGCGGATGAACGGGAACTTGTCTGAGTGTGTAGCTGTATAGATCACCAGGATCGCGAGCTCCACAAAACGGGAGATGACGGTCGCGATCGCGGCACCGACTGCGCCGAGAGCAGGAAGTCCGAACATACCATAAATGAGAAGGGCGTTACCAACGAGGTTAACGACGATCGCGCAAAGGGAAGCGACCATCGGGACCTTGGTCTTGCCGAGATCTTTCAGAGTGCCGGCATATGCCTGTGTCAGACCGATCGGGATCAGTGAGGCGAGCATGACATGGATGTAGTCAACGCCGATATCCAGGATCTCTGCGGCATCCGCGGGATCACCTTCGCCATGGAGGAACAGCTCGACCAGGAAAGGAGCGGCGATCACAAACGCGATGATGCTAAGTGCTGAAAGGATCGTATTGAGGATGATCTTAAAGCGGAACGAGTAGCGGATGCCCTCGGTATCGCCCTTGCCGTGATACTGCGCAGTAAAGATACCCACACCGGCGGTCGCGCCGAAGATGAGAAGATAGAACACGAAGATCAGCTGGTTGGCGATAGCCACGCCGGAGATCGCGTTCGTTCCCAGATCACCGATCATGAGATTGTCCAGAAGGTTGACGAAATTAGAGATGCCGTTCTGGATCATCATCGGGATGGCGATCATGAGAAGCTTCTTATATTGATTTTTATCTTCTTTTAGTGTCACGAGTTCTGCCTCTTTTTATGTCTTTATATCTATTTTCTGATCCGCCCTGTGAAAGCAGATCGGAATTGTCGTGCGTTTGAGAATTGTAGCAGATTAGGTGCTTTTCGACAATAAGGAAGAAGAATATAAGGATGATACTGATAGTATAAGAAAAGATAGTTATGTTTTTCCTTCTCCGATTAAGAAACAATTAAGGAATATATAAGGGACAATTCAAGTATATCCGAGCGTAAAAGTATAGACTTATGGTGTAGAAGGGCGGCGGAAATATGGCCCGAAATACACTGAAAGCCAGTAACCGCAGCCGTTTGAATGGAATTTGAAAAAATAGTGCGAATATGTGTTGACACATAATACTATACGCCGTATAATATAGCCAACGATACAATATGAAAGGAGAAATAGTATATGGTTTTCCAATTGGGTTCAACTTTATTGGATGCTTGCGTACTGGCAGTCCTGACCAAAGGTGACGCGTATGGGTATACACTTACGCAGCAGGTTAAGACGGTACTGGATATTTCAGAGTCGACACTGTATCCGGTCTTACGCAGACTACAAAAAGATTTCGCACTTGAGACTTACGACGAACCGTATCAGGGTCGTAACCGAAGATATTACAGAATCACAGATCGAGGTAGAGAGCTTTACAAGTACTACTTAGAAGAGTGGAACAAATACAAAGATTCAGTAGATTCATTGCTTGGAGGGGATACAAAATGAATAAGGAAACATATTTGCAGGAACTTCGCAAAGGATTGAAGATCCTGCCGCAATATGACAGAGACGAAGCCGTCGAGTTCTATGAGGAGTACTTCGACGAAGCAGGCATCGAGAATGAAGCAAAAGTGATCGAGGAATTAGGTGAGCCGAAGATCCTTGCAAAGAAGATCCTCGTTGACGTAGTTGACAGAAAGTACGAAGAGACGATGGCGGCAACAAATCCGGATTATTCTTCGCAGAACGCAATGGCCGTTGTACCGGCTCCGACAGCATCAGGATTTGACACAAACGCAGCAGCAGGCGCTACAGCCACGGCAGGAACAGCATACGGCGCTCAGGCAGAAACACTTCCGCCGGTTCAGCCCCAGGCTCAGAAAGAAGAGAAGAAGAATGATCAGCCTTCCGCACTGAAGACACTTCTGATCGTTCTCGCGGCGATCTTCGCGCTTCCGCTTTCTCCGGTGATCTTCGCGCTTCTGATCGTTGTAAGCGTACTCGTATTCGTAGCGTTCGTAGTTTTGATTTCCTTCTTGATCGCAGGTATCGCAATGTTTGTGGCAGCGATCGGAACTATAGTATTCGGACTGATCGCTTTGTTTATTAATCCGGTCGCAGGCATGTGCGTCTTGGGTTCCGGTCTGACGGTATTCGGTCTCGGCATCTTCTTTATCATCGGTTCCATCGCACTGATCAGAATTACGGCTCACGGCCTGGCTAAGGGACTCGGACGTATCGTCCACAAGAGAAACAGAAAGAATAAAGCAGCTCAGGCTGGCGCTTAATGGGGATAAGGAGAATAGTAAAATGAAAGCATTTACAAAAGCAGCATTAATTGTAGCAAGTGTTTCGCTTGTATCCGGACTTGCACTGACATTAACTGGAGCGATCATCAACAGGGGTAAGCAGGTCCACATGTATTACGATCACGGTTTCAAGATTGATTCCGAAGGAAAAGTACAGGAAATGCCGAAGACTGTCGTTGACGGTTTTAAGGACATCATCGTAGATGTACCTGCATCCGATATCAAGTTCATCGAAAGTGATGAATACGCGGTTGAATATAAGATCCGTGCAATTGAAGTCACCTGTGAGTCGAAAGACGGAACACTTAAGGTCTCTACCAATAAGAAGAAGTTCGATATCAACATAGGCTTCTTTAGCTGGGATTCTGAAGATTACTATGTATATGTTTACTACCCGAAGGGAGCTGACTTCGGAACCGTGGATCTCGACAGTTCCGCAGGTGACGTAATCATCGAAGAAGGCTTTGACTGTGATCTTCTGAAACTTGATCTATCTGCCGGTGACGCGAAGATCAAGCACGTAAACGGTGCGCTCGAAGTAGATATGTCCGCAGGCGATTTTGAAGCTGAGAAGTGCGAGTTCGGTAAGTGTGAATTCGATCTTTCCGCCGGTGATGTTGATCTTCTGTACTGCACCATCGGCGGCGGCGAACTGGATATGTCCGCAGGAGATTTCGATGCAAAAGGACTCACTCTGACAGCAAGTTTTGATATCGACATGTCCGCGGGCTCCGTTGACATCGAGTTCGTTGAAGGCCAGAAGATCGGTTATGATTTCGACCTCTCTGCCGGATCCGCAACGATCAACGGTGAGAAGCGCGGTGATGAGTTCACCATGAAAGACGGCTACGATATCGTACTTACAGCTGATATGTCAGCAGGTTCGATCGATATCATCAACAAATAAGTAAAGGTCCGAAAAAAGGGGACCGCTTTAAGTAAAATCAAAGACAAAAAAGAAACATGAAGTGCGCTGAAAAAGCCGATTTTCACAGCGCTGGCGGTAGCTTTGTCTAAAAAAGGAGAAAAAACACATCAAAGTTTCCGCTAAGAGAAAGGGGGCGATGCGGTCATCGCCCCCGGGACAAAAGGTAAGAAGAATAAAGGTGAGAAAATGGGAGTAATATTTAAACACACACTGAAGAATATGTTTTCCAAGCCGTTTCGAACGATCATGCTGGTACTTTGCATCCTGATCTGTTCCTTCGCCGGCATGATGACATTCGATATGAGCAACTCGGTAAGAAACGTTCTGGAATCCGCATTCCTTTCCATGTTCGGTGACAGCAACGTGATCGTATCCGCAAATAACGGTCTGACAAACTCTGATTTCGAAGGCCTTCCGGCTCATGACAAGACAATGTTTACCGGAAACAGAACGACATTCAATGTTCCGGGAAACGAAGAATATGCTTACTTCAACGAAAAGAGCATCCTGATCTATTCCGCGGATATCGCTGCTATTAACGAGATGAATCTCGTCGCGGCGGATGTCGATCTCGCAGAAGATGAGGTCGCGATCCCGAAAACTCTCGCGGAAGAACTTGATCTTTCGACAGGGGACACGATCGAGTTTTTCGACGAAGAAGAAAAGGCGCACGCGTTCACGGTAAAGTCCATCCTTACTTATAAAGGCATGCTTTCCGAAAAGTATAACGCAGTCATGCCGCTGGAAGGATTTACCGAACTCTTTGGAGAAGACTTTAAATTCGTAGGCGCGTATGTTCGTGTACACGACAGAGGCGATGTCGGAAAATTCTGCACAGCTATGGAAGAAAACACACAGGGAATCGAGACAGAAGACCTCATCAACGGTGAGATGGTCCAGCAGAACGTAAACTCCGTCACAAGCATCTTCGCGATCCTTTTCCTCATCTGCCTGATGCTCGTTATCTTCGTAACGATCTCGCTTTCCGAGAGAATCATGGTCGAGCGAATGGGAACGGTCGGTACCCTTCGAAGCCTTGGCGTTTCACCGAATGCCACCGCACTGATCGTTCTTTTTGAAAACGCGCTTTACGGCCTGATCGGCGGTGTTTTGGGTTCGACACTTTATGTTCTTACCAGAGACCCGATCTTCAATAACGTTTTTTCACTTAACTCCGGATCGGATATCGAACTGGAAATGAATCTCGGAAATGTTTCCGTCATCGCCTGGATCGGAGTCATCATCGGCGCAGTCGTTATCGAGTGCCTCTGCCCGATCAAGGAACTTCTTAAGGCAACAAGAACGTCGATCCGCGACCTGATCTTTGACAACAAGGATACTGACTACAAATACACAAAGAAGACGCTCGCAGCTTCGATCCTGTTCGCGGTACTCGGAATCGCAGGACTCGTAATGGTCCTGACAAAGACAATGGAAGGACTTGCCGTTGTATTTCTTACCATTGTGCTTCTTGTCGCGGCGCTGTTCCTCGGATATCCCTTTATCCTCAGAAGGATCAGTAAGATGCTCGAAAAGCACTTCGTAAAGAAAGACTGCCCGGTAGCTGCTTTTGCCTGCGTACAGGCAAGAACAAAGAAGGCTTCGGTAGGTATCTCCAGACTCTTTGTTATGGCAGTTGCCATGGGACTTGTACTCTTTGTACTATCCACTTCGTACGTGAACTTCTGCGACCGTCCGGAAGCAGACGCGGATGTCGTAGTCACAGGCCTTTCCGAAGAAGGAAAAGCATTCGAATACTTTAATGACATTGAAGGTGTCACGGAAGTTGAATTCATGAATTATAACTGGGGCACCAAGTTCATCATCGGTGACGATGACATTAAGGCGGCTGAAACCGCGAACAGCAAGGAAATGAGAGATCTTTATCACACAGCGATCCTGTTCGGTACAGAAGGCGACTTCAAGCTTTTCAACGCGATCAAGGGCCTTCCGGAGACGATCGGTGACGATGAGATCTACATGGATAAGGCCATCGCCAAAAAGCTCGGATATACAGTCGGCGACGAGATCCCGATGATCATGGGCGCGAACGGAGAAAAAGCTCTGAACAAAACAATGAAGCTCGCAGGATACTGTGATTCGATCAAATTCGCCGCAGGTGCCGCTGTATATGTTGTCAGCCTGGATAACTATAACGCAATCTTTGAAGATCATCCGACTAGCGCATATCTCCGCTGCGAAGATCCGAAGGGTGTTGTCGATACGATCAAGGAACGCTCCGGCTGCATGATCAACTCCGTTCTGACGATGGATGATTATATGGAAGAAGTGAAAGCCCAAAACGCCGGAATGTCCACACTCCTTTATATGCTGATCGGCATGGGCGTGATCCTGACATTCGTCGCCGTCGTCAGCAACCAGACCATCGGCTTCTCCGGAAGAAGAAGAGAATGTGCGGTCTTAGTTTCCACCGCGATGAGCAGAGGAAAGCTGAAGAAGGCATTCTTCACAGAGAGCCTGATCTCAAGTATCGTCGCACTGGTAGTTGCGATCCCGTTCGCGGCAGTTGTCGCAGGTCTTTTCCAGAAGGCACTTGAGATGATCGAGATGAACTTCGGTCTTTCGATCGATCTCCTCCCGACAATGGCCTTTATCTTCGGACTCTTCCTTCTGTTCGTATCGACAGTCCTGATGCCGATCAAGCACATCCGAAAGATGAAGATCGCCGAGCAGCTGAAATACGAATAAGCTCCTGCGCGAAAAGCACTTTCATAAGACACAAATCATACAACTTAGAAAACACATGAAGACGGCATCGACCGGAAAGAAAAGAGGTACAAAATGAACACAGCATATGACAACAACGAGATCATGATCAAGGTAGACAACGTAAGAAAGACATTCGGTAAAAAGGGCGGCGTCATCACACAGGTCTTAGACGGCGCGGAGCTCGAAGTCAGAAGAGGCGAGTTCGTCTCCCTGATGGGCGCCAGCGGATCCGGTAAATCCACACTGCTTTACCTGATCGGCGGTCTCGACAGAGACTTTAAGGGCGATATCGAGATCTGCGGCACAAATATCCGCAAGATGAAAGAAAAGAAGCTCAGCAAGACCCGCCTCGGCAAGATCGGATTCATCTTCCAGTTTTATAACCTGGTACAGAATCTGAATGTGGAGGACAACATCCTCCTGCCGTCACTGGTTGCCGGAAAGTCCCGTGCTTCCTTGCAGAAAGATCTTGACGAGATCCTTGAGATCACAGGTCTCACGGCAAAGAGAAAGCAGATGCCGAGCAAGCTCAGCGGCGGTCAGCAGCAGCGTGTAGCGATCGCGAGAGCGATCATCAGCAACCCGGAGATCATCCTGGCCGATGAGGCGACAGGTAACCTCGACAGTAAGTCCGGCGCCGAGATCATGGATCTTTTCCGCCGAATCAATCAGGAGAAGGGGATCACGATCCTTCAGGTCACCCACTCCCAGAAGTGCGCACAGTACGGTACGAGAACCGTCATCCTTGAAAACGGAAAGACGATCGACTCTGATTCGATTATCGTAAGTTCTGAAAAAGAAGCTTCCCGCGCTCCGATGCAGTACAGTTTCGCGACGCAGCGCGGTTACTGAGAAGCGGCGTGTCCGCAGCGGCTTACCCCTCTGACCTTCATAATATAACCCTCGAATAAAAAAGCCGCTGCGCTCTATCCGCATCGCGCCGGATCTTCCGGCCGATACAACCGTTCCTTTGCAGCCGCCCCTCCTAAATACTGACGGTGCAAGTAACGATATAAAGAAACATCCCCTTGTAATGTGTTTTCACCTGACACAAAGCAAGGGGAAGTTTTTATTCCTGTAATTGATCCGAACTTGGAATCGGAACTACTGATCACGTGGTTTCTGTTTTGAGCTTTCTTCTGACGTGGCAGTAATAGCCGAAGAGTACAACGAATGTAAGTGCCCAGGAGATCGGGTAGGACACAAGAAGGATCTTAAAGGCGCTGACCGGAGCGTAGTTCGCTTTGAAGTGGTCAAAGACGGTATAGACCCACAAAAGACGAAGTCCGCAACTTCCGACAACGGTCGCAACCATCGGGAAGACGGATCTTTTGATACCACGGAGCATGCCCGAGCCGCAGTCCATAAGACCGCAGAGAAAATCGGGAACGACAACGACCAGCATACGCGCAAGTCCGAATTCGATATCCGCCGGTGAATCCGGAAGATAAAGTCGAAGCAGCGGTTCTCCGAAAAGATAGGAAAGCGCGCCGAGCGAAAGTCCGATAAAAGCGATCGAAAGAAGCGCGGATCGATAGATCGCGTTAAGACGGTCATATCTTTTCGCGCCGTAGTTTTGTCCCGCGAAGGTCATGCATCCCTGGGTAAAAGAATTCATGCCGGCATAGATGAAAGAGTCGATGTTCATGCAGGCGCTGTTACCGGCCATACAAGAGGTTCCGAGCGAGTTGACCGAGGACTGGATGATGACGTTTGAAAACGAAAACAGTGTGTTTTGTAAGCCGACGGGAAGACCGAGCTTTAAGATCTTCTTTAGTGGCTTTTTGTGGATCTTCAGTTCAAACGGGAAGATGCGGCATTCTCCGTCCAGATGGAACAGAGCAAGACTCATAAGCACCGCGGAAAGCACCTGGGAAGCAACTGTCGCGATCGCGACACCGGCAACGCCTAAACCGAAGACGGCAACCAGAAGGAGGTTAAGAAGGACATTCAGGATTCCGGAAAGGGTCAGATAGATGAGCGGGCGGCGCGTATCACCGTTAGCGACGACGATCGCGCGTCCGAAGGTATAGATCATGAAAGCGGGGCTTCCGATGAAATAGATGCGAAGGTAAAGTGTGGCCTGATCGATGGAATCGGAGGTAGTGCCCATCCATTCGAGGAAGGTCCTTGCGAAGATGCATCCCACAAGACAGGTGATGATGCCGAAGATGATGCCCAGAGAAAAGATCGTATGCGTCAGATCGTGGATGCGGTCTTTCTGTTTCGCGCCGAGGACAGAAGCCAGAACAACGGTAGCTCCTAACGAGATACCGATGAACAGGTTGATCATGAGATTGATGAGCGCCGCGCAGGAACCTACGGCGGCAACGGCGGTATTACCGACAAACTGTCCGACCACAACGATATCTGCCGCGTTAAAAAGCAGCTGAAGGACCTGCGTCAGTACGATCGGCAGGCTGTAGCAGATCAAGGGGATGAGAACGCCCCCGTTGATCATATCCACGTTGTGACTTTTCGACATTTTTCCAACCATAGCAGGCATTGTATCACGAAGTGACGTGAAAAGAATTATACCTGTGGTTGTGCATTATCGAGAATTAGAGCAGGGGAGATCGACTGATACTTAGTGCGATAGGGCAATCGAGTGATCCGTCAGTGCATGATGATCTGCTTGGAACCGCAGTACGGGCAGTAGGTCTCGGTACGGCTTCCGTTGATCTCGAGATCTGCGCCGCATCCGGTGCACTTTAAGTTGATGACACGTGCTTTTCCCGCAAACTGTTCATTCATGTTGCTTCCGGGGAAACCTTGCTTGCCGTAAAGATAATTCTGGAAAACGGCCATGGCCTTTCTTTCGTTTTCGGTAACGCCGTCGGTCAGTTCCGCGACGCGCTGCATGTCGGCCTGAAGGGTTGAAAGCGTGTTGACATCAAGCTTATCGAGATACTTCTCGACGTTCATGAAGTTTGTCGAACGGTCGGAAGTGATCTTCTGAAGCTCTGTTCGGAAAGAAGCAGAAGCATTCGGGTTATTCATCAGGCTCGAACACATATAATCCAGGTCCATCTGCTCTTCGGGAGAGATGACGCCGTCGGCTTTAGCGATGTAGTAGCAGAGCGCGATACGGGCAAGAGCGACATTCGCGATCGTTGTGCCCTGAGAGCCGTAACCTGTATTGTTCGGGATATTCTGAGAAGGCATATAGTTTCCTGCCGGGATGGCCTGTCGGTTCGTCGCGCTGCTCACAAGCTCGGAAACGAGCACCGCGCCCGCTCCGAAAGCGGCGGCACGGCCGAGACCGCCGAGCATACTGCCCGCGAGGTCATTTGTGACTGAACGAAGTAAAAACTTTCCCAACATGGTGGTGTCCTCCGATAGATGTTCTTCTTATGTCGGAAAGAAAAGTGCTTTTCCCGACGATTTAATTATATCAATGAAGCGCATCTTGAAGAAGTGAGTAATGTCACATATTCACATGCTTATTCTATTTTTGGGGGCGAATTAGTGATTTGATATTCTTCTTGTGTTAGTATAGAAATGCTGAAAGATTATGTGTCGTGAATTCTTTCGGTATTTGAGGCAAAGGTTGGAAGAATATGACAGAGCCGAAGAAAAAACTCAGGTTCTCTTTTAAGGCAGGAATATGCCTTCTTCTGATCTGTGCGGTCATCTTTATTCCATGGGCATATACGCAAAGAAAAAAAGCCTATACGAAAGCTGACGAGTGTCTGGTTCGCAGAAAAGATAAGATCAAGAGCTACAGTGCAGCGCAGCAGGAAGAGATCGAAAGAGCTTATGAAGATATGCGATGGACAGCTCTTGAGGATTATGCTTTTCAACAGCATCTGGATGGCGTCGAAGGATATACGATCGATTCTTCCGGTGGCTACATACTTCATATAGAGAACCAGGAGGGTGGTTCAGAAGAATACACCATCAGAAGAGACGGCGATGCTTTCAGTGCGGTCGAAGACATAGAAGGTGGAGTCGACCAGACGCATTCGACGGAGCTCGACGAACCTGAGGCATATTACGACGATGATGGTGTGCTCAGGTATTTTGACGGTGAGGAAGTGCCTTCTTTTCTCTATTTGGATGATGAAGGTCACTTGATGCTTGATGAAGCATATATCCTCAGCCTTGCCGATGATCCGTCCGACGACATTTATTTCTACGATTATACATATGTAGATGAAGATGGCGATTCCTGCCAGGTCGTCGACCTGGATCCGCAAGGGTATAGATTTCAGGAAACAATGGTATATGACGAGGCTTTAGATACGTTTCTCGTGAACCCACCGGAACCGGAAAATGAGATGAGCCGTGAAAACGAGACTCTGATGAAGGCCGTAAATGAGATCGAACTGAAATCGGAGTCGATGGGCTCGAGCCATGGCTACAGATATGCGGTCTTCTTTGTACAGGGCCTTGCATATGTTGAGTATCCGAATGCGCAGACCGATGAAACTTATGTCAGGATCCTTGATATAACTGATACTGATCAGGCGATATCGGAAATAAAAAGCCCGGACGGATCCATGAGTTATCGCATCCTTCATGTGGTCATCTTCGAGGATATGGCCCCGTATTTGAGGGCGTGGCGACTGGATATGTTAAAACACGGGGGCATGCTCCTTCTTCTTTGTGCCATTGTCGTTCTGTCTTTATTCCTCTACGAGAAAAGAACCGAGGCGTATGAACGTCAGAAACAGTTGGCGGAAGAGCCCGTAGCAGAGACGGAAAATGAAATTGAAACCTCCTTGGAAGTTCCTTATGAAGAGTCGGTTTCCGCGGAAACGGCGAGAGTCCTGATCGCGCAGATCAGTCTCGCGGAACAGTCGATGGGACCGAATCCGTTCCTGGATAAACTGCGCGACGATATCAATGAACGTTCCAATAAGAAAGGCGAGGAGCAGAAGCAATGAAGGGCAAGATGAGAAAGATCAGATTCTCAATACCGGCAGCGATTTGCATGCTGGTGCTTTTCGCGCTGATTTTTGCTCCATGGGCATACTTTTCCAGAAAAGCGACGATCCGAAAAGTCGATGACAAATTGTCCAGAAGAAGAGAAAAAGCGACTGATTATATGTCGCACACTCAGTATAACGAGTACACGGAGTATTCGGAAACGTCGAGCTCTCTTCTCTCATGGTCTGATCTTGATCGTGACCCGTACAGATATACCGATCCGGATGGAGATACATTCAGTATCAGGGAATTTGAGCCCGCGCTTCCCAGTTTTTTCCTGAGTTGCGAAAATGGTGTGATCCTTAGCTTATCATCGATGGAGTATGGGGCATTTGATGTTGTTACTCCGTACGACAATATGGATAAACTGTATACTTCCATGTTTAAAGAGGTTCAAAATATTAGTCATGAGATCGATGATCTCGAACTCGGAGCTGACGAACGGATCATAGGTACTGTTGCCGGACACAGGTATCTGATCTCTAAAGCGCAGGTCAAGATGGTCTCGACTTATCCGCCTACATCCAAAAATCCGGATAAGACGGAAATAGTCACCTACGAGAATTATTACCTTGTCTTCTGCGAAGACATGGCTCCGTTTCTTGATGAGTGGAAGTTGAATGTGGAGAAAAACGCTCTCGCGCTTCTTATTACATTGCTGACTTCCTTCGCGATCATCTTCATCCTTGAAGAAAGGGTCGGCGTGAAAGGGCTATACATAGAGCCGCAAGAAACAACGGATGTTGAAGAAACTGTAACTGAGACCGATGAAGGACGTGAATTCATGTCTTCCGAAGCGGCAAAAGCACTGCTGCAGGATCTTGAGCAGGCCGAACAGGTGATGGGCGATAACGGCTACACCAAGCAGATCCGTGATGAGATCTCCAAGTACCTCTGATCTGGTTTTTGCTCCGGAAAAATATCCTTTCGAAAAAGACAAAATCGATACATTGTTCGTCAATTATCTAAAAGAAATCAATTGGCGCGAATGGTAATATGAGATAGACAGAATTTTTGTGTCTTCGGACGGAAAGGTTGTTTTATGGAAAATTTCGAGTTTTATTCCCCGACTTGTTTTGTTTTCGGAAAAGATACTGAGAACCGCGCCGGCGAGCTTGTTAAGCGTTTCGGCGGCAGCAAGGTCCTCATCCATTACGGCGGCGGAAGTGTCGTCCGTTCCGGTCTTCTCGACCGGGTAAAAGCATCCCTCGATAAAGAGGCGATCTCTTATGTTGAACTCGGCGGAGTTAAGCCGAATCCGCGTTCCGGTCTTGTATACGAAGGTATCGATCTTTGCAAAAAGGAAGGCGTCGACTTTATCCTCGCAGTCGGCGGCGGAAGCACGATCGACTCTTCGAAAGCCATCGCGGCAGGTGTCGTCTATGACGGCGATTTCTGGGATTTTTACCAGGGCAAGCGTATCGAAAAAGCACTTCCGATCGGTACGATCCTGACGATCGCCGCTGCGGGAAGTGAAGGCAGCCCGGACTCCGTTATCACGAAAGAAGAGGGTATGTTCAAACGTGGTGCCAGCGGTGACGCGATCCGTCCGAAGTTCAGTATCCTGAATCCGGCTCTGACACAGACACTGTCGCCGTTCCAGACTGCCTGCGGTATCACGGATATCATGGCGCACCTTTACGAGAGATATGTCACGAACAGTAAAGAGGTCGAGGTAACAGACCGCCTGATCGAAGGACTCCTTCTGACAATGATCCACGAAGGCCCTCGCGTCATTTCCGATCCTAATAACTACGAAGCAAGAGCAAACATCATGTGGGCCGGAATGGTCGCTCATAACCACACCTGCGGAGTCGGAAGATCTCAGGACTGGCTGTCACACATGATCGAGCATGAGCTTTCCGCGCTTTATGACTGCGCTCACGGCGCGGGTCTTGCGGTCGTAATGCCGGCTGTGCACACATATGAGATGCCGCATAACGTCATGCGATTCGCGCAGGCTGCGGTTCGCGTATGGGGCTGTCAGATGGATTTCGAGCATCCTGAGATCACGGCAAAAGCAGGTATCGACGCTTTCAAACACTTCCTGATCTCGATCGGCATGCCGGAAGATCTCGAATCGCTTGGCGCGAACTCAGATGATATTCCGAAACTTGTTCATTCACTGCTTTACGGCGATGGTGGAAACGGCACGATCTCCGGTTTCATGACGCTGAACGAAGACGACTGCACAAAGATCTACAAGCTGATGGTATAAGGAGAACATGATGGATATTTCGCATAGAAAAGTCAGTAAGAAAGTGCTTTTCACGGATAATGAGGGAAAAGCACTTGCAAATAAAGAGATCCGTGTCAGCCAGACGAACCATGAGTTCCTTTTCGGCTGCGGCGCGTTTGATTTTCTTCCCTATGTAACGATGGGAGCGACGGAGCTTCAGGATGCGATCGACAAGTGGCTCGCGGTATTTAACTACGCGACACTTCCTTTTTACTGGGGACGCTTTGAGCCCGAGGAGGGAAAGCCGGATACGGAAAAACTCATGCAGGTGGCGAAATATCTGAAAGAAATGAACGTCAAGGTCAAGGGTCATCCGCTCTGCTGGCATACGGTCTGCGCGGACTGGCTCATGAAGTACGATAATGAGACGATCATGAAAAAGCAGCTCGAAAGGATCGATCGTGAAGTAGCCGGTTTTAAGGGCGTGATCGACATGTGGGACGTCATCAACGAAGTTGTTATCATGCCGATCTTCGACAAGTACGATAACGCGGTCACCAGGATCTGTAACGAGTACGGAAGAGTGCCGCTTGTCAAGGCGGTTTTTGATGAAGCGCACGCGAATAATCCGGACGCGATCCTTCTTTTGAACGACTTTAACACTTCCGAGAAGTACGCGGAACTGATCGAGGGCTGCCTCGACGCGGGCGTTCCGATCACTGCGATCGGCATCCAGTCGCATCAGCATCAGGGATTCTGGGGAAGAGAAAAGCTCGAAGAAGTGCTCACGCGCTTTGAAAGATTCGGACTTCCGATCCACTTTACGGAAAACACCCTGATCTCCGGCGAGATCATGCCCGCTTATATCGAAGATCTCAACGACTGGCAGGTCGATGAGTGGCCGAGTACACCGGAAGGTGAGGAGCGCCAGGCAAGAGAGATCGAAGAGATGTACCGTGTCCTGTTCTCGCATCCGCTTGTAAAGGCGATCACGACTTGGGACTATAGAGACGGCGCGTGGCTGAAGGCTCCGAGCGGATTCCTCCGCCTGGATAATTCCGTGAAGCCTTCCTACACTATGCTGAAAAACCTTGTTCGTGGCGAATGGTGGACGGATACGACTGTCAGAACCGATGCTGCCGGATACGCCGTGATCGACGCTTTTAAGGGCGATTACAAGCTTTCTTCCGAAGGAAAAGAAGCAACGGCCGTCTTTGCTGACGATACTGAAATAACGGTAAAACTTTAATACGAAAAGACCTCTACTTCTAGATTTTGTCATCTGTTTATAGCACATGCGTTTTGCTATAATCGTGTATGGGAAACAAAGGTGCTTTTTTGGCACGAAGTGGAGGTATTTTTTTATGAAGATCTGTCCGAAATGTGACGCGCAGAATCCTAATACGGCGCCGGTCTGTAAGAACTGTGGAGCGAACCTTAACGAGACTCCGACGATCGATGATGCTGTCGTAAAGGACGAGAAACCTCCGTATCACCTCGGGCTTTCGCTTTTCCTTTTTATCGTGTCATTTATCGCGTCTGCCGCTAAGTATGCTCTAGACCTCGACATGGAATATCTCGATATCTCCGAACCGCGTCATATTATCTATTTCATCGCGGTCATCATCAGCGTCGTAACCTGCGTATTCGGCTTTGTCTGCCTGAAAGGTGTCTTTAAGAAAAAGACGAGCCTTCCGGGAATCGGTATCCTCGCGATCCTGGTCGGTGTTGTTTGCGCGGTCCTCGTTCTCATGGATATCCTTTCGATCATTCTGATGCTCTGATCTCATAACGGTTTTCGGCTTTCATCGGGGGAATGACAATGCAGAGAGTATCTCTTCAAAATGTGCACATCAAAGATCCTCTTTGGATCGAAGCAATGACTAAGAACTTCACGTTCCTTTCCGAAATGGACGATGAACGTGTTCTTTCCGGATTTCGAAAGACCGCCGGTATTCCTACGGAAAAAGAACCCTACGGCTTTTGGGAAAATAGTCTGATCGCGGGACACGCGGTGGGACATTACTTTTCCGCGCTCGCGATGGCGATCTGTGTTCTTTCCGGAAGTGATCCTGCTTCCGAACTTCTTTCCGATTATAAACGCAAAGCAGATACGATCGTAATGGGGCTTCGTGAATGCCAGAAGAGCCTCGGAAACGGCTTTTTAAGCGCCGCGACGATCCAGGATCCCGCGAATGTGGAGATCCAGTTCGACGCGCTGGAAGGAAAAGAAGAGGCGCAGACATGGGTGCCGTGGTATGCCTTCCATAAAGTTCTGCAGGGACTGATCGATCTTTGGAAATACAGTCATACGGAAGGCGCGAAGGAAGCTGCGATTGATCTTGCCGACTGGGTCGTTGCCCGCGTTGGTAAGTGGGATGATGAGATGAAGAGAAAAGTGCTTTCCGTGGAGTACGGCGGCATGAACGATTCTCTGTATCAGCTTTGGAGACTTCTGAAAGAAGAGGATCCCGAAAAGGCGGAGACGTATAAACTTGCGGCCCAAAAGTTTGATGAGCCGAAGCTTTATAAGGATCTTCTGGGATTTAGAAACCGCCTCAGAGGAGTGCACGCCAATGCCACGATCCCGAAGTTTCTCGGGTATCTTCAGGGATATGAAGATCCGTCTGACGAAAAGGTCGTTCTTTCCCAAAAGTTCTGGGATCTCGTCGTATCCCGACATACCTACGCGACAGGCGGTATCGGTGATATGGAGCACTTCTTCGAGGATGGGATGCTCGATGCCTCAAGGACCCAGTGCAATGCCGAAAGCTGCTGCTGTTATAACATGATGAAGCTCTCCCAGATGCTTTTTGAGATCACGGGAGAAAGAAAATATCTCGATTATATTGAAAAAGCACTTTGGAACGCCAAGCTCGGATCCGTCGGTCCTTCGGGCGGTTATACCTACTTTAACCCGATGGGAACCGGATACTATCGCTTGTATTCTCCTTCCGAACCTTCGAAGAATCCGTTTTGGTGCTGTGTCGGCACCGGCCTTGAAGACTTTGCTAAGATCGGCGATCAGATCTTCTATGAGGAGAACGGGGTAGTGACGATCGCTCAGTGGATCTCATCTGAACTGGTTTTGGGAAACGGTGATCAGATCAAAATCAGCGTTGACTATAAGAGAGGAAAACTCTCTTTGTCCGTAACCGGAAATGAGGATAAGAAGATCCGTCTTCGCATCCCGGACTGGCTTATAAACAGAGATGAGATCGTTTCGGAAAACGAGGATTACAAGTGCTTTTCGATCCGTCCGAATGAGATAAAAATGATCGATTTTACTATGAAACTTCAGATGCTTTCGCTCTCGGATAATTCCGATGTCATCGGCTTTTCCTATGGCCCGTTTGTGCTCTGTGTCCCGCTCGGAAATGAGAAGTGGGGAATTTCGACAGGCGCCGGTATCGATGTTTATGCGCCTGCCTGGAAAAGCGTTTTCGGGGCATCGGTCAAGAGTGATATCACTTACGGAAAAACGAATAAAGCGATCCTGGATCGAGAGTTCCTGAAACTTCCCAAAGGTGAGACGATCGAGTCTTTCCGAAGTGACTTTGAAACATACATCCAAAAGAACGGGGATCTCAGTTTCACACTCGAAGGATTCTTCGACTTCGAAGGAAAGTCCGTGAAACTTGATCTTGTCCCTTACTATGGTATGGGCAACGAAAGATACGGCATCTACTGGTACGTGGAATAAGTGCTTTGAAAGGACAGTAATCGATGCATTTTGTGGACGCGAAAGGAATACTTACGGGCAGTTCGAAAAGCTGCGGGATGAATATCTACCGTGGCTGCACGCACGGCTGTATCTATTGCGACAGCAGAAGCGCATGCTATCAGTTTACCCATCCTTTTGAAGATATCGAGGTCAAGCAGAACGCGCCGATCCTTTTGGAAAACGCGCTTCGCAGCAAAAGAAAGAAATGCATGATCGGAACCGGTTCGATGTCTGATCCGTATATGCATTGCGAGCAGGAATTAAGACTTACCCGAAAGTGTCTGGAAGTGATCTCGAAATACGGATTCGGACTGGCGATCCAGACCAAGTCCGATCGGATCTTAGATGATATCGATCTTCTCGATGAGATCAATCAGAAGAGTAAGTGCGTCGTGCAGATGACACTTACTACATATGATGACGATCTTTGTAAGATCTTAGAACCGAATGTCTGTAACACCAAGCGCAGGATCGAAGTGCTCGAAATCATGAAGGAGCGAGGAATTCCGACGATCGTATGGCTGACACCGATCCTTCCTTTCATTAACGATACGGAGGAGAACGTAAGCGCGATCCTTGACGCGTGTGTCAAAACAAAGGTCAAAGGTGTCATCGATTTCGGTATGGGACTGACTCTTCGAGAAGGCGACAGAGAGTATTTCTATGCGGCTCTGGATAAGCATTTTCCGGGCATGAAAGAAAAGTATATCGCCCGATACGGAAACTCCTACGAAGTACCGAGTCCGAATTCGAGAAAACTGATGGCGCTACTAAGGGACGTCTGCCGTGAGAATAACATCATGTGTACCCCGGACGAGTGCTTTTCGTATATGCATGAATTCCCGGAAAAATATACG
Source organism: Clostridiales bacterium (assembly GCA_017617525.1). GTDB lineage: Bacteria > Bacillota > Clostridia > Saccharofermentanales > Saccharofermentanaceae > Scatonaster. Next base: position 39,123 of record JAFZWA010000064.1, read on the forward strand.
CAGATGAGCCTGTTTGACTTGTAATTTCTAAAGAAAAGGTAAATTTGCATCGTTCTTTGTTGACGTGCCATAAGGTATTTAAATACTATTAATGTGGCAAAAACGGAATTAGAAACAGAGGACGAAAATATGCTTCAGATCAAAGACATTTCCAAAGAATACATCACGGGTGAACTTCATCAGAAAGCCCTCGACGGATTAAGCCTCAATCTTCGCGATAATGAGTTTGTCGCGATCTTAGGACCCAGCGGCTCGGGTAAGACGACGCTTCTGAATATCATCGGAGGTCTTGACCGATATGACAGCGGTGACCTCATCATCGACGGTATTTCCACGAAAAAGTACAAGCACAGAGACTGGGATTCCTACAGAAACCACACGATCGGATTTGTATTTCAAAGCTATAACCTGATTCCTCACCAGTCGATCCTTTCCAATGTCGAACTGGCGTTGACCATCTCCGGTATTTCCAGAGGTGAGAGAAAAAAGAGAGCGAAAGAAGCCTTAACGAAAGTCGGACTGGGCGATCAGATCCATAAGCGTCCGAACCAGATGTCCGGCGGACAGATGCAGCGTGTCGCGATCGCGCGTGCGCTCGTGAATGACCCGAAGATCCTTCTGGCCGATGAACCGACAGGCGCTCTGGATACAGAGACCAGCATCCAGGTCATGGACCTTTTGAAAGAGGTCGCCAAGGACCGTCTGGTCGTTATGGTCACGCATAACCCGGAACTTGCCGAAACCTATGCCACACGTATCGTAAAGCTCCGTGACGGCCGCATTACCGACGATTCTGATCCGTATATCGTCGATGAGTCTTCTATGGAAGAAGCCACACATAAGAACATGGGCAAAGCTTCCATGTCTTTCCTGACGGCATTATCTCTGAGCTTTAATAACCTTCGTACGAAGAAAGGAAGAACGATCCTCACATCGTTTGCGGGATCGATCGGTATCATCGGTATCGCGCTGATCCTTTCGCTTTCTAACGGCGTAAATACGTATATTGAGAAAGTGCAGAAGGAGACCATGACTTCGTATCCGATCACGATCGAAGCAACGGCTTTGGATATTGCCACGATCCTTGAGATGGATGACGGCGGCAGTTCAAAAACAGGCGAAGAGCATGAGTCTGACGGTGTGTATGTCGACAACTCAACATTTGAGATGGCATCCTCTATCAAATCAAATGTTAAACACAATAACCTCACCGAGTTCAAGAAATACCTGGACGATCCGAACAGTGAGATCCATGATTATGTCGGTGAGAACGGCATCATCTACACATATTATGTACCGTTCAGCGTATTCTCTTATGATCCGGACGGAGAACTGATCAATCTAGACGGTTCCAATCTGAGAGAAGAACAGGGAAGAGGAAGAAACAATAACAGCATGATGGAAGGTCTCCTTTCCACGCCATCCGTTGAGAATATGCAGGAGATCATGACAGGTGCGGACGGTTCTCTTGTAAGTGAAACGGTCAAGGAGAACTATGATCTTTTGTACGGTGAATGGCCGGATGCTTACGATGAGGTCATCCTCGTTCTTGATAAAAACAACGAGATCAGCGCTTATGATCTTTATTCCATGGGTCTTCTTCCGAGAGAAGCCTTCAGAGAGATCCAGAAAAAACTGAATGCCGAAGAAGAACTCCACTTTGACGTACAGAAACTTGATTATGAAACGACACTTTCTCATGAGTTCTATCTGATTCCTGCGAGTGATCAGTATGTGAAGGCGGAGAGTGGATTTTATGACCAGATCGTGTTTGGTGATAAGGAATTCGACGCGATCCTGAATTCCGCGATCCCGTTGAAAGTGACCGGCGTTGTACGCCCGGCTGACGGTTCCGAATTCACTCCGTTATCCGAGCCGATCGGTTATACCAGAGATCTGACTGAATACCTGATCTCTTACGCGGAAGCCAGTGACCTGATCAAGGATCAGATGGCATCTCCCGACAACAGCGTCATCAACGGCGCGAAGTTCTCTCCGTCCGATGACGCGGCCAAGATCGAAGACTGCAAAAACTATCTGTCCAAGATCTCGACAAAAGAGAAGGCGGATATCCTTCGTGACATGATGTCCATGTACGGTGGCGCAAATGACGATGAGATGCTCAATATGTCCGATGTGGAACTTGCGCAGATGATGGATATGTATCTTTCGCAGGCAGGCGAGGATATGGATGAACAGCTCCTCATGATCTACGACAGTTACATCGCGGTCGGCACCTTTGAAGAGAATCTGGAGAGCTTCGGTTATGTAAACCGTGATACACCGACGGCGATCAATATCTACGCGGACAGTTTTCAGGGAAAAGAAGGTATTACGGACAGTATCGACAAATATAACGAAACAGCGGCGGAAGGTGACAAGATCACTTATACCGACTACATCGGATTACTGCTTTCTTCCGTAACAACGATCGTCAATGTCATCTCATATGTCCTGATCGCGTTTGTTGCCGTATCTCTGGTCGTATCTTCGATCATGATCGGTATCATCACTTATATCTCCGTTCTCGAAAGAACAAAGGAGATCGGTATCCTTCGCGCGATCGGTGCCTCGAAGAGAAACATCTCTCAGGTATTCAACGCGGAGACATTTATCATCGGCTTCCTGGCAGGTGTGCTCGGTATCGTTGTCACATTACTGCTCCTGATACCGGGCAACATGATCATTCACTCGATCGCCGGCTCAACCGATGTTAACGCGAGCCTTCCGATCGTCGGTGCGATCGTCCTGATCGCGTTAAGTACGATCCTGACTTTGATCGGCGGATTCATCCCGTCGAAAAAAGCCGCGAAGAAAGATCCTGTCGCGGCTTTGAGATCAGAGTAACGGGATAGTGCTTTTCAAAACAGAATATCCTTAAAGCACAGAAGAGGCTCGTTTTTATCGAAGTCCCGGCTCTCCCAGGCGTCCTTTGCATTATTTCACACATGCGAAAAGGGGTTATTTGAGCGTGTGATATAATTAATTAGTGGGTGATGATAAGAGAGGTAATAGTTATGTTGGATATTGATAGAAACAATTCTCATACATTACAGGAACTTTTCGACTTCCTCAAAGGGAAGAAAGTCTATGTGCAGACGCATAACTTCCCGGATCCTGACGCGATCGGCGCGGCATTCGGCCTTCAGCAGCTGCTTTTGCATTACGGTATCGAATCAACACTTTGCTATCACGGCAAGATCGACCGCCTCAACACCCGAAAGATGGTCGAGTATCTAGGCATCGACATTTATTCCAAAGACGATATTACCGATATGGGAGAAAATGATCCCATTATATGCGTAGACTCGCAGAAAAACAGCGGAAATATAATCGATCTTCTCGGCGATGAAATTGCCTGTGTCGATCATCATCCTACAATGAATGAAGTGGGTTACTTCTATAAAGATGTACGCATGGTAGGATCCTGCTGTACACAGGTCGCCTTGTACTTTATGGATCTCGGTATCATGCCCGATCAGAAGACAGGAACCGCTTTGATGTTCGGTCTTCAGATGGACACGAACGGATTTACGAGAGGTGTTACGGACGACGATGTCCGGGCCTTCGGTTTCCTGCATCATATTGCCGATCCGGATGCGCTTGGAAGACTCGGACAGACTGAAATGGAGTTTACGGATCTTCGCGCGTATGGCGCCGCGATCTCGAGCACGCAGATCTTCGATAAGGTCGGGCTTGCGTTTATTCCTTTTGCCTGTCAGGACGCGCTGATCGCCATTACCTGTGACTTTATCCTTTCTCTGGATGAAGTCGATATCGCGATCGTTTATTCGAAGCGTCCCGACGGATACAAGATCTCCGTTCGCGCAGAGACTTTCCTCAATAATATCGACTGCGGTAAGATCGCCGCAAAAGCACTTGAAGGCATCGGAAACGGTGGCGGTCACCCGTATATGGCCGGCGGCTTTATTCCTACGGAAGGTGTAAAGGCACTTGGAAATAACCCGGATGAAGCCTTGATCGAGCGATTTTTGAAGGTGATCGGAGAAGCATGATCCTATGTCGACCAAAGAAGAAAAACATCAGTTATATCTCAGACAAAAAGCCCTTCTCGATACTTTTCTCGAGAAGAAAGCCATTACTCAGGCACAGTATAATAAGAGCCTTCATGATCTGACGGAGAAGATGGGAGAGGCTTCCTCGGAGGATAATAATGGATAACTCATCTTCTAACGTGATCTCAAAAAACAGACGCTTTTACGACGAAGAGGTCGCGGAACTGCTCCATTTCGGTTTTTCTGAATACGAATCCAGGATCGCCGTTGGTATCGCCGGAGAAGGTTCTGATTGCTTCGGCTACGATGACGCGATCTCAAGAGACCACGATTTCGGAACCGGTGTGTGCCTTTGGATCCCGACGGAAGACATGGATGAATACGGTGCCCGGTTGTATTCCGAGTACAACGCGCTTGTCGCGGAAAAAGAGCGCGCCTACTATACCGAGAGACTTAAAGAGAGAAGAGGAGTCATGACGATCCATGACTTCTACTCGAATATCCTTCGCATCAACTGCCATACCGATACGTGCGAGATGACCGAAAAACAGTGGCTGACACTGGATCATTCGTGTCTCGCGACTGCCGTAAACGGCGAAGTATTCAGAGATGACCTCGGTCAGTTCACGGCCTTCCGCGAGCTTCTTCTGGGGTACTATCCGGAGCGTGTCTGGCGTGTCCGTATCGCCGAAAAGATGCACGAGTATTCGGCGTCACTTCAGGTCAATTACGCAAGATGCATGTCAAGGGAAGACTATGTCGCGGCCGAGATCTGTAAAGTCAGGGGACTGGAAGCCGCGATGGAGCTTTTTTACCTCTTGAAAAGAACTTATCCGCCGTACTATAAGTGGACTTTCCGTGCCATGAAGGGGCTGGATACAAAAGGCGATTTTACTTCCCATATCGCGGAACTTGCCGATACTCCGTGCAACAAGGAAGCCTGGGAAGACATGAAATATAAACCAAACCGCTTAAACTACAAAGACAGGATCGTGTCTTTATCTGAAGATATCGGATATGACCTGACCGAGATGCTCAAAGAAGCGGGCTTTATTTCACGCATGAATCCGTATCTGGAATCTGACATTAAGAAGATCCTGGGAGAGATCTGATCGGTATTTACGTTTCTTTTCCCGCGAGGATCTCCTTGTAGTCGACAAGGTTTTTTCTAAGAAGATTCGGGATATCCAGTTCATAAGGACATCTGGTCTTGCAGAGCCCGCAGTCGACGCAGTCTTCGATCTTCATCATCTCATTGACCCAGTGATCGGTAAGCCAGTTTTGAGAAGGTGCTCTTCGGATCATCTGGCTCATTCGCGCGCACTGATTGATCGTGATGTCGACCGTACATGGCATACAGTAGCCGCATCCTCGGCAGAATTCGCCGAGCAGTTCTTTTCGATCGTTCTCGATAAAATCGCGGATCTCGTCCGTCATTCTAATATCCTTTTCGAAAAAACTCAGCCACTCGTCGAGCTCGGATTCTCTTTGGACACCCCAGATCGGAAGAACGTCGTAGTCGTTCATGAAAGCCATGCATGCCTCAGAGTTCGTAAGAAGTCCGCCGGAAAGGCCTTTCATCGCGATAAAGCCCATATTCGCTTCGGCACAGTCTTTGACGAGCTGAATATCCCTGTCGGAAGCAAGATACGAGAACGGGAACTGAAGTGTCTCGTAAAGATCGCTTCGGACGATATCTTCCGCGACACCGATCTTATGCGCGGTGATACCGATATGACGGATCTTGCCCTGCTTTTTCGCCTCTTTCATGGCTTCGTAAAGTTCATCGCCTTCGCCATAGCAGCGCGCGACGCAGTGCAGCTGGTAGATATCGATATAGTCGGTTTTCAGAAGATCCAGTGAAGTGTGAAGGTCCTCCCAGAACTTTTCTTTGGTGAGGGCCATGGTCTTAGATGAGATAAAGACCTTATCGCGCATACCATTAAAAGCCGCTCCGACTTTTTCTTCACTGTCGGAATAGGCTCTGGCGGTGTCAAAAAAACGCATCCCGCCGTCATAGGCTTTCCTTAAAAGTCTGACTGCGTCGTCTTTGCTGATGCGCTGGATCGGAAGCGCGCCGAAAGCATTCTGAGGAACCGTGATCTCTGTTTTGCCAAGGGTGATTTGTCTCATATGCAGTCTCCTTTATTCATTGGATCGTTGATATCATGATATACTAAAAACATGCAAATAAGAATGCCCTCTTCAGCTGAAGATACGACGGAGGAAGACCATGCAGTACAGAAAAGACATATCGATACTGGGCTTCGGATGTATGCGCTTTACCGGTAGTTCCGGAAAGATCGATTATGACAAAGCCGAAAAGGAGATCCTTCGTGCTTTGGAACTCGGTGTGAATTACTTTGACACCGCCTATATCTATCCCGGAAGTGAAGAACTTCTCGGAAAAGTCATTGAGAAGAACGGCATTCGCGATAAGATCACGCTTACCACCAAACTTCCCCAGTATATGGTCAAAAACAAGGCCGGCCTGGATAAATATCTGAACGAAGAGCTTTCGCGTCTTCGCACAGATCACCTGGATTATTATCTCATGCACCATATGACGGATATCGCCCAGTGGGAGCGACTCGAGAGCCTCGGTATCCGTGAGTGGATCGATGAAAAGAAGAAAAGCGGCCAGATCCGCCACATCGGTTTTTCCTTCCACGGTAATACGGAGATGTTTTTGAAGATCCTGAACGCGTACGACTGGGAACTCTGCCTGGTCCAGTATAACTACATGGACGAACATTCCCAGGCGGGAAGAAAAGGCGTTGAGGCCGCCGCAGAAAAGGGGATCCCGGTACTCATCATGGAACCACTCCGCGGAGGAAAACTCGTCGATCTTCTGCCGGATAAAGCAAAGAAAGAGATCGCCGAAGATCCTTCCGGCTGGACTCCTGCCGCGTGGGCTTTCCGCTGGCTCTGGAATCAGAAAGCCGTAACGTGTGTGCTTTCCGGAATGAATTCCCTTGAGATGGTCGAAGAGAATTGTAAGACCGCGTCAGAGGCGCAGGCCGATTCATTCGGGGAACACGAGTATCAGATGATCGAGAAGATCAAGTCGATCATAAATGAGAACACGAAGGTCAACTGCACGGGCTGCCGTTATTGCATGCCGTGCCCGAAGGGTGTCGATATTCCGGGTATCTTCGCGTGCTACAATCATATGTATTCTGAAAGTAAGGGCTCCGGAAGAAAAGAATACTTCCAGACGATCGCTCTTCGAAAAGAGAACGCTTCTGCCAAACAGTGTATCGGATGCGGTAAGTGTGAACAGCATTGCCCGCAGTCGATCGATATCCGAAAGAAGCTGAAAGAAGCGGATAAGAAGCTCCGTCCGCTTCCTTATAAGATCGGATATGCGTTTGCCAGAAAGTATATGCTCAAAAAGTGATCGGGAGAATCGGGAATGGGTGAAGTGAAAGCAGAATTGGTAACGAGAAGTAAACGTCCGGGAATGGACTGTACTCTTGATATCTATCACGAGAAGACCGTCGGCTTTTCCAAGAATATCAATGACCATTCGACCTATAAGCTGGTCCTTGTCGACGAGGGTTCTTTTGTTGTGGAAGAGGACGGAAAATACCGTGTCGTCGTCGCGCCGGCAGGCATCGCGATGAATGAAAAAGCGGAGTTTAAAGTCGTTTCGGAAAGCGGAATCAAAACGCGGACGATCTTCTTTAAGCCTTCCGTATTACGTGAAGAATTCACCATCGAAGCGATCAATTCCGGGTTGTTTGAAAAGTTTTTAAGCGCTGTCAAAAGCACTGATGAACTGTCATACGATGAAAGATTTGTAAAGGCGGTCTTTGAAGATACGAAGTTCGAAGAGTGCTTTTCGAGCAAGATGGTGTATCAGGACGCGCTTTTGCTTCTGGATTTTATCCGTCCTGACCGAAACATTATCTACTATTCTCTGATGCGCCAGGTCTACGATTCTTTACGCGGAATGGTCGTCAGCGTTGCCTACGATATCGAGCAGCAGCCGGATAACTTCTGGATCCTTCGTGCCAGACATTTTCTTTCTTCGATCCTTTTTATGTCGGTGGCCGACTTTTACAGACCTTACCGCCAGTGCGAAGTCTATAAGGATCCTCTCGTGGCACGAGTCGCCAGGTATTTCTGGGAGAATATCTCGGAAGAGATCACACTGGAATCTGTTCTTAAGAAGTATTCGGTGAATAAGAACATACTGAACGACGCGTTTAACAAAGAACTCGATATGTCCTGCATGAGCTATCTTGAGCACCTGAGGATGAGTGTCGCAAAGGCCGATCTGCAGTATTTTGACGATCCGATCAGCGAGGTCAGCGTTAATTGCGGCTACAGTGATACAAACTATTTTTCCAAGGTCTTCAAGAAGCATACCGGCATGACTCCTTCGGAATATCGAAAGAACATGAAAGATCTGTGCTGAAAATCCTCATTTTTGTGCTCATGTTTCTAACCACTCTTTCGCGTGAAAAGATATGCTCTTTTTAGGACAAAAGGGAGGTCAAAGAAATGAAAAAAGCACTTATTTCAATTGTCTCAATTATCCTTGCTGCAGGCATTATGGGTGGATGTGGAAAGAAAAATGATTCATCTGAATCGAAGATAGAGACCGAATCCACCTATGAGGCTCAGCACAAGACTGAACATGAAGTCGTTACGGTTACGGATGGTGTCATGCCGCAGGTGATCGAAAAGAACGTTACCTACGTTCAGAAAGAAAAGGACGGGGAATGGGAAGTCGAGAGTTCCGAGATCGTCAACTGGAATACGACCGAGGATTTCGTCATCCTTGATACAGTATGGTTCATGGAGACGGACGACGCCGCTTCGAGCTTTACTTATCTGGATGATTCGTATTCCGGTAAAAAAGCAACTGTCTGCCTGAAATTTCACGATGACCTTTTCAGTACGGACTTTTCCGTGGATAAGGATCCTGACGGTACACCGAAACTTCACGTGTCCTTGAGTATGCACGGCGATATCATCGTCGACTGTGACGGGGAAAAGCTTTACCTTAAAGATATCAAGATCAAGGGCTGTGATGCCTATGAGAATGGCACGGCACATACCTTTGTCGACTGCGGAAACGGTGATGATACGCTCTATGTGCCGACTGACGTAAGACAGGGAACAATAGACGAATATCTTTCCTTTGTTCCGAGTCTTGAAGATCGTATCCGAGCGGAATCCGATACATATATCGATCTTATCTCCTTTGATCAGCTGCCGAAATTCGAAGTCACATCTCCGAACGTTACTGACGGCAAGTGGGACGTAAAGATCACCAATACGAAATATGGCGAAAACATCTCTCCGGAGCTTTCCTGGGAAGCGGTAGACGGCGCGACGAACTATGTCGTTATCATGCTCGACGGATCGTGGCTGCACATGGATGTATTTACGACGGAAACACATCTGCAGGAAGGTGCTTTTACAAAAGGAGAAAGAGGAGAGCAGTACGTCGGACCGTATCCGCCGTCCGGAACACACACCTATTCCATCTTCGTATTCGCGCTGAAAGGCGAGATGAGCAGGGCAGATTGGATGTTTGATTCGGGAAACAATTCCACCGACAAGATCTTCAAGGGCCTGGATGAGGACAAGGACGGAAATACAGGAAATGTACTTGCGTACGGAAGGCTGGACGGAAACTATACACATCAGGACTAAAAATGTTATAACTATATCATTGAATGAAATGACCGAAAGGTGAACATATATGATCAAAAACGTCGTACTTGATATGGGAAATGTGCTTTTGGATTATAATCCGGATTTCGTTCTGGACCAATTCTGTTCTTCGGAAGAGGAGAAGGCCGTGATCCGAAAAGAACTTTTCGACGGACCCGAGTGGCAGCTTGGAGACCGCGGGGATATCAAGGACAAGGACAGATTCGACCTCGTGAAGGTGAGAGTGCCAAAAAAGTACCATGAAGCGCTTCGTAACTGCTGCGACAGATGGGATATCTGCATGAATCCTTTAGAAGGCGCAAGAGAGTTCTGCGAGCACGTAAAAAAGGCAGGTCTCGGAATTTACGTGCTGTCAAATGCCAGTGATCTGTTCTATACGTATTTTCCCAAGTTCCTTCCTTTGGATTTCTTTAACGGCGTATTTGTTTCTTCGGACTATCTCATGCTGAAGCCGGATCTGGAGATCTACGAGACATTTCTTTCGAAGTATGGCTTAAATGCGGATGAATGCCTGTTCGTTGATGACCGGAAAGAGAATGTCGAAGGCGCGTCAAAAGCCGGTATGAATACCTTTTGCTTCAAGGGCGATTATGAGCAAGTGATCGCTCGTATTACTGAACTGAATCAGTAACCCCGGTCCTTGCGGAAAGGGAAGCGCGTCAGGCCGCGCCGCTTGCTTCTCTGAAGAGATCATTGAGCTCTTTTGTGGTTTCGAGCGAGATCCAGTTTGAACTGTTGTCGCTGCAGGAGATCTTTTCTCCGGAAGCATATACCGCTGAAACCCTGTATCCGTATATATCCTGGATGCCGTTCGTTTTGTTATGGTTGCCGTTGAGGCGTGAAATACCACCGTCTCTGATGATCTTTTCAAGTTTGATCATGAAATCCTCATCGGCGGAAAACTCGTAATCGACGGCCTCATCTTCCTCGTACTGTTTTTCGAATCTGTAGCTTCCCGAGCCTTCTTTGGTTTTTAGGTCGACCTCAAATTCGAAATAGTACACGCCGTATTCCAGACCTTCATATTCTTCGACTCCTACGGAGGCTATTGTTGAAGATTTAATGGAAAGAGAGATCAGCTCGGTAGACTCGATCTCTTTAGGCGCGTCCTTATCAACTCGTTTTGTCGATCCGCCTTTAATGTGCGTTGCTTTCGTCTCGCTTTTCTTCTTGCATGCCGTCATGGGACACGCAAGAAGAAGGCTCAACGCGATGATCAGTATTCTTGAACAGTGCTTTTTCATAAGTGGTAGAGGGACTTACTTGTTGTAAGCCTCAGTGATCTCCTTGCAGTTTTTGAGAAAATCGATATTCAGTCTTCTCAGACGATAAGACAGGCAGCGAAGGATCAGGTTCACCTTCGCGGGAGAGCCTGCAACGATCTCGTCCAGATCCTCCTTGTAAATGATCTCGACGCGTGTGTTATCCGCCTCAGCGATCGCCGTCAGATATCTCGGATCCGAAGACGTCAGACCATCCTCGCCAAATACGGAAACTGCTTCCAGCGTAGCTGATCTAAGAGCGTCCCTGTCGCCATATCCGGCATAAAGTCCGACTGTGCCGCTTCTTAAGAGGAACATGCAGTCTCCCGCTTCGCCTTCTTTGAAGATCACGCTGCCTTGCTGGAACGAATCGGTCTCTCCTGAAATGGAAAGGTCCGCACGAAGAGCGTCCGCGCTTGGTTCGGAAAGAGAATTCTTGTTGGACTGATAAAGGCTGATATGCTTTTTGATCTTGGAAAAGAAGGAGTCGCCCTTTCCGGCTGTGTCTGAAGCGTGTGCTTCCTTTAAGAGCTTCTGCGACTCGTTGTAATCATCGGTCATGGCCAGGATCCTGTTGCTGAGATGAGTAATGAGTTCCAGGATCTGCTCCGGATTCTCCTCGAAGAATAAGTTGATCTCGTCCGCCGGGATCTCGATAACATTTGCGTTGCCGATGGCAATGACACTCGCGCTTCTCGGATATGCCTCAAGAATCGCCATTTCACCGAAGTATTCTCCCGGTTCGATCACGGCAATACGGAAAGGATTATTCTTTTCGTAGTTGGAATAGACTCCGGCCTTGCCCTCCGTGAGCAGGAAGAAGCTTTTGCCGATGTCGCCCTCTCTGATGATCTCTTCACCGTTTTTGAAGACTTTCTGCGATAAACTCATATGAAATCCACCCCCTAAAAATCATTTTACATTCCCCAGAACATTATATCACGAAAAAGCCGTGCTCAAATTGACACGAATTTGTTTTAATAGGTATAATTCCCTATGGGGATGTAAACACAGGGGTGAGCTGTGCCTTTTTGTGTGTCCCGAGAACGGAAAGGACCAGTAATCAGGAGATGGAAAAGAGAAGAGTAATCTATTACTCAGACGAGCTCAATGACGAGTTTTCGACCTTCGATACAATACCACCGAAGATCGACGGCTCCTATGATTATGAGCGAAAAGCACTTTCCAAGCGTCTTTCCCGATTCTTCCTATATCGCATCGTGATGTATCCGATCGTTGTCTTTTACGGACGGGTGATTTTCGGTCAGAAGATCGTCGGCAAAGAAAAACTGAAGCAGTACAAGAAAAAGGGCTATTTCCTTTACGGAAACCACACGCAGCCGTTTGGCGACGCGACTCTTCAGACAAGACTTCCCTGGCCGACCAGTACTTTTATCATCGTACATCCGAATAACCTGAATGTTCCCGTTTTCGGAAAGTGGACGCCCGCACTCGGCGGACTTCCGATCCCGGACGGGATGAGCGCTTACAAGAATTTTCTTGCGGCGATAAGAAACAGGATCTCGGAAGGACACCCGGTCGTGATCTATCCGGAAGCCCATATCTGGCCGTATTACACGAAGATCAGACCGTTCCTTGATACCTCGTTCCGTTATCCGTTGGATCTCGGTGTGCCGGCTTTCTGTTTCGTAAATACCTACCACAAAAGAAAGTTCAGAAAGAGACCGAAGATGATCACTTATATCGACGGACCTTTCTTCGCGCCGGAAGGAGAGACGGATATTCATGTAAAGCAGAAGGCGCTTCGTGACCAGGTCTATGACCATATGGTCGAGCTTTCGAAAAACTCGGACGTAGAAGTGATCAAGTACGTCAGAAAAGAGGTGGCCTGTGCTTAACGTTCTTTTCTGCGGCAATGCCGGTGTATTTGACGGGATGCTCACATGTGCGCTTTCCATGATGATGCGTACCGATTCAAAAGAACCTTTCAACTTCTTCGTTTTCACGATGGATCTTACGTCCATCAAGGATAACTATATCCCGCTGAAACCGGCTCAGGAAAAGGTATTCCGCGAGACGATCAAACGCTACAATCCCGAGAACGATGTGACTGTTATCGACGTCAGCGATTTCTATAAAGAACACTTCTCCGGATGCCCGAATGAGACAGCGTATTGTTCACCGTATACTCTGATCCGTCTTTTCGCGGACATGGTCCCGGAGATCCCGGACAAGCTTTTGTACTTGGACGCGGACATCATGTTCAATAGAGACGTGCACCTTCTTTACGATATGGACGTATCGGAAGTGGAGTACGCGGCCTGCCCGGACCACTACGGAAAATACCTGATCCATCCGCACTACATCAATGCCGGAGTGCTGCTTTTCAATATGAAAAAGGCTCGTGAAACCGGGCTTTTCGATCGGGCGAGAGGCTGGATTAAAAAGAAGAAACTTGTATTTGCCGACCAGAGCGCGTTGATCCGTTCGACGACAAAGAAGAAGGTACTAAAGCAAAGGTATAACGACCAGAAATTCCTGCATAAGCACACAGTCGTAAGACACTTTTCAAAACGGCTTTTCTATCTGCCGTATCCGCATACCGAAAACATCAAGCAGTGGCATATCGACAAGGTCCATAAGACCTTCCGGTACCACCAGTTTGACGATATATACGATGAATATCGTAAAATCCTATCCGAAATCAAGGAGGATCGAAATGGCTGATTTTGTGATCCCGATTTTCTATTCATGTGACGAGAATTTCTTGAAGTACTGTATGGTCTCGATGTCTTCGCTTCTGAAGAACGCGTCGGCCGAATGTCTTTGCCGTATCTATATTCTGAACACAGATATCTCTGACGAAGCGCAGAAGAAGTTCCGCGAGCAGCTTGACAGCATGAAGCTTCCCGCGAAATATGAGATCTGTTTTGAGGATGTATCCGATAACTTGAATCTTATCGAGCATGAGTTCCCGCTTCGTGACTACTACTCGAAAACCACTTACTACAGGCTTCTGATCGCCGATATGCATCCGGAGTACGACAAGGTCATTTATCTTGACGCCGACACGATCGTACAGGGCGACATCAGTGCTTTATACAAAGAAGACATCACGGATCACTATCTCGGCGCGTGCCATGAACAGGTCATGGTGCAGATCGATGAATACGGTGAGTATGTCGAAAAGTGTCTCGGCATCTCGCGCCATAATTACTTTAATGCCGGCATCCTTCTGATCAACTGCAAAGAGTTCCGCGAAAAGCAGCTCCTGCACAGATTCCTCGAAGAACTGCACAACTATGATTTCGTTGTTACACAGGATGAGGACTATCTGAACCTGATCACGAAAGATCACGTCAAGTTTCTTGATCAGAGATGGAATACCGAGATCTTCAGAGAACCGGAATATCCGATCGAAGAAGCGAACATCATTCACTACATTATGTTCTGCAAGCCCTGGCATTACGAGGACTGCCCGTACGCGGACATCTACTATTCCTATGCAAAAGCAACGCCCGTTTTCCCCGAGATCGAAGCGGGCATGAAAGCATATACCGACGAGGATCGCGCGCGTGACAAAAAGGGAGAGGACGAACTTCTTAAGCTTGCGGTCCGCGAGACGAACAGAGAAGACAACTACCTGAGAAGATTGAACCGCGATAAGCGCGCGAAGGATCGTGTAGAGATCGTTAAGAAGATCGAGGAGTTTGAGCGTGACGGAAGGTTTTTCGAAGATGTCGAGGACGATCCGCCGACAAAGCCGCTGCTTCCGGACGATATCGATTATCTCCATAAGACGCCGATCGATAAACTCAAGACAAAGGTGGCTTTTGCGCAGGCGCATAAGGTCGTCGATAAACTCATCAAGAACAAGCAGCTGATCATCAAGGACATGAAGGGGATTGAGCACTTCCAGAACCTTTCTTCCGGCGCGGTCATTACCTGCAATCACTTTAACGCTTTCGACAGCTTCATCATCCAGCTTGTATATGAGGCGGCAAAACAGAAGAAGCGCACGTTCTATCGTGTTATCAGAGAAGGTAACTACACATCCTTCCCGGGATTCTACGGTTTCCTGATGAGAAACTGCAATACTCTTCCTTTGTCATCTGATATCCGTACGATGAGAAAGTTCTTCGAGGCGACGAACACGGTCCTTAAGGACGGCCACTTCGTTCTTGTATATCCCGAGCAGAGCATGTGGTGGAACTACAGAAAGCCAAAGCCGCTCAAGAACGGTGCTTTTATATTCTCGGCGAAAAACGACGTACCGGTACTTCCGTGCTTCATCACGATGAGAGATACGGAGAATATTGGTGAGGACGGATTCCCGATCCAGGAATATACCGTTCATATCTCTGAGCCGATCTACCCGGATAAATCGCTTCCTTACAAGAAGCAGACAGATCAGCTTCGTAAAGAGAATTACCGCGTCTGGAAAGAGATCTACGAGCGCGAATATCAGATGCCGCTCGAGTACACAACGATCGACCTGCCGGACTTTGATACATTGAAATAAGAAAGGGCGGAAGCAATTTCCGCCCTCTTTATTTTGCCACTATACTTTTTTGTCTCTTTTGATATTATCAAATAGAGACGTGCAACAAGATTCTTCATCAAGAATAACTACTAATAACCAACCCGCAAAAATACAGACTTTCGTCGATTTCTTGTTCACCGATAAATATTTGCAAAAAAGTGTAACCATTTTGGTGTGAAATTCTACTTTTAGGGAAAGAGAGAACAGGAAGTGATGAAGAGAATGGATGATACAGCCATAGTCAATCTGTATTTTGACAGAAATGAAGATGCGATCAGTGAGACCATTAAATGCTATAATGGCCGGCTTTTGAGATTCGCGTCCCGCTTTCTTTCCGACAACAGAGACGCAGAAGAATGTGTAAACGATGCGTATGCGCGCGCCTGGCAGACGATCCCGCCGACGCGTCCCGCGAATCTGTTCGCGTATCTTGCCGCGCTTTGCCGGAATTCCGCTCTTGATGTGATCAAGAAAAATACTGCGCAGAAACGATCAGTCCAGCTTGTGGAACTGACTGCTGAAATGAACGAGTGTATTCCGGATCAAAGCAGCATTTCAGATGACAGAAGTGATGAACTCGGAGAGTACATCAACGAATTTCTCAGTACGCTTCCCCGTGAAAAGCGCCTGGTGTTTGTCGGCCGTTACTGGTACAGCGATTCGATCTCCGACATCGCCAAAAAGACAGGTTTTTCGCAAAGTAAGGTCAAGACCATGCTTCATCGCATGAGAGAAGACCTCAGAGAATTCATTGACAGAAAGGACGGGTCTTTATGAACGAGCAGGAATATATGAACATCACAAGTAAGATCGACGAGAAATATGTTGTCGAGTATAAAGTAATCGAAGCAAAGAGAAATATCACACTTAGGAAACGAATCAGAACGGCGATCGTCGTCGCTGCTGCTCTGGCAGTGATGGTCCCTGTCAGTGTAATAGCGTACTCCAAACTCACACATCGCGATAAAGTAAGCGTCTACTATTCCGAAGAAGGCGTTCGGAATATCGAAGAAAACATGCTGGCGAACGGTTTTACCGTGGAGAACGGTAAGATCCGCTTAACAGTCGACACCATGATGTGCGACGGTAATTACGTCGAGGGCGTCTATACACTAACCGCGTTAACTGAAGACGCGAAAGAACACCTCGATAATGCCTATACATACCGTTGCTACGCTGATAACGGCGAAGAGATATGGTGCAGCTTCGTGGATGAGCATATGAGTTCGGATGCAAGGAATGAAAACGAGATTTCTTTTTGGTTCAAGTATCCGTTACGAGCATCTATTATCGATGACTCCAGAACGAATAGAATCGTGTTCTACGAAGAAATCGAATACACCGGAATCGTTAACGATTTCAACGATTTTAGGGACTACACATATTACGAGGGTATCTATTTTGATCTGATTTCTGAACCGAATGTTCCGACCAAAACACTTCGTTCAGAAGATGGTACTGAGCTGACGCTTTCTCCTTTCAGTTTGAACAATCTGGATAAATACTGGGATTTTTATCAGAACGAGAGATTTGCCGAAGACGAGATCAAAAGCTTCGTTTTCATTACGACTGACGGCGAACGCTACGATTTCTTCCGTGATCTGGGTATTTCCGGTTTGGTCTCAAGAACTGATGGAGTATCTCTCGAGGAAGCAAAAGGTCTGTCACTTGAATTAATCGGCAATATTTCAAGCGGGAACTTCTATTTCAAATTCGGAACAGCTTTTGATGTGGAAAACATAAGCGGTGTTGAGATCAACGGTGTCGCATATATGGAGGAAAAATAAATGAAGAATAACATAATGAAAAAACTGGGTGCAGTGCTCGTATCAGGACTTTTGATCCTGTCGGAAGCTGTAGTTTTTACGGGATGTAAGAAAAAGCCGGAAGCAGGAGTTGAGAAGATCTCCAAAGATTCGCCCTGGTATGATGCGACGATTTCTGAAATCGAGAACAGCACCACAAATGAGGAAATCGAGTACATTGAAACTGACATTATCGGTGCTTACCATGACGGTATTCTTGTACGCACATATGGAGCGTACAAATTGCCGGATGATTTTGATATAAACACAAGCCGTGTAGGCTACGAATTTAATAATCTTGATTACTATGACGCATCCGGGAAACTGGTCAATTCTATTGATCTCAATAGTTTTGTGACAGACGTCAATCAAGATATTGGAAGAATCCTTTTAGATGGAGATAGTGTCTATTTATACAGAGAGGATTGCGATTTAAGAGATGGTAATCTTTCTTACTATTTGGCAAGCCTCGATATAGAAAAGGGCATTGTCGGAGAATTTGAAAAACTGCCCTATACCGACAAAGAAATTGCAAAGTCTTCGTTTTGTATTCCTGAAGAAACACTGATGGTTGGCGATTATCTTGTAGCGGTATTTCAGGATGAAAATACAGCCAGATTTGTGATCTGTAATAATGGTCAACGAAAGATTGCAGCTCTTCCTGATACAGATCTCGGAATAATCACCGGATGTCTAAATGTTTCGGAAAAGGAAATTGTATTTATTTGTTCGTATGGAAGCGCAAAATTTCTTTTCCTGAATCTGGAGACCGGAAGTTTGCAAGACAAAGGTGAAGAGTACTCCTGGCTGAATACGCTTTCCTTTAACAATCGTATATCATCCTACAATGGGGAATCCTATTTTACGGATCAAGACGGATTAAAGCGTATCAATCTTGAAACTAAGAAATTTGAAGAGGTCGTCTCGTTTGATAACTGTAACCTAAACAGAGATGATATGGACCGATTATCTCTTTGCTCTGTAAATGGCGATAAGTATGTCTTTGCAGGTGAGATCTCTCATGATAATTCACTGGACTATTTTAACGTTCATAAATCCAATGCTGTTCCTACGATCGTTACGCTTGAAAAGGCCGAAACAAATCCGAATGTTGGAAAGGTGATCCTTACTGCTGCAGCTGTCGGTAATGCCGATGTATCATATTCAATCTGCGAAGCGATCAGAATCTTTAACGATACAAATGAAGATTACTTTGTGCGTTTGACATATAACTATGACATCAGAAAAACGCTCGATTACACTGATGCAGAAACCGAAGACGACTCGAAAAATATTTATCTTAAAACAGCTGCAGATCTTAATGACCTTCTAGCGATAAATATGCTCGCGGGCGATGGTCCCGACATCATCCTGAATGCCGGAGATATCCGTCAGATCCACACGGATGCACACCTTCTCAGTTTGAACAGTTATGTCGAGGGAAAAAAGGGAATCAATACCGATGACTATTTTTCTAATGTAATCGATGCGGCAAAGATCGATGACAAACTTCTCTTTATGCCGGTAAGTTTCAGTGTATCCGGTCTTTTAGTAAATAAAGATGATGTGAGTGATGACCAGGTTGGTTTTACTTACGATGAGTATGTTGATTTCGTAAATGAGAAATGTGGTGGTAACGATCCAATGGTAGATACCAGACTTGGCGTTCTTTGTACGCTGTTTTCCAACATGAGTGATACGTGCATCTATGATAACACGGTAAACTTTGACAACGAGCCATTCAGAAAGCTTTGCGAATATGTCAAAACCAATGTTCCCGAAAAGTATGGATACAATTATGATAACGACGGGAATGAGACTTATGGCTCTATGGGCGGCTTCTTGGGACGTAATACCTATATGTCTTCGAAAAAGACGCTTGTGGGATATCCGTCACAGGATAGATCCGGTCCGTTCGTTCATGTCGATACTTCCATCGGAATCTCAGCATTTTCGCCATCTACAGTAGCGGATGGAGCCTGGGAATTTATCAAGACATGTCTGAGCGATGATGTTCAGGAAATAATCGCCGGGGATTATACTAATCCGATCAGTAAGAGCGTATTTGATTCAACGGCAAAAACAACGATTGAGAATTATAATATTTCTCCCGAGTCCTTCGGAATTGCGGTAGACGAAAGCGTCATCGATTCGTACAAAGAAGTTCTTCAATCGGCATCGGTACTGGAAACTCAAGATCCCGCGATCTTAAGTGTAATCCGAGAAGAAATGCCTGCGTACTTCCTGGATCAGAAGAGCCTTGACGCGGTCCTGAGTATTATTAATAACAGAGTGACGACGATCATAAATGAAAGAGGTCATTCTTAAAGATGAGCCAACTACTTCACACAACATAACCGGTGTGGTCACGCACCCAAAAGGACCTGAAAGCAGAAATGTTTTCAGGTCCTTTATTCTCATGCTATGCAGGTGCTTTTCACGTGTAAAAACGGTACGTATTCTTTTTTTTCTGGCGAATGATATAATAACAAAAGAGGGTTGGAATGATGGAAGAAAACAAAGTCTGTACAACATGTGCGGGAAAACTCGAATTTAATACACTCATCGGATTCTATGAATGCAAGTCCTGTGGAAAGATCTACTCTGTGAACGATGATCTTAAGCCGGTGTCTCTTGCGTCTGTGAGTCGGCTTATGCTTGAACACAATTATGATGAGGCGCATAGCAAGCTCCAGACTCTGATCGCTTCGGATCCGGATAATGTCATGCTCCATTTGCATAGCCTTCTTTGTAAAAGACGTGCCGTCAGCACAAATCAACTTCTGGTTGCTGCTTCTAACAGCGATGAACAGATCAGGCAGGTCAAGGACGATGCGGACTGGAAAAAGATCAGCACTGTCGGTGACGGACGAGGAAGCAAACTTACTGAACTGGTTCAGGAGTACTGTGACGATCAGCTTAAGATGTCTGAACTTCGAAGAAAATACGGTCCCGAGATCGAATACGGGACGTTACAGGATATTCCGGCCCCAAATGAAAAGAGAATACGATCGATCCACCCGTTCTTTGTGTTTCTGATCAGTTTGGTTTTCTGGAGTATAGTCGTCATCTCGATCGGGCTTCTGGTCGCGTCCGCATGTAACTGGTTCATAGAAGACTGGAGCGAGTCAAAAGGGTATTACACGCGGCTTAAAAATGACAATGAATTCGGAATGGCTGTCGGTGCGATCATCATTGTATTGACGTTCCTTTCCGTAAAGCTTTTTCCGGTGATAAGGCGGCGCAGATTAACGAGCTTGGCCAAAAACGGAAGGATCCGTTTTATGAAGGATGGAACACCCCTTAAGGTCACGTCTAAGATCGTGGATCAGACTGTATATATTAAGCCGGATCAGGCGGCAATCAGAGAATACAGAGATCTGAGATTCCGCTGTGAAAAGATCATTGAGGAGATCCGAAGGGAAGAGTCGCACCTGATGACCGATTCCTAAGAGAAAAGGAATGGTTATCCCGGGTCAGCTTTCCGAATCAAGCTTTACCCAAATGCAGGGACGCACACCTACCCAGTCATAGTAGTTGTATTCTCTCGATATATCTCCATTTTCCCAGACCACATAAGTGGTTTGAGCGGAGGATTCATTTGATCGGAGCCAATAGTTGCAGTAACCATCATTTTCGTATGCGTTTGTCATGTCAGAATAATCAGCGGTTCCGCAAACTCGATCAGATGGGTTTGGAATAAGCATTTCCATTTCTTCTTTGCTTAGGATGAATACTCTGAAATTATCCGGTGTATCCATTCCTGCCCAAACGGACCCCTCAGGGAGGTCTTTGCCGACCTCTTTCGGAGACACAACCACTACGCCACGTCCGGCCAAGTGAGAATTATAAAACCCCGGGTTTATTGAGTTATTCAGGGGACTGTTGTTCCATGAAGTATCAACGTCTTTATAACCATAAGGTTCGAAGAATAAGACATATTTTGACATAAGAAGTGTGTATTCGCCTAGGGTATCCAGCACGACCCACTCGATATCGCTGCCGTTATAATATCCGAGTTGAACAGTTTCTGCATAATCAAGAGCGGTTTCTCTCGGGTCAGGTGTCGGTTCGGGAGTGGGAGTCGCCGTCATTAGTCTTTCGATATTTTCTTTATGTGATTCAAAATAATCTGTTGTCATTACGATCACAGGACGTACGCCGTAATTTGCCTCGGTCGGTATTCCTTCTGAAACGGTAATCTGTCCTTTTTCATCCACAAATGAGGAAGCTCCGTTGTTTCCCAAAGAACTGAGCCACCAGATGCATTTTTCGGAGTTGACGGAAGATTTGATCTTACCTTTAGCCTCCGCCGTTGCTTTTCCTGCACGTGCGGTATCATTCCGAAAGTAGTCTTTTGCCTCATAAGTCGTAAGAAGGAAAACTTTGTCCAGCACGTCATCTTCAGGGTATACGATCGTGTCTGTTCCTGCGATTGTCTGGGTCAAATTCGGCCTTCTGTCGTAGGGAGAGGTAGCGATGATTCTCGTTTTTTCTTCATCGTCGAATGCTTGATTATAGAAATCTTCGTTCAGCCACTGACGAAGGTCGCTGTTCTCCCACTTGAGTTCCTCATGGGAGGTGTCGTATGGTCTTGCGTCAAGAATATATTTTGAGATGAGAAGATAGGTATCCCCATTACTTCCGAGGATGATCCAATCGATCGGCTTTCCGTCATAATGACCGAACGTAACGAAATCGCATGCGTCATCCTTTCTGCATGAACACAGCAGCACTCCCTGAAATGCGATAAAAACGGAAAGAAGAAAAGACAGCGTTCTCTTTCTCAAAGTATACCCTCCAATCACATGTAAACCAGACCCAAAGCTATTTTATCATGTTTTCTTTTGCTTAGGCATAATTCGATTCGACGTATTCATAGATCATACGGGAAACATCACCGATGATCTGGTGGGCTTTTTCCTCGTCTTTACACTCAGTCATCACGCAGAGTACGTAGTCCTCGTCGGAAAAAACGATGCCGATATCGTTGTATGTGTAGTAGTCAGGGTAGAAGCCGACCTTGTGCGCGACTTTGACATCAGTGGGAACCCCGGCAGGAACGCCCCAGTTATACTCAGTAGTACAAAGATCATCGATCAGAGGCTGGAAGGTTGTTTTGTTTTCTTCGTAATCCTGATACAGGTGTTCGGCATACTTAGCCAGATCGATGGCGCTGGTCCTGCGTTTACCGCTCTTTTCCGCACCGGTACAATCCGTATAACTGGATGTTCCACGGTAATCGACTGTACAGCTGATGGGCTTGAGAAAATTATCGTTTACAGCATCCTCGCCACCGAGACGACGAAGGATCATGTTGGTGGCGCAATTGTCACTGATCGTGATACAAAGATTTGAAACTTCCCGGATCGTGTATTCGGTGCCGTTCGCCGAGTTCTGTATCGAACCGGTTCCGCCTTCATAGTCGCCGTTCGGATATGCGGCCGCGTTATAAGTCATCTTCTCGTCGAGAGAAATCTCACCTTTTGCGATCTTTTCGTAGAGGTACGTATTGTAGGCGATCTTAATGGTAGATGCCGCTACGATCGGCTGGGTCTCCTTGTAAGCAAGACTTTCACCGTTAGTCATGTTGAGGTAATATACTCCGAAGCGTCCATCCTTCTTATCGAGATAATCAGCGACCTGCTGCTGAAGTGTATTCAGATTCGCCGCGCGTGTTGCCGCATCTACGGTCTGTATACCGCTTGTGTCAGATTCAGAAGAAGAGGATCCTTCAACTTCAGGTGCGGTGGATGTGCTTTCAGTACTATATGCCATCGCGGTGTTTTCGTTCGCGGTCGTAGCGACTTTGTTTTTACTGCCTTGTGAGATGAGTTTGACAACAAAGACGATGCATAAGATCACGCAAAGAAGACATATGGAAAGACAAGAGAGGACGAAGATCTTCCTTCTGTTGTTTCTTCTTTTTCTGGTTACCGGATAACTGTTATAGCCGGAACGGGCATTATGTTTCACAATGTAGTTCTCCTCTCCTAATCCGTCTTTTTCTTTGCAAGAAAGACTGTGCAGCGACTTTTGCAGACTTCGATGATCTTGTGATAGATCAATGCGATCACGAACGAAAGTATGAAGATCAGCCAGTTTCTGAGTTGACCTGACACAAATGTCAGTTTATCAGACGGATAAACATAGTCGAAGAAGAAATCCGAGACCAAGAGGATCTCCAAAGAAGCGCTTCCAAACTTGCGAAATGTCCATAAAAGCGCTCCGCATTTCGTCTTGATCTTATCGAAAAGCACTGTCAGGAGGATCGTCAGCGCCGGCGCGATCAGAATGGATGGATACCACCAAAGGCCAAAGGTCCATAGATAGGAAGGGAAGAAGTACATAAACAGATACAAGGCAACCACTCCCGTAATCAAGGACATCAGACAGATGAGGATATGTCCCGTTCCTACGGATACATCCTTTTTGTCCATAAAAACATACATTCCGAAGATATAGATCGGCAGGCGGGAAAAAGCGATGAGTGCCGTCTTTCCGAAGAAAAGAAAGGAGATCAAAAAGGCGATACACATCAAGATCATGCACACGCGAGACTTGACGCGGGCCTTTTTGAAAAGCAGATAAAGCATCGGAGAAAGCAGGTAGAAAAGCACGATCGTAAACACATACCAGTTCCCCTGATAGCTCATTTCCAGCCAAAAACCGGTAAATGTGATATGCCCGAGGATCTCCGTTATCGTCGGGGTGACGTTGAAAAAGCATGTGACAAGGATAAGAAAAACAGGCAGATATGAAAGCCAGATCGGAAGGATCTTTTTTGCGCGATTTTTCGCGAACTGAGAAGTGCTGTTACGGGTAAGAGATCGCGCGATGCCGTATCCGCTCAAAAAGAGGAATATGTCAGCTCCGCAATAACCGATGGCTTTTATAAACAAAAAGCACACGGAAACAGGTCTCCAAGGGAAGATCGCAGGAGACAGGGATGAATGGAACCAAACGATCCAGAGTATAGCAAGACCCATCAGTTCCGGACGGAACTTGGTAATATAGTCATTGACGGTCTTCTTTTCTGACATTTTCCCTTGCGCTTTCTTCTAAGAATATGTATTTATTATACACAAAACTCAGGTTGAAAAAGCTCTGTTGGTATATCCTGTTTGACCGGGTTTATTTTCTGCCCGAGCGGAGATGTTATAATGCTTCTGGGGAAGATGGCATATTTCTAAGGATTGCGTTGTTGGTGAGGTAAATGAAAGAAAATCTTTATATAACAGCATTGTTATGGATGGTCGGACGTATTACGCGGGAGGAGTATGTCAGTTTCCTCGAGGAACTCTACATGCGGCCGGAGAACAAGTCCAATGACCTGCTGCTGCGTCTTGAGGAGGCAAATGGAACAATCAAGGACACGAATCATGTGTTCAGTCAAAGTATCCAGTATGGTCCGGAAAAATGGGAAGAGGAAGCAATCATCAAGAAGATTGTCGAGACGCTGATCCGCCATTACGAGAAAACGAATTCCATACTTGATACACTGGAGCTCGGTTATGATCTCCGGAGAGAAGCAACACTGTCTTGTAAAGCGACAATCCGTGAACCGTTGATCTTGATCTGTCAGGCTTTTGATTACTTGCAAGAGGATTACTTCTACCCTGAAGGAGGGTGCAGATATTTTATGAAACTTCTTCATTTCTATTCATCTGAAGCATCATCAGCTGAAATCAATAAGGCGATAGAGATCGTAAGAAAAGAAAGAAGAGATCGTCAGAAAAGAAAGAATTGAAAAATGAAACTATTCAGACCTGAAGGTACCCAAGAATCAGAACTGATCAAAGAGATCGGATATAAGTAATTCCTACCGAAATCAGCGTTTGAAAGATATTATAAGCGTGTTTTCGATAGGACAGAAGAACTGAACCTTCAAAAGGTGCTTAAATACGGGGAGTTGGAACATGATAAAAGTATTATTCATTTGCCACGGCA
>JAFZWA010000013.1 GCA_017617525.1 Clostridiales bacterium
AACGAGCATATTCACGACTTATGCGATTTCGGTGAAATCGAATTCTTATACTGCCAAGACACGCGCAGGCGGAGTCTGCGTATATGTTTTCCACCCGGTCAAGATCGTGCTTTCGAAATATCTATCCACATATATTCTCGGTGTCATCGCGCTTCTGCTGATCGAAGGAGCAGTCATTTACCTGATGAGAAAGCTCTACGGAAACCGTCTGTCCTACGACTTACAGAGACAGAGCATGACGAGAAGTCTCGCGCACGACTTAAAGACGCCTCTTGCCGTGACGAAAGCCTATGTCGAGAACTGGGAATATATCGATGAGAAGGACCGTCCCGAGTATGCCGCCAAGCTCACGGCAGAAGTGGATAACATGTCCAAGATGATCAATGACCTCCTGAATTTAAGTAAGATGGAGGAAGGCGACAGAAAGCCGAAACTTGAGGAAGTCGATCTTTATGCCTTGGGAAAAGCGCTTTTCGAGCAGCTCAAGCCGCTCATTTCGGAAAGACAACTGAAGGCAGAGTTTCTCCCGGAAGAAAATAACGGGAAGTATATCGTCAACGCGGATCTCGAGATGATGAAGACCGCGATCGGAAACTTCCTGACCAACGCCGTGAAATACGGTAAAACCCAGGTTCGTGTGCGCCTGACCGATGATGGACGGACAGTCACTTTCCGAGTCAGCAATGACGGTGACCAGATCCCGAAAAAAGACGTAAAGAGAGTCTGGGATGTGTTCTACAAAGGCGATAAAGCCAGGACCGACAGGCTCAAGAGCAGCGGGCTGGGACTTGCTTTCTGCAAGACCATCTTCGAAGCCCATAAGGCCGGATACGGCTGCACCAGCGGCACCTCGATGACGTCGTTCTGGTTCACGCTCGGTAAGACAAAAGAGAAAAAGAAGTAAGAAGCCGGAAATCCGCAGGCTCCTGAAAAAGGAAAAGCAGGCGCCCGGCAAAGAAAAGAGGACGTATGGAAGAAAAGTACAAGATCCTATTGGCCGAAGACGAACAGGGACTTCGCGACATCGTTTCGCTCTTTCTTCGGAAGAACGGATTCGACGTTGATACGGCAAGTGACGGCAATATCGCGTATTCACTTGTCGAAAAGAACTGCTACGACGTGATCGTTTTGGACATCATGATGCCCGGAAAAGACGGCAAGGAAGTCTGTAAGTTCATTAGAAGCAAGTACGATGTACCGGTCATTTTCCTGACGGCACTCGGCGCGGAACACGATATCGTGGAAGGCTATGAGATCGGCGCGGACGAATACATCACCAAGCCGTTTTCCACGAAGGTTTTGCTCCTTAAGATCAAGGCCCTGATCAACCGATACAGAGGACTTCTCGTGAAAGAAGGAAAGACCGTCATCGACGAGATCACGATCGATCTTCCGAGAAGATACGTTTCCGTCAAAGGAAAAGAAGTCGTTCTGGCGCCGAAGGAATACGATCTTCTCCTGTACCTGATCGACAACAAAGGGATCGTCTTAAGCCGCGACCAGATCCTCGATAAGATCTGGGGCATGGACTACGAAGGATATGACCGCGCGGTCGATACGCACATCAAAAAACTTCGCGCCGCTTTAGGCGACGCAAGCTACCATGTCGAGACCGTCATCAAGGCAGGATACACCTGGAAATAAGAAAGATCTCAGATGTTTCGAAATGTTTCGAAAAGATCCCGAATAAATCGGGATCTTTTTTATTATTTTGCAACAGATATCCAAAACACATCGTCTTATTTGCATAAGGGGTTCTTTTTCACTTAAGAACGAACGTACCATTTGGAGGTGGCAAGTATGAAAAAGAAAATAATGGCAGTACTCCTGGCCGGTGCTTTAATGGCGGCATCTGCGGGATGTAGTAAATCGGATTCGAAACGAGGCGACAATAATATGGAGGCGCATAACGGCGCGATCGCTGAAGTAACGGACGCAATCGGCGGGGATTATTACTATGAGGCGACAGAGGCGCAGGCGGCCAGAGAATCGGAGTTGGATTCCGAAGAAGATTTCAACACGGAAGAATACAATTTCATCAAAGAGAACAGTTTCGTGAAAGTCGCTGACGCTCCGCTCTCGACATTCGCGGCCGACGTTGATACAGGCTCCTACTGTAATCTCCGAAGGATGATCCGTGACGGCTGGAGCCTGGAAAATGTCTCTTCGGCGATCCGAACAGAAGAGATGATCAATTACTTCGACTACAAAGTCGACAGCGCCGAGGACGTTTTCAGCGTGCAGTATTCCGTCGGCGAGTGCCCGTGGAATCAGGAGCACAAGCTTCTTGTTATGACGATGCAGGCAAATTCCGAGATGAATATCCCGAACGAAGGCAACAACTTCGTATTCCTGATCGACTCTTCGGGATCCATGGATACCAGTGACAAACTCCCGCTCGTAAAAGAGAGCTTCAAGCTTCTCGCGCAGAACCTCGGTCCGAACGACCGTGTCTCGATCGTTACTTATTCCGGAAGTTCCCAGACTCTCCTCGAGGGTTCAAATGACTACGACAAGATCTGCAAGAAACTTGATAAGATCTCCGCAAGCGGCGGCACGAACGGTTCCGGCGGAATCGAGGCGGCATATCGTTGCGCGGAAGAGAATTTCGTCGAAGGCGGAAACAACCGTGTCATCATCGCATCCGACGGTGACATGAACCTCGGCATCACAAGTCAGGGCGGACTTGTTGATCTCATTACGGAAAAGAAAGAGTCCGGCGTATTCCTGACAGTTCTCGGATTCGGTTCCGGTAACTACAGCGATGCCAATATGGAATCCATCGCGGATGCAGGTAACGGAAACTACTTCTACATCGATTGCATCGACGAAGCAGAAAGAGTGCTCTGTGAAAAGATGATGCAGACCACGGTCACCGTTGCCAAGGACGTTAAGTTCCAGGTTGAGTTCAACCCGGCGGAAGTCGCTGAATACCGCCAGATCGGATACGAGAACAGACAGATGTCGGCAAGTGATTTTAACGACGATACAAAAGACGGCGGTGAGATCGGCGCAGGCGCACAGGTCACGGTCTGCTACGAGATCATTCCCGCTGGCGCGGAAACAGATGGTGAAGGCGGACTGAAGTATCAGGACCAGACGCTTTCCGAGCAGGCAGGATCCGGCGAACTTTGCACCGTATCCGTAAGATATAAGGCTCCGACATCTGACGAGAGCTCCAAGATCGAATACCCGCTCGTCGATAACGGCGTCAGCAAGAGAGAAGACTTCAACTTCGTATGTGGTATCATTGAAGCGTCCATGGTGCTCCGTGACAGCGAGTACAAAGGAACAGCGACGATCGATTCGGCATACCAGCTCGCGAAATCGGGAACAGATAACAACAAGTACAGAGAAGAATTCTGTGAACTTCTCAATAAAATCGGCGCGGATTATTGACCGCCAGAGGTATATATGAACTATAGACACATGAAAAACGTATCATTAACTCTCGCATTCTGCATGCTGCTTTCCACGGCGGCATGCAGTCGCAGAAATAAAGATAAGACGGAAGAGACAAGCTCGATCCAAAGTTCGAGTTCAGGATCGCTCGCGGATACATCCACGGACGATACCACGGTTTCGGATACGAGCGATACTTCCACATTAGCGACCACAGATTTTGACAGCGGTTCAGACCCGAGATGGGGCGGCGGACCTATGAACAGACCGAAGTCTTTCGACTTTGACCTGTCTTTTGTAGATGACGTTCTTGTCGTCGACTACGGCAAAAGCACCGTGAATGTTTACCGCGCGAGATACGGCGAGAGTGTCCCGGACTGGACGGACGACACATGGACTTTCAGCAGTACCTACGACGTGCTGAAATGGACGAAGGGTTCACTGAACAAAAACGGTCCGTTCTGGGAAAAAGACATGTGGTCTGTTCCTAACCGCGCGAAATCAGTCGATAATATCCTTAATGTCGAGACTGTTGCTCTGAAGGACCTTGAAGATGGTGGCGATATCGCAGCCAAGCTGGATGTCCCGCCGGAAACGGAAGTTCTGTGCTGGACATATGAGATCGACGGCTTCCCGTGGGAGTATTTCGACGGTTCCGACTGGATCACGGTCGAGAAGGATATCGAGACGGTACAATATGTGCAGATGAGTTCCCAATATGTCGACGGCCTTCCGCTTACCGGAAGCCGAACATTCTGCAGCGGCAATGATACATTTGAGTGGGAAGGCGTCATCGGACCGTCCCGTCTGAGAAACAATATCTCCGAAACCTACCCGGAGGCGAATTACAGCAAGATCGACGGAGACTGCACATACTGCTTCCCGACAAATACATATACCATCACGGATACGGTCTTAGAGGATCAGCCGATCGTGGATCCGAGAGACTGCCTCGACTCGATCCGAGAAGCGCTCATCTACGATCCTGCTTTCAGCAACCAGATCCCGTCTGCCGATAATCCGTTCCTCGTTCATATCTGGGAAACGGAAGTAAGTGTGTACATGATGGAGCTTTCGTATGTAGTCCTCGACCCGGAACCGTACGAAGAAAACGATCCGAATCTTTCTTCTCATGAACTGACACTGGTTCCTGTCTGGGAAGTTTACTTTACGGTCATGGATCCGCATGACACGCGTCTTCTTCAGAACAGAAAGATCATGATCAACGCGGTCACAGGCGAGTCGCTTTATTCCAAGACATACGGACCGGATGAAAACGAAGTGCTTTACCCGCAGTCAGATAACTGATCTCGAGATCAACTCAAAACCAGCTGCCATGTGGCCCTCGAAGCTTATCCCGGCTTCGGGGGTCATTTTATGTGCGAAAATTGATCCCCAAAGAGCCCGATTATTTGCGAAGAATATTGCCCAAGGTACGAGGGTTTGATAATATCGATTATGGCAATCCTAATAATATGAGGTATTTGGGAATAATGAAAAGAAGAGTGTTGGCAAGCATTGTTTTGCTTGGTGTTTTTGCATCCTTGCCGGGATGTCATAAGACTGATTCATCCGTAAAGAATTCAACCGCAAATGGTGGTGGAACCGGGTCCGATAATTCTGAAATAGTATTTCAGGTTGGGCAGGATACTTCGGAGTATTACTCCTGCAAGAATCTGGATTATTCTATACCGGACAATGACTCTCTGTTGGTAGTTTTTGGCGGATTGATATCCGATACATCTATTTGGACGTTAGTAATGTCGGATACAGATGTTCCGATGGTATATCTGGAACAGTTCGATCTTGATGGAAACAGGGAAGATACGATCGAATTGGGGTCGTTTTCCGATGTTGAATTAGGGTACGATAATCCTTACATGTACGAAGACGATCAGAACGTATATATCGTTTCGTATCCGACTCTTGGCGAACTATGGGTTTATCAGGTGAACAAAAATGATCGCAAAATATCCGGTTCTAAAATCGAACTGGAAACTCCACATACAGGTGATATGCTGGGATTTCGAAACGATTTATTCTATGTGATGAGTTATAACGACCATAATGAGTTTGTCTGCTATGGATATGATCTTTCCTCCGGTGACTGCAAGTTTAAATCAGAGCCTGATGCTGAAACCGGATCATATATTTGGCTCGGAGATAACCTGATAAATATGAACCATACCGAAACGGCCGGAACATACCGGTTATTAGAGTATTCCGCCGTTGGTGAAGTTATCGACCACGGAGAATTCGCGATGCCGAATCAATATGGGAAGATCCATTACTATAACGGAAGACAGTACTATGGTGGTGAAGGCGGAGTCTGGTGTCTGGATGAAGAAACCACGACATGGGAAAACCTCGTTCTGTGGGACAATTCGGGAATGGATATAGCAGATTATCCTCCGGATCTGTATATTGTTTCTAAGGATCACACCAGGATCCTTACTTGCGGACAAAATAACAAGAATATCAGTTTGTTCAAAACGGGATCAGATCCGAGGGCAGAAAAAACCAAACTTCTGGCCATAGGTAATTATGTTTCTGAAGCCGTATTATCGGCGATCCAGGAGTTTAATAACAGCAATTCTACATGTTTTATCGAGTATAAGAATTATGATGAACTCGTGGATCCGTTTAACTATCTGGATCAGGATGGCTGGATCGACTTTGATGCATATTATGAGGCATTGTTTGAATATCTATGGAAATCGATCAAAGAAGGGAACGGTCCGGATCTGCTGTTGCGACATACTGATAACAGTGGGGAGAAGTTCGCTTCACGGTTCTATGAATACGGAGGTTTGCTGCAGGATATTCTTCCGCTGTGGGAAAAGGAAGATGCGGCATGGAGAGATCAGTATTACACAAATCTGATCGATCTCATGAAGAACGGCGATGCACTCTATTCGATCCCGTACAATTTCGACTTGTGCAACTATGTCCTATTTGATAATTCAAGCGAGGCACTCGAAACGGAACCCACATACAGTGACTGGTTGAAATACATGGATGACCATGCTGACGGTCGGGTTTTTGTTAGTCAGATCGGACAGGAATTTCTGTTGAACTGTTTGTGTTACGATGGAGCATCATTCGTTGATGAGAATAGTAATAAATCTATGTTTTCAAGTCAGGAATTCAAAGACTTGCTGAGACTTTCTAAGGAATACTGTTTGAGTGAAGCAGAGTGGAATAACGGGAATTACGGAGAACCTGTTATGGAGCGACACTTTATAGATGCATACTTCCTTGAAGAGATCATATTAAATCATGAGTTTGAGAAAAATGGAGTCTTCAAAGGACTTGTTTCAAAAGATGGAGGACATGCCTGCATTATGGGGGAAACTGTTTCCATCACCTCAAACTGTAAAGATGTTGAAGCCGCTTGGGAGTTTATTAAGATTCTTATGTCTCCTGAAACGCAGGAGTATTATCTTCGTCAGGAGGATTATCATGATATCTATCTGTCTTCTTTCCCGATCCTGCGTTCTTCAATGGATTATTTGCTGGATTTCTTTTTGAACCCGAAGGATCACGAAGAATACTGGCGGCATGCATACTCGGATGTAGATATGGCTGAAGACTGGACGATCGACATGATGACTCCGATGACAGAAGAGGAAGCACAGACGGTCCGAGACTTTATCTCTTCGGTAGACTATGTTTACTACTCCGATATCGAGATCGTGAATGTGGTCATGGAAGAAAGTGCCGCGTATTTTGCGGGGCAGAAAACGATCGATGAGGTCGTGGCCATAATCGATAACCGTGTGCAGACGATACTGAACGAAAGACAGTAAAACAGAATAAGAACTGCCATGTGGCCCTCGAAGCTTATCCCGGCTTCGGGGGTTCTTTTGATCGGCGAAGGGTACGGCAGCATATACTGTATTCCTGTATTTTTTTGCTATAATCGGCTTTGAGGGGAATTCTCTTTCTAAAAGAAGTATGGATCTACAGACGATTTGGGTTGGTGATGGTCTTATGAATAAGAAAATGTCACGTGTATGTGCTTTGGTTTTGAGTTTATCGTTTGTCCTTTCTTCAGGTTGCAAGAAGAATAATAAGGATAAACGACAGCGTGTTGTACAGGAATCGGATCCGTACTATAGCTGCGAAGAGGTCCTTCTGGATCTGGAGGTTCCGGAAGAAGAAGGGAAAGAACTGAAACATCGCGGTATTTTTGATATCCATATATATGCTGACCGTGTACTAATTCTTTTGAACGAGTCTTACATCGTGCCAGAGGACCTGCAAAAGCGATGGGATAATCGGGTCCTTGATCCGTCCTTAACAACAGAAGATTTGGAAAAACTGAATGAGGAGTACTCAAGTTACCAGCGAAGTGGAATCGCAGTTTTTGATTTTTCCGGCAAGATGATCAATTTCATTGATATTGACGGACGGTTCGGCGGTGATGTCTCTCTTTGCGAAGATGCATCCGGGAATCCGAAGGTGGCGATCTCAAGCGTCGCCTATGAATATAGCAAGACGGTGATTTATGATGTTTCTCCTGAAGGCGAACTGGTCAACGAGTTGCAACTCGAAGGAGATTCTTCCGGGCAGGGTTACATTCTTTTTCTGGATAACGGGAACATGCTGACTATTGACTGGCGGCATATCCTGCTGTTTAGTGCGGATGGTAAATTTCTGGGTAAGGACTCGGTCCCCTTTTTAGTTGACAAGCTCATCCAGATCGAAGGCAAATATTATGCATATATGATGATTGAGAATTACTATGCATCTTCAGAAGAGGATGAACTGATGCTGTATATGCAGGAGATCGATCCTGCTACCGGTAAAAAGATCGGGGAACTTATTGATGTGGAAGATTGGGTTGCCGGAGACAGACTGGTGCAGTGCAGAGATGGTGCATATTTCGCGGACGGAACGGGCATTTCGAAGGTCGATGTTCCCGGCGGAAAAGAACCGCAGAGAGTCCTTTCCTGGAGTGAAACGGACAGTAATCTGAACATTTCGGTAACGACTCCGAGTCTTTACTTTGCATCAGACAAGGACATATATACGACATGCAGCGTGTATGATTCGGAATCCATGTCGATATATGGGCGTAGGTCCAGCATATACCTTCAGCACTTTCATCGGGAAGAGAAAAATCCTCATGCGGGGAAGAATATCCTCTATCTGGCATATATCGATAGTGTGAGTTATGATTTCCTTCAATATCTTACTGTCTATAATCAGGATCCCGATAAGAAGCAGCGGATCCTGATCGAAAACTATTCCGGGCAAAGCGCTTTATCTACCCCGATCGGAACTATTTTCGGGCCTACGGTCGATGAGAAGGCAAAGCTGGCGGACCAGATATACTTAGATATCTTAGCCGGGGAGGGGCCGGATATTCTTCTGAATTTCGGATCCTTTTCCCAGTTCGATACCGAGCGTGCACTTTTAGATCTGAATACCATGATCGACGGAGATTCCCCTTTAGATCGAAGCCTTTACTACGATAATATTTTTCGGGCATATGAAAGAAACGGGAAACTCTATCAGATGCCGATGACCTTCGGGGTCACAGGCATGCTCGTCAACAGTGATTATGTCAGTGAGCGGACCGGCTGGACATATGATGAATTCTGGGAAATAAGTAAGACCCTTCCACCCGATATTCTCATGTATAACAAAGTGCCGCAGAAGGATCTTCTGGAGACGCTGATGAACGGGTCGTTCAGTCATTTTCTCGATTACGATAACCGGACGGTCAACTTTGGGGATCCGGAATTTGCGGGGATCCTGGATATGGTGAAGACCTACGGAAGCCCGAAATCGCAAGGAGAACTTGACCGTGAACATGATCAGGATCCGACGGGAACCGTCCTCAATGAGTGGCAGATGTTTATCGAGGAGATGCTCGTGACTATCAACTATTCCTTCAGCGGTCTGTCGCAGTTTGCGTATATCGAAGGCGTCGGGAATAAGAAAGCTTTCTTTATCGGTTATCCGAATGCCGCGGGATATGGTGCCAAGGCAGATAAAGCTACTACCATTGCCATTTCCCGATCCTGTCCGTATAAAGACGAAGCATGGGATTTTCTGAAATATCTTTTCGAGGATGATTATCAGACGGCTTGTGCCCGAAAAATCAAAGACGGCTTTCCGGTCAACCGCAAGGCGTTTGATGCGTGTATGGACTATGGAATCGCATATAATCAGTATGAATGGGAACTAAAAGAGAAAGATCCTTCTTTAGTAACGGATTTGATCTGGTACTCCATCCATATTGGTCAGGAACATATTGATGCACTTAAGAAAGTGATCGAAAATATCCACGATTCGTGTTCAACGGATCCATCCGCACTGATGATCATCCAGGAAGAAGCCCC